>NZ_JARXWM010000001.1:0-850435 GCF_029893135.1 Paenibacillus sp. PastF-3 | reverse complement strand
TATTAAGTTGGTTTTCGGGTAAAATAGTCATCGAGTAGGGTTCCTTTCTTGGTGGACTTCGCAATCCCGAGAATACCCTACTTTTTTGTTGCCTGGCTAGGCTCCAAATCCTGGTACACAACTTATTTTACGCCATCCTGTATATAGATAGGATCCTTGAAGTGACGTGAAATAATTACCTAGTCTACTAACATCTTCGAGTGGTTTATAGTTCTTTTTGGTCTTTGCTTTTCCGCTTTTAACATCCACATGCACCAGGGTCATCTGATAGCCTTTAAGAGGTTCGTTAGAGGCATCATTTGAAGCATTCGCTTGCTCCCGAAGTATTAAATCACCATCCCGATAAGCAACAAAGTTGTAAAATCCCTCCATTCTCCATAACCTCTTACCTGTAGCTGGATCGAGGCCGAAAAACTGTGTGCGTCTGTTATCAACGGTACTAGATACGACAAATATTCCGTCATAAAGGCCATATATACTCCCTGCATACATAGGGATGTCTTTATTTCCCCAAATCTTTTTACCTGTAACTGGATGATAAGCCGCTATTCCACCATGATCATTCCGGAAGTATAACACCCCGTTCATTAACTCTGCATAGGCACCGATTTCAATGGGATCTTTGGCAGCCTTAACTTTCCAAAGCAGTTTCCCTGTTTGGGCATTAACTTTTACAAGATAACCCTCATAAGTGATGAAGAAGACGGAATTTTTCGTTATAATCTCAGGGTGTGCGCCGTTTTTGTAGAACCATTTTACTTTTCCTGTGGTTAGATCAGCTGCTTTCAGTGTGCCACCTGATGAATAATAGAACAATCCATTTGAAATAGGAGCTTTTACATCATAAAGTCCCAAGCTATCTGTTTTGTCATGCCATAATGGTTTAATTGTGGTGACAGGATCGACTGTTGAAGAAGAGGAGGAGGCAAGGGGCGTTGCTGCAGCTTGAGCACTAGGCAAACATAGACCAACACCAGATAAGAGTAAGGAGGAGGAAATGACTGTCTTCAGAATGAATGGTCGATATTTCAATATTCTAGCTCCTTTTAGATCATTTAATATATATTGACGCAGAGTCTGGATATTTGTTTCTTATTTGTAAAAATAAACTTGTTTACATAATAATTATTATGTAAACAATAAAAAACGAATGGGTCTACACAAAATTCTTGTGTAGACCCATTCGCCAGGGTTAGAGTAATCAGATGTTTAAAAACCTTCACGAAGCCATGACGTCGCCAGCTGGATGGCGGCTTTTTTGGCATTGGTTTCAGCTAAAGGATTTAACATCACAAAATCATGTATGATCCCTTGAAAACGAACTGCCGTGACTGTGACTCCAGCTTCACGTAATTTGGCAGCATAAGCCTCACCTTCATCACGTAGAACGTCTGCTTCACCCGTTATGACTAGTGCTTCGGGTAGATCTCGTAACTGATCAACACTAGCTCGAAGCGGGGAGGCTGTGATCTGCTTCCGCTCCTCGGGGTCAGTTGTATATTGATCCCAGAACCATTTCATTCCATCACGCTGCAAGAAATATCCTTCGGCAAACTCATGATAGGATTCGGTATCAAAGGAGGCATTCGTTACCGGATAGAACAAAAGTTGTTTCTCTATCTTTGGGCCGCTGCGTTCTTTTGCCATAAGCGTAATGGCGGCTGCCATATTCCCACCGACACTATCACCACCTATGGATAGCTTGCTAGCATCAAGGGCATGATCACTTCCCTGTTCAGCGATCCATTTCAGAACAGCATAGATCTCTTCGATGGCTGTAGGATATTTTGCTTCCGGAGAGAGGCTATAATTTGGAAAAACAATAGCAGCCTCCGCTCCGACAGCTAGTTCACGTATCAGACGGTCATGCGTATGTGCATTACCAAACACCCAACCTGCACCATGAATGTAAAGGATGACAGGCTGCGGCGCGGAAGAGGAACTAGGAGGGCGAACAATTCTTACAGAAACATCACCGTTAGGTCCACCTGGCACCATTAGATCTTCAATATCTACTTCAGGTTTATATATATCACTGGATTGTACGCTATCTACCGTTTCTCTGCCTTTTTCTGGCCCAAGGTCAGGAAGAAACGGAGGTTTGGAATTATCTTCGGCAAATTTCTGCGCTGCTGGCTCAAGAACAATCTTTGGTTGATTTGGCATGATGTATCGTCTCCTTTGTCTGGTCATAGTATAGTTTACCCTCTTCATTCCATAACCATCTAAGGAGCTGCTGAAACGAAAATGAAATAGAAGCAACCCGTAACTAATCCTGGCAAAGGACGAGTTACGGGTTACTGATCTTTATAATTTATAACACTTTTTGTTGACCTTCATACATTTCACGACTTAAATCCTTTATTTCTGCACCCGCTTGTTTATGTTTGATACGAAAGATCAAAATAAACATCAAAGTAATTAGTAACGGATAGCCTATCGCCCAGCCTGTAAAAGGAAACACGGCAGCAGTAGCTAAAAAGGAAATCCAGCTTAGCGTCACACCTAAGCGACTTCCTTTGAGCAGGCGTATCCCTGCAGCACAACCTCCGATATAAGTCAGGATAAATGTCGCATTCGGAAACTGGATCAAAGTAGTGATGGAGATTGCTCCACTGCCGTACAGTGACATCACAGTTACAAAACAGAGGAGTAGAAAAGCTATTCCACCAATAGGGGTATGAAACGGTTTGGATAGCTTACCCATCCATTGCGGGGCATAGCCCTGACGTGATAACGCAAAAGCCACGCGTGAAGCGGCACCGGCATAAGCAATAATGGTGGCGGTACAGATGAAGAGACCTGTAAGACCTGCGATAAATCCTCCCCAGCGTCCAAGAGGCTGGCTGATGATCCAGACAAGGGAAGTGCTCGACCCGCCTTTAAGGTAGCTTTGTGTGCCAACCGTTGCTAAAGCGGATAAGAAATATAGAACACCTACAATAATTGCAGCGATGGTCACACCTTTAACTGCAGCACGTTGTGGATCTTTGAACTCCTCAGAGAGATGTGAGACAGCTTCCCAACCAATAAAACACCAAAATAGGATCGCTGCAGCCTGTCCAATGCTCATCCAACCGTGTGGGGCGAAGGGAGTGAAGTGTTCAACCTCCATCCGTGGAAGCGCAGTAGCAAACGAGAAGACGAGGACAGCTACAATCGCAATCACTACAGCAATTTGTACCTTTCCCGCCACTTGCATACCAATCCAGTTTGTAATTAGCCCAATGGCCAACATCACCGCAGCAATAGTAATTCTCGCGGGTTCATCCCAGCCCATGGCGGCTGTCATATAACCAGCTCCAGTCAGCGCAGCGACAGGCGCACCAATCGGAACGGACATTAGGAAGAACCAGCCCACTAAAGATCCGGCTTTAGGTCCGAAAGCAAGGGTAACGAAGTGGGACACGCCTCCAGCGTTAGGGAATTTGGCAGAGAGCAGGCCCATCGATAAGGCCATTGGCAAAATCAACAGCGTCATAAATCCCCATGCCAGTAATGAAGCGGGACCAGCCATTTCTGCAGCCAGCCCGGGAACGATTAAGACTCCTGAGCCCAATACAGCACCGATATAAAGAGCTATGGCTTGCGGCATGCCGATGTTTCTTCGTAAAGTGGTTGAACTTGAATCTTTCATAATTTTTTAATCCTGCTTTCATTGTCTTTTGTTATAGAGTAGCAGATAATAGATCCATTGGAAAAACAGATTTTTTGAATAGTATCCATTCGAAATTCCGATGGATAACTATTATTCAGGGGGCATCTATGGAATCACGTCATCTTTTTACCTTTATAGTTGTAGTGGAAACTGGAAGCTTCACCCGTGCTGCACAGAAGCTTGATTATGCACAATCCAGTATTACCGCACAGATCCAAGCGCTAGAGACTGAAATAGGTCAGCCTTTATTTGATCGGATCAGTAAAAAGATTATCCTAACCGATGCAGGCCGCCGTCTGCTTCCATTCGCACAAGAGATCTCCAGAATGCACTCTCTAGCGCAAGATGCTCTTCGCTCCGAGAGTGAGTTAACAGGGTCTTTACGAATTGGCGCACCTGAATCTCTGGCTGCTTTTCGTTTACCAGGCATTATCAAGGAGTTTCGTGTTAAATATCCGAAGGTCCAAATTCTTCTGAAGCCTGGAGCCTGCTGGGAGCTAACAGATCTAGTTCGTTCCGGTGAACTGGATCTGGCTTTCTTACTGCAACCCGAAACGGAAGATAAAGATCTGAATATAGAAACTCTGGTGCATGAACAAATGACCCTGATCGCCCCGCCGGAACACCCTCTAATTAATCTTTCGGAGGTAGAGCCTCTACACCTTAAGGGAGAAACGATACTGCATACGGAAACCGGTTGTAGCTACCGTACTTTGTTCGAGCATCATTTAAACAGCCACGGGGTATTTCCTGACCCTACACTAGAGTTTTGGAGTATCGAGGCAATCAAGCAATGTGTTATGGCCGGTCTAGGCATCGCTTTTATTCCAATGATTACAGTGAACAACGAATTAGCGGAAGGGAAGTTAGCCAGGTTGAATTGGAATGATGAATCCCAGCGGGTTGCAACTCAAATAGCCTATCATCATAAGAAATGGAAATCTCCTGTTCTAACAGAGTTTTTAAAAGCTGTGCAAAAGCATGCTGAAAAATGGAGCAGCTAAGTTTAATTCATATAGCCATTCTATGGTACAATAGATTGTCGAAATCAAGGGAGGCTCGAAGCCATGAATGAGTGGAGTGAAGACTACGAAGAGGGGCTTGAGGCTTTTTTAATCTGGATGAAGGATGCCGGTTACACTCCCTATACGCAGAAATCCTATTTAGTGGATGTAAAACAGTTTTTAGAAAGTCTGAATGGCAAAAAGCTAGAGTCCGTAAAGAAGCTGCATGTTATTTCTTTTCTTACGTCAGTGCGTGAACGTGGAGTAAGTGATGCTACCCGTAACCGGAAGCACGCCTCAATTAACTGTTTTTTCAAGGCATTAATTGAGCTGGAATTGCTTCTAACCAATCCTGCAGCTGGGATTAAGAAATCTAAAACGGAGATCAATCGCGAGCCGGTCTACTTAGATGAGGGTGATCTGGGGCGATTTTTGTCTTCTATAGATGGGAAATACAAAGGCCGTAATTTAGCAGTCTTTTTACTAATGTCCTATATGGGGCTTCGGGTGGGGGAAGTCCACACGCTTAATTTAAGTGATTATAATGTAGAAAGACATTCCCTTCGAGTGTTCGGTAAGGGACGTAAATGGCGTAATGTACCGATCCCAGAGGATGTGGTACCTTTTCTCGATCTGGCGATTGAAGAACGATTAAATCCTTGGCGCAGTAAAGAGGAAGCTATGTTCATTTCACAAAAAGGACGCAGGCTCTCCATACGTGGCATTCAGCAAATCGCTGCGGACACCTTCGATCGTTTCCAAAGGGATGTGCCTGCTGCACAACGTCGACCCTATTCCAGCCATAAGCTACGACATTCCTTCGCTACCATGCTGCTACGAAAAGGTGCGGATCTGCGGACGGTTCAAGAGCTGCTGGGACACTCTTCCATTCAGACAACAACGGTTTACACGCATATCACGAGCCGTGAGAAGGAAGAAGCCATGTCGAAATTGCAAATCCAGATTTGATAGAATTCTAAGTGCAATTCTTTTCATGAAAAAGGGGCTATCCCTTGCCATTGTATCATGACAGTAGGGAGAACCCCATGTATTCTTTTGCTTATAGTTCCAGCTTAGCTATCTCAGCTTTAAGCTTCTCGGCAGATTTCTGGAATAGAGCTCGTTCTGTTTCATTTAATGGAAGATCTAGTACTTCTCGTACACCGGACCGATCTACGACGCAAGGCGCGCCAAGGTAGACATCCGAAACTCCGTTATAATTATTCAATAAAGTAGATACGTTCAATACAGAGCCTTCATTATGAAGAATGGAGACTACAATACGATCTAGTGCTAATGCTATTGCGTAAGAGGTTGAGCCTTTGGCATCAATAATTTCATAAGCGGCATTCTTAGTATCTTGGAATATTTCATCTTGTTCTGCTTCGTCAAAACCGAGATCAATCCCGGCAACATTCGCTAGACTCCAAACCGGAAGTTCCGAGTCTCCATGTTCCCCGATAATCTGACCGTGAATACTGCGTGGATCAATTTCTTTGTGGCGTCCAATCAGGTAGCGAAAACGTGCACTATCCAGCACCGTTCCGGAACCGATGACTCTTCTGCGATCAAAACCGCTTATTTTCAAAGTGGCATATGACAAAATATCTACAGGATTAGTAGCAATAAGTAGTATCGCATGTTGATTATATTTGGTGATCTTTTGAACGATATCTTTGAAAATTGAAATGTTTTTGCGGAGGAGATCTATCCGGGTTTCACCCGGTTTTTGTGATGCACCGGCAGTTACAATGATGATATCCGCTTCCCGGCAATCTTCATATGTACCAGCCCATAGCTTCACACCACCAACAAAAGGCATACCGTGATTCATATCCAATGCTTCTCCAAGGGCTTTCTTTTGATTAACGTCAATAAGTACAAGCTCAGGCATACGTCTCCGTAGCAGTAATGTATAGGCTGTTGTTGTACCAACTGCTCCAGTACCAATGACTACGACACGATTGGGTTTCGGGGGGGCCATGATTCCATCTCCTCAGTAATTAAAATTTTTAGCTTTTAATCTTGTCCATCATAATCGCTAACGATATTGTTTTCAAGCAGGTCTTATTTAATGCATTACCCCATTTTGGGCATACTTAATAGAAATTCTCTAATCAATTTGACAACAAGACTAGACAGGAGAGAATGTAAGAATGGATTTATTTCGCAAAAAACCGCTAATCGCACCTTCAAACTCCGGTACAACCAAGTTAAATAAAACACTCGGTGCGCTGGATCTAACCATGTTAGGTGTAGGAGCGATTATTGGTACTGGTATTTTTGTAATGACAGGAGTAGCGGCAGCAGAACACGCTGGTCCTGGCCTTGTCATTTCATTCCTGTTAGCCGCGTTTGCCTGCGTGCTGTCAGCCCTTTGTTATTCAGAGTTTGCATCGAGCATCCCAGTCTCCGGAAGTGCCTATGCTTATAGTTATGTAGCTTTTGGAGAATTACTCGCTTGGATTTTGGGCTGGGACCTTGTGTTAGAGTATGGCGTTGCAGCAGCTGCAGTGAGCAGCGGGTGGTCAGGCTATTTACAGGGACTTTTAGAGGGCTTTGGTATCCATATTCCTACAGCACTATCCGGGGCGTATAATGCGGAAGCAGGTACCATTATTAATTTACCAGCAGTAATAATCATTTTACTAATTTCCTACTTACTAACACGGGGAACTAAAGAGACGGCTCGTTTTAATGCGATTATGGTTATTATCAAAATAGCTGTAGTGCTTTTGTTTATCGTAACTGGATTTTTCTATGTTAAACCAGAGAACTGGACTCCATTCCTGCCCTTTGGCTATCAAGGTGTTGTGAACGGTGCGGCAACTGTCTTCTTTGCCTACATAGGTTTTGATGCGTTATCGACTGCTGCAGAAGAAGTAAAGCAGCCTCAGCGCGATTTGCCTATAGGGATTATTTCATCCCTTGCTATATGTTCTGTATTGTATATCCTAGTTTCACTTGTATTAACGGGGATTATACCTTATACGGATCTCAATGTTAGTGATCCCGTTTCTTATGCGCTCCGTGTTGTAAATCAAGATATGATAGCGGGTTTAATCTCTGTTGGAGCTATTGCGGGAATGACCACCGTACTGCTCGTAATGCTGTTCGGTCAAACTAGATTGTTATTTGCAATCTCACGTGATGGTCTTTTACCACGAGGATTGTCTAAGATCAATGCTAAAACACAGACACCTATTCGGAGTACGTGGATGGTTGGGATCATTATAGCTGTATTAACGGGCTTTATTCCATTGGATCGATTGGCTAACTTAACAAGCATTGGAACACTGTTTGCCTTCTTTGTCGTTTCATTGGGGATAATTGCCCTGCGGGTTATTCATCCCAATATGAAAAGAGGGTTCAGAGTACCCTGGGTACCCTTCATTCCATTGCTAAGTGCGGCAACATGCGGATATTTGATGTATAATCTAGGAAGTGAGACATGGATTGGGTTTCTGATTTGGACGAGTCTTGGACTTCTGATCTATTTTCTATACGGCTACCGTAATAGTAAGTTAAATCATAAATAAGATTCCAATTGAGAGGAGAGAGGGCATTGACATCTAGAACCGCTGGATTGAAAACTCTAAGAATGTTTATGATGTTATTTTTTTTAGCGTGGATAGTCTCAGCATGTTCTTCACCACCACCGGAGCCTTCTCCACAGCCACAGCCTACAGAAGCACCGGAAGAAGGACAGACGATTACTCTGATTACACCACCAAGTAACGATACTAACAAAGAGAGTGGCCCGAAATATCAGGTTCAAACTCGAATTACGGGTTTTCATTTGCTTAGTGAGACAAAGGGCATGGTATGGGGTGTAACAAAAAATGAACTTCGTTTGTACGTTACCCATAATAACGGGTCGACCTGGGCTAATATCTCTCCTGCACCCAATGTGCAGTTCCTTTCCACACCTGTCTATGGAAAAGGCATCTTTTTCACTGACTCTAATCATGGTTGGATTATAAGAAGTGCCTTTGGTACGACAGAAAATATAGTGTTACGAACCACAGATGGAGGGAAGAGCTGGAAAATCTCTTCATTAGGTGATGATAATAATGTATCTTCCGTTTATTTCAATTCACCAACTCAGGGATGGCTAATGACCTCTGCGAACGCTACTCCTAATAAGGAAAGCAAGGCGATTTATTCAACGACAGACGGTGGGGCCACATGGGAAGAAGTGATGCAGAATGAACAGTATAATCCGAACCTTCCAAATCATTCGATCCCGTTCACAGGAGTAAGTACTGGAATGATCTTCAAGAATCATGTAGAAGGATTTGTGACTTTGCAAACCGGTGCCCTTCCTAAGATCTTTATAACTAAGGACGGCGGGCAGAGTTGGAATCCAGGACAGTCTTTTCTGGTAAATGAACAACTGGAAAGCTGTGACAGAGTCATTACTGGCAAACCAGAGTTCTTCGATGCTAGTAAGACTAATGGTTGGATGTCTGTGGGCTGCCAAAATGATAAAGATAAGACGATTACTTACCACGGTTACTTTACCGCTAATGGTGGAGACAACTGGAAATTCACCCCTTTTGAATTAAAGAGTCCAACCGGAGGGAATCATCAGAGCGCTCCGACGTTTCTGGATTCGCAAGTTGGTTGGGCCATTATTGGTGATACGCTTTACCATACCGTTAATCAAGGGAAAACTTGGCTCCCTCTTAAGGAGAGCAGTGTTCTGCAGTCTAAGCTTGAGGAATATCCTGAGACGATTAAGATGCAGTTTATTTCCGCAGAGGTGGGATGGCTTTTGCTTGAGAAAAAAGAACAAAAACGCTCGCTCCTCTTACAAACTACAAATGGTGGGATTAGTTGGCGTGTGATGTAAAGTGAAGCTGTTTCAAAAGTGGTATCTACTACTTTTGAAACAGCTTTCTTTAAAAAATAAACAAGAATGAACTTCCTAATCAATTTGTTTTTGATTGATTGAATATAAGGAAAAAACTTAATTAAAATTTTCTTTAAAGATGTGAAAAAAATCACATGACATTTAAATGATCGTGTGATATATTTAACACATAGAACAAGTTCAAATTTTCACAAACTTAACTTTCGAATAGGAGAGATTACAATGAAAACTTTTGAAACAGATTATATGACAAGAAACCTACTGCAACTTTGCTACAACTGTGATGATGCTCACCTGTGTGAAACGGAAGAACAATGCAGAGCATGCTGGGCAGACAATGGTATGTTAGATGTTGAGACTGATGAAACGAAGCAATTGCTAGACCTCGTTCATGCTTAATCTGAACACTCAATACTATGATTAAAGACCACACGATTTCTTGATTTCTAAGAAAACGAAGTGGTCTTTTTGCATGAAGTCTCACTAATTTAATGCTTTCTGGACTAGAAGAGGCATATACATGTACAGAAGTGCCTGAAGTTAAGCTAAGGGTTGAATTAATGGGTATGAAGGGGGACAATGTCATGGGAATGGGCCCGGATCTTTCATGGATGTTTGATTTCTCTGGAACAGTGATGCCAATATTTCTCATTGTAATGGTTGGTATTCTTGCAGTTTCAGCAGGCAGGGGTTTGCTTCAATGGAGCCGGAACAATAGCTCACCCATGCTAACTATCCCTGCCCGTATCGTCAGCAAACGGAGTGAAATAAGGCAGCAGCAGGTTCAAGAAGATAATGGTTCAAGTCGTACAAGTACAACATACTACTTAACGTACGAATTGAATGGAGGCACTCGAATTGAATTTAAAGTAGATGGCCATGAATATGGAATGAGTGCAGAAGGCGATAAAGGCATGCTTACCTATCAAGGAACTAGATATCACGGATTTGAGCGACAACCACAATACTCCACAGCGGAGTAGTCATTAGCATTCATTCTTAAACCATTCTTCTGTTCTATTCAACGGAGCAGAGGGATGGTTTTTATTTGCGGTCTAATAAGCAACTAGACGGAATGTAAATGGCTTTAAAATTAGGTGGGAACTGTCACCTCTTGGGCTAATGCACATACAATACACCATGCAGTTAAGAACGAGGTTGTTTACGAAGCAACCCCAAGGAGGAGACAGCGTGGCCGTCATCAAAACGAACTCGGAAGATGTGAGGGTGCTAGCGCGGTTGATGAGAGCGGAAGCTGAGGAAGATGGAGATCTCGGTATGCTTATGGTTGGCAATGTTGGTGTCAACCGGATTCTTGGCAATTGCCTTGATTTTTTGAACATTCGTACTGTGAATGACATGGTCTATCAAAGTCCGGGAGGATTCGAAGCCCCGCAAAAAAGCTACTTTTATCAACGAGCAAGAGAAGCAGACATCCGTCTTGCTAAACGTGCAATTGCAGGTGAAAGAACATGGCCGGCGACCAATGCTTTATGGTTCTTCCGTCCTGTAGGAGATTGCCCTCCAACCTGGTATAACCAACAAAACACTGGCCGCTTTAAAGCTCATTGTTTCTTTACTCCGACTGGAGAAGATTGCCCGGCTGTATTTATTGGTAATTAACAGGGTAACTGTGTAAAAGAGAATTACTCATTATTATGAGTAATTCTCTCAGTAAGCTAGTGTAAAGGTTCTTTTGTATCCAAAGGGAGCAACTGCTCCGATAAATATTTAGGAGGTTTCATTAAATGATCGTTCAACCATACCGTCCCGTTACTTACACTATTGGCAGTGTTTCTTCTTCAGGTATGCAAATGCCAATGTCTACAGGAATGCAAGGCATGCAAGGCATGCAAGGGATGCAAGGCATGGGTAGCATGCCACCACAAGTTAGCAGCGGAAGTCCGATGACACCAGGAGGGGTTGTAGTTCAAAACCCGCCTCAACAGTTTGAACAATCGTATATCGAAAATATTTTCAGACTGAATTTAGGCAAAGTAGGTACATTTTATTTTACTTACGAAAATAACAAAGAGTGGAATGCCAAAGTTTACAAGGGTGTGCTGGAAGCTGCGGGCCGTGACCACATTATTATTAGTGACCCAGTAACTGGTCAACGTACTGTATTACTTATGATTTATTTTGATTATGCTACATTTGATGAGCCCCTTACTTATCAGTACCCTGGTGTGATCGGTAATCCTCCTACAACAAGAAACTGTCGTTAATCAAGGTCTTATATTTGTGTATGAACCCCCTCACTTAACCGTGAGGGGGTTTTCTCTGTTTATGCTGATATTTTGGAATAATAAGGGGAATAAAGGCCTATTTTTTTTCGAAAGGACACGCATGCTTGCGGTTTGCCCCAATATATTAATATAATAAAGTATATATTCAAAAACGTGATTCTAGACTGGAGATGAAAGCATTGGGAAATTGATACTGAAAGGAACAACTGGCAAGCGATTTGCCAATACTCTTAAAAAACGAAGGAGGTGGGCCTATCCATCCGTACGGAGAATGGTGGATAGGATTATAAATTGAGCGACCCTTTACCCGGTATATTACACGTAGGTCTTATTATTCTGTTGGTATTATTAAATGGATTCTTTGTTTCAGTTGAGTATGCAATGGTGAAAGTACGAAGCGGTAGAATCGATACCCTTATTGAAGAAGGTAGTAAAAAAGCTTTAAAAGCGAGAAGCATTGTACGCAACTTGGAAGGTTATCTATCCGCCTGTCAACTTGGTATTACATTGGCTTCACTTGCGTTAGGATGGTTGGGGCAGCCCGCTATAGCTAACCTTGTTGGGCCCTTATTAGGAAGTATAGGTTTTGGAGTAACCGCTGTTAATGTTGTATCTTTGATTATTGCTCTAATGTTTATCACTATCTTGCATATCGTGCTAGGAGAGCTTGCACCTAAGACTATTGCAGTTAACAAGGCTGAATCTGTCCTTTTGCTAACATCGGGGCCGATGAATGTGTTTTACAAGATCATGTATCCAGTGATTTGGATCGTAAACGGGCTGGCACGTGGTTTATTACGGATCTTCCGTTTATCCCCTGCTTCAGAGCTGGGAACGGCGCATACGGAAGAAGAAATCCGTATTATCATGCAAGAAAGTAATAAAAGCGGCTTTATTGATAATACCGAAATGGCGCTGGTTGACAATATTTTTGAATTTGTGGATACAATGGCCCGTGAGATCATGATTCCTCGAACAGAAATGATCTGCTTGAATAATCATCTTTCAACGGAAGAGAACCTTGAGATTGCTTTTGATGGAATGAGAACGCGTTATCCAGTCTGTGATGGTGATAAGGATCATATCCTAGGCTTCATCCATATTAAGGACTTAATTAGGGATCGTGAACAAAGCTATAATAAATTGATCCGTCCTATACTAACTGTACCAGAATCTATTCAGATTAGTGCTCTGTTGAAAGTCATGCAGCGCGCAAAGACACAAATCGCCATTCTGATTGATGAGTACGGTGGAACATCAGGAATGGTTACGCTGGAAGATATCATGGAGGAGATTGTAGGAGAAATTCAGGATGAGTTCGATGAAGAACGTCCTGGTGTTGAGAAGCTGGGGGAGGATGAACACTCCATCGACGGCTTGATGCTTATTGAAGAGATCAATGATCTTTTGGGGCTCCATATGGATACTGAGGATTATGATACGATAGGCGGTTGGCTGTACTCTAAATTGGAGGTTAATCCACCTCAAAAAGGACAGTCTGTAGAATTTGATGATCATCTGTTTATTGTGGAAGAAACGGATCATAAGCGGATTTCTCGAATTAAACTGCTGAAGTTACAGCTATTGACTGAAGAAGCTGGTGCATAACGAACTTATTAGAATGATTAGGACACAGTGCTATAGTGCTGTGTCTTTTTTTACAGAGCTTTTACAGTATTGTTTGCCAAAAAGAGACTAAAAATTATATAATTTTAAATGTATATGATAAAAACTACATTAGTCCACAGAGGACAGAAAGGAACTCTCCTTGAGTAAACCTAATAAAAGTACAAGCGTTCCCCAGCTTAGCAAACAAGAGAAACGGCGGGTAGAACAGGAGCAGCAAAAGCAGAAGACGAGAATTTTAATTATTAGTTCAATTGCTTTAGTAGTCATTATTTTTGTTGGATTGTTTATGTTAGCTTCGAAAGATGCCACAAAAAATGCAACTTCGGGAGAACCAGTAGCATTCAATTACAGTGAGCTACCTAGAGTTGGTAAAGAGGATGCACCTGTTAAAATTGTTGAATTTGGAGACTTAAAATGTCCAGCGTGTTCCCAATTTGCAACTTCAGTTAAACCGAAAATTGTTCAAGATTTTGTCAACGAGGGAAAAGCAGCGCTCTACTTTGTAAATATGGCTTTCGTTGGTCCAGACTCTGAAACGGCCTCACTTGCTGCATTATCTGTTTATCATCAGAATAATGATGAGTTCTGGAAGTTCTATGATGCTGTATATGCTCAGCAAGGTGATGAAAGTGAAGAATGGGCGACTGAAGATTTCTTAGTAAGCCTTGCGGAGAAAGAGAAGTTAGCTATCGATTACGAACTGCTTCGTAAAGATATTAAGGATCGTACGTATGCAGATGAGCTGAATAAGGGTATGCAGTTAGCTAGTGAAGCTGGGGTGACGACTACACCATCCCTTTACATCAATGGAGTAATGATTGCGGATCCTTTTAACATTGAAGCGATTTCAACTGAAATTAACGACGCCGCAAAAGCTGTGGAGGCAAAGTGACAAAGTTCCTATCTTTTTGCAAGCGTAACTGCCTGTATCTGGCCTGGTTCGTCTCTTTAGTTGCTGTAGCTGGTAGCTTGTATTTGAGCGAAGTATTGAAATATGAACCTTGTAAGCTTTGCTGGTTCCAGCGAATTTTTATGTATCCGCAGTTATTCCTCTTGGGAATTGCGACGTTTCGAGGAGATAAAAGGATTATCCCATATGTACTTCCATTAAGCTTGATTGGTGGCAGTATCTCGATTTATCATTATGCGGAGCAGAAGATTCCTGCGTTAAGTAAAGTGCTTCCTTGTACAATTGGTGTTCCTTGTAATAAGGATTACTTGAACTATTTCGGATTCATTACGATTCCTTTTCTTGCTTTAATCGCGTTTGCTTTAATAAGTATTTTACTTTGGTACGGACGCAAGGAAGAAGAAGTGATGGAATTAGAAACAGAAGAAAGTTTAGGATTTTGATTTTTCAACTTTGAAGGAACGAAAAAATGTGAAAAGTGACTAAAAACACGACCCAGAGGGATAATTGAAGAGAATGAAAGAGAGCATCCAATTAGACGCTGTATTTGCGCTTTTTGGATGTTTTTTCATTCTTTTTTCATTTTTTTCAACGCTTTACTGCATACACTTTGTAGACTAATATTAGACCTTGTGAGAAGTTGAATATGCGCTGAATTTTCTTAGGAAAAACGGGGGAACCAAACTTGGCATATGTGCCAATGGGGTGAATCGGAATAGGTCGATTGGACTTGTACCGTAGGGCTAAACCACAGCCCGAATCCGCCAGCTAACCTCGTAAGCAAGGTGGGATAATGACCATGCATAGCATGCGGATCATTTCCGTATGCTATTTTTTGTGTCTGCATTTATGAAATCCACCAATGAAAACAGCGCGCGGAAATTCCGTTTCAGCTCCCAAAGAAAGGAACTGTATCCACCATGGTAAGCAAGGTAAAACGACTATTGATCGGGCGTCCGATGAAGTCGAACGAACTCGATCATGAAAAGTTATCCAAGGTTAAAGCACTGGCTGTCCTGTCTTCTGATGCGCTCTCGTCTGTAGCCTACGGAACGGAACAAATTCTGATTGTACTGGTGGCTGCCGGGTTTACTGCCATCTGGTATTCCCTGCCAATTGCATTAGCCGTATTGGGCCTGCTGGCCATCCTGATTTTATCCTATCGGCAGACGATCTACGCTTATCCGCAAGGAGGAGGAGCTTACATCGTTGCCAAGAGTAATCTTGGTGTTCCGACAGGGCTTTTAGCAGGAGGGTCTTTGTTAGTGGATTACATTCTGACCGTAGCTGTTAGTGCCTCGGCAGGGACAGATGCGATCACATCAGCGTTTCCAAGTCTTCATAATCACACGGTTCTTATTGCTGTATCCGTAATTATTCTTCTAACATTGATTAATCTTCGCGGAGTTACAGAATCGGCTTCATTTATCGCAATCCCAGTGTATTTGTTTGTGGTGTCGATTGTAGTTTTGATTATCTCCGGTGTTATTAAATATGCAGCAGGTGGCGTACATGCGAATGTCCCTGAAATAGGCAGCGCCGTCTCCAATGTTAGTTTGTTTCTACTATTAAAAGCCTTCAGTTCTGGTTGTTCGGCACTTACGGGTGTAGAGGCTGTATCTAATGCCATTCCAAACTTTAAAGCACCGGCTGAAAAGAATGCAGCCAAGACCTTAATGGTCATGGGGGTTATACTTGGATTTATGTTTACAGGTATCACATTACTGGCCTATTGGTACGGTATAGTGCCTGATGAAAAGGCAACGGTTGTTTCTCAGATCGCTGAATCGACCTTTGGTCGCGGAACTTTATATTTTTTCATTCAAGGGATTACAGCAGTCATTTTATTCTTAGCAGCTAATACAGCTTACTCAGCGTTCCCGCTGCTCGCCTTTATGTTTGCAAAAGATAAATATATGCCACATGCTTTTATGGTTCGTGGTGACCGTCTAGGTTTCTCAAATGGTATTATTTTTCTAGGTGTTCTGTCTGCTGTACTTGTAGCTGCATTTCACGGAAATACAGAAAGCTTGATTCCTCTTTATGCGGTAGGTGTCTTCATTCCGTTCACATTGTCCCAGCTTGGAATGATGGTTCATTGGTTTAAAACCAAACCAGCGGGATGGAAAAAAAGATTTGTTGTAAATACCATCGGTATGCTGACTACATTGACAATTACGCTTATTTTTATCATTACTAAGTTCTCAAGCGTATGGATGGCGTTCATTTTCTTACCTGCTGTAATGTTTGTGTTCCACCGCATTCACAAGCACTATTTGAACACAGCAGATCAGCTTCGTATATGTCCGGCTACGGATAAACCTTTGATTAAAGGAAGTACGGTTGTTGTCCCTGTTGCTGGTGTAACACGTGCTGTACTGCATTCCATCAGCTATGCCAAGTCTCTAACAGATAATGTAGTAGCCGTGTATGTTGGCTTTGATGAAGAGGACATTCAAAAGATGGAGCAACGGTGGGAGGAATGGAATCCGGGTGTACGCCTGATTGTACTTCGTTCCAGATATCGCAGTATTATTCGTCCGTTAGTGAAATTTATTGATACCGTGGAGTGGAAGACCGCAGCGACGGATCATATCACGATTCTGATTCCACAGTTTATAACTAAGCATTGGTGGCAAGCTGTACTTCATAATCAGACCAGCTTTTTAATCCGTTCGTATCTAATGAATTCAAAAGATGTTGTAGTTGCGACTGTCCCCTATCATTTGAATAAATAATGGATTATTAAGGAGAGGCTATATCCGGAACGTTCGGTATATAGTCTCTTTTGTATTTTTTTTGAAGGAAAATGCTGCAAATCAACAAAATTTTAAATTTATAGGTTGACACAGAGAATGAGAATCAATATCATTTAAAAGTGAGACAGAGGTAAACAACACCTTTGAATATCAAAGCAGGTATATATTAGGAGGGTTTTTAATGTTTTCGTTAAACAGAAAAAGATTTGGAAGCATGAAATTGACGATGATCGGACTAATAGTGATGACGCTATTCCTATCAGCTTGCGGTAATAATAATGCTGAAAGTTCATCCAATGCAGGAACGGAGCCTACAACAGCGCCTACTGCAGAAGCTACAGAAGCACCGGCAGCACCAAAAACGTTAACGGATGCGATGGGGCATGAAGTAACGATCCCTGCTAATCCTGGGCGTGTTCTGGGTTCTTATTTGGAAGATTCTTTGGTAACGCTGGGTGTGACTCCAGTAGCCCAATGGTCTGTGCCAAATGGCGTTCAGGATTATCTGGCTGCTGAATTGAAAGATGTCCCTACCATTAGCTACGATCTCCCATTGGAGGCAGTAACCAGCTTCGCTCCGGATCTGATTCTTATCCCATCGGAGTCTTCCGTACAGAATGGTATCTACGACCAATTGAATAAGATTGCACCGACTTATGTGATCGGGGATAAGCTAAATCAAGATTGGCGTAAATCGCTACTCAAGATTGGTGAAATTCTGAACAAAACCCCTGAAGCAGAGAAAGCCATTAAAGATTATGAAGACAAAGCGGCGGCTGCGAAAGAAAAGCTTAAAGGAGCTATTGGTGAAGAGTCCGTGGCGATTTTATGGCTGGTACAAAAAAACTTCTATATTGTAGACGAAACTCGCAGCAGTGGTGCTGTATTATATACAGACCTTGGTGTAAAGCTGCCTAACTTAGTAACAGAAATTCCTGTGGGTACAAGAGCTACTTGGAATCCAATTTCGCTGGAGAAGCTTTCTGAGCTGACTGCAGATCATATTATCCTTGTAAATAGTGATAAGACTGAGGGTTCGGAGATTCTGGACAGTGCCATTTGGAAAGGCATCCCGGCTGTAAAAGCTGGTAATGTGCATGAAATGAGCTCAACAAGCAGTTGGCTATACAGTGGTGCGAACGCTGGTGGCAAAATCATTGACGATGTGTTAACAAGTCTTGTGAAATAAAAGTCGTAATTCACCATGAATGAGACTGCTCATTTGGGTGGGGAAGGGCGTGCAGATCAGTATCTTAGATACAAAGATCTGCACCATTTTTTTATAAACTTCGCCCACATTACGGGAAAATGGCTCCTGCAATTGTACAACATTAATTTTTTTGCGATAATGAGAATGATTGTTGTTATCATATAGACTATTGTAACTATCGATTAAGGAGACGACTCATGGTTTCACCCTCAGATTTCGCACATCGCAATAAAAATGATACACAAAAAGCTCTACATACCCGTCCGGCAGCTGCAATAGGTATTCTGATTTTTGGACTTGCTGCTATTGCCTTTGGACTGGCATTTTCAGTCTCAGTGGGTGCGGCAAATATCAAGCTAGCTACGGTATGGGAAGCAATATTTCAATTCAATCCAGATATACAGCAACATCAGGTGATTAGAGAACTAAGACTTCCACGCGTGATCGCAGGTGCTTTAGTCGGTGCTTGCTTCGCAGTAGCCGGGGCAATTATGCAGGGGATGACAAGGAACCCACTTGCGGATTCAGGTCTGCTCGGCTTGAATGCGGGAGCGGGTGTAGCGCTTGCTATAGTATTTGCTTTTGCACCTTCGCTCTCCTTCACTACACTTATGTTGTTTTGTTTTATTGGTGCCGCAGTTGCTTCTTTTATCGTATTCGGAATTGGGTCGCTTTCCTTTAATGGCCTGACACCGTTGCGGTTGACACTTGCGGGCTCTGCTGTCAGCGCATTACTAGTTGCTGTTAGCCAGGGCATAGCGATTCTTTTTAACTTATCTCAGGATATTGCTTTTTGGTTAGCTGGTGGAATGGGAGGAGCTAGCTGGACTCAGATCAGAATCATTTTCCCTTGGGTGTTTGTGGCATTAATTGCAGCGATGATGTTATCACGTTCCGTCACATTGCTCAGTTTAGGTAAGGAAGTGGCCGTTGGTCTGGGGCAGCGGACTCGATTAGTCCAGTTGGCATGTATGATTGTTGTAGTCGTTCTTGCCGGAAGTGCAGTATCCATGGTTGGCCCGATTGCTTTTATAGGACTAATTATTCCACATGTTACGCGTTATTTCGTGGGGGTAGATTATCGCTGGATTATTCCTTGCTCGGCAGTACTTGGGAGCTTATTGATTATCTTTGCGGATATCGCCGCTAGAATGATCAATGCACCTTATGAAACGCCGCTAGGCGCTTTAATTGCCATTATCGGGGTACCCTTCTTCATTTACTTGGCGAGTAAGCGGAAGGGGGAGCTGTAATGCACAGATTAACCCTTTCTCCAAATGAAAAAGAACGCCGCAAACGCGTGCTTACAGTATTATCGCTCCTAGCTATACTGATCGTCGTCATGTTTATTATCAGTATGAATACAGGGTTTATGCGCCTATCCCCATTGGAGGTATTACATACACTGCTGGGAGATGGAACACATCAGCAAAAGCTTATTTTATTTGATTTTAGATTACCTCGCATCGTAATTTCACTGTTGGTTGGAGCGGGCTTTGCAGTGTCAGGCTGTATCTTACAGAGTCTCGCACGAAATGCACTTGCTGAGCCGGCTACGCTGGGCATAAGTGCGGGTGCAGGTTTTGCGGTAATCATTTTCATCTCGTTTTTTCCGGCTACAACAGCAGCTCCGGTATTCGTCTTGCCGCTCTTAGCGCTTGGAGGGGCTAGCTTAACCGCCGCTTTAATCTATCTTCTCGCTTATCGGAAAGCAGATGGTCTATCTCCAACAAGGTTGATCCTTATCGGGATTGCGGTCGCTGCCGGAATTAATGCTTGCCAGCTTGTGTTGGCACTTCGGCTTGATCCTAATAATTATCAATTTGTAGCGACTTGGATCGCCGGTAAAATATGGGGTGGGGATTGGAGATTTGTCCTTGCTCTGTTACCTTGGATAGCGATTTTGTTACCGTTTGCCTTCTATAAAGCACGGATTCTTAATGTATTGAATCTAGGCGATCATACTTCACTAGGGCTTGGAATGAGAGTGGAGAAGGAGCGTATTCTTCTACTCATGACAGCAGTGGCGCTTGCCGGCTCCTGTGTTGCTGTAAGCGGAGGTATAGGCTTCGTTGGACTGATAGCACCACACTTGGCTCGCAGGCTTGTAGGTCCCCGTCATCAGGTATTATTGCCGGCTAGTGCGTTGACAGGGGCACTCCTTATGATTACTGCCGATACGATCGGCAGATGGGTATTACAACCTGCAGAAGTTCCCACGGGCATTGTGGTTGCAATTATTGGCGCACCTTACTTTTTATATTTACTCGCCAAATCAAAAGCGTGAGTATAGCTCCATACAACGTAGCGCGTGCTTACGAAGCGGAATTTATTATGTAGTTCATTCTAGGAGCATAGCTCCATAAAACTTATAAGGAGTTGTTATCATGTCAGAACGTTTGAATACAGAAGAATTAAGTATTGGGTATGCAGAGGCTACAATTGTTAAAGGATTGAACTTGACTATCCCAACGGGAAAAATCACTGCACTAGTGGGCGCTAACGGCTCCGGTAAATCTACAATCCTCAAAACGATGGCTCGGATCATGAAGCCTAAGAGCGGCAGTGTAATGCTGGACGGCAAATCAATCCATAACTTTTCAACGAAAGAGGTAGCTCGTCAACTTGCGATTTTACCGCAAAACCCAACAGCTCCAGACGGTCTAACGGTTTCTGAGCTTGTCAGCTACGGTCGTTTCCCCCATCAAAAAGGTTTCGGTACAATGACCGCAGAGGATCGCAACATTATCTCGAACGCAATCTCCGTTACGGGGATGGAACCATTCCATGATCGTCCGATTGACCGTCTATCGGGTGGACAACGTCAACGCGCTTGGATCGCTATGGCATTGGCACAAGAGACGGATATTTTGTTCTTAGACGAACCAACAACATTTCTAGATATGGCTCACCAGCTTGAAGTCCTACAGCTTCTGCAAAAGCTGAATGAGGAAGAAGGGCGTACCATTATCATGGTCGTGCATGATTTGAATCATGCTACTCGTTATGCGCAGCATATGGTAGCTATCAAGTCGGGTACTGTGATTAGTGAAGGATCACCTACTGAGGTTATGACCCCAAATGTATTGCGCGAAGTGTTTGGCATTGAAGCAGATATTGTTCCAGATCCACGTACGGGAGTGCCACTGTGCCTTCCTTACGAGCTTGCTGCCTATAAAGCGGTATAATCATATTCGATAATCATACAACGAACAGGCTCCCGTCATTGACAAGGGAGCCTGTTCGTTGTTACAGTTGGGGTTGCCTACAAATCCATGATACCACTACTAAAAATAGATTAAGGACCATCATTTATACATGGTTAAAGGAGCATGAAACATGAATATTGACAAAATTCAAAATGACCTAGAGCAGCTAATGACTGCAGGAATTGTGAAGAGTCATGAGAACTTAAAAGATCACGTGTATACCAAAATGGGCGGTAAAGCAGATATTTTGGCAGCACCAGCTACTTATGAGGAAATTCAAAAGATTGTTACATATGCGGAACAGAATGGGATCACCCTTACGGTACTTGGGAACGGTTCGAATGTGATTATCCGTGATGGAGGTGTGCGTGGAATCGTTCTGCAGACGGCAGGACTAACGGATGTGGGGATTCGAGACAATCTCTTATATGCGGAGTGCGGCGCTAAGATTATTGATGTTTCCAGATATGCGCTGGATATGGAGCTTACGGGTCTTGAGTTCGCCTGTGGCATTCCAGGAACGGTTGGTGGAGCGTTATACATGAACGCAGGCGCTTACGGCGGAGAAATTAAAGATGTACTGCATAGTGCGCTAGCTATAACTAAGAGCGGGCAATTGGTGACTCTGCAAGGGGATGAGCTGCAATGGGGTTATAGAAAAAGCGTGTTCGCAAGCGGTGAATACATCGTACTTGAGGCCAATTTTGCTATGACTTCAGGTGATGCATTAGCCATCAAGTCGAAAATGGATGAACTTACTTACCTGCGTGAATCCAAGCAACCGCTTGAGTATCCTTCCTGTGGTAGTGTCTTTAAACGTCCTCCAGGTCGGTTTGCAGGTCAGTTAATTCAAGAGAGTGGCTTGCAGGGAACAAGAATCGGTGGTGCTGAGGTATCCAAGAAGCATGCAGGGTTTATTGTAAATGCAGATCATGCAACCGCCAGCGATTACATTGGGCTAATTCACCATGTAAGGGCGACTGTGAAGGATAAATTCGGTGTGGAGCTGGAAACTGAAGTGGAGATCATTGGAGAAGAGTAACTTATTAATCGTATAAATCGAAAGAGCCCCAGATTTACTGTGGGCTCTTTTGCTGTTATTACAACTTGCTTAATTTACTGAGAGGGTATATATAGCTCGATCTGTCGTGATTTCCGCCTTACGATCTCCTATGTCCTCAATCCGAAGCCCGTCAATAGCTAAGTCATAGGTGGAGTGTGGTAACGATACTAGCTCACCATCGGCGTTTAAAGTGCTGCCAAATCCTTTTAATATTATTGCACTCCCTAGATAATCATCGATAACATCCTCCGCACTCCGAAACTCAACAGCCTCTAGATTAAAATGAATTTTATCCAGATCACGAAGCTCTTTCTTTTCAATTACAATAGTTTCATTCACATGACTGTTAATCCAGTCCATAAGTTTCTGTATACTTTGTTCCATTAGATGAGCCCACCCTTACCTCGAAGATTATTAAGTTTAAGTTACCCTTTTCTTAGGATTTGAATCCATATTTCTGCTATATTAGAACGAATTACTTTTGCTGTAAAAAAGGGCGAGGCCTTTGGGTTTCTAGGTCCCAAGGGTGCTGGGAAGACAACAACAATGTGCATGATGACAGGTCTACTTCAGTCTACAAGCGGAGAAATTTTAATTAATGGCATGAATATTTAACATCATAAAAAAGAAATTCATGCTCAAATTGGTGTTGTTTTCGAGCTTCCGAATCTATACATGCGTAGTTCTATTCGAAATAATCCGGACCTGTTCGCTGATCTGTATAGGGTAACAGGAAATCGAGTGAATGAAGTCATGGAAACTCCAACTGTTTGACAAGGGAAAAGCTAAGGCAAAGCGTAGAACTTGTCAGGAGCAGGTTACCCATGGTATAGTTCAAGACGCAATATGCTTAAAGAAGAAGTCTGCACGGATGATGCAGGAGAGGTTCGCGAACTCCCTCTATAAAAAACTAAGAGTATATTAAATCATATAAGCGGATGTGCTCCTTTATCGGGACGTTGCAACCGTTTCTTCTTAGTGGAGCCAAGTTTTCGAAATCTCGTTCTTCTTTCCATTACCGGCCAAGGCCGAAGGAAAAGAGAGGGGTTTTTTGTCGTGTCAGAAGGAAGAATGAAAGAGGAAATGCAAGAGGTTACTTTGCTTGGAAATCAGGGAACGCAGTACCAGTTTGGTTATGATCCAGATATTCTTGAGGTGTTTGATAACAAGCATCCTGGGCGTGATTATTTTGTTAAATTTAACTGCCCTGAGTTCACAAGCTTATGTCCTGTAACAGGCCAGCCAGATTTTGCTACATTGTATATTTCATATATTCCTGAGCAGAAAATGGTGGAATCCAAATCATTAAAGCTATATTTGTTTAGCTTCCGTAACCATGGTGACTTTCATGAGGACTGTGTCAACATTATTATGAATGATCTGATCGCACTGATGGATCCACGATACATTGAGGTGTGGGGCAAGTTCACTCCGCGTGGAGGCATCTCTATTGATCCTTATTGCAACTATGGAAGACCGGGTACGAAGTATGAGGCGATAGCGGAGCACCGCTTAATCAATCATGACCTCTATCCGGAAAAAGTGGACAACCGCTAATCCCAATAAGTTGATAAGGAGAGATTTAGATGAATAAGAAAGCACTCGTCGTATTCAGCGGCGGACAAGATAGCACCACTTGCCTGATTTGGGCTTTGAAGCAATTTGAGGAAGTGCAGGTCGTTACCTTCAATTATAATCAGCGGCATGCGGCCGAAATCGAAGTGGCTACAGAAATAGCGGCTAAGTTTAACGTAAAACAGCATATCCTTGATCTGGGGCTGCTGAATCAGCTGGCACCCAATGCACTAACTCGGCAAGATATTGATATTGTTGCTGGCGAAGGTGATGAGCTTCCTAGTACGTTTGTAGACGGACGGAATCTGTTGTTTTTATCTTTTGCCGCAATACTAGCTAAACAGCTGGATTACTCCCATATCGTCACTGGTGTCTGCCAAACGGATTTTAGCGGGTATCCGGATTGCCGTGATGTTTTTGTGAAATCATTAAATGTTACGCTGAATTTATCTATGGACTATGAGTTTGCGATACACACTCCACTGATGTGGCTGGATAAAAAAGAAACATGGAAGATGGCCGATGAACTGGGCTATTTTGATTATGTTCGTGAACACACATTAACCTGTTACAACGGCATAATTGGCAGTGGCTGTGGAACTTGTCCAGCTTGTCTATTACGTCAGCGTGGACTTGAACAATATGAGGCAGAGAGAATGGAGGTCAGTTCTTAATGCTTAACGAGGTCTCAGTCTGCAAAATATTTACGTTCGATGCGGCGCATCAGTTAGTGGGTCACAAGGGAAAATGCAGCAATCTGCATGGACATACGTATAAGCTCGAAGTAGTGCTTAAGGGTAAACCTATGATCGCGGAAGGTCATTCAGACGAAGGGTTTGTTATTGACTTCAGTGATATCAAGACGACTGTGCAACAAAGCCTAGTAGACCGTCTAGATCATGCTTTTCTCGCTATGGGAAATGAACCTGTATTAGAGACGTTAATGAATACTGGCTCCAAAGTAGCCTTGTTGTCATTCCGGACTACAGTTGAGAATATGTCCTCATACATTGCCTACAAGCTTAAGCAAGCGGGGTTGCCGTTGTACGCTGTAAAGCTATGGGAGACTCCAACCTCCTGGGCAGAAGTACTAGCTGACGATATCCCTGAGGATGGACCTTCTTACCGCTTGTATGGAGGCTGTGACTGTGAGTAAGATTCCCGTAATTGAGATGTTTGGGCCGACTATTCAAGGTGAAGGTGCGGTGATTGGTGTGAAGACGATGTTTGTCCGCACCTATGGCTGCGATTATCGCTGTGGCTGGTGTGACTCCTCTTTCACTTGGGATGGCACAGCGAAAGACAAGGTTCGAATGATGACCTCGGATGAAATTATGAATGAACTTTTAGCTATAGCTGGAGATAATTTCGACTGTGTTACGATTTCCGGAGGTAATCCTGCTTTAATTGGTGATGGGATGGGCACTTTTATTAACCAGCTTCATGAGCGAGGGAAACAAGCGGCTATAGAAACTCAGGGCAGTAAATGGCAGGACTGGTTCAATGATGTGGATGTGCTGACCATCAGTCCGAAACCACCAAGCTCAGGGATGACGACAAATTGGGAGATGCTAGATACCATCATGCGTAAGATGGAGAATCCGGGCCGTTCTACACATAGCCTGAAAGTCGTTGTGTTTGATGACAAGGATTTTGATTATGCAAAAGACGTTCACCAGCGATATCCCAATGTGCCGCTCTTCCTGCAGCCTGGGAATGATGATGTCACTGAAGAAGGAGACATTTCTGCTCGACTTTTGGGAAGGCTGGAGTGGCTGTTTAATAAAGTGATCATGGATTCAGAAATGAATAGAGTGCGAGTACTTCCACAGTTGCATGCTTTGATCTGGCATAATAAACGCGGTAAGTAAAAAGGATTGTAATGATGTGGGTGTCTGCTTAGCAGATGCCCTTTTTTTGTTGATTGGAGTCTTTAAATAGGTAGATAGAGTGTCCCATAATCTGGTATTATTTTTGTAAAAGCTCTAGGAGGTTATCCACTTGGAAAATTCAACTGCACTATTAATTATTGATGTTCAAGAAGCCATGTTCTCCTACCCTGATCAAAAGCTGTACGATGAAGAGGGGGTGATGGAGAGAATTATTTCCCTTCAGCACAAAGCTAGGGTGGCAGGCACTCCAATTGTTTATGTCCAACATACAGAAGATGAGGAATATACAAAAGGAACGCCCACGTGGCAGATTAGTCATCGTATCACACCGCAGGAAGGCGAAGTTATTGTGGAGAAGCCTACTTGGGATGCTTTTCACCGAACCGTACTGCAAGATGAGCTACAGAAGCTGGGGATCACGAATCTGGTGATTTGTGGAATGCAAAGTGAGTTCTGTCTAGATACGACGATAAGACGCGCATACAGCATGGGCTATAAAAGTGTATTGGTTTCAGACGCTCATAGCACCTTTGATAACAAAATGCTGAATAGTGAACAGATCGTTAAGCATCATAATGCACTGCTTGGAGGGAGATTCGCCCAGTTACGAGCTGAAAGCGAGGTTCAGTTCTAGATGAATACCTCTCAGGCTGCCATGAAACCTATTCAGCGTTCCCGACTTAGACTATTTGCCGGAAAGCGATATTTTATTTACAAAAGATATCTGAAATGGTGTACTAGCCGCAGCAAGGTGGCGAAGCAACGCACTAGTGAAGTTTTATCTAATGAAGTGATGACTCATGCTACACCGTTATTAAGAAGTCTACGGAATGTAGATATGGTGCTTCAATACAATAAAATAACCAATTTACGTCTGGCGATAGCGAAACTGGATGGACTTATGGTGCAGCCGGGGGAGACTTTTTCTTACTGGAGAAGCATCGGGAAGCCCACGAAGCGAAAAGGGTATCTGGAGGGAATGGTGCTGCATTATGGTGGCTTCCATTCCGGGGTAGGCGGAGGCTTATGCCAGCTGTCCAATCTGATCTACTGGATGACACTGCATACACCTCTTACGGTTACGGAACGGCATCGGCACAGCTATGATGTTTTTCCAGATGAACAGCGTACACAGCCATTTGGAAGCGGGGCCACCTGTTCTTATAATTATTTGGACCTTCAAGTGAAGAATAACACAAATCAAGCCTATCAATTAAAGCTCTGGCTGGATGACAGCCATTTACATGGGGAATGGAGATGCGAGGAGCAATCCCTTTATAAATATGAAGTGTACGAAAGTGATCACCGAATTAGTCTAGAACCTTGGGGAGGCTATATACGCAGTAACAAGATTAGTCGAAAAGTATATACACGTACCGGCGACCTAATTGGAGATGAAGATGTAACCGATAATTATGCGCTTATGATGTATTCCCCGCTTCTTCATGGATAAGAAGATAGGTCTTAGGGTTATAACATAGATGATGTTATCGTTACACCCTTTGCCATACTCTAAAGGAGCGGATGAACAGTATGAAGGCACTAACCTACCAAGGGAAGAAAAAAGTTAAGGTTAAAGAGGTAGCTGATCCGAAGCTTGAGAAAAAGGACGATATTATCGTTCGGATTACAACTACAGCGATTTGTGGCTCAGATCTACACATCTATAACGGTGAGATTCCAGGTATGCATGATGATTATATTATCGGTCATGAGCCTATGGGGATTGTTGAAGAAATTGGCCCTGACGTAACTAAAGTCAAGAAAGGCGATCGTGTCATTATTCCCTTTAATGTGGCCTGTGGCCAGTGTTTCTTTTGCCAGCATGAGATGGAGAGCCAATGTGACAATTCTAATGATGCTAAGGACACAGGTGGTTACCTAGGTTATTCTGATACTTATGGTGGCTTTGCTGGAGGGCAGTCCGAGTTGCTGAGGGTACCTTATGGTAATTTCGGCCCCTTTGTGGTTCCTGAGGATGCAGAAATGGAAGATGAGAAAATTCTTTTCTTATCAGATATTGTGCCTACAGCCTGGTGGGGAGTAGAAAGCGGAGGCGTGAAGCCAGGGGATACAGTTATTGTTCTTGGCTGTGGACCTGTTGGTCTGTTAACTCAAAAATTCGCCTGGATGAAAGGTGCTTCTAGAGTCATAGCTGTTGACCATGTTGGTTACAGGCTGCAGCATGCGAAGCAAACCAATAAGGTTGAAATTTATAATTTTGAAGAGATCAAGGATATTGAGGCGCATTTGAAGGATATTACTCATGGGGGAGCAGACGTAGTTATTGATTGCGTAGGTTTGGATGCCAAAATATCTGCTTTGGAAAAAGTGGAAACCACATTGAAGCTACAAGGCGGCTCACTCAGCGCATTTAGGATGGCCTCGGATATTGTGCGTAAATTCGGGACTATTCAGCTGGTAGGGGTTTATGGGCTTAATTACAATATGTTCCCGCTGGGTCATCTATTTGAACGTAATATTACTTTAAAGATGGGACAAGCCCCAGTTATTCACTATATGCCTTTGCTTTATAAGATGATTAAAGAGAATAAATTTGATCCTACAGATATCATTACGCATCGCCTGCCAATCAGTAAAGCAGAGCATGGCTATGACGTTTTTAGTGAGAAAAAAGAGAATTGTATCAAGGTTGTTCTAAAGCCGTAACCTTATAGAAGCATGAGCTCTCGTCAGAAATGACGTGGCTTATGCTTTTTTTAGTGAAATCTAATGAAAATAGATGCATTTTTTTACGGTCTGCGTTAAATTAACATAAGTGACTTTAGATATTGAAAGGACGCGTACCATGTGAATCTTAAAAAACCGCCACTTCCTATTCCAATATTAATGTTGATTGGGATTGTGGCCATCTCATTTTCTGCTATTTTTATTAAATGGTCTGCAGCACCAGCGTCTATTCAAGGCATGTATCGGCTGTTATTCACCTCGCTATTGATGTTACCTTTTGCAAGGCCATACAGTGGAGCAGCGGTTGCGCTTCGTAAAAAGGACTGGATCATGTTAGTGCTCTCAGGCACTATGCTTGCTCTACATTTTTTGCTTTGGATGGGCTCTTTGAAGTATACTTCGGTAGCTAGTTCAACGATGATCATGGCGCTGGAGCCGGTTTTTATTATGCTGGGCGTTTATTTTTTGTATAAGGAAAAAACGGCTGCGTCTGCTATTCTGGGACTGAGTATTGCTATTGGCGGTGTAGTATTTATCGGCTGGGGAGACATTGGAATCTCTGCGGATAATCTTAAAGGCGATTTGTTATCGGTTGGAGGTACTGTAGCGGTAGCTGTGCATATGCTTATCGGTCAAAAGCTAGTGGTGCGTATGCCTTCCTATTTGTATAGCTTGATAGTCTTCTTGTCAGCAGCTGGCGTGTTTGCCATATACAATCTGTTCATGGGGATTTCCTTCTTTAATTATCCTGCGAATGAGTGGGGGATTTTCATATTGCTAGCTGTGGTACCCACGGTATTTGGGCATATTTTATTTAATTGGCTACTTCAGTATGTATCCGCAACTACGGTATCCATGAACATCTTAGGAGAACCCGTGGGTGCTAGCATCCTAGCTTTTCTGCTCTTAGGTGAACAATTAACAGCGCTGCAATGGGCTGGTGGACTGTTAGTCATGTTTGGACTCGGTGTATATTTGTACGCTGGAAGAAAGAAAACTATTCGGGTGGCAGATGCCATTCAGAATGCTTCATAACAGATATTTTAATCATAAAGGGGTCACAAGGAATGGAAGAACAAGATCACAATGTAGAACTACCTTCTGGAAAAGGCACAGGGCCAACCAGTGAGGAACTATGGAACGAAGACACATACACAGCTTGGGTTACTCGATTTGGTACCCCTTCAGAAGCAGCAGCCAAATTAATCAAGGAACCAAGTGCGAAGCTGTACCCGCTCTCTTCTTATTTTGGAGAAGTAAAGGGTAAAAAGATGATGAATCTCATGGGATCAAATGGCATGAAGGCCGTCGCTTTGTCTTTACTTGGAGCGGACGTAACCGTTGCCGATTTCTCGGAAGCAAATGCGCGTTATGCCGCTGATCTCGCACAAGAAGCGGGTGTTCAGCTTACCTACATCGTTTCAGATGTTCTTAAGCTTCCAGAACACGTCCTAGATGGTTCATATGACATCGTATTTGCTGAGTTAGGAATCATGCACTACTTTACCGATCTTGCACCGTTTATGGAAACCGTCCGTCGTTTACTTTCTCCTGGTGGGATTTTTGTTCTGCGTGATTTCCATCCAGTGACAACTAAGCTTATAACCTCGAAGGGATCTACGGCTAAGATTCGCAAGCACAAAGTTAGTGGGGATTATTTCGATACAACATTGGAAGAAAAAAAGGTCTCGTATTCTAAGTATTTGCCCTCCACAGGCAAACCTGTAGGCGAACAGGAACATAGCGTTGTCTACTGGCGCCGCTGGACGCTTGGAGAAATCGTTACAGCCGCTGCTAGTTCTGGACTTGTGATCCGCCAATTGGTTGAAGAGCCCAATTTATCCTCGGATGTTTTTGATAAAGGAATCCCAAAGACGTACACCTTGGTGGCTGGAAAGGGTTTGAATTAATAATTCTTATAAAAGACTGCATCGTCCATGAAAAGACGGTGCAGTCTTTTTTACTTGCTTTAAAACATAAAATTTTAAACTTTTTTGCGGAGAATATTCCATTACATTTGAAGCCTATAGGCAATACAATAATTTTACATTCAATATTGAAAGCGATTACTTTAATAAAAAGCACTCCTAAAGGATTTGAGGTGGAGATGAAATGGACGAATTATTACTACGAATGGCGGGGATTGATAAATTTTTCCCCGGTGTTCACGCATTGAATCAATGTCAATTTGAGCTGAAGCGTGGGGAAGTGCATGCATTAGTTGGTGAAAATGGCGCAGGAAAATCTACATTAATGAAGATTGCAACAGGAGTCTATTCCAAGGATGCGGGTCAGATGTGGTACAAGGGATCTGAGGTGGAGATTGCCAATACTCACGCTGCGCAGGAACTTGGGATTAGTATTATCCATCAGGAACTGAATCTAATGCCGCATCTTACAGTGGGCCAAAATATATTTATTGGTCGTGAGCCGCGTAAGGCACTGAAATGGTTCGTTGATGATCTGGAGCTTAATCGTAAGGTGCAGGAACTGTTTGATCAGATGAATCTAAAACTGGATCCGAAGACTTTGGTCTCAGATCTGACAGTTGCTAATCAGCAAATGGTTGAAATCGCAAAAGCTTTGTCTTTCAATGCGGAGGTACTGATTATGGATGAACCAACTGCAGCGTTGACAGATACGGAAATTAACGAGTTATTCCGTATGATTGAGCAATTACGAGAAGAAGGTGTAGGCATTATATACATTTCTCACCGCATGGATGAGTTGAAACGGATCACAGATCGCATTACAGTCATGCGGGATGGTTGTTACGTGGATACTGTTCGGACGGATTCAATAACCATTGATCAGATTATTAGCATGATGGTCGGTAGAGAACTCTATCAAACGTCAAAGCCGACGATTTCCAAACAGACGCAGCAAGTCGTTCTGGAGGTTCAAAATCTTTCTAGCGGGCAGTTGTTGAAGGATATCAGCTTTCATCTGAATAAGGGTGAGATTCTGGGTTTCGCAGGATTAATGGGAGCTGGACGTACTGAGGTTGTTCGCGCAGTATTTGGGGCTGATCCTATCGATAAAGGTGAGATTAAGCTGCATGGAAATACGGTACGTATACGACATCCTCATCAAGCAGTGCAGCAGGGTATTGGCTATTTGTCCGAAGATCGCAAACGCTACGGACTGCTTGTAGAGATGGACATTAGCATGAATAATGCAATGGCTTCCTTCTACAAGTTCCGCAATGCCTTCGGATGGATGAGGGATCGCGAGATGCGAAAGACAGCGGAGCAGCATGTGGAAGCACTAGCAACCAAGACACCAAGTATAAGTCAAAAAGTCAAATTCTTATCCGGTGGCAATCAGCAAAAAGTGGTTATCGGTAAATGGTTGACGAGAGACTGCGATGTGCTGATTTTCGACGAACCGACACGTGGAATTGATGTAGGGGCGAAAAGTGAGATCTATAAGTTGCTTGATCAGCTGGCCAGCGAAGGAAAAGCGATCATTATAGTCTCTTCAGATCTCCCAGAGATTCTAAGAATGAGCCATCGCATTATTGTCATGTGTGAAGGACGTATAACCGGAGAACTAACCGCAGAAGAAGCATCGCAAGAAGCAATTATGAAATATGCGACGATGCGTTCATAATCGTTCAAGAGTTTATCGGAGGTGTCAAGGTCATGAAGATCGCAGATCAAGGGATTAGCCAACCTATCGGCTCGAAGCAAACCGGGGCGCAATCAGGGTTCAAACAAAAATTATTGGCATTCGCAAGTTTGATCATATTGGTCATCGTATTTTCAGTAGCCTCAAGTAACTTTTTTCAATTCTCTAATCTAGTTGGAATTCTGGTCTCTACTGCTGTAATTGGAGTATTAGCTCTAGGCGCAACCTTTGTAATTATTACAGGTGGGATCGATCTTGCTTTGGGTACGGTGATGACCTTCTCCTCCGTGATGGTTGGCGTCTTCATTACATTCTGGGGTCTACCTGTTCCACTCGGAATTGTAGGCGGGATTCTAGCTGGTGCACTATGTGGCTTTATCAGCGGTTTAATGGTGGCAAAAATGGATATTCCACCATTCATTGCTACGCTGGCGATCATGATGATTACTAAAGGATTATCACTGGTCATAACGGGTGCTAAGCCTATTTATTTCAATGATGATCCGATCTTTGCCAAGATTGCTATGGGTAAGATGATCCCAGGCATTCCGAATACCATCATTATCTTCTTATTGCTCGGAATTATCGCAAGCATCATATTGTCGAAGACCATTATTGGGCGCTATAATTTTGCGCTTGGCAGCAATGAAGAAGCGACTCGCTTATCCGGTGTAAATACGGTCAAATGGAAGATTGTAATCTACACCATCACAGGGATGTTCAGTGGAATCGCTGGTATCCTGATGGCCTCACGACTTAATTCAGCGCAGCCGTCACTTGGCACCGGTTATGAATTAGAAGCTATAGCGGCTGTCGTCATTGGAGGCACATCTTTAAGCGGGGGCGTAGGATCTATTCTAGGTACGATTATTGGTGCACTCATTATGAGTGTACTGACGAATGGCTTACAGATTATGTCGGTTGCTCAGGAATGGCGGACAGTCATTGTCGGTGTTGTCATCATCATCGCAGTGTATGCTGATATTCTTCGCAGACGGAAGCGATGAAAGAGGTATTATCTCCATACGGAGTGATATACAAAGCAAATGACGAGGGGGAAGATTTAAATGAAGCAACGTCGAAAAGGGATTATTATGCTTGCCAGTTTGTTACTGGCTACTACCTTACTTGGTGCTTGTAACAACAGTGATAGCAAAAAGAGTGCATCCGGTTCAGACAAACCCTATATCCCAGTCATTTCAAAAGGCTTCCAGCATCAATTCTGGCAAGCGGTGAAGCAAGGAGCCGAGAAGGCTGCCAAGGAGTTTAATGTCGAGATTACGTTTGAAGGCCCTGAAAACGAGAGTCAGGTAGATAAACAAATTGAAATGTTGCAGACGGCGCTAGACAAGAAACCTGCAGCAATCGCTTTAGCGGCTCTGGACAGCAAAGCAGCGATTCCATATCTGGAAAAGGCAAAGGAAAACAATATCCCCATCATTGGGTTTGACTCTGGTGTAGACAGCGATATCCCTGTAGCAACAGCAGCGACGGACAATAAAGCAGCCGCCGCTTTAGCAGCTGATAAAATGGCGGAGTTGATTGGCAAGAAAGGTAAAGTAGGTCTAGTCGTACATGACCAAACAAGCAGCACAGGTCAACAACGTCGTGATGGTTTCTTAGAACAAATGAAAGCGAAATATCCAGACATTGAAGTATTAGAGCCACAATATGGCGGTGGAGACCAGTTGAAGTCAACGGATCTTGCAAAAGCGATGATGCAGGCCAATCCGGATCTTAAAGGGATCTATGGCTCAAACGAAGGCTCTGCGGTAGGTGTGGCTAATGCCGTAAATGAATTGCAGATGGGTGGAAAGATTGTGGTCATCGGATTTGACTCTGGTAAACAGTTAATGGATGCCATTCGTAGTGGTGTTGTGGCTGGCGCGGTTACACAGGACCCCATTGGGATTGGTTATCAAGCGGTGAAAGCAGCTGTACAAGCGATTAAAGGGGAAACCGTAGAAAAGAATATTGACACCGGGTTTCATTGGTACGATAAGAACAATATGGATTCTGATGAGATCAAACCTCTGCTATACGAATAGAAGTTATTAATAATAGAGGTTGCCTCAAATAGGCAACCTCTATTATGCTTATTTGAAAAGGTAAACATTTACATTACAGGTGATCGATGAGTGCATAGCTAAGGAGGTGTTGGATGTATAAGATTATTCTGGTTGATGATGAAGATGAGGTTCGTGAAGCGATTAAACAGAAGATATCTTGGAATAATTATGGTTTTGAGCTCGTTGGAGATTTCGATAACGGCAGAGATGCCCTTGATGCGATCGAGCAGTTTCGACCAGATGTGATTATTACAGATATTTGCATGCCCTTTATGGATGGTTTAGGACTGGCAAAAGCTGTTATGGAACGGTACCGCGACATGAAGGTCATTATCGTAACTGGATATGAAGACTTCGATTACGCCAAACAGGCAATAACCTTGAAGGTGACAGAATATTTGTTAAAACCAATTAATGCTCGTGAGTTTGCAGAATTTCTAAGCAAAATGAAGCAGGATTTGGATGAAGAGTATTTACAAAAGGCCAATATCGCTAAGCTTCGCATGCAATTAAATCAGAGCTTACCTTTACTGCGCGAACGTTTTCTGGAGAAACTGGTTACGACTCGAATGAAGAACGATGAGATCGAGAATAAAATGAATTATTTTCATATACAGCTTCAGGGCGCGGTTTACCTTGCAATCGTAATCGAGATAGAAATGGAGAGTCGAAGCCAGGACATTGCTTCTGATGCTGAGCTACTACGTTTTGCTGCATTTAACATTGTGCAGGAGCAACTTGAGAAGGGGCAGTGCGGGGTGGTGTTTCAGACTAGAGATGGTAAACTCGCTGCGATATTATCAGGAGATTCAGAAGCAATTGAAGTTACAACACAGCTTCTCGCGGATCAGGTTCAGACCAGCTTGAATAAGTATTTGAAGCTGACCGCCACCATCGGCATCGGTAGAAAATACGCTAGCATGCAACAAATTCCACAATCCTTCCAGGAAGCGATTTCATCCTTAGAATATCGTTATCTTTTAGGCGTCGATAAGGTGATCTCCATTCAGGATCTTGAGTTTGGCAAAGGGTTGGATCAAGCGCACTTCACTTCTTGGGAAAAGCAATTTATATCCGCGTTGAAGACAGGGAAAGCATCAGCGATCTCAGAGGTTCTCTCACAATGGTTTCAGGAATTAAAGAGCAATAGCTCTTCTATAGAAGGTTGCCGCAGTATCATTTACCAGATGCTCGTTTCTCTAATGAATTATGTGGCCGATATTGGATTCCCCAATACTGAGCTGGTTTCGCATAATATGTTCGCAGAAGTTGCTGCTCTAAAGACTTTAGAGGAAGCGAGGAATTATTTGGAGAGAACTTGCCATGAGCTGATCCTCAAGCTGTCGGAACAAAGAACTACGGTAAGGGCTTCTCAGATGAAAGCCGCGGAAGCTTATATCCGGGAGAATTATTATAATGACAGTTTTTCACTCAATGAGTTATGTAGCCATATTTTTATGAGCATCAGTTATTTCAGTGCAACGTTTAAACAGCATACCGGTGAGACTTTTATTGAGTATTTGACTCGCCTCCGTTTGGAAAAAGCTAAAGAACTGCTTACCATCACACAGCTGAAGACTTATGATATCGCTGCTAGAGTGGGCTATGCTGATCCTCAGTATTTCAGTGTTATTTTTAAACGAAATGTTGGGATCACACCTAAGGAATATCGACAGCGACAGAAGGAGAATCTTCTTCTATGAAACCTCATCGTTTCTTCCGAAGTCGAAGTATTCATAATAATATCGCGATTTCTTTTTCGCTTCTTATCCTCTGCACCACTATAGTACTTACCTATACTTCATATCGACTCTCCTCAGCAGCCGTCATGGGGAATTCCGTAGCCTATACCTCACAATTAATAGAACAAGTAAAACTGAACATCGAGAATTATATTAGCAACATGGAGAGCATTGCTGCTCTGGTGTTAACTAGCAGTGATCTTGAGAAATATGTAAGAGGTTCGAGTTCTGGACAAGAAGGGGAGACCAAGGATAAGCAATTAGCTAGCCAATATCTACGATCTGTAGTCCAATCCCGCTCGGATATTTCTTCTATTGTGTATGCAAGCTCGGAAGGGATAACCGTTTCAGATCGACTGGATGCAGTTTTGAAACCGCTTCCCGAATTGATTGCTCAAGAGTGGTATCAGCAAGCATTGAACCAGACGGGAGTGGCTGTCTCCTCTTCACATGTGCAGCACTTATTTCAGAATGAATACCGTTGGGTAGTGTCGATCAGTAGAAAGCTTTCCGATTCTTTTTCTGAAATGGAAGCAGACCGACAGGGTGTGCTACTCGTAGATCTTAATTTCAGTGTTATTAACAATTTGTGCAAACAAATCGAACTGGGAAAGCGCGGTTATGTATTTATCGTAGATCCGACAGGGAGCCTAGTCTATCATCCTCAACAGCAGTTGATTTATTCGCAGCTCAAGTTTGAGCAATTGGATACTGTTCTTGGGATTAAGAACGGGTCAGTTACGGTGAAAGCAGGGAACGAACAGAAACTGTACACCGTGGATACCACTAGCTTTGGCTGGAAGATTGTAGGGGTCACCTATCCAGATGATCTGGTTGCTAACAAACAGCAGATGCAAGGGACCGCCGCCTTGTGGGGAGCCGTAAGTCTGATCTGTGCTATGGCAATTTCTGTGCTGCTGTCCTACGCATTAACCAAACCGCTCAAGAAATTAGAAATGAATATGAAAAAGGCTGAACGCGGTGAGTTCGACATTCGCGTGGAGATTGAGAGCACGAACGAAATCGGTAAGCTAGCCCGTACCTTTAACCTGATGATCCTGAAGATTAAAGAGCTGATGAGTCAGATCGTCATGGAGCAAGAGATGAAGCGTGTGAGTGAGCTTAAGGCCTTACAAGCACAGATTAAGCCTCACTTTTTGTATAATACGCTGGACTCGATCATTTGGATGGCAGAGACCGGTAAGATGGAGGAGGTAGTCGAAATGACCTCTTCATTATCGAAGCTGCTACGTTCTACGATTGGTGAGGGCGAGGAGCTGATCCCGATCGCTAGAGAACTAGAACATATTCGGCACTATCTAACGATTCAGAACATGCGCTATCGCCATAAATTCACATATTCGATAGAAGTGGATGAAGACATTCTTGAATGCAGTATTTTGAAAATGGTCCTTCAACCCTTAGTTGAAAATGCGATTTATCATGGGATAAAGCATAATCCTGAGCAAGGTCACATCCTGATTAAAGGCAAAAGAGAGCAAAAAGATATTACTATTCAAATTATTGACAATGGTGTCGGTATGAATCCAGATCAGATGGGGAAGTTACTGCTTCAAAAGCCAGATTACAGGATTGGCAGTGGGGTAGGCGTCGCGAATGTAAACCATCGCATTCAGCTTTATTTCGGGGACCATTACGGTTTGTCTTTTGCAAGTGAAATGGAAGAAGGGACGACGGTCACTTTAAGAATTCCTGCGCTCTATGAGGAGGAGAGTCCATGAGTTCACTTTGGTCAAAAATAGGCCTGTCTGCTCTACTGTTATTCTTTATTGTAGCGCTCGGGTGGGTAGGTTATCGTATGTTTACGAATGAACTTGATCCAAAAGTCAGAACCATTATCTACGTTCCTAAGACTATCGATACCAGCATTGAATTCTGGGAGGTAATGAAACAAGGTGTGGCAACTGCTGCCAAGGAATTCGGTGCAGATGTCCATACGGTAGGAACAGATACCGAGTTAGATGTGGATAAGCAGATTCAATTACTAGAACAGGCGATTGAGGAGAAGCCTGATGCCATTATTTTGGCTGCTACCGACTATTATCGTCTTGTTCCGGTTGCAGAGCAGATTAAAGCTGCGGGTATCACGCTTATTACGGTAGACTCGGGACTGAACGGCGGTGTATCGGAGAGTTTTATCGCCACAGATAATTATGAAGCAGGCCGCAAAGCAGCGCAGAAGTTGATTGAAAATATTTATAGCGACGATCTAGTCGCCATTATGAATTTTGTACAAGGCTCCGCTACAGCTATCGAGAGAGAGAAAGGGGTTAGGGATGCTTTATCTCAGAATGGAGTTAATCTTGTGCAGGATACCCTTTACAGTAACGGTTCTTCGAAGAAGGCATATCAATTAACTGTTGATCTTCTACGGAAACAGCCACAACTAAAGGGAATCATTGGTCTCAATGAGCCCTCTACATTAGGTGCGGGACTGGCAATTATGGATATGGGCTTAAAAGACAAAGTGAAGCTGGTGGGGTTCGACAATTCCAGTAGTGAGGTTCAATTGCTGGAGAATGAAATTATGCTGGGAACGGTGATTCAAAAACCTTTTACTATGGGGTACTTGGCTGTGAAAACTGCACTTGAAGTCGTTTCAGGCCACAAAGTAGCTCCTGTTATGGATACAGGCTCCGAATTCATTACGAAGGAAAATATGTACACAAGTGAGAATGAGAAGTTAATGTTTCCGTTTATAGAATAAGCCTAAAAAAGGGAGTGCTCAAGTCCGTAATGGCTTTGGGTGCTCCCTTTTAATATAAAATATAAGGTCTAAACGTTGTTTAATATTTCCGCTAAAGACTGCTGTAAGGGTGTTAATATATGATCTTTTCGCCAAGCCAGTACAAAACCACCGCTCTCAGGCAAAACTCCCGGTAGAGGAGCATAACAAAGACGACCTAATGCAAGTTCTGCTTCAATGCTGACTCTAGAACAAATGCCTACGCCATCTCCCTCGCTAACTAACTTCTTTAGGGATTCAGGTGAATTTATCTCGGATCGGTTCCACAAGCGAATATGATTTATTTCTGCCCATTGATCCGCAAATCCCCGTAAACAAGAACCACCCTCATACTGAATCCAAGGCTCAAGCGCGATCTGTTCTGGTGTTAGCTTCTCTATAGTTGCAAAAGGGTGACTAGGGGCAAAAATCAGCACAGGCTCGTCGCGGACAATCAGCTGAAAGTTAAAGGATTCATCATGCCAATCTGAAGTGTGCAAAATAGCCATTTGAATTTCTCGGCTTCGGAGTCGTTCCTTTAACAAATTATCACTTTGGATCGTCATCGAATTATTAATCCCAGGATATTGTTTCATGAATTGGATTAGCGCTTTAGGTAAAATATAAGTTGCAGGTATATAACTTGCTTCCAGCTTCAAAGTACCATGTGTTGGGGAAGAAAACTGTTTAACAGTACGTTCAGCTTCGGCCGTAAGTGAGACAATCTTGAGCGCATATTGATAAAGGGCTCTACCCGCATCTGTGAGCAGGACTCTTCCACTTCGATACAGGAATAAAGGAGTTCCAAATTCATTCTCTAAATTCTTCATATGAAAAGATACAGTGGGTTGTTTAAGGCCCAATTCAGCAGCTACATCGGTTACTTTCTTATATTTTTCAAGTAGAATAACGATCTTTAACTTCATAATATTCATGACTTTCCTCCGCACAATGCTAAGTTGGATAACAAATTATATCCCCATTATAGATTAAATCTATACATATATATAGTTTCTATTGGTATTTTTATCGTTCGCTTTACAAAGTTAAGAAGTTTCTCTAACGAACGAGCTCTAGAATAAGAAGAGTCAGAGGGGCCAAGAAGCTCCGGACAACAACAATAACATATGCGTGCAATACACTTTTACAGTAAACAAGCATATGGGGGCCAAAGCTCCACAACACCATGTTAAAGCTTTCGAAGCCAGTTCCGCATGAACTGTATGAGGAAGCCGTGCTAACAAAACATTTAGGAGGAGACAAAACAATGCAATTCAAAAAATCTTGGGTTATGACTTTGGCTTTAACAAGCGTACTGGCACTTTCGGCCTGCGGTAATGGTGGGGCAAACAACACGGGAGGAAACGCTGCAGCTACAAATGAAGGTAGCGGCGCTAAAATAAGTGGTTCGATTCTAGCATCAGGTTCAACAGCACTACAACCATTAGTTGAGCTGGTAGCAGAGAATTTCATGGATAAAAATGCTGGGGTGGACATTCAAGTTCAAGGCGGCGGCAGTGGTACTGGTCTTACTCAAGTAGCTGAGAAACAAGTAGATATCGGTAACTCTGACGTATTCGCAGAAGAAAAACTAAAGGATGCAGATGCAGAAAAAGCAGCAGCTCTTGTAGATCATCAAGTAGCAGTAGTAGCGATCGCAGCAGTAACTCATCCGGATGCTGGTGTAGACAGCTTGACTAAGCAACAGCTTATCGATATTTTCACAGGTAAGGTTACGAACTGGAAAGAAGTTGGCGGAGCGGATCAAAAAATCCAAATCATCAACCGTCCAGGCAGCTCCGGTACTCGCGCAACCTTTGAAAGCTTTGCACTTGGAACTAAAACGGAAGATATCCCAGGATCGATTCAAGAAGATTCCTCCGGTACTGTTAAGAAAATGATCGGAGAAACTCCAGGGGCTATTGGTTATCTGGCTCTTTCATACCTTGATGATTCAATCAAAACACTTAGCCTTGATGGTGTAGAAGCATCTGTGGACAATGTTGTTTCTGGTAAATATCCAGTATGGGCTTACGAGCACATGTACACAAACGGCGAACCAAATGAAACAGTAAAAGCATTCCTTGACTTTTTCTTGACAGACGAAGTACAAACAGGTGAAGTTGTTGAGCTTGGATACATTCCAGCAGTAAAAATGCAAGTTACTCGTGACGTTGCAGGAAATGTTACAGCTAAGTAATTCACTTCTAAGTAATTTGTAAGGATTAGAATCTCAAGTGATTAGAGGCGGATACATCTGCCTCTCTTTTCACTTTAGAAAGAGGGAGCAATTGAGGGTGAAAATAAAGAACTCACGCATCGAGAAACATCATATTGAAGATTTTGTGGGACGTACATATATGTCCTTCTGTGTACTGCTATTGATCACAATCATTGTATCGATGGTATATTTTGTGGCGTCTAAAGGGATTTCAACTTTCACAAGTGGCGATGTTAGCGTTAAAGATTTTCTGTTCGGAACAAAGTGGTCACCTGAAGCAGATACGCCATCCTTTGGTGCATTTCCGTTTATCACGGGATCCTTCTTAGTTACTCTACTTGCAGCATTGATTGCTAGTCCACTTAGCCTTTGCGCTGCGCTGTTTATGACGGAGATTGTCCCAGGATGGGGCAAAAAATTGCTTCAGCCCGTAATCGAGCTGTTGGCAGGTATCCCTTCAGTTGTTTATGGTTTCATCGGATTAAGTGTTATTGTACCGTTTCTACGCAACAACCTGCCTGGTCAAGGCATCGGGGTAGCTGCAGGCGCGCTTGTGCTCTCGGTCATGATTCTTCCGACGATTACAAGCGTGGCTGCAGACGCGCTGGCTTCATTGCCGCAAAATTTAAAGGAATCCTCCTATGCGCTTGGTGCCACCCGGTGGCAGACGATCTCTCGAGTGATTATTCCGACAACGTTTCCTGCTATTATGACTGGTATTGTCCTGGGGATGGCACGTGCATTCGGTGAAGCCCTTGCTGTACAGATGGTTATCGGGAATGCGCCATTCGTACCAAAATCACTCTTTGAATCAGCTTCTACCTTGACGAGTGTAATCACGCTTGGAATGGGGAACACAACCATGGGCTCTGCGCACAATAATGCTCTGTGGAGTATGGCACTGGTTCTTATGCTGATGACCTTTGTATTTGTCTTCTTTGTGAGACTGCTTGAAAGGAGAAATAAAATTTGAAGCCGAGAACCGTAAATAAAATTGCCACAAGCCTTATTGTGTTTTTCGCATTGCTCATCGTAGCTATTCTGGTTGGTCTATTAGGATATATCCTCTTTCGAGGCCTTAGTCACATTAGTTGGGATTTTCTATTCTCTGCACCACAAAAAATTCGAGCAGGTGGAGGAATTGGTCCTCAATTATTCAACTCCTTATTCCTTTTGGTACTCACGCTAATAATTACAGTACCGCTTGGACTGGGTGCCGGTATTTATATGGCTGAATATGCTCGTCCAGGAAAAATCACCGGCTTTATTCGCTTAATTGTTGAAGTATTATCTTCGTTCCCTTCAATCGTAGTCGGCTTGTTTGGTCTATTGCTGATTGTTAACTATTTTAATCTTGGCTTTTCCTTAATCTCGGGAGCACTGGCATTGACGGTCTTTAATCTACCGCTGATGGTTCGGATTACTGAGCAAGCTTTCCGTAGTGTTCCGAAGCAACAAAAAGAGGCAGGTTTTGCACTAGGATTGTCCAAGTGGAAAATCGTAACCTCTGTGTTATTTCCAGTAGCATTACCAACGATTATTACCGGTACTATTTTGTCCGCTGGCCGTGTCTTTGGGGAAGCAGCCGCGTTGATGTTTACTGCAGGAATGAGTAGTCCAAGACTAGATTTCACCAACTGGAATCCACTTAGTCCGAACTCACCACTGAATCCTTTCCGTCCCGCTGAAACACTGGCTGTTCATATCTGGAAGGTAAATAGTGAAGGCCTTGCTCCTGATGCCGCGCAAATTGCTGCGGGAGCTTCAGCAGTACTTGTAATTATGGTGTTGATCTTCAACTTAGCAGCACGTTATTTCGGAAGATTTATTTATCGTAAGCTTACAGCTTCAAAAAGAATGAACTAATTCCTAAAAATTAAAGTAGAGATGTAGGAGGAGTAATCGATGGGAACGTCGGCAACAGCAGTGCGAGAATCTTTTCAAACCGAGGACCTGAGTATTTTTTATGGAACATATGAGGCAGTAAAGGGGATTAGTCTTCCTTTTGCTGAAAATACGGTTACTGCACTGATCGGCCCATCCGGCTGCGGTAAATCAACCTTTCTTCGTTCACTGAATCGGATGAATGACGAAATCTCCGGATCAAACACCAAAGGAAGCATCTGGATTGATGGAGTGGATATTAATGCTCCGGGCACAGACGTTATCAAACTGCGTCAGAAGATTGGTATGGTGTGGCAGAAGCCGAATCCGTTCTACAAATCCATTTATGATAACATCGCTTTTGGTCCTAAGTATCATGGAATTAAAGGGAAAAAAGCACTCGATGAGATCGTAGAGAGCAGCCTTCGCAAAGCTGCCTTGTGGGACGAAGTGAAGGACCGGTTAAAAGATTCAGCATTAGCTCTATCCGGTGGACAACAGCAGCGCTTATGTATTGCAAGGGCGTTGTCGGTTAACCCACAAATTCTGCTCTTGGACGAACCCGCATCCGCACTAGATCCGGTTTCCACTGGTAAAGTAGAGGAGCTCATCAAGGAGTTAAAAGAAGAGCTTCGCATCGTAATCGTAACGCACAACATGCAGCAGGCTGCACGGATCTCTGATTATACGGCCTATTTTTATCTTGGATCCCTTATAGAATATGATAAAACGGATAAGGTCTTTACTAATCCTGAGAATCAAATGACACAAGAATACATCATGGGCCGTTTCGGCTGAAGCCTTTTAACATCGTTCTTTAGGGAACGGTGTTTTTTTTCTATTATTTGCAAAAGGCAGATCGATACTGTATCATTAATGATAATGATTATCATTATTACTATAGGGAGTGGATCTTATGACACAAACTCAATCGACTCAAAAGAATAGCGTAGCAGAACTAATTAAAGAACGGCGCTCTATTAAACTTTTTCAAAAAGATCCACTGCCACAAGGACTATTAGAGGAATTGTTAAATGTAGCGGTATGGGCGCCTAATCATGGGGTTCGTGAGCCGTGGAGATTCATTGCTTTTCAAGGTGAAGGTACAAAGTTCTTGGCTGAAGCAGCATTTGCCTTCGTGAAACGTGCCATAGCTGATCCTGAAGTGGCTGCCAAGCGCAAAGAATATATCTCAAATATTCCCTTAACGTTAATTGTGGTGATGCCTGAAGATCCTCGGCAGAGAGAGTGGGATGAGGATTTTGCAGCAGCGTCAGCACTTGTGCAGAACTTCCAGCTAGCAGCTTGGGAGCAAGGCGTGGGAACGATTTGGAAGACCGATCCTTATATCAATAATCCTGAATTCCGTAACAAAATTGGTGTGAAGCCAGGAGAGAAGATCATAGCTATGATTCATGCTGGATACCCGGAGACTGTGCCAGACAGCCGTCCACGCACGGATGCTTCTGAACTACTGAAGATCGTTGATAGCTATCCAGAGAACGATGTAGTGGAATAGAGAAGACTATAAGGGATTTGAATAGTAATCATTTAAAGCATCCATTGGGGTGCTTTTTTTCTTGCTTAGAATCTCTAGGAAAGAGGCAGGGAAAAGATAAGGAAAGTCGAGTAAAGATGAATCGAGGATGAGTAAAGTTGAGTTGAAGAAGTTTCGAAAATGTTTATAGCAATATATATTGTGCATAATGATTAGTATAGATTACAATTTAGTGTAATGAAACAATCTGTATAAGGAGGGAAAAGCGTGGGGGAGAACAAGAACATCAAGATGAAACTGGCTCGTGTAGAAAAAGATCTTTCCCAAGAACAGTTAGCGGAATTAGTAGGAGTTACAAGGCAGACGATTGGCCTAATTGAAGCGGGAAACTATAACCCGACACTTAAGTTATGCTTAGCGATCTGTAAGGCATTAGATAGATCATTAGACGATATTTTTTGGGGGGATTAAGGTGAGAGGGACAAGGATTAAGGATGAGCGGATTATCACAGAAGTTCAGAAGATTAGTACATACGGGTTTATGATAGTGCTTGTGGGCTTATTGGTTAGTCTCTTTGTAAAAGTGTTTATCCTACAATGGGACTTTAAGTATTGGTGGGATTCTTTCGTGATTGTGATGGTAGCGTGCTCGTATATTACTGTTCGTTGCGTCAAAGATGGAATATACCTGCTACCGAGTAATGAGGGGGCTGTCAGACAGTATAAGAAAAACAATTTTATAGGGGGAGTCGTCAGCACAATCATATGGGCTGCATTAATGATCTTATCTGATCTAAAAGAAGCGGGGGATTTGCAGATTGCTAAAAGTATCATGAGTACTCTTGTGGGTTCCGTCTTATTTTTTATTGGGATTACATGGATTCAGTGGTTCATCATCAAACGATCCAATAGAAATGCGGACAAAAAACTAGAGGGATAGAGGAATGGATAAATCGCTATTGCAAAACTAATACCATTAGTTTATATTTAAGCTAATACCATTAGTTTTGTGGAGGGATAATGATGAGAGTAACTCGTGAAGGTCATTTATTACAGCTGACTTGGATGCCAAAAGTGTTTCCTGTGAATTGTTACATCATAGAGGAAGAAAATGAATTAACTTTGATCGATGCGGCCATGCCGTTTAGTGTAAAGGGAATTATGGATACTTCAGCAAAGTTAAATAAGAAGATTACTCGTATTGTATTAACGCATGCTCATGGTGATCATGTTGGTGCACTGGATGAACTAAAAAAGCAGCTTCCAGAGGCTCAGGTGTACATTTCAGAAAGGGATTCCTCTTTATTAAGCGGAGATCGTTCCCTTCGTGAGGGAGAACCTCAGACCCCTATTAAGGGAAGTGTACCCGATAAGGTAACAACAAGACCAGATGTATTACTCTATGATGGCGATGTCATTGGTTCGTTGACAGCCATTCTAACTCCCGGTCATACCCCTGGCTCTATGTCTTTTATTGATTCACGAAGCAAAGCTGTTATTGTTGGCGATGCTTTTCAAACCTTCCGGGGAACCGCAGTTTCAGGAACCGTAATTCCTTGGTTTCCGTTTCCGGCTATGGCCACCTGGAATAAAGATCAAGCCTTAAAAAGTGCCATTAAGCTTCTAGAGGCTTCTCCGACTATACTGGCCACTGGACATGGCGACTTGCTTAGAAATCCAGTTCAAACCATGGAGAATGCCATACACAAAGCACAAATGAATCAAGGAAGGAGGAATTAAATGTCACCTAGAGCGGGATTAGATCGTCGTATGCTAGTTATTGCAGCAGCAGAAATTGCCGATCATGAAGGAATCGAGACCATAACTTTAGCTGCATTGGCTAATAAACTAGGTGTTCGATCTCCGTCGCTATACAATCACATTAACGGGCTACAGGATTTGCGTACACAACTAGCAATTTATGGACTAGGTGAGCTTTCTACGGTCATGATTAGCGCAGCTAAAGGACTTAGTAGAGATGATGCTGTACAGGCGATGGGGCGAGCGTACGTGGACTTTGCTAGAAGTCGCCCTGGTTTATATGAGACCACGCTGCGAGCGCCTGAACAGGCCAATACGGAGCTAGAAGCAGCAAGTGAACATATACTGAAGCTTATCATTCAAGTGATGAAGGATTATCAGTTAGGTGAGGAGGGTGAAATTCATGCAGTCCGCGGGTTACGAAGCATTTTGCATGGCTTCGCCTCTTTGGAACAAAAAGGCGGTTTCGGAATGGCGCTTGATACTAATGTAAGTTTATCTCGCCTCATCGGTACATTCATTGCTGGGATTGGAAATATGAAATCAAAATAATGGAGTACATAAGGAGATGATGTAGTGATGCATGAGGGATATGAAGAAGGTAGTGTCACCACTTTTGAGGAAGCTGTAGGCATTGTTGCCAAGGTTGGGATTTTACCGCTTGCAAACTTGATTCCTGATCACCCATCTTTAAACGGATTAACGAAAGCAGAAAATTGGCATACAGGAACAGAGCTAGATCCTTGGTCATGGCGTGTAAGGTTTCCCGGGGAAGGACTGGCTGGATACGGCAAGTTTATTAAGAAAAAAGCGATCTTGGTCTCTAGCGGGTGGTTTCCAGCATTTGTGGCAGCTGTTGGAAGTACAAAATCTATAGAAGAACGTTATAATGACGGATTGGCCAGCAGAGAAGCAGTAACTTTACTGCAAATTATCCGTGAACGTCAAGGGATTGATACACGCATCCTTCGTGCTGAAGCTGATATGAAGGCTAAGGAAAAGAAGACGGCATTCGATAATGCAGTTACGGAGCTTCAGGCATCGCTGGACATCGTTATTTCAGGTGTAAAAGAACGCCAAAATGCAGAAGGTGAGAAAAATGGCTGGAGCAGTACCTCGTTTGAGACTGTAAGCCACTGGACGGAAGATAACGGTCTTTCCTCATTTGAAGGCGATAGAGAAGAGGCCATAGCTTGGCTACATTCCAAAATGAATGGCATATGGTCGCCTACAGCAATAGCCTGGACGAACAAAGCACTCTCATGGAAATAAAAACGGCTAATCACTACTCCCATGAGAGTGATTAGCCGTAAGCGTTTTCTAATAAAATCATATCCATCACATTATTGTTCCAACATAGGTGCCAAGTAAGCAATCAGGAAATACAAGAATCCGAAAAACAGCATAACATAGGCGGTATATTTGATTGCATTAGATGCAACAATTCTTGAATCCACCGGTGCTTGAATTTCGAGCTGTTCTTCTTCAACGCTGTCAATTTCATTGGATATTGGGTCTCTCAACATGATAATCCCCTCCTTGGAAATTAGATCCTTAACTGTATTGTGACATATTTGTGAACGGAAATCAACAATAGTGTGAACAAATATTGAACTTTTATTCAAATTTGGACTATTTATTTACTGGATATTCTAGTGTGCAATAAAAAACAACCTGCTTGTGTCCCCGGAAGAGGAACCAAGCAGGTTGTTTGGCATTTTATTTATTCAATAATTTAAGCGAACAATTTAAGCCCAATCTCCATCACGGAAGATAGGTACGGTTGTTCCATCATCCTTAATACCATCAATGCTCATTTCAGGTGAGCCCATCATAAAATCAACATGTGTATGGCTTTGGTTCATTCCTTTTTCCTGCAATTGTTCTTTCGTCATTGTCGTACCCTCTTGAAGGGTAAAGGCATAAGCTGCACCTAATGCCAAATGGCAGGAGGCATTCTCATCATATAATGTGGTGTAATATAGAATTCCGCTCTCGGAGATCGGAGAGTGGAAAGGCACCAAAGCGACTTCTCCAAGATAAGCAGAGCCTTCATCTAACGCGATAAGGGAAGCAAGCGTTTCTGAACCTTTTTCAGCGGTGAAATCCGTTACTTTGCCGTTCTCAAAGGTGAGGGTGAAATTGTCAATCAGATTACCCCCATAGCTAAGCGGCTTCGAGCTGCTTACCTTACCATTCACACCAGACTTCAGTGGGGCAGTAAATACTTCTTCTGTAGGAATATTGGCTAGGAAAGGGTCTCCCTTGCCATTGACAGCTCCTGCTTGACACCAAATATGCCCGTCTGGCAGCTCAATCGTCAAATCGGTTCCAGGTCCTGTATAGTGCAGCTTGCGGAACTTATTATCATTCAAAGCAGTACAACGTGCTTTCAGACCATCTAAATGTTGACTCCATGCTTGAATAGGGTCAGCTTGATCCGCACGTGTGGCTTTAAAGATAGCATCCCATAGCAAATCAATTTGCTGATCAGGTGATGCTTCAGGGAATACCTTTGCCGCCCACGATGCTGACGGGAAGGCTACAATACTCCAGCTTACGTGATTCCCCATTAACAACTCACGATATGGAGCTAACGTCTGTCCAGAGATCCGCTGATTATCCGCAATTCTTTTGGACTCAACACCGCTCAATAGATCTGGATTCGTTGAAGTTATCGATAGAAATGCTGCACCTTTTTTAGCCAGGTCTTCCAATTCATCTGCTTGCCATTGTGGCGGTTCCAAAAAGGAATCGGATGGAGCGAGGTCATAACGAGTACGTGTAACAACCTCATCACTATAATTAACCTTGACGAGCTTCGCACCCGCTTCATAAGCTTTACGTACTACAAGACGCACTAGCTCTGCGGAAACGATGTCGGCATTTACAACAAGGGTCTGCCCAGGTTGGATATTAACCCCAATCTTTACTGCCAGCAATGCATAATTCTCCAGTTTTTGCTTGAAATCCAACATAGTTCCTACTCCTTTCAATATCTCTAGTCTTTATTTCAAATATGCAGTTATTAGAACGCCCAGTTTCCATTAATAAATACAGGTTCTTCTGTTCCATCAGCAGTAATTCCGTAAATATTCATCTCCGCAGAACCGATCATGAAATCCACATGGGTAACGCTATTATTCAATCCATGAGCAATCAGTTCGTCCGGAGTCATATCTTTACCACCTTCTAAACAGAAAGCATAAGCCATACCTATAGCTAGGTGATTGGAAGCATTCTCATCAAATAAGGTATTGTAATAAAGAATATTGGATTCTGAGATAGGGGACTTATGTGGAACTAATGCAACTTCACCGAGGTATTTTGCGCCTTCATCCATACTAATGAGGTGCTCTAGTGCTTCTTGTCCCTGTTCTGCACTAACACTAACAATTCGTCCGTTCTCAAAAGTAATAGAGAAGCCATCGATAATGTTGCCGCCATGGCTAAGTGGTTTGGTGCTTCGTACGGTACCATGTACACCAGTTTTTAGAGGGGCGGTAAATACTTCCTCGGTAGGCATATTGGCTACAAAAGAATGGCCTTTCGCATTAATGCTGTCTCCTTGTGCCCAAATATGACCTTCTGGAAGCTCGATGCTTAGGTCCGTACCAGGTGCTATGTAATGCAGTTTCTTATATTTTTTTGCGTTGAGTACATTTGCTTTTTGATCTAAGGTGTCGAGATGTTCTTGCCATGCAGCTACTGGATCTTCACGATCAAGGCGTACGGTGTGGAAAATAGCTTCCCAAAGCTTACTTACACGTTCTTCAGCTGGAACATCCGGAAATACTTTATCCGCCCAAGCCTGACAAGGTACAGCAACAATACTCCAGCTAACTTTGTCGGACATTTGCATTTCACGATATTTGGTGAGTGCGGCTCCCCGTACTTTTTGAAAATTTGAAATACGTACAGGATCAATACCTTTAAGTGCATCAGGATCTTCCGCAATCACGTTAAGAATAGCTGCACCCTTCTCGGCGAGTTCGGTCATTTCACCGGCGTACCAAGTAGGAGGCTCAGTGAACACTTCTGGAGCAGCATGTTCAAACTGCTGGCGTGTAATGCTCGCATCACTCCAGTTCACCTTCACTAAGCTTGCTCCAATCGCATATGCCTTGGCGGTAATCATACGAACGAAATCAGCTGCAAGAATCGGTGCATTCACCACCAGAATTTGCCCTGGCTGAACGTTAACCCCAATTTGCACAGCTAAATCTGCATATTTACTAAGCTTTGCCTCGAAATCAGTCATCGATATTTCCTCCAATTACTAATAGTTTGGTACTTTACAAGTATTGTACTAAATTATTAACCGCCGGATGAAAAAAGTCAATTACATGGAATTTACAGTGTAAATTGAGGAATTACATTCATTTCAATGCTATACTGAAAGGGGAAATGATTTGATGAATGGAAGGAAGATTAGCGGATGAATTTAGAGATCGTAAGTGCTGAAATGAGCCGTAAAGAGGATAAAAGCTATGTAGGGAGGACGATATTTACTCTCGAAAACCATAAGGCTCCATATGAGATTACTTTTTTCAGTACAAGAGGAACGGAATGGGATTACAGCCTAAGCTTTGCTGGTGAGCCTGGAAGTGAAGAGCAGTTCTTAGAAACTGATGCACTACTTGAAAATGATGACGATATATACAATCAATTGCTGGATGCCGCACTAGATAAACAAGAGATCGATGAAGAGTAAAACATACAAGTGTTGATTGATTACCAGCGGCAATATTCATTGCCGCTGGATACATCTCAACTTATCCGATGGTAATCTTACCTTCAGGATAGCGGTAAAGTTCCTTACTACCCCTAGGCTTGAGTGCATAAGCTAGAGTAAGCGGACCTGTCCGACCCAGAAACATTAGAATAATAATGAGCACTTTACCCGCAGTAGTTAGTTCTGGAGTAAGCCCCAGGGAGAGACCAGAAGTCCCGAATGCGGATACGGATTCAAAGAGTACAGCAAGAAAGTCAGCTTTTTCTGTCACGGATAACAACATCGTAGCGATGACCACTAACATTAGAGACATTAATGTCATCGTCACCGCTCTATAGACATCTTCTTTGGCGATCCGATGACGAAACATTACAATATCCTCTTTACCCCTTAGTCTTGCGGAAACCGCAGCCACTAGAACAGCGAATGTAGTAATCTTAATTCCCCCACCAGTAGATCCAGGCGCAGCCCCTATGAACATCAGGAGGATCATTAGAAATTGCGTTGATTCCCGCATAAGTGGAATTTCAATCGTAGTGACACCGCCTGAACGTGGTGTTATCGCTTGTAAAAATGTAGCCATCATCTTTCCACCTGCACTCAAGGGCTTCAGCGTAGAATTAAATTCTAGTAAGAAAAATAGAGCAGCTCCAATGACAATTAATATCACAGAGGTCGAAAGAACTACTTTAGAATGCAGAGTAAACTTTTTGCGTTTTGGAAAGTCAAAAACATCAGATAGGACAATAAAACCGACCCCTCCTAGAAAGATAAGGATCATGGAGGTGAAATTCACTATAGGATCATTTACAAAACGAGTAAGTCCACTAAAGGGTCCATGAATATCACCGAATAAATCAAAGCCTGCATTATTAAAAATAGATATACTGTGAAATATTCCATAATATACAGCTTTTCCGAAAGGCATATCCATCATAAACCTACCGGCAAACAAGATGGCACCTGTGAGCTGAATAACAAGGGAATAGATCAGGACTCTGCGGATTAACTGGACAATACCTTGCATGGAATTCTGGTTCATAGATTCTTGCATAAGAATTCGTTCTTTAAAGGATATTCGTTTATTAAGGACCAAAGTAATCAAGGTGGCCATCGTAATAAAACCCAACCCCCCAAACTGAAATAATACGAGTAGAACGACTTGTCCAAAAGTTGTTAACTGTGTGCCCGTATCAATGACTGCCAAACCTGTAACACAGGTTGCCGATGTAGCCATGAATAATGCATCAATAAAAGAAATATGCCCTTCTACGGAGGCTACCGGCAAACTAAGTAAAAAGGTTCCGGCAGTGATAAGTATTACAAATCCTAGTGATAAGACTTTAGGTGGTGTTAATTTCAATCCACCGAAGTTCAGATTAGCCAATTCAATTCTCCTGTCATACGTGAAATTAGATTAGTGCTCACAAAATTATAACATAACTTGCCAGACCTTCCCTAAGTGGAGGGAGGTAATTGACATATTTTATCGAATTATTCTAGAATAACACCCTATTCTGCAACTTTAAAGAGGAGGCTTTCTTAATGGTGATAAGTCCGATTCTGAATCAGATTGGTGCAGTTTTTATTCCGGTAAAGGATATTGAGAAATCAAAAGAATGGTATTGCCAATTGCTTGGTTTGCCTTTGGATGGTGAAGTATTATTCGGGCATTTATACGTCATCCCCATGCAGGGACCAGAAATCGTATTAGACAGCAAAATTTACACCTCTGAGTCTGTTCTTAATATCCCCTCTTTTCATCTAAATACCGAAGATATTGATGCTGCTTACGATTATGTGAAAGCAAATGGCGGAGAGATTCTTACGGATATCGAGCATGATCATTGGTTTAATTTTAAAGATCCGAATGGTAATGTTATCATGGTCTGTCGTTGTTAAGAATGATTAAGAAAGGAATAAACTAATGATAAGAGAGGCTGTTCCTGAAGACGCATTGTATATTGAAAATTTATATCGAATGTTGTTGCCTGAGCAAACAGCTATACAAGTGTCACCGGAACGACTGAAGCGGATAGCTGACAATACGGATAGTTTTCTTTATGTGTACGAAGAAGAAGGGACTATTGTTGGGACGCTCCATCTCCATCTGTGTATGGATGCTTTATGTGACGATCGACCCTTTGCTGTCATTGAAAGAGTCATCATATCACAAGAGGTGAGAGGGAAAGGTTACGGAGCGAAATTAATGAGATATGCTGAGCACGCAGCCACCTCTAGGGGCGCCCTTAAGATCATGTTATCGAGTGCAGTCAGTAGAGAGGATGCACATCAATTTTACGAACATCTTGGATACAATAGCAGCTCCAGTAAGCTGTTCAAAAAGTACTTATAGCTATTTACGATGGGAAGTGGGAATATGAGGGTTACATTGAGGGAGCTGGTGCCGGAGGATGCAGGTGAATTGCTTCGCCTTCAGCATCAGTTAGACCAGGAATCCAAATTCATGTTACTGGAACCGGATGAACGGCAATCCAGTCTAAATCAGGTCAAAGAGATGATCGAAAGCTTCGCTTCAGCCGATACTTCAATCCTTATTGGTGCAGAGGTTGATAACCAATTGATAGGTTTTATGTCGGTTAGAGGTGGAAGTGTTAGACGCAATCACCATAATGCGTACATAGTCATTGGCATCCTAAGACAATATCAAGGTAAGGGGATTGGTGCAGGTCTGTTCCGAGAGATGGATGTTTGGGCTAGGAATACTGAAATTGTTCGACTGGAGCTAACCGTCATGACACATAATGAACCGGCTGTGGCGCTATATATCAAAAATGGGTTTGAAGTCGAAGGGACGAAAAGAAAATCACTTGTGATCGATGGCCAATGGGTAGATGAATATTACATGAGTAAGATTTTGAAAAAAGAAAAAAGGACAGAGGATCAGATTTTAATCTGATAACTCTATCCTTTTTTTATGATTAAAAGCTTATGAATTCTCAAGCTCTGACGATTCAGTATCACCAGTAGACTCAATGATGACCTCAACCTTGCGTACACGGTATCTGTTCATTTCACGAATGATTAAGGTTACGTTATCATGTACAATGCTTTTGCCAACGGCCGGATCTGGGATATGACTGTATAACCAGCCTCCAATCGTTGTCACTTCCTCATGTTCGAAATCAAGACCGGTAAGCTCCTTGACCTCAATTAAAGATACCTTACCATCGAACAGATAATTTGTATCGCTTAGTTTCTCAATTTCTCTGCGCTCATCACCGTCAAATTCATCTCGAATTTCACCAACGATTTCTTCCAAAATATCTTCTATCGTGATGAGGCCAGATGTTCCACCATATTCATCAAGCAGCAGGGCGATATGCACCCGCTCCAATTGCATACGGGTTAAAAGATTCTTAACAGGTGTTACTTCAGATACAGTTAGGACAGGCTGAATCAAGCCTTTGAAATCAAAATCTGGGTTATTGTCATATTGCAAATAAAGCTGTTTGGTATTAATCATTCCGATGATATTATCCTTGCTGCCTTCTGCAACCGGGAAGCGAGTATATTGCTCCTTACGGATAATCTCGAAATTTTCTTTCAATGAATGATTGGTGAAAAGACATACCATATCGGTTCTTGGAACCATGATTTCTTTGGCCAACATCTCATCAAAAGTAAAGATACGGTTTACATAGCCATATTCAGCTTTATTGATTTTTCCACTTTCATAGCTTTCGGATAAGATCAAACGAATCTCATCTTCACTATGTGCGTCTCCATGCTCACTGGCAGGCTTCATCCCAAAAAGGCGAACAAGCAGATTTGCGGAACCATTCATAAACCAAATGAGTGGGTACAAAATTCTGTAGAACCAAATAATCAGCGGTGATGTAATTTGACCGATTTTTTCCGGAATGTTTATAGCTACTGTCTTCGGAGCAAGTTCCCCGACAACGACGTGTAGGAATGTTGCAATGACGAATGCGAATAAAAACGCAAGAGGGTGACTCACACTTGAACTAATGTTAGCCCAGTCGAATACCGGAAGGAGCAGCTGCTCAAACGCCGGCTCTGCTAACGCACCAATACCCAGCGCAGTGATTGTAATTCCGAGCTGACAAGCAGATAAGTACCCGTCAAGATTAGCAGACACTCGTTGTACAGCTAGCGCGTTCTTCTTTCCCTCGATCACCATTTGACTGATCTGGCTACCTCTAAGTCTCACCAATGCAAATTCCGTTGCTACAAAAAAAGCGGTTAAAATAATCAAAATAGCCACCAACGTCAAACTAAGTCCTATACCCATATAATCTTTACCATCCCTTTCGTTCCTAAAATAGGTTATACTCATATTATGAGTTCTTATGAACTATTCTACGAACTTTTCAGAAAAATATCAAATGGTGGAGGGAAACAGATATGGAATCATTTGCATTGACTCGTGTGGAGATGTCCAGTCTTCTGCTCTCATTGACCGGATTATCAGACCGGAAACCGCTGAATATCCTCCAAGAGGCATGGACCAAATTTCATCTTGATCAAATTCAAAAGGGGACTTCGTTACCCGCTTTTTTATCTACAGATGTTCCACCCATTTTACAAAAGATCATTAAGGGCGATAATGTTAAAGGCTTTTCACTTGGTGAAATTGCTTCATTAGGCCATCTTATAGAGTATTCCACGTTGACTGTGACTACTATGCAAAACTGGGTGAAGCGCGACTTTAAGGAGTACCTCGGTTCTCCAAGAGAGGGAAAAAAGTATTCAGTCAATCAGGCAGCACTTCTGTTTATGATTGATGATCTCAAATCGGCCCTGAATTTCGAAAGTATTCGTCAGCTATTCCAACTGATGTTCTTAAAGCCAGATCGCGACGATGATGATCTCATAGAACCGGCAAAACTGTATTTCGCATACGCTGGACTTTTTGAAGAGATCAAGAGCAATCCCACGATACAGACGCAATGTAAAGTAGATCAACTTTTACATAAGGAGTTCTCCTGGAAAGAAGAATCCCTGCTTAGAAGTTCTACAGATCGTGTGATCAATCGGCTGACGCATCTTACAAGATCTCAGAGAGAATCTGTGCGCAACATACTGCTGATCGCCACGATAGCTGTTCAGACCTGTTATTTTCAATCACTTGCCAGACAATACTTTAATGCGGCTTTATTTCTTGATTTTTGAACGCTTCAATTTTAAAATGTATGAGTGAAACAATCAAAAGTAAGTTTCATAAGATATATGTTGGATATAAGGGGGCTTAGAAGTGAATCAAATGACACTGCTGCGGAATCCGAAGCAGAGGAAATTACTCTTCAGTGCAGGCTTAAGCTGGATGTTCGACGCGATGGACGTCGGGATGATTTCTTTTGTTGTAGCGGCTTTAGCCAAGGATTGGAATCTGGGACCGGAGCAGATAGGCATATTAACAAGTATTAACTCCGTGGGCATGGCCGTGGGCGCTGCGGCGGCAGGGATATTAGCAGATCGATTCGGACGTAAACCGATCCTTCTATGGACACTCCTGATTTTCTCGGCTGCGAGTGGGTTATCGGCTTTTGCAACAGGCTTCGGGATACTCTGCGTGCTTAGATTTATCGCTGGATTTGGACTAGGTGGGGAGCTGCCTGTTGCCTCAACTTTAGTGTCTGAGAGTATGCCTGCCCGTGAGAGAGGCCGCGCGGTTGTGCTGCTGGAGAGCTTTTGGGCGGTTGGGTGGATTGCTTCTGCGTTAATTGCATTCTTCGTCATTCCTGATTATGGCTGGCGTGTAGCATTCGGCATTGGTGCTGTTCCCGCTCTATATGCTTTATATTTAAGACGCGCTATAGATGATTCGCCGAAGTTTGCAGAGATTAAGAAGGCACCTGTCTCCTTAAAAAAACGTATCGCAACTGTATGGTCACCAGAGTATCGCCGTTCTACGATTATGCTGTGGATTTTATGGTTTACCGTAGTGTTTTCGTATTATGGCATGTTTTTATGGCTTCCTACAGTTATGGTACTTAAAGGGTTCAGTTTAGTTAAGAGCTTCGAGTATGTGCTAATCATGACACTCGCCCAGCTCCCAGGTTACTTTACTGCCGCTTACTTCATCGAGAAGTTCGGACGTAAGTTTGTCCTGGTCATCTATATGCTGTTCACTGCCGTTAGTGCGGCATGGTTCGGAAATGCGACGACTGAAGGCATGCTGATGGCTGCTGGTATTTGCTTGTCGTTCTTCAATCTTGGAGCATGGGGTGGCATGTACGCATATACACCAGAGCTATATCCAACATCTATTCGTTCAACAGGTGCTGGTTTAGCGACTTCTTTTGGCCGGATTGGTGGCATCATCGCTCCTTTACTAGTAGGTGTGCTGGTAGGTAAATCTATAGCAATTGGCTCGATCTTCATGTTATTTTTTGTAACGATTATTATCGGTGCGTTAGCGGTGCTCTTCCTAGGAAAAGAGACAAAGGGAACGGAGCTACTGTAAAGGATAATTCTTCATTACATACTTGATGTTAATCTATCAACAATGCTAAAATTTAATAAGAACAAAACGGTTCCTTCACAATTGTGAACAGGGCCGTTTTTTTTAAATTAGTCCTTCTTTTATAAGAACGGAGCGATCGAACATGAATAAGGATGGAAAGCAGCCTCATTTCACGGAATTAGTCTGGGAAAGTACGGAGCAAAATGTTCCTATTCCCCCGCGAAATTCATCAGAACCAGTGCTGCCTAAGATATCTACTGCAAATGTAGGGAAGTCTAAAGCATCGTCAGAACCTTCTCTACAGCTTCAGCTTTGGGATCTGGAGACGGACACCCCAGAACCTGTGACAACAACAGAAAGCCAGTTTGTAACTAGAGCGAAGGAATTGGAGCATAGAACTGAGGATTCAGCACTCTTTGTTCCTTTTAAGAGCTACTGGCCCACGTATGGCCATATGACAGGCACGCAAAGTAGATGGTATTTTTATTGGCGCTATGAAGTTAGACAGGGTAGATATCCGAAAACGGATCTTTCATATATTTTTCTGCATGTGTATGAGCTTATTAATGGTGTAGGCTGGCAAGATCCTTATGATGGCTATAAGCAGCTCAGTCAAATCTGGGAAGCTTATCGAGAAAATTATAAACGTCTGGATCAATATTTGGGTGGTTGGATCGCGGACTTCTCGTTTGTTCATCATTTGGATGTGCCACTATCGCTAATCGTTGCTCGTTCACGCGGCCTTGCTGGAGATCTGGCTGAGCTAGAGTTAGAGAGATGTCTTACTGTATCTCCTGAGCAGTTAACCTTTACGGTATTAACAGCGATGTCGGACTACGATATTAGTAAATCGAAGTTTTATATGGGGGAAGGTAAAGAAGCCCTCGAACGATATATTCCACAGATAGTGGCATTAATCAACGCTTATGTCAGTCGGAAACACGGCTCGAATTTGGTTGAAATGTTCCCACCAGGCCCATCAGTTATGCGGGAGCGTTATTTATTCCGTAGCGCCGTATATGATATTTCGCTATATGGTTATTCTGTACTTATACCGGTTGTACGTATCAGTAAATCTCCACCGCTTCGCAGTTTGATTACAAGGCTGTTCCGTTTGACTGAGAATAAATTACGGGAACTGCTGGGTTATCGTGGTCGGCTCAAAGGGGTTAACGTGGATGCTGATATGGATGATCTTATCACTCGTTTTCTGAAGCGGGAATTTGAGAAAGAGAAACAGGAAGACAAGGGGCCGGCAGTAGTCATTGATCGTGAGAAGCTTGAAAGGCTGCAGAGTGATTCCGAGATTGTACGAACCATGCTTACGGTTGAGGAAATGATTGAGCCGGAAGAGCCTGAGGATAGCGGTTTTGAGATTACTAATGAGGAATCCATGCTTGAAGAAGTAGTAGAAAAAGAAGAATTTGAAGAGATTGAAGATGAAATCATTGTACCGCTTCTGTCTCTTGAGCCTGAATTAACTATAGAAGAAATTCAATCTGCTAACGTAGGATCGGAGTGGGAGAAGTTCTCTAAAGCTTTAAGTCCACTCCAACACGAAGCTCTTTTTGCGCTTATGAACGAGGATGGAACACAAGCCATACAGAAGCTAGCGGCTGCAAACGGCACGATGTCAGAGCTCTTGATTGATGAGATCAATGATATGGCAATGGACATTCTAGGTGATTTGATCATAGATGGTGAAGAAATTGCAGAAGAATATAAAATTTATCTGCTTAATATTTAATGAGGTGAACTTTGGATGAATGTTTTAAAAATACCTAAACGCATGACGACAGCGCTAGTCAATTCACTGACAGCCGGTGTGGTTCCGCGTATCGGACTAGAGCATATAGCCGTTGGTCGCCGGCCAGAGATTGAAGCGATATTGAGAGATATGGATAACATTGCGGAGGGTGGAGCTGCTTTTAAGCTGATTACAGGCAAATTTGGTAGCGGCAAAAGCTTTCTTTTGCAGATGATACGTAATTATGCGATGGATCGGGATTTTGTAGTAGCTGATGCGGATCTATCCCCTGAACGAAGATTAGTGGGAACGAAAGGACAAGGTCTTGCTACATATCGAGAGCTGATGAGTCACTTGTCTACCCGGACGCGTCCAGATGGAGGCGCTCTGGAGATTATTTTGCAAAAATGGATCATTACGCTTCAGCAGTCTGTGATGCAAGAGAATGAATATGGCCCTGATCACCCCCAGCTTGGAGAAGAAGTTGAGAAACGAATCTATGCTGTAGCCTCCGAAATGCGCGGGTTGGTGCATGGATTTGATTTTGCCAAAGTACTGGCTTCTTATTGGAATGCCCATAAGCTCGCTGACGATGAACTGAAGCAGGATTCCCTTCGCTGGCTCAGAGGTGAATTCGCCACTCGAACGGAAGCACGAAAAGCACTTGGTGTTGGCGTGATTATTGATGATGATAATTGGTATGATTATATGAAGCTGTGGGCGGAATTCACTTCTGCTATTGGTTATAAGGGACTGCTGCTGTTCATAGACGAAGGCGTCAATCTCTACAAAATCACCAACAGCATCTCACGTCAGAGTAACTATGAAAAGCTGCTTACGATGTTCAATGATACGATGCAGGGCAAGGCAGAGAGCCTGGGAATTTTTATAGGGGGGACTCCGCAATTTGTGGAAGATAGTCGACGTGGATTATTTAGCTATGAAGCGCTGCGTTCTAGATTAGTTGCAGGAAGATACGGCGCAGCAGGTCTGAACAATTATACCGGGCCTGTTATTGCACTAGACATGCTCTCACATGAAGAAATTTTGATCCTTTTGCAAAAGCTTAGAGATATCCATGCCCTTCATTATGGTTACGAAGCACAGTTAACACAGGAACAATTGGTTCATTTTATGGAAGAAGCAGTGGGCAGATTAGGGGCAGACGAGCTCTTGACTCCACGTGAAGTGGTGCGTGATTTTATGGATCTGTTACACACCTTGCACCAGCATCCGGAAATCTCTTTCGAGAAGCTAGTGGGCGAACGAGCCTCTAAACCTGCTGAAACTGAACAAAACGAGTTAGATGGATTCCTCGCGGAGTTTGAATTATGAGTGATAATCCGTTTTACAGGCTGGCTCCCTTCATTAAAGAGTTTATCTATAAGAACCGATGGGAGACCTTGCGCGAGGCGCAGGTAGATGCCTGTCGTGTGCTGTTTGATACGCCAAATCACTTACTGATTGCTTCGGGTACAGCTTCTGGTAAGACAGAGGCGGCTTTTTTTCCAGCGCTTACTGAGCTGTATGAACGTCCATCCGGTTCGGTCGGTATTCTGTATATCGCTCCGCTGAAAGCTTTGATTAACGATCAATTTACACGGCTGAACGATTTACTACGTGAAGGCAATATTCCGGTGTGGCACTGGCATGGGGATGTCCCGCAAGCAGATAAGACGAAACTGGTGCAGAATCCTTCCGGCGTGCTGCAGATTACTCCTGAATCGCTTGAGGGACTATTGATGAACCGTCCGAATGCTATTCCGGCTCTGTTCCATGATCTTCGTTTTATTGTTATAGACGAGGTTCATGCCTTCATGGGCGCTGATCGGGGGATTCAGGTCTTAAGTCAGTTGGCGAGAATCTCACGAATGGCGGGATGTCATCCGCGCAGAATCGGTCTATCGGCCACGCTTAGCGAATATGCTTCGGTGACGGAATGGCTGGCGGCTGGTACGCGGGAGAGCGTAGAGGTGTCCGCTCCACAGGGCGGGCGTAAGCTCCGATTAAGTGTGGAGCATTTCTCTTTTCCGGATGCACGGGATGAAGTGCAGGCGGAGCATTTAGAACGCGCGAAGCAGTCTTACTACGATTTCATTTACGATCATACGCATCTTAAGAAAGCGTTGATCTTCACGAATAGCCGCTCGGATGCGGAGACGGCGACCCTTGAGCTGCGAAGAACGGCCGCGAAGCGTGGAGAACGGGATGTTTTTCACGTTCACCATGGCAGTATCTCCGCGATGCTCCGCGAAGAGACGGAAGCCGCGCTGCGGCAAGGCTCCGGACCTGCCGTTGCGGCAGCGACATTGACGCTGGAGCTGGGCATTGATCTGGGAGAGCTGGAGCGGGTGCTCCAGGTCGGCGCTCCTTATAGCTGCGCAAGCTTTGTGCAGCGGCTCGGTCGCTCGGGCAGGCGCGGGGACGCCGCATCCGAGATGATCTTTGTCACGCCCGAGGAAGAGGATGAGGAAGCGCAGCTTCCGGCACGAATGCCTTGGACATTGCTTCGAGCGATTGCGGTGATAGAGCTCTATGTGCGCGAGAAGTGGGTTGAACCACTGGTGGTGCGCCAGTTGCCCGTTGGTCTGCTATACCATCAGACGATGAGCGTATTGAAAAGTATGGGGGAGGCGGAGCCGGAGGAATTAAAAGAGGCTGTACTTAGCTTACCTTCCTTCAATAGCATTGATCCTGTGGACTACGATACTTTCATGACTTATATGCTGGGTATGGGACAAATCGAGAAGATGGATGAAGGCAGCCTGATTATCGGGATGGCAGGGGAGAAGATCGTGAACAACTTCCGCTTCTATGCAGTCTTCAAAGACGATGAAGAGCATGTTGTCTATAACGGGACGGAAGAGATCGGTTCGATCACAACGGTACCACCACCGGGTTACTGTTTTACTCTGGCAGGAAAGCTCTGGAAGGTAGAAGAGGTCGATAATCGCCATAAAGCTGTTTATGTAAAAACCTCACGCGGAAAAGTGGATACGTTGTGGCTTGGAGCGGGTGGGGATGTGCATACACGCATTATGATAAAGATTCGTGAAGTGTTAGGCGCAACATCCTTGTATCCGTATCTTGCTCCGAGTGCGGCCGCGCGGCTTGAACGAGCACGCCGTTTAGCGAAGGAAAGTGGAATGCTTGAACGTTCCGTTATGCCGGCAGGTGGAGATTCGATGTTTATCTTACCGTGGGCGGGTAGTCGGCAATTCCGCACACTAGAGCGCCTTCTCAAGAACAATTTAAAGAGCTCACAGGGACTTAGATCTATCGTACCGATGGAACCTTATTATATGGTGGTTGCAGGCAAAACAGATGCAGATACACTGGAAGCAGAAATTATCGCTGAAAGCATGGCTGCAAGTGACCCTTTATCCTTGTTATCACCAGATGAGGCGCCTTATCTCGGGAAATACGACGAGTTCATCCCGCATGAGCTGCTGCGCAAAGCTTTTTCTTTGGATGGATTAGATGTTCCGGGGTTGCTTGAAGTGCTAAAACAATGGCGGCAACCACAATAACTATTTTAAACATTTTTAATCGAGACGCCCGCTTATGCGGGCGTCTCTTTATGTTCGGACGCACAGCAACATGTATGTCCTTACGCCAATCTAGAGTTTCCTCCTATTCCAAAAGCTGCATAAAAATAGGGCAGGCGGAGAATAGTATCTAGAAGATTCCTATTAAGAGGATGATTGCGATGTGGTCTAAAATAGTCTCTTATATTCCCGATTGGACAGTTTTTATACAGGCGGCGATAACGTTGCTCTTTCCCATAGCGGTTTATTATCTTTATAAGCATCTATATTTCTACGTTGGAAGCGGACGCTCCAAGAATTCAGGGGCTAAATCTCAGGATGCAGAACCGAAGAATTCGGACAATCATGCAGCAAATCAACAGGAAACTGAAGCCGATCATCCGCCTTCTAAGTCTACAGGGTTTACTCAAGACTATGATGACAATTTAGCAGCGATAAGAACGGCATTAGAAGGAAATAGTGATGTGTGTTTTCGTGAATTCACAGTCAAAGGTATTCAGGCACGTGCCGCTTTGGTCTATGTTGAGGGCATGCAGAATGAACTGCTAATCAACCAACAGGTGCTGCAGAATCTGATGTTTGCCAGTGAAATGCAGGCTTCCGAAGGAATATACACCTATATGAAACAGAATATGCTACCGCTGGCTCAGCTAAACGAAACTAGAGATTTGGATCATCTGCAGGAGTCAGTCCTGTTTGGATACACCGCACTGATTGTAGAAGGCATGCGTGAGATGCTGCTGGTTGGCTTTCCACATGGAGCAGTGCGCTCTATTACTGAGCCGACTTCAGAAGCTTTACTGCGGGGACCAAGGATTGGATTTACCGAAGTGCTCAGTGAGAATACCTCTATGCTTCGCCGCCAAGGGCTCAATAAGCATCTGGAAATGCAAAGGTTTGAAGTGGGTAGCGAAATCAAGAAGAACCTGGTTATCGCTTATATGAAAAACATTGTAAATCCAGATCTGCTACAGGAAGTGAAAGACCGGATCTCCAAAATTGATATGGATTTCATTCTGGAATCTGGTTATGTGGAACAGTTAATCGAAGATGATTATTTAAGCCCGTTTCAACAAACACAGAATACAGAAAGACCCGATCGTGTGATTGCCTCCTTATTAGAGGGGAGAATCGCTATCCTGCTGGATGGCACACCGTTTGCCCTCATTGTTCCAGTTACGTTCAGTATGCTATTGCAGTCACCTGAGGACTACTATGAGCGTTGGTTTCCAGGTACACTTTTGCGGGTGCTACGGTTTGGCGCAGCATTTCTGGCTCTGTTAGCCCCAGCTCTGTACATTTCCTTCATTTCCTTTCATCCGGGGCTGATTCCTACGCAGCTGGCGATTTCGATTATCGAAACACGCCAAGGTGTACCCTTTCCTTCATTGATTGAAGTGTTGATTCTGGAGATTTCCATTGAAATCTTGCGTGAAGCTGGGATTCGTCTGCCAAAGCCCATAGGCCCGGCAATGGGGATTGTTGGAGGTCTGATCATTGGAGATGCCGCGGTACGAGCCGGTATTGTAAGTCCCTTTCTGGTAATTGTCGTAGCCGTGACAGCGATCTCTTCTTTTTCCATACCGATGTACAGTGCTGGCATTACCCTCCGGATCTTACGATTCGCAGGCATGTTATTTGCGGCGGTTCTGGGTATGTACGGAACCATCCTATTCTTCCTGCTGATTTGCAGTCATCTGACTCGACTTTCTAGCTTCGGGGTTCCTTACGTCACCCCAATCTCGCCATTTCGGGTTAGTGACTGGAAGGATTTGTTCGTCCGTGCCCCGTTATCCATCATGAAGCGAAGACCGGAGATGCTGAAGACCCAGAAGAAAAAACGCAAGTCCTAGAGAATGAATCTAGCAAGGCAGAAGGGAGAGCGCAGTGTTCAAACGTACGGATGACAAGATTTCAACCTCGCAGGCTACCATAGTATTGACCAATTCAATGCTGGGTGCTGGAATTTTAACCATGCCGAAAAGTGTTGTCAAGGCTGTGCAGACTCCCGATGCGTGGCTTTCAGTGGCGCTGGGTGGTATCGTCGTGTTTATGGTGATCATGGTAATGGTGAAGCTTAGCCAACAATTTCCGGGTAAAACGGTCTTTCAGTATTCTAAAAAAATTGTTGGAAATTTCCCAGGCAGTGTGCTGAGTTCACTATTGATTCTCTACTTCATTGTCATTGCGGGCTTCGAAATCCGCGTACTGGCAGAAGTAACGTTGTTCTTTCTTCTGGAAGGCACGCCGATCTGGGCGATTGTGATGCCTTTCATCTGGGTGGGGACTTATCTGGTGTACGGTGGGATTAATGCCATTGCCCGCGTGTTTCAGATTGTATTTCCAATCAGTATTTTCATCTTGATCATTTGCTTTATATTAAGCTCCAGAATATTTGATATTCATCATTTACGTCCTCTTCTGAGTGAAGGCATGATGCCGGTCATCCGCGGGATGAAGTCGAGCATCCTAATCTTTACTGGTTGTGAGGTTGTAATGACGATGACGGCCTTTATGCAGCATCCGCAGGAAGCGGTTAAAGCGATGACAGTCGGCTTATGCATCCCGCTGGTGCTGTATCTGGTGACTATTGTGATGGTTATTGGTGGTTTGTCCATCAATTCTGTAATCACTAGTACTTGGCCAACGATAGATTTAGTACGAAGCTTTGAAATTTCAGGTTTCTTTTTTGAACGATTTGAATTCCCGCTGCTGGTCATCTGGCTGATGCAGATGTTTTGTAATTTTTGCAGCTTTTTCTTTAATGCTTCACTTGGAATCTCGCAAGTGTTCAACGTGAAGATTCACCCGGTGATGATCGCCTTAATGCCCATCATCTTCATCTGCACGATGATCCCTCAACGCCTTAATGACGTCCTCAAACTTGGTGATTCCATTGGTTATATGGGTGTGATGATCTTTGTATTGTTGCCAGTGTTATTGTCGATTGTATTACTGATCAGGAAGAAAGGACTCAAGCAGAATGTTTAGACAGAGGGTTATACACATTCTATTAATATTTATGATTCTGATTACGCAGCCTGGCTGTTGGAGCAGTAAAGAGATTGAAGACCTGAGTATTTTTACGGGATTGGCGCTTGACAAGGGGGAACCTAAAGCGATCGAGCGGGAATTCGAGGAACATGGAGGAAGCTACCAAAAGCATAATAAAGTTACGGCAACCGTACAAATTGTGCCAGAAAGAACAATCGGAAACTCCGGTAAAAGCGGTGAAACACCCAAAACCCACTATAACAATATTTCCGAAACAGGGGATTCTCTGCTTGAAATATTCCGTCAGTACTCCATTCGGCAGAACCGTCCGATTATAGGCCATCACCTCAAGGTTATAGTCATATCAGAGGATCTAGTGCAACAGGAGAAGATCAGAAGGTTAATGGACTTTGTACTGCGAGATAACGATATCCGTCCCAGTTGTCTCATATTTCTTAGCAAAGGTCGTGCATCCGATACACTTGTGACGAAAGAGGAGGAGATTCCTTCCTTTCGACTGGCGGAGATGGTCCGTAACAACTTCAGAACCAGTAAAGTTATGAAGGGCATAACGTTATCACATCTAGATGCACTGATGTACTCCAAGCAAAGTTTTGTGTTGCAGAACATTGTGGAGGCACAAGGTGAGGTCAAATTTTCCGGAGCCGGTATTATCAAGGGAGATACAGGACATTGGATCGGCAATCTCGACCAACATGATGTGGAGAGTATTGCTTGGATTAAGGGGGATATACAAGGCGGGAATATCAAAGCCTATGATCGGTCGAATGACACCGTTACTTATGAGATTAAATCAGTGAAGAGCAAGATTACGCTGAAGGAGGGTGATGATAAGGCGATGTCATTTCATGTTGTGATTGAGTCCACTGGACGCCTAATTGAGGATTGGAATGTGGATGAGGATTCCTCGAATGTTCCTTATTTCGAAGAATTAGAGAAGATATTCGAAGATGAATTAACCCAACATATCAATGATCTTATCTACAAAATGCAGTCCACCTACAAAGTGGATGTAGCAGGATTCGGTGATCGGCTCAGCATTGAAAAGCCGCTAGTCTGGAAACAGATGAAGGATCATTGGGACGAGGAATTTACTCGGATTCCATTGACCTTTGATATAAAACTTAAAATCACCGATTTTGGTTCCACATCTAAATGATCGCCTCACGTCGAAAATATGGTTCATGGAAGCACCCGAATTAGCGGGTGTTTCGTTATGTTCGGACATATATTGTATTTTTCTAGAAAAAACAAACCATTTATCTTAAATTTGACACCTTGTTGAAAGCGCTTAACAGTACAATAATTAGCCTATAACGAAAATAGGGGGCGTCAAACAATGGTCAGCAAAAAAATGAAGGCAACTTCAACAATTGCGTTATCAGCAGCTTTGGTTTTAAGTATGGCAGCGTGTGGAAATTCAAACAACAATGAGAGTAAAGGCGCTACAGAGTCGAAAGGGAATACAGCTACGAATGCTCCAGATGCCGGAACTACTAAAACCGAAAGCGGTAAGAAGGTCACGATTACTTTTCAAAATATTTATCCGGATCCAGCAACACCTGCTTATAAGATGCTTCATGAATTAGTTGACCAATATGAAAAAGAAAACCCTAACATTCACATCGAACTAGATACTTTGAATACAGACCAACAAAAAGTCAAACTGAAGACACAAGCTGCTTCCAAAGAAGTTCCTGATATTACGATTGTTAACCCGGCTGCACAAATGAAACCCTTCGTTGATGCTAAGCTGTTTGCTCCCCTGAATGATATGCTGGATCAAAATGGACTGAAGGACACTTATCAATCCGGTCTGCTTGATTACTACAGCTTCGATGGCAATGTTTATGCGCTGCCAGATGGTAATAACATCGAGGTAGTCTATTATAATAAAGAACTTTTCGAGCAAGCGGGAATCACAGACACTCCTAAAACATTCGATGAATTACTCCAAGATGTAAAAACCTTGAAAGCAAAGGGCATTACGCCAATCGCGATCGGTGAAAAAGATTCCTGGACGGGTTCATTCTTGTTCATGAATATCCTGCTTCGCACCAATGGGGGACCTGGTTTCCTTCAAGATGTGCTGGATGGCAAAAAAACATTTGAAGATCCTGCTTTCATAGAAGCTGTTGACCGTTTCCAAGATCTCGTGCAAGCAGGTGCATTTCCAGATGGAGCTACTTCCATCGATGCTAACGCAGGTGGTAATATCTTTAAATCCGGTAAAGCTGCTATGTGGGTTATCGGTTCTTGGGAAACAGGTGCAATTGACGCATCCTCAGTGGCTGGTAAAGCAGGAGCCTTCCAATTCCCAAGTGTGAATGGTAAAGGTGATCCAAATGAATTCATGCTCGCACCAGGTAGCGCCTTTGCAATTTCTGCAAACAGTGAGCATTTACAAGAAACCAAAGACTTCTTAAACTTCTTTACACTCAACTATCCTAAAAAGCAATTTGAACTCAAAAATGCTGTAGGGATTGGTCAAAAAGTGGATGGAGACCTGAAAGCCGCAGGTTACTCTGATCTGGCGATCAACGTTTCAGGATTATTCAATCAGGTTAAAGGTGGCGACTTGGCCTTTGACAACACTATGAACCCAGCTACGGCACAAGTCCATCTCAGCAGTATCCAAAATCTTTTTGTTCAAAAAGTGGATTCCGCTCAAGTAGCTAAAGAACATCAAACCGCATTTGAAGCAAATAAATAAGAAGGTTTCCAAAACGCGATGCGAGGGTGCTTAAACGCTTCTTCGCATCGTGTTTACATTCTAGGGGGCGGAAATAATGAAGGTACTAAAGGTTCCAGCGCGCACAATCGCCGTCTTCGTGTTACCTTGCCTGCTTTTGTATGTGTGCTTGGTGTTTGCTCCTATTCTAGTATCCTTTTATACAGGATTGCTAAAATGGGACGGAATTACGACTGCGAAGTTTGCTGGACTTGCTAATTTCAAAGATATGTTTTTTCATGATCCGGTATTTTGGCCCTCTGTAAGGAGAACATTACTCTATGCTGTGGCTTCCATGGTGGAAATTCCATTTTGTTTGTTGATGGCTGTCCTTCTAAACCGGTACGTGAGAAAAGGAAACACTTTAGTTTCTATTTACTTTACGCCGGTTATTTTGTCGGTGGTTATCATTGGACAGCTCTGGAAAACGATTTATGACCCGGTATCCATGGGAGGGATGTTGAACGGTGTCCTGATCTCTCTTGGGCTGGATAGCTGGACTCACAATTGGATCACAGAACCTAAAATTGCGATGTTCGCTCTTTATGCAGTTTCTCTATGGCAATATTTCGGCTACCATTTGCTGATTCAATATACCGGTGTTCAGAATATTCCGGATGAGCTGTATGAAGCGGCAAAGATTGATGGGGCTGACGGATTCAAAGCCGATCGATACATTACTTTTCCGCTGATTATTCCAATCTTTAAAATATCTATCGTACTCGCCTTTATAGGGTCTTTGCAGGCTTTTGATCTCGTAATGGTCATGACAGCCGGTGGACCCGCTCATGCTACAGATGTTATCTCCACACATATGTACAACAGTTCATTCTTATCCTTTAAATATGGCTATGGTAGCGCTATCGCATCTTTCTTGGTCATACTGTGCCTAGTGTTTACTGCTAGCATAAATACGATCTTTAATAAGCTTGAGAAAAAATTCAGTTAGCAAAGGAGTGCGCGATCATGCGGAATGTCAAGCATAAACGCCCAAAGCGTCCTTACAAGGACGGTAAGCGTTTAAGCGAGAAATATAAGGATAATGTATTAAGTGGAACTCATACGTTCTTATATTTCAAGAAAGGACTCGTGTATCTTCTCTTTGCGATTCCTGTCGTTACCCAGCTATATCCTCTTCTATGGCTAATGCTTTATTCCTTGAAGACCAATGAGGAGATTTTGGGAGGACGTTTTTTCTCATTTCCTAAAGTATTTCAGTGGCATAACTATAGCGAGGCTTATAAGTCAGGTAGTTACCTAAAGTATTTATCAAATAGTGTATTGGTTACTGGTGTAACGATGATCTTCGTTATCCTGCTTAGCTCCATGGTAGCTTACGCGATTTCTCGATTCCGTTGGCGTTACGGCAACTTGGTCATGACGATTTTCTTAATGGGGATGATGATTCCCATGCAGGCCACTTTGCTACCACTGATGATCATTTTCAAAAATATGCATATTCTGAATACGCATTTATCGCTCATATTACCTTATGTAGCTTTTTCTACTCCTATAGCGGTGTTTATATTAAGTGGCTTTATGAAGAGCATTCCGCATGAAATCGAAGAATCGGCCTTTATAGATGGGGCGAGCGTATATCGGATCTTCCGCGCGATCATTCTTCCTGTATCCGTGCCACCGGTAATGACTGTGTGTATTCTAACGTTCATCAACATTTGGAATGAGTATATCTTAGCGGCCACCTTCATTTCCTCTGAGAAATTGAAGACCTTGCCCTTTGGCGTGTACACATTCGTTAGTCAGTATTCTGTAAACTATGGAAATATCGGTGCATTTCTAGTGATGGGTGCGTTACCCGTCATTTTAATCTATTTCTTCTTATCCAATCAGATTACAAAAGGAATGGTGGCGGGAGCAGTAAAAGGATAACTCTATATTGCAAATTACAATAATGGAATTATAATGAAGAAGCAGCAGGACAGATGAGTTTGAGGAGGGAAGCCTTTTTGAGAAACAGCTTTCATTCCATCCACCATCGATTGTTTTTGCTGTTTCTTTTTTGTATGTCTAGCATTCTATTAATTGTGAGTCTGCTCTATTACAACCGGACAACCGTACAGTTTCATGAGAAAATAAGTGATTTGTCGCAGAAGAATGTCGCCCAGACGGCGGATCTATTCAGCTTATTGTACAAAGGGTATGATAGTCTCTCTAAATCACTCAGCAATAACTTTGAACTGATACGTTTGATTAATGAGACAAGCACTGAGCCGGCGGTAGCTTACATCAATGAACAGACAATTACTAATATTCTAGGAGCTATATTTTATTCTCGGGATGATCTCGTAGGTATTCATGTCATTACAGATAAAGGTAAGATTTATAATTACGGAAATTATATGAATGTGGTTGATCCCGATTATATGAAGGAAGATTGGTACCATCAGCTGCAAGCTTCCTCCGGTAAAATGGTCTGGCTCGGCGTCTATGAACATTCTCTTATCGATCAAGTAGAGGATAGTCCTGTGTTTGCCTTTGGCCGTCAGATTTACGATCTCAATGAACACAAACCGATTGGCATTGTTCTGTACGAGACGAATCCGAAGCCTGTTCTGGATGCGCTAGATAATGTGAAGCTGGGTGAGCATAGCCAGGTGTATTTAATGTCGCAGGATGGACGATTCGTATCCTCTGCCGAAGATCAGGAACCTGATTTAACTCAGCTCCCGTCTTTACAGAACTCCCAGAATGTTGTGGTCGAACAGACAGCAAGTCGTCTGCTTGTCGCTTCTAAACTGTCCTTCTCTGGTTGGTGGGTGCTTAGTATCACTCCTAATCGCGACCTAAATGTAGAGTTGGTAGAGATGAAACGTTATCTGTTCATTGTATTTTCGATTCTTGTACTCGTCTCTACTTTAATAGCTTCTATGGTTTCACGAACGATTTCTTTGCCGCTTAAAAAGGTGATTCGAGAGATGAAGCAAGTGGAGATCGGGAATTTTCGGGGAATGGTGAATGTTTCTTCTTATCAAGAGATTAATATTCTTGTTGCTTCATTTAATCGGATGGTTCGCCGAATCGAAGAACTGATCGAGCGGGTGAAACTTTCTTCCGTCAGTGAGAAGAATGCTGAGCTTCATGCCTTGCAATCTCAAGTGAACCCACATTTTCTATACAATACTTTGGATATGATTTATTGGATGCTGGACGAGGAAGGGAATGAGCAGCTGGGTGAACTTGTTCTCTCGCTATCTTCGATGTTCCGGTACAGCAGTCATTGGGAAGCTGATGTAGAAGTCACGCTACGAGAAGAACTGGAACAAATCGGGCACTATCTAAATATTATTTCCATCCGACTGGAAGGTCGTTTACGGATTGAGATCAATATAGATGAACGATGGCTTGAGGTTCGCCTCCCCAAGATGACGGTGCAACCAGTCATTGAAAATGCTGTAAAACATGGCTTGGAATCGCTAGACCGTCAAGGTGTTCTGAAGGTGAGTATGCTTGAAGAAGCTGGAGTACTAAACATTGTCGTAACAGATAATGGTAAAGGTATGGATGCAGAGAAACTGAATGCGCTGTTAGAATCTTTGGATCGGCCAACAACAAAAGAAAATGGAAAAATGGGGATAGGTCTTCAAAATCTGCACCGGCGGCTCCAGCATATGTTCGGAGAATCCTATGGTCTTGTGATTCGAAGCTTACCTGGAGAAGGAACTGAGGTTGCTATCATGCTGCCGATTCCGCAGGAAGGAGAGCATAGTCTTGAACATTCTCATAGCTGATGATGAACGAGTGATCCGAGAAGGCATTAAGCGCACTATAAGAAGTATCTATCCATATTATTGTGTACATGTGGCTGCGTCCACAGAAGAAGCTGTCAAGATTATGGAGGAACAGTCCATCCATATGGTCTTAACTGATATTCTTATGCCCGGTATGAATGGCCTAGAGTTCATGAGGATTTCTAAGCGGCGGTATCCTTATGTCAAATGGGTTGTCATCTCTGCACACAGTGAGTTTGCCTATGCACAGGAGGCTGTTCGTCTTGGAGCGAGAGATTATCTGCTTAAGCCGATCGGTAAAAGTAAGCTACTTGAGATTATAAGTAACTTATCGCTAGAAATAGAGCAGGATCATAAATTTATTAAAGATGAAGACCGATTAAGGTCAAGTCTCAAATATTTAAGAGAAGGTGTATTTCAGAGGCTCGCTTCTGGTTTTAATCTCGGTAATTTAGACATCAGCCAATTAATAGAAGATCATCAATGTTTCTATTTGATTTTGCTCCAAATGGATGCGGGTGATAAAAACATTCGGATAGAACATTTTATTGTAGAAAATGTGTTAACTGAGCTGATAGATCGGGACGGGAGCGGGTTTGTAGTCAGCTATGACCGCCAGAGTCTGCTGGGATTAATCACCTTAAGAGAAGAAGCACGATTAGAAACTTTTCTGGAAGATGGGCGTACCTATTTGAAGCAATATTTAAAAACACCCTTCCAAATGATCCATTCCGGACTTAGCTACGATATAAATACTGTACCTCAGATCGTAACGAGCTTAAGAGAGGCAGTGAATTCGCAAGTGTTGGATTTAACACCAGCGAAAGGTAGTGGCGAAAAAGCCATCGACATCGCATTGCAATATGTAAAAGAACACTATTTCGAAGACCTTACTTTAGAAAAGATTGCCTCCGTTGTATTTCTGAATCCGGTTTACTTCAGTCAATTATTTAAACAGAAGACGGGTCAAGGCTATAAGGAATACGTGACATCCTTACGTTTGGAACAAGCAAAGCTACTGCTTGTAAACTCGAAGCTTAAGGTGGCAGAAATCGCCGAACGTATTGGATATCAGGACATGCGGCATTTTACACAGATGTTCCGCAAGCGGTTCCTAGTAACTCCGACGGAGTATCGCCAGCAGCTTAATAATGGAACCTACTGAATGGTTCATAGGATTGGAAAAAGGATCTCTGCAGCCATTAGGGTGGCTATAGAGATCCTTTTCTTCTGTGGATCAGTAATGGGGGTAATTTGCTGCTGCATATATAAAAATAACGAAAAATAAAATGAATATGGCGTAAAGTAGAGTGCCGACAATCCCGCATACCAGACCCGCAATAGCTAAGCCTCTTCCTTGCTCATACCGAATCCGTATTTCTTTAAGGGATAGGGCAGACAGAATAACCGCTACAATCCCTAACAAAAATCCGATATAAGGAACAATTATGGAAAGTACTCCTAAAACGAAACCAGCAATTGATTTGCCATTCATCGGTGTTGGTGGGGGCGGGGGAGGATAATAGTTTTGATTCTCGTTCGGCACATAACTCATTCAAATCACCTCCTATCAAGCGTGTTATTGGATGTAGTTAATCCAGTGTTCAAGCTGTACACAAGGAATGAGTCCAATAGATTCAGCTAGTCTGATGGACGCTTGATTTGTTTCAAGCACATGATAGCGTGGAATAAACCCTCGTTCTAACGTTTCTTGTATGGCGGTTTGGACCACCTTTTTCGCATACCCGTTTCTTTGTGAGGATTCTAATGTATGTAGAGCGCCGATTTCCCAGATGGTTTCTTCATTACGGAACGCTAGGCAGGTACTGACCGGATTGCCGTCTAGGAAAATTGACACGGAAAAAGCACTATTTTGAAAATAGTCTTCTATTTCATCTTTCGTGTAATGATTAGCGGCCCATAGCGGAATTAATCTGTCGTCAACCACATGACTGATAACAATTTCTTCGTCCTTCGGAAAGATTTGCCCCTCAACTGTACTGTATGAGTAGAACCCCCGGACTTTCTCCATTGAAAATTGTGATGATAAGGCCTCTGTGTAGTTCACGTCTTGCAGTTTAAAAACAAATTTTGCTTGCGGAGGCAGCAATTGAAACAGAGCCGGAAATACATCTGGGCTGCTGTAATCCATAAATACGATGTAATCCGCTTGAGGATATACTCTATGATCATATGCGTAGGCTGAGCCAGGAAGAAGCAATAAAACACCCCATTGACTTCCTTGCTCCACAAGATGAGACGCCATGACTTTCTGGAATGAGGTTAGCATTTTTAATAAACTGACATTCTTCAAGGGTTCCTTGCGCAATTTGGTCATAATTCGGTCATTCTGGTGCATGTTATTAACTCCTCGCTAAATAGAATCAAATATAAATTGTACTTATGTAGATCATATATATTTGGATGATTATTATATCGCAGAAATACGTAAGCTTGACAGTGACTGCTATAATGTATTAGGAAAATAAAGCTTGCTGTTTGATGCAGCATACGTAATCGGAGGCACAGAAATTTCATGACACAATCTATCACACCCGCTGCAGTTCGTGTAGGAGGAGGCCTAACTAAGCAATTCATACTTATATTAGCTATTGCATCAGGATTAAGCGTGGCAAATATGTATTACAATCAGCCCCTTCTGGCCGATATTGGACGAACCTTCCATGCATCCTCTAACGCAGTAGGATATGTATCGATGCTTACTCAGATCGGTTATGCGCTTGGGATGTTATTGTTTGTTCCGTTGGGCGACATTCGTGAACGAAGAACACTAATATCCGGACTTCTTATTGCCGTATCATTATCACTCGTTGGTTTTGCTACAGCTCAGAACCTTATTTGGATGTATATTGCCAGTTTTGCTATTGGCATAACTACGGTGGTGCCGCAGGTTATCATTCCTCTCTCCGCAGAGCTCGCTCTGCCAGAAGAACGAGGTAAGGTTATTGGAACCGTAATGAGCGGGCTGTTTTTTGGTATTTTGCTGGCAAGAACGATATCCGGAATTATAGGAGATATGTTCGGCTGGAGAGCGATGTACTGGATTGCTGCAGTTATAATGCTATTGTTATCCCTTATCTTATACCAACTAATTCCAAAGACGAAACCAGAAAATAATTCATCCTATACGGATCTACTGAAATCAATGGGGAATTTGATTCGCAGATATTCGACGCTTCGTGAAGCATCACTGATTGGGGCTTGTATGTTTGGTGGCTTCAGCGTGTTCTGGACTTCACTGGCTTTCTTTTTAGAAGGTGAACCTTACCACTATAGTAGCTCTATCACAGGCTTGTTTGGGTTGATCGGTGTAGCAGGTGCTGCGGGTGCTCCATTTATCGGGAGGTTAGCTGACAGGATCGCACCGAAAAAGATAGTAGGTATACTACTGTTGCTGACATTGATTGCTTATGGCTTCTTCGGTTTAGCTGGATTTACAATCTGGAGCCTGATTGCCGGTGTTATTATTCTGGATCTTGGCGTACAAGGGTCACAGGTTAGTAACCAAACACGGATCTATGCACTTGAGCCGGCGGCCCGCAGCCGAATAAATACTGTGTTTATGGTCAGCACTTTTACAGGTGGCGCAATTGGATCAACACTTGGAAGCTTTGCATGGCAGCATTGGGGCTGGAATGGCGTCTGTCTGATGGGTGGAATGCTAATTGTGGCCGCTATATGCATATGGATAGTCTATAGAGGAATTGAGAAGAAGGCATTAAACGCAGGAGGTGCATGAGCATCAATCTGAAGGCGGAAATGGTAAGAGTTGTCCCGTATGACCCCGAGTGGAAGGTAGAATTCAATAGAATTAGAGTTCAGTTGTTATCTTATGTTGGCGACCTCATTGTTACGATAGAGCATGTGGGGAGTACTTCCATTGAAGGCTGACTATCTCCGTTTAAATGCGGTAGCGCGTCAAGCATATGCAGAAGTCAAACAGCGTCTGGCGGAACAACACCGCTACGATAGGGATGCTTACTGTGAAGGAAAAACAACGTTTGTCACCTCGATTTTATCAAAAACCATGAAATAACCTATAAGCAATCATGTGCCCGATCGAAGATGGCTTCGATATTCACTGGGGGACATACCGCTCCACTTACGGAACTGCTTGGAGAAATATAACGCATCATTGAAACCGACCGATGAGGATACCTGGTCGATGGTGAGCGTTCCTCCAAGCAGTTCCTTTGCTTTATCCATGCGAACCTTTAACAAATATTGCTTGGGTGACATTCCGATCTTTTGCTTAAAGGCTTTAGAGAGGTGAGCCCTATGATAACCAAGCGAGGATGCCATGTGGTCGATACTGATCTGTTGATGAAATTGGAGAGAGATCCAGCGGATCGCTTGATTGATCTGGCGGTCGATAACATCCGGTAAATGTGCGGAATTAGGGGTTAGCGAACCTATGTTCGCAAGGCCGAATTTGTGCACCAAAAGGCGCATCCACCCAGAAGCCTCCAAACTTTCCAACCTTGGATAAGCAGACTGCTGGAAGGAAAAACGAATATGTTCATACAAGTTATGTATCTCTAAAAGATTATCTAAGTGTATTAACGGCTTGTCCGGTGTAATCCCCACTTCTTTAAATAGCTGCTGAACGGCTTCTCCTTGCAAGGCTACCCATACATAAGTCCAAGGCTGTTCCATGTCTGCCTGATAGCTGAATAATGCCCCTGGGAATATAACAAAGGTATCTCCTGCACCACATACCTGAGAGTTACTTTCACTCTGAAACACTCCCTTACCATCCATTACGGTATGTATAAGGTAGTAATCGTGAACAGAAGGCCCCATCTTATGTCCTGGGACCGGTTTACCTTCTCCGCTGAACAATATAGTCAGGTCGATTTCATCTGGAGCAAGATTAAACCCTGCTGTGAAATGATAATGCTCTGAAGCCATTTGCTTCTGACCTCCTATACGTGATTTGAATTACATATAGATTATAGGACATACCACATAAATGCAACAAACATCCATATATGAATTGTATTTATCCATACTCATTGAGATCGCTCTCATTTATAGTGAATAGTGAAGAGAGAGACGGATACCCTCTGATATTCTAGTGTTTATAAGGAAAATTATCGATATTTTCTGTGTCGTTAACGATGTCGGGACCGTAGAGCTCACTATTTAAGGAGGAATATTTCACATGTCCAAAATTACATTTATCGGAGCGGGAAGTACTGTATTTGCAAAAAACGTTTTAGGAGATTGCATGAGAACTCCAGCCCTTCAAGGCTTTGAGCTTGCCCTATATGATATTGATCTTCAGCGCCTAAAAGATTCTGAGAATATGTTGAGTAATATAAAAGCAAGTAGTGGCAGTACTTGTATCGTGAAATCTTATACGGATCGCAAGGAAGCTTTACGTGGAGCTAAGTATGTGGTTAATGCGATCCAGGTCGGGGGGTACGATCCTTGTACCATTACAGACTTTGAAATTCCGAAGAAATATGGCTTACGTCAGACGATTGCGGACACGGTTGGTATCGGTGGCATTTTCCGCAACTTACGTACGATTCCTGTCATGCTTGATTTTGCCGCAGAAGTGAGAGAGGTTTGTCCAGATGCACTCTTTATGAACTATACGAATCCAATGGCCGTATTGACGAATGTGATGAACACTTATGGTGGTGTGAAGACCGTAGGATTATGTCATAGCGTACAGCATTGTATTCCAGGCTTATTCGAGCATCTGGGAATGGATCAGACAGGTGTACAAGCTAAGATCGCCGGTATTAACCATATGGCTTGGCTACTCGAGGTTACGAAGGATGGAGAGGACTTATATCCGGAAATCAAACGTCGCGCTGCCGAGAAGCAGAAAGAACATCATGGGGATATGGTTCGTTATGAAATGATGCTTAAATTTGGTTACTATATTACGGAGTCTTCAGAACATAACGCAGAGTATCATCCTTATTTTATCAAACGTAATTATCCTGAACTCATCGAACGGTTTCAAATTCCACTCGACGAGTACCCCCGCCGCTGTGTAGAACAAATTGAACGGTGGCAGCAAATGCGTGAAGAATTAGTAAATAACAAAGAGCTTGTACATGAACGTTCGCATGAATATGCGTCCTACATTATGGAAGCCATCGAAACGAATGTACCTTTTAAAATAGGTGGTAATGTTATGAATACAGGTCTTATCACCAATCTTCCGAAAGAAGCATGTGTAGAAGTTCCGTGCCTTGTAGACCGCAGTGGCGTGACTCCAACCTTTGTGGGAGATCTGCCTCCGCAGTGTGCTGCACTGAATCGTACGAACATTAATACACAATTGTTAACAATTGAAGCAGCGATTACTCATAAGAGAGAGCATATTTATCACGCAGCTATGCTCGATCCGCACACTGCCGCCGAACTGTCGATGGATGACATTACGAATATGTGTGATGAGCTGATCACAGCCCATGGAGACTGGTTGCCCGCGTATAAATAATGCGGTCTAATCTTTCATTGTATAAACACAAAAAGAGCCTGAGAAATCAGGCTTTTTTTGCTTATCTGTCTAGGACAACTGGGGTCTTACAGAATACACATATATGGACACCTAAATGCGGAGGTGAAGCATGATGATCGTTGAGAATTATACTTTAGCATCGTCTACAACCCATGCCACTCCTTATTACGTGATCAGAGGCGGGCTCCCAGGTCCTGTGTTTATGGTGGTGTCCGGCATACACGGGAATGAAACGGCAAGCATTCGTGCGGCGAAAAACATCGTGAATCACTTAAGACAAGGAGAATTAAATATTTACTGTGGTACGCTTATTATTGTGCCTCTCATGAATCAAAAAGCTTATCGCAAACGAATTCGGGGCGTGCCAGATTTGAATCGGACGTTTCCACGTACTCGGAATGGATCTGCCAAACATCCGTTATCCGTAGCCTTGCTTCAATTAATAAGACGTTATCGCCCCAGCTGGTACCTTGATCTCCATGAAGCGAACGGTTTGTCTCAAAGAAATCCTAAACGCCTTGGTCAGTCTATTATCATTAAGCCTGGGAGCCAAGGTACGGTTACGGCTAGGCGTATCATAAAAGACATTAACCGTACAATCGCAAATACTTCTTATCATTTTAATATCCGTTTACGAGAGCGCCCCGGGTCGTCACGTGCGGCCGTCTCCCGTATCATAGGAGCGAAGGCATTTACTGTGGAAACCTGCTGGAGTCTTGATCGTGACCTTCGTATTCGTTATCAGATAGACATTGTTAGTCGCTTTTTAAGAAGTGCTGGATTGATGTGATGATAATTAGATATGCTGTATGCCAAGCAAGCTGACCCTAAGTTCAATAGGAATCGGCTTGTTTTGTGTGGATTTAAAAGATCATTGACAACAATGGGTATAGTGTATATATTACATATATACATCGAATACACATAAACTAGGAGTGAGGGCACGCGTTCATGAACATATTGATATCCAACACTTCCGGTGAACCCATCTATGCACAGATTGTAAGTCAGATCCGCCAGATGATCCTACAAGGAGAGTTAGTTTCAGGTACGCCTTTACCTTCTATTCGACTGTTAGCCAAAGAGCTGCAGATTAGCGTAATTACAACAAAACGAGCTTACGAAGAACTGGAGAGAGAAGGCCTTATTAATTCCATTGTGGGAAAAGGTTCCTTTGTTTCTGGTGCAGATCAGGAGTTTATTCGTGAGCAACGGCTACGGATCATGGAGAACAAGATGAAGGAGATTATTGACGAGAGTAAGCTGTTGGGGATTGATTTTGCTGAGTTCAGTGAGATGTTGAAATTGCTGTATGAGGAGGAGACAGAATGAACGATGTCATTCAATTGAATCAAATATCTAAAAAATATGGCCATTTTAGCCTATGCGAACTTACGTTCGGTATTAAGGAAGGGTATATAACGGGGTTAATAGGACCCAATGGGGCAGGGAAAACAACTTTAATTAAAATGATGATGGGTATGGTACAACCCGACCAAGGAAGTATCGAGATTTTTGGCAAAGAAACATCCATAAAGAATGCAAAGTACAAAGATCGAATTGGGTATGTTTCCGATGAGAACTATTTTTACGATCCATTAACCATCGATCAGATGAGTAAGATGATTGCTCCCTTTTATAGCCAGTGGGATAAAGAGACTTATAGGAAATACATAGAGATGTTTAAGCTTTCCCCGCGGAAAAAGATTAAAGAGCTCTCCAAAGGAATGAAGATGAAGTATTCGCTCGCTATTGCCTTATCGCATGGTGCAGATCTGCTCATCATGGACGAACCTACTGCAGGTCTTGATCCCATATTCCGGAGAGAACTGCTTGATTTGCTTAGTGAGCATATCCAGGATGAGAAGAAATCTATTCTTTTCTCCACGCATAACACGACTGATTTAGACCGGATAGCGGATTATATTGTTTTTGTGAATGAGGGGCGGTTAGTTTTTAATGAGATGAAAGAATCACTACCTAATAAATATATGCTGGTAAAAGGCAACAAGGAGCTGCTTGATCGGGATGTGCGAAAATGGTTCATCGGGCTTAGAGAGACGGAAGTTGGTTTTGAGGGTCTTCTGAACAATCGCTCTGAGGGTGAACGATTCTTTAGAGATCATGCTATATGCGAGACACCTACTCTGGAAGAAATTATGTATTTTACGGTAAAGGGAAACGCTTTGTATGTTTAATCTCTTGCTGTTGATTCGGAAAGACATTATTCTCCTGCGGAATTTTATCCCTTTATTTCTCTTGAGTATTTTGTTTGTTGCCTATGTGCAAAAGGATAGCTCCAGTATGTTTGCTGCCTTTCAATCCTTACTGTTGCTCGTATACTCCTGTTCAATGGATGCACAGAATAACAACACAAAGTTTGTTATAGGATTGCCAGTAAGTCGGCAAGAGATTGTCTTGGCTAAATACTTATCACTGATTCCTTATAATTTCATCGGTTTGGTTTGCTCATTAGTTTTGTTTCTAATTTCTTTTTCATTTGGCTATTCCATAAGTCCAGTGTATTGGATAGGGGTATATTTAACGTTACTTATGATTCCTTTGACTGCGTCTATTTATCTGCCGATTCATTATTGGCTTGGTTACAAAAACTTTTACTTCAATACCTTTTTTAATGTAGTTGTAACGATAACCACGATAAGTGCTGGAGCTTCACTCACCAATTCATCAGTTTTCTCAAAAATAACCCATTTAAAGCTGCAAGATCATCTGGTGCAGATAGGTTTGATAGGGATCGTTTATCTATTCATCTTGTACTTCTCATATAAGATTTCACTACGATTGTTCAGCAGGGAAGAGTTATAAGCTAAGGAGGACTTATAGTGTATCATTCATTTTATCTTATTCAAAAAGACTTCATTCTTCTGCGTAAATTTCTGATGCTGCTATTCCCTTTCTTTATTTTTATAGCTTACTCGAACTATCATAGCTTCAGTTTATTTACGGTGATGCCACCCATGCTGTTATTGATAAGCTCCTGTTCTATGGATACTCAGCAGATGACGCAACGGTTTCTCGTTAATCTCCCTGTACGGAGACAAGAGCTTGTCCGTGCCAAATACTTCTCAATCCTTCCATATGCGCTTGTTGGGCTGGCAGCAACTGCTTTTACCTATCTCCTGATTATTATGACAGGTAAAGAGGTAACCCCTTATTTTTGGCAAGAGGTTGGTATTGCGATATCTATTTTCCCACTCCTTGCTATGCTTTATTTACCGATTCATTACTGGTTAGGGGCTAAAGGAACGCAAGTGGTTAATCTCGTTTTTATGATGATTATAATGGTTGGTCCGAATGTGATCGGTAGTTTGCTTCAATGGTTTCCTGACCTAGAGAACTGGCAGAGCTATGGCGTGAAATCTAGCTTTATTCCTTATATCATACTAGGACTCGCTTACGTGTTTTTACTCAGCTGTTCTTATCTCATTTCATTGCGGATTTTTGAGAAAAAGGATCTGTGATTTTAATAATTTGAGATTTAGATTGAATTCATATACCATTATCACTACAAAGATAAATACTGTAGGGGAAGGGTATACATCCAATGCCTAAAATGATTTATAGTTTTCGTACAAAAATGATTATGCTGCTGATGGCCAGTATGCTAGTATCCGGTGGGATAACCTTTTTAATCTATAAGGCGCTCCAGCGATATTATCACTCTGAGGTGAAGTTTGAGAATCCACTTACCCAAGTTCGCTATGTAATAAGAGATATTGGAGATGTGAATACATTTTTAATTATCTTTATACCACTCGCCATTCTATTTTTCTTCTTATTCACTAAGCCGTATGCAAAATACTTCAAAGAAATATCAAAGGGGATTCATCAGCTAGCATCAGGTGATTTCTCTGAACGAGTAGATATACCTTCCAAAGATGAATTTGGAATCATTGGTCATGATCTCAATCTAGCCATAGAGAATATGCAAGAGGCCATTGAGCGGGGAGATATTGCCGAGAGCAGTAAAGATCAACTCGTGTTGAACCTGGCGCATGATTTGCGTACACCCCTAACCTCGGTTATTGGCTATTTGGATTTTATTTTGAAAGACAATCAATTAACGCCTGAACAGTCCAGGCATTACACGACGATTGCTTATACCAAATCTCAACGTTTAGAAAAATTGATCGATGAGCTGTTTGAAATTACAAGAATGAACTATGGCAAGCTTAAGCTTGAGAAATCCTCGATTGATCTAAGTGAGCTTCTTTTACAATTAAATGAAGAATTATATCCAGTCTTTGAGAAAAATGGTCTAATCTCCAGAATGGATATGACACAACCTCTGATGATATATGGCGACGGGGAATTGTTAGCACGTGTATTTGAGAACCTTCTTATGAATGCGGCCCGATACGGAAGCGATGGTCAATTTATTGATATTCACGGTTACTTGGACGCTAACGAGGTAGTCGTAGAAGTGATTAACTATGGGAATTGTATTGAGCCGGAAGAGTTGCCACGTATTTTTGATATGTTTTACACGGGTGATCGTGCACGAACACATCCAACTGGAAGTACGGGACTTGGCTTGTTTATTACTAAAAATATAGTAGAGCAGCATCATGGAACCGTATCTGCGCAAAGCTGTGTGGTGCGGACAATCTTTGAAGTGAGACTCCCGAGAAACAATAATTGAAGACCATTTCTATAAGATGAAGTACCAACCTAAAGAGGATTCGTTGGTGGATGATATCTAAAGATCGTCAACCTTTGAAATCCTCTTAAAAACATGATATAATTAGCTTGCTAATTAATTTGTAAGGTGGTCCGGAGGAACAAGCTGTGATTGAAGATGAGATAAGAGAACTACTGGACAGAATTTCTGCGGAAATGCGTAGAGATTATGCAGCATTGCTTAGAGAATTTAATCTTCATGTGGGCCAAGAACAGTTATTATGCCGGTTATGGAGATCAGATGGAATGACCCAGATCCAGTTAAGCGAAAGTCTGAATTGTGAGCCGCCAACGATTACGAATATGGTGAAATCACTTGAGAGTCATGGGTTTGTTGTTCGAAAAAGAGATCCTGAAGATGGCAGAGTAAGCCGAGTGTATCTTACTTCAGCCGGACGTAATCTTTGTGAACCTGTGGAACGTATATGGAATAAACAACTGGATAAATTATTAACAGGAATTTTACCCGAAGAACGTTTATTATTAAGAAGGCTTATGAAACAGATGGCGGATAATTTATCTTGAATCTGGCATAGCTCAGCACATCCATTAGCAAGCTAACCAACACTTAGAAAAGAGGAACATAGATGATTACCAGTTTAACTCGTATTAATGAACTAGCCAGGAAAGAACGTGAAGAAGGCCTGACAAAAAGTGAATGGGTGGAGCAGATCGCTTTGCGTGAAGATTACCTACGTGAAATTCGTGGACAAGTTCGTAACAGTCTGTCGGGAGTGACGATTGTAGATCCTGAGGGAAATGATGTTACGCCTGAAAAGATTCGGTTGTCGCGTAAAGAAACCTTGAACTAATTTATAGTTAATAAAATGGATGAGCACCTTTAGAATATCGTTGAATAGCCCTAAGGCTTAATCAGCGAATATCTAAAGGTGTTTTTTTATGATATCAATTGGACGAAAGTGGAATCATATTTATAAAAGTTATCTTAACGGAAGCTTAATTCTATTTCTTTAGTTGTGGTTGAGAATTAAGACTGAATTAATCTTGTGTTACACAGGATCTAAGACTGGATGGTTAGAATGAAATGGACAGAAGATAAGATATAAACATATGGGGAGCGGGAGATGACAGATGAAAAAAGCATTGTTCTTGTTACTTAAAGTAGTAGTAGTTATTATCGTACTAATCGCAGTATTTCTAGCCACTGTATTTACAGTTAATGTGGTCAGCAACAAATTAGAGAAAGGCAAAATTGAATCCTACGGCCAGCTAATACCTGTAGACGGAAAAAACATGAATGTCATGATTCAAGGTCAAGGCGAAGAAACGGTAGTGTTACTACCAGGTTTCGGAACGGCAGCGCCAGGAATTGATTTTAAACCGCTTGTTGACGAGCTATCTCCATTCTACAAAGTGGTAGTAATTGAGCCATTTGGGTATGGGTTAAGTGATATCACTGAAAAAGAACGAACGGTCGATAATATAGTGAGTGAACTTCATGAAGCTTTACAACAATTAAAAATAGACCGTTATATTCTGATGGGGCATTCTATTTCTGGAATTTATGGTCTGGACTATGTGAACAAATACAAAAACGAAGTCAGTGCATTCGTGGGGATCGACAGCAGTGTACCGGCACAAGGAGCAGGCGAGGCGCTTCCAACTGCAGCCTTAAAATCACTTAAACAATCAGGATTCTTCAGATTGCTGGTTAAAATCGATCCTAACCAAATCCTCTCACCAAATGTGGATGATAAAACGAAAGAACAAAATAGAATGATTACGCTTAAAAACATGATGAACCCAAACATCATTAACGAAGCAGAGCATTTCCCTAGTAATTTTAAAGCTACCGAAACATTGAAGTTTCCTAAAGATCTTCCTGTACTTTTCTTCTTAGTGAAAGATACTACGGATGTTGAGGGCTGGGAAGCTTTACATGAAGATCAGATTAAAGATTCCTTACAGGGGAAGATGATTCTGCTTGAAGGCGATCATTATTTACACCATACCCGATCAAAAGAAATCGTCCAGAATTTCAGAAGCTTCATGAATGAAACCAAATAAGTATAAATGAGAAAGCGTCGAACGATTCGTTTAGTGAATCCTTCGGCGTTTTTTTATATGAATGATAAGCAACAAAAAATGATTGATCAACGCATTTGTGGGCACTCTAAACCTTAATCTTTATTATAGGAAGGACTAACATAGCATGTGCGGAATAGCAGGAATATTAAAATGTAATGGACACCCCCCGCAAGAAGAAACCTTAAAACAAATGACAGGTGCAATGAATCATCGAGGTCCTAATCATGAGGGAGTATGGCTTGATTCTCGCATTGGACTCGGTTTTCGGAGGTTGTCCATTATAGACCTACGTGATGGGAATCAGCCGATGACGAATGAAGATCAGTCCCTGTGGATTGTTTTTAATGGTGAGATCTATAATTATAAAACACTAAGAGATCAGCTGAAGCTAAAGGGACATCATTTTCAAACACAATCAGATACAGAGGTTATTTTGCATTTATTTGAGGAATACGGCAAGGACTGTGTTCATCATCTACGTGGAATGTTTAGTTTTGCGATTTGGGATCGTAAGGAACAAACGCTTTTTGCTGCTAGAGATCATTTTGGTATTAAGCCTTTTTATTATTACAAAGATGAGAATAATCTTTTATTTGCTTCAGAAATCAAAAGCATTCTTGCCGTGCAAGGAGTGCCTAGAAAGCTTCAGTATCAAAGCTTATTTAGCTACTTAACTTTTCAGTATGTACCGCAACCCGATACGATGTTTGAACATATTCATAAATTAGGCCCTGCAGAGCGTATTTTTGTTAACCCGAATGGTGAAATGAAGATCGAGAAATATTGGGAACCCCATTTTCATCCGGTAAAACGATCCTTAGCAGACTATGCGGAAGAAATTCAATGGAAATTGAAAGAGTCTGTAAATCTTCATTTACAAAGTGATGTGAATAGAGGGTGTTTTTTGTCCAGTGGAATTGACTCCACAGCTATAGCTGCAATGATGAAAGCAGAAGAATCAACAAAGACTTTTTCGATTGGATTTGAAGGGGTGAACAATGAAACTATCATTGCAAATCAAACGGCAGCCAAACTGGGGACGGATCATTATTTTCACATTTTATCTACAGAAGACTTTTTTGAGAGTATACCGAAAACGGTATGGCATCTAGATGAGCCTGTTGCGGACCCTTCCGCTATTGCGCTCTATCATCTTAATCAGCTTGCCAAAGAGCATGTCACGGTTGTCCTATCGGGGGAAGGCGCTGATGAATTATTCGGAGGATACCGAATCTATAGAGAGCCGGATGCATTAAGACCCATTACATGGATGCCTAACTTCATAAAGGATACGTTACGAAAATCTTTAACCGTATATCCTTATCATTTTTATGGAAAAAATTATTTACTTCGGGGGCTGACACCTTTAGAGGAACGCTTTTTCGGTAATGCTAATATCTTTAACAAAAGCGGAAAGATGAACTTACTTCACGAATCGGTACACGCTCAAAATAGCTTTTTACATCCGACCGATATCGTTAAGCCTTTTTATGATAAGACAGTGCACCTTGATCCTACGACAAGAATGCAGTTTATTGATATGAACTTTTGGTTACCTGGCGATATTTTGTCAAAAGCAGATAAGCTCTCTATGGCACATTCATTGGAATTAAGAGTCCCGTTTTTAGATAAAGAGGTTTTTGAAACGGCCAGTAAAATTCCAGTCGACAATCGGATTGGCAAAAACACAACAAAACTTGCTTTGCGTAAAGCTATGGAAGGAATTGTTCCGGACGCAATTGTGAATCGCCCCAAATTAGGATTTCCCGTACCGATTCGTGATTGGCTTAAGACCCCGATTTCAGATATAATGTTTGAGCAAATACGCTATAGTGGTATTGAAGAAATATTCAATATGAATATCATCGAAGAAATGTTTATCCAGCATCGGAGTAATAAAGGTGATTATTCGCGTAGAATCTGGCTAATTTACATTTTTTCAGTGTGGTACACACTTTTTATGAAAGAAGATCTGAAGCAATTAAAGAGTGCCGTGCTGTAATGGGGGAGTGATCGCTTGAACATTGAGGAATATGCATGTAAACATGAGCAGCAAATTGTAGACAATAATGAATTAAGAAATCAACTTAAAGAGACACTTGAAAAATTACCACAGAAGTTCCTGGCCTAATGGGCTTTGAGCGTTGCTGTTGAACATCTGGATCATCTGGATCAACATCTTATAAATTGACCCGAGCGTTCTAACTGGACATATGAGAGGACATACTATAGTAAGCAGTGACTATGTCGTTGAAATGGTAAACATATCCAATTGTTCTTTAGTGGCCGAGGCTGCCACTAAAGAACGGGAAAGACAATTAGGGGTAGCTGAAGAATTGTTTTAAAATTAAGCTATAAGACCGAACATGTGTGAAGATACTGATATAAGTTGATTGATGGTAATAATTAGCTTTTTTATTTAAGAGGTACTTAAAAAAATAACCAACAATAAACATATAAATATAACCACACAGAGTTAAATCCGAGATTCTGATACACTTTAAAATTTAATACTCGTTAGCGACAAATTGATCTCTATAAAAAAGAAAAGATGAAGATAATGTTCATACAAGGAACGTTCATTTGAACGTTGTATCGATAACCATTAATAGACAGCTGATTAGCAGTATTTATAGATCAAATTGGCTTACTCCATTAATTTATATACTACTTCATCACAAAACCCGTATTTTGTACATATGTCTATGAGTTGGAAAACGCCCTGTTTGGTTCTTATTGTCTGTGTGTCCTGTGTGTCCGGTGTGGACAAGAACTTAGTCCCTTGTAGGACAAGAACTTAGTCCCTTTGCCGACAAAGCCCCTATTCTGGCCATAAAAAAACAACTCAACTGGAGCAGTTTTCAATAATCATGCTTCTTTATATAAGAACTTACGTAATTAATCAGTTCATAATTTTTTGGATAATCAATGGATATCCGTGCTGGTACATAGGATTTCATTTTTTAAATAGCTTTCTTTTTTCTTAAGCTATGATTGGGGCATTGATATTCAGTGATTCTTGTGTTGATTGTATTCTCATAATACATCTTAAAGTTTATACTTTCAGCGCTCTTACCTTTAACCTCTTGGTACTTAAAAGCCATTTTGAAGTTAGCTTTTGTGCTGATGTGAGAATTTATAAGAACTTTATCTTTAAGACATAATCTACATTCTTGAAGCATTCGTGCCCCAGCTCCCTGCCGGCATGCCTTAATGGTCTATATATTTGGCACAGGCCCCTCAAAAAAAATAACAGAACCCTTAACTTAAAGCACTTTAAGGGTTCTGTTTATTATTTTATTTATTTGACATATTTAATTGCATACTTGTCAAGAAGCATTTCGGATTTGTTCAATTGCTTAATTCCTTCTGCCCCCTTCTTTTCACCTGCATTGAATTTGGACCAATTTATTTTGGTCGTCTTCAAGCTGTCCCGCATTATAGTGAACCCTTCCAACTGGAGTTTTGCTCCTGCCAGATAGTAGGTATGTATTTCTTTCAACTCTACATTATTAGCTTTGAGGTTTTTCAACCCGGATACAAATTTAGTATAATTGGGCAATACAGTATTGTTTAAAGTAAGAAAGAGTGTTTTTCTTGTTGAATCGTTCAGGAGTCTATTTTGATTTAACGTAGTTATGGCTTTCTTTTCATAGCTTCCTAATGGCTGCAACTGCTCAATGTAATCTTCAAGATCCTGTAACATAATTTCTTCGTGTGTAGGTTCCTTTATAACTACCGGCTTAGTTGGTTCAGGAATGACTGTATAATCATCCACCACTTGAACATTGAATACATAAGGTTCAAACTTTTCTCCAATATTGACAGTTAAGGTAGCATTCCCTTTATTTATTGCATGAAGTTCAGAAACCCATTGCGTTTTTCGTACGACCTTGACAACATTCTCATCTGAAGAGATTGGAGTGAAGTCATGTTCCGTAACGTCTGCATCGGTCCAGTCAGTGATGGCTATTTCGTATGATTTCCACTCCCCAACTTTTATCTCAGCAGGTTTGGTCACTTTGACAATGTCGGTGATGTTCCGTGCAGCCGCATAAATACTGCCAACCCCGAATACAACCGATACTATAATTGCTAGCATTAGCGAATAAATCCAACTCTTTCGTTTCATATAGCCTTATCCCCGCTTAATTATTAATAGTAAAGCATCTACCAATTTTGCTAAGACATTTCAAGAATAGGTCGCAGGTAGCAAAAGCAGCATATTACTTTCCTCTTATATTATATAACTTAGCAGGAATAATTGTCCTATGTTTTTGGGTTTGCTTCCCGTTTCGGGGCACCCTCTTTAACTGATTCGTTCCATAAATGGAAAAGGGGCAATCATCTTAGTCCGGTTTCCGGCATTGTCATACTCATAAAAGGATTGGTTTTACGTCCGGGTCTATTCTGATCTACTCACACAAATAGCCGTCCGCCAGCAGATTCCTGGCGGACGGCTATTCAGCTTGTTATTTAATGCAATTATATACAATCTGTGCTGCCTCTTCCCGGGTGCGGCAGCCCTTGGGCTCAGCTCCTTACCAAGCCCGTGAGTATTCCCGCTTCTACAAACTGCTTCATTGCTGTCCGGGCATATCAGGCTACCGCACTGACATCTTTGAAGCTGTCGTAGCTCTGACCGTTGCTGCCATCCGGCAGCCGGTTCAACTGCTTCATGATATTATACAGAAAGTCAGCCCGCTTCACCTGGGCCTCAGGTGCAAACACATAGCTGCTTACCCCCTTTACCACCTCTCTCGCCGCCAAGTAGTCAACGGCACCTCAATACCAGTTGCCCGGTGCAACATCATTGAATTTGATTTCGTTATACCCTAAAGCATAATTTGAAAAATGGGAGGTCTGGAAGTTAACCTTTTCGGCTGCTGCATCGTAGCCCCCGTTAACCAACTGAAGGTTTCCTGTCTGATCGCTATAATACACCACAATGGCTTTTGACTTTTCATTTGCTTTTGGCGTATAAGGTACACTGATCTTAACTATTTCACCGTTGAATGCTGTAATTTCAGCATTTCCGGCTGTTACAGAGAAGTTTACAACCGGTCTGTCTCCAAGCTTGCTCCGGGCTTTGTCCGGCAAGCTTAATGAAGCAAGGATTGTGCTATCCTCTGCTGCATTTCCAATAGCAGCTACTGCGTTGGACGTAAAGGTAATAGCAGCAATGCCTGTATTCAGCTTCAGCTCTGCCCTGGCGGCTTCGGCTTGCTTGACCTTGCGGACCAGATCACTGATTACAGTGGAATCCAACTTGACGATGGCAGCTCCTGCTTCCTTGCCTGCCGTTGCTTGGATCTTCACACTATAAGTAGTGGTGCCGTCAGCAGCAGTCCAGAGGTCACGGCTGCCGGAGTGAGTGACGCTTCTTTGTCTGTGTAAGCATTGATCTGGAAATGTCGAATCGGTTCGCCTCGTCTGAGACAGCCAAGGTGTTTTTGGACACCTAGCCCCCTGCCATACGAGTAAAGAGTATTCAATTAAGCTTCACTAAGGAGAAAGTGTGCGGCTACCTCCCGCGAGGTCGGCAGCTCCAGCACTTGGCTGAACAACGCTTCCTTGTTTCCGAACGCGAGTATAGGCGAGCATTCGACTCCTGTGGCCTGCGTCAAGTCGGTGTAAGACATACATTAGATAATCATCAAATCGGCAATAGTAACATGTTGTTGTCCAATTTCGGAAAAGGGACTATGTTCTTGTCCACCTACAACAAGAACATAGTCCCTTGTAGGACAAGAACTTGGTTCCTTTGCCGAATCCCCCCTTCTAATGCAAAAAAACAACCGGTTAATCACGGTTGTTTACAGTCGTTAAATAGTGTTCTTACAGCAATTTGGTTGGAGTTTAGTCATGTTTTTTTACAAAGGAATCTACATAATCCTTTAAGGCCTTGTTTCTTAGTGCATACTGAAGAGGCAGAATAAATGAGAAACTCTCAGAAGAGTGGTTGTTTAGCAGCATTGTATTCGGATCCCTAATTCGGTCTCTGTGAGGATGTGCACGGTCTTAGTGTTTACATAAATCTTATAAAAATAACGAAAGGTGCCCCAAACAACCATATAATGGCTTTCGGGACACCGCAAGAGAATTAATCAATCTTTTGTTTTAGATATTCATCTAAGTACGATTGGTGAAATGCATCTGTAGGAAGTAATCCTAGAACTTTATATTTCCAGATCGTTCGTTGTTTAGAAGGATTGAAAACAACCTCATCATAATTATAATCGATATTAAACTTACCTGAAGAATCCAAATACATCGTCAGATTTGTCCAAGCTTGATCAAGTGTGCTTCTAGAACCCTCATTTAATTCAACGAAATATTCTTGTAACTCCCTACATAACCGATCATATATAAGTTCATCTACTCCATAAACTTTAGGGATACTATGACTATAAATTAGCTCCTTTTTTGTAGTTGATTCGAAGTAAAAATAGATAATTCTTGAACCAGGTAATATTTCTGCGTAAAGATAAATCTTACTCCACTCATCAGGGATTATTCCTATTAGCTTATTTCCGATAAGTTGATATAGTTCTTCCGTTTTTTTCACTGACATGTTAACCTCCAACTTGATTTAATATAGTTACAATTTCAGGTTCGCCATTGTTAATAGTGTATTTCACATTAAAAGAAGATGGTCTTTGTGACACTCCAGAATATACTGGTTCTATCTTAACATTTACACTTTTGTGATTTTGAAGCGCGTTTCTCCACACTTCCTCCATTTGATACCATTTCCCGCCAGATCCATTAATTTGAGCGTTCATAGCAACCAAATTATCTAAATCTCCAGATCCATTAAATGAAGATGCTATTAAATGTCCACCAACATCTGGATTTTGTAAGTCTCTAATGCGATCTTGATTTGTATTATATTGCCAAAAGATCGTTCGTGTCATTAAGAGAAAATGTCGAATATTAAGTGTTTGAACACATTCGTTGCCAAATGTAATATTTTAGCCATAATTGCTATGATACTGTTACATCGAAAAGAGAAGCTGCCGAGTAATGTGGTTAGCCATTCACCTCCTCTCTTTCAGGAGGAAGTATTTTACCGGGATGGCCAACTATTCTTTGGGATTGTAAATGGTGTGTTTGCTGCGCTTCCGATTTTTGTAATGAAGTATAAGCTAAGTCCGGATAATTATATCGTCTATTCCTCGATGATTACCTTTTTTCTTGGCATCGGCTTACTGCTGGGCAGCATTCTCGGTCCTCGTCTCATCGGACGCGCCCTATAAATTTCTTATTTAATTAGACATTTATCAAATCGGCAATAGTACCATGTTCTTGTCCATTTTCGGCAATGGGATCAAGTTCTTGTCCTGAGCAAAGGACAAGAACTTGATCCCATAAAACAGAAAACCCGCGCTGGACGCGAGCTCATATGGGACTATATTGTTGTCCTCTTACATGTGTCCTGTGTGGACAAGAACTTAGTCCCATTGCCGCCCCCCTATTCTGGCCATACCCTAATGAGTTGGTTTTTGAATAAATGCTTCTTTATAAAGGAACTCACGTAATTAAGTAGTTCATAATTTTTTGAATAATCCGTACAACAGGCCCATTTGGAGAACTAACTTCGGTCGGGTCTGTTCTTCATCAGCTGCTGGTAGACGATGAACAATCTATATCTATTGGACCTGCTTCACCGGCGAACTGAGTGGCCAACTGCACAACGGATTCTACAGCTCGTGCACCTTGTCTTATAGATGCACCAAGGCTGGGCTGCTATCCTTCCCCAAAGACAATTTGTCTTAGGGAGTTATGAGTACGCGCTTCGTATCCATGTAGCGATCGCTGAGCTTGACCGTCTTCAAATTTAACCCCCAATGAATTACTTACGTCTTCAATCAAGCCCTAACTCCGAGGAAGACCGGCACCGTCTAGGTATTCCAAAAAGGGAGTCCTGAACACCCAACTGGAAACAATTTCCACTCCTCGCACTGTGCTTTCCATTAGAAGAGTTCGTCGCAATTCCTTTCTACACCATTTATAGAGACTCAACGGCTTCGTACTCTGTTTATGCTTGATGCCATGCATCAGTTCCTTGAATTAACAGCAGCCGAACCCCGACTTTATCCTTTTCTATTTGAGCCAAAAACGGTTCTTATGCTGGAGGAGAGCAGCTCCTCTGCTAAGAAATTTTCCATTGTGAAACATCAAAAAAAACGCTACGCTATACCGATTTCAAAAAAAAATCGCTTCAAATTTATGGAACACTTCCAACTTAGTTGGGAAAAAGCGATGCGAAAAGAATATTAAGACTTACCGGTACGCCCGACCGGGATGGCGGCAGCCGTCGTCGTATGAAACGTCTGGTAACGACCACCAAGTCCCCGCGGTTAGCCGATGATAAAAAAAGGACCATCTGGCCGGCCCCTTTGGCGGCGGTCGCCACACACCGCCCTTCCCTGTTACCTCGCACCGGCTATGCCCGACTTTCTTCCTTTACTCCCAGTACGTGCTACCCTGGTGGCTGCAGCAACCGGATGGGAATTCACCGATGCTGCGACTACCGCCGTCGTCCGGAACGTCTGATACCGCAGCCGCTCAGGCCAAAGAGGTAGGTCGACCCTTTCCCCGGCTGCGGCCGGCGAGCAGCCACCGACTCCCATCGCACCATCTGGTTTCCCTTTGCCGATTCCCCCACTTTTTCCGGCATTTAAAATCCACCCATATAAATGACTTGATCAATAACCATGTTTTCTTGCAAAATTAACGAGATGGGTCACTGACTTCGGTCGTTCCACCCACCTATGTGTCCGAAGCAACCAGGTGTGCTGCGCACAGCAGCTGGCCACGCCGCCGGCACCGATTCACGCAGCTCACGGTAAATGTAGATTTCCCCGTTAAAAATAGTGATACTTCGCCCGGCTCATTGTGCATCGGCTGCGAACCTTGAATCCATACGGTTTATTTAGGAAGGGTGTCACTTCAACTCATCCATGAATAGGCTGTTGTAATAAATTGATTAATGGAGGTATCCCAGATGACCTTTGGGAACGAATATCCAAACAGCCAGGCTAATCCATCCGTATACCCTTACTTTACCCGTTACGATCCTTTCCCTTACTCTCATTACTACCATCTCTTCCGTTCAGAAAGCAGTCTATCAGATCAACCCTCAGACAGCGAAAATACCAAAAAAGAACTTTTAAAAGGTTATATGAACGAAAATGTATGCAGCGGGCAGGGGATTAAGCTAAATACCGGAGGAGAAGTAGGCGGTAAACACGGCATTGGTTTAAACGCTGGCGGGAATTTAGCCTTAGGTAGCATGGGTATGTATGCGGGCGGCCATATGGGCACTCCTTCATATGGAATCCATGCGCAAGGCAATACTCATCTGGACAGCAGCCAGGGTCTAGGGCTCAATGCCGAAGCCCAGGCCTTCGGCAAGTACGGGATTGCGGCTCAGGTAAAAACCCAAATAGGTGGCGGTCAAGAGGCAGGTTTTCATACGGGGGCGCAGGTCGGAGGAGAGTACGGTATGAGTGCTGATACAGAAGGACACTTGGGGTTCACTCAAGGCGCGGGACTGCAAACCCATTTGCAGCTTGGTGGCGAAAATGGTCTCGGCGCCAAGGCCAAGGCACAACTCGGCGGCGGTCAAGGAGCAGGCTTAGGAGTTGCCGGACAGGTAGGCAAATATAACGGAAAATTAGGATTTAATATCGGCGGCAAGGACAAAGAAACCAAGGAGTAAAAGTTGCCTTAACGTTAAGTATTTAACCTTTCATTAGACATCCATTTAATCGTCAATGCGACTATATACTTGTCCTTGAGGAAATAGTTAATTAATTCCAATCTTAATTGATGAATATCAAATCGGTAATAGGGCCATGTTCCTGTCCATTAACGGCTAAGGGATCAAGTTCTTGTCTGGAGTAAAGGACAAGAACTTGATCCCTAAAATACAAAAACCGCTTTGGACGCGGGTTCTAATAGGACTATGTTCTTGTCTCCTGACAGTAATAGTTAGTTCGTAACTTCATCCAGCTCCTTCTACAGTCTATATGTCGGTCTTTACTTCCATATACAGCTATTGCGTGGCATAAAAAAACTGTGGTTTTGCATCTTATGATTATTTCATTAATCAACTTAAATAAAGTTCTTCTCTCTACGATTTTTCGAATGTCTGTTTATTTAAAATAAGAACCGCGACTACATATTGTAATTCGGTTCATCGTGAAATGTGTTGCGTACTATTTACTGTTGTCTTTTACTGTGATTGCAAAGTTAATTTTCATGGGAGTTTAACAGTCTGCCGATCCCGAACAAATCGGCTAAGGATGCGAGTTTTTGTCCTCTGACAGTAATAACAAGTAATCGGAAATTTATCTTTACTAAAAAAACTGACCTTCATTAAGTAAGGTCAGATCTGAGTTATTAATTTACTCTTTTTATTAATATCATTGAATGTGTAAGTTGAATCAATTGAAGTTGTAATATTCCCATTTCCAATAAGACTATTTTCATAGTCATCTGATCGAAACACTTACTTAAAATTACAAATCAAATGATAAAAACTCAGGTAGTTGTTGTTCACGCTTGTCGAGCATAATCTGATCCGGCTTGATGCCCTGCTCACGCAGTACTTCAATGTTCTGAACGAGGAATTCGTCACTACCGACAACATAGAAAAGTCCATCCTTGTCTGTAGCAAGATTTTTCACTTCTTCATAGTAGTCTTTACGATTATCGACGAACTGTGATGTGAACTTCTTGTCAGGAATGGATTCGAAAATATTAGTGAATAAGAAATTTTTTGATGAATCTATGTTCAGGGAATGAATTTGATTGACATTGTCAGTACGTTCGAAATAATCCAGAACAAGAGGTCTGAAAGTTGCCAGTCCGACACCTGATGACAGCAGGTAAACATTTTTATCTTCTCTTTTAAGCGGTAGATTCGAATGAGTTTTGAATATTGCAACTTCATTGCCGATTTTAAGAGTTCTTAAAATCGTTTTAAACTCAGAGCACTGCTCTCTGATTCGTGTTGTGATACCGATTGATTTTTCGTGTGGTAAAGTAGAGATTGACATATGGCGAATCAGGCCACGATTTGGTTTATCTCCGGCATTAAAACCTTCCAGTGCGAAGTGGGTGTGGGATCCTTCTTCCCATGTAAAGTCTTTCGGACAGTCTAGCAGGTACGTTTTAACTTCAGGTGTTTCTTCAATAATCTTATTTATTTTAGTCCAATATATTTGCATTATATATCCTCCACTCAATTATATGTATCGTTCTTAATATACAACAATTGATAATAATTCTCAATCAAAAGGATCGCAGACTCGATGATTTAATTCTTTGCAAAGCTACTATTAATGTCATTAAAAGATGGATTCACCGGATTTCCCGCGCTTCACTCACTTAACTGGCTAAAGCCATAGTAAAAAAGATAGCTATAACAGCCATCTTTTTAATCTTTGGAGCAACCTCTTCATTTTCTGTTTTTCGCATCCTCCAGCCATTGCTGCAGCAACGTGTAATCTTCGATTTCGCCCAGCCTAATCTTTGCAATCTCTCCATCTTCATTAATAATGAAGGTTGAAGGAAGCGCAGTAATTCCAAAGGCGATAGAGATTTTTCCGGTAACATCAATAGTAACAGGAAACGAAAACTGGTGTCCTTTCAGATATTCTGATACCGTCCCTTTAGATTCTCCAACATTAATAAACAACGTTTCAACCTGATCCCCCGAAGACATGTGAATATCATTCAGCAGAGGCATTTCCTGCATGCAAGGCTTGCACCATGAGGCCCAGAAATTAAGCAGCACTCTTTTCCCCTTGTAATCCTTCAAGGTAATTTTTTCGCCGGTTAGTGTAGTAGCTTCAAAGTCAGGAGCGGCAGCCCCCACTTGAATCCTTTCAGATGGAACCTTGTTTTCATTATCTATAAATGCCCATACGACGGCCCAAATAGCCCCGACAACGACTAGCAAGGCAATGATTCGGGTTATCCTCATCTCAGACCCAGACTATGATTAAAGGCTGCGTATAAAGAACCGAATTCTGATTGAAAACCTTCAGTCGGACCTGAACCAACACATTTTCCATGGTTGAGAAAAACAATTTGATCGGCTACCTTATCTGCTATTTCCAGTTGATGAGTTGAGAACACCACCGTATATCCTTCTGCCTTTATGCCTTGTAGCAGATTAACGAATTCATTCATCCAGAAAGGGTCGAGACCGTTGGTAGGCTCATCCATAATCAACAATGGCGGTTTGGCTATCAACGCTTGACCGAACAAGATACGCTGACGCATTCCTTTGGAGAAAGTGTTTACCAGAAGATTACGTTTGTCCTCTAGTCCTACTAAGACGAGTATTTCTTCGACTCTTGCTTTCCGTTTAGGAACTTTACGAAGCGCTGCCCAAAAAGTTAGAATTTCTGCAGCAGACAGACCATGTGTAAACTGATAATCATCAGGCATATATCCGATCTGCGTCGAGAATTGTTTGCGTGAATCACTCCAGCGAAGACCATTTACGGAAATTTCACCTGCTGTTGGCTGAAGAATACCTGCAATCATCCGCAGAACTGTGCTTTTTCCTGCCCCGTTTCCGCCACATAGCGCTAATATACTTCCACGAGGAATTTGAAAACTGATTTCCTCTACTAATGTTTTCTTTTTTATAATCTTAGAGATTCCCTTCACATTTACAAATAAATTATCCACGGGAACGCCCCCTTTCCCAAATCCAATAAACGAATAGAATCGAGGTTAGTATCCAAATCAGGCATACTCCCACAAACAACAAAGTACCGTTAGATCCTCTAATCCACTCTACCCACTGGTAGTACTCAGGTCCCAGTACTGAGCCTCCACCTAGCTTTATCACAACGAATAAACGTACTAGCTCCGCAGGATTCAGAATGGTGAGTGCCACGAGCAGAGGCTTTATCCAGAGATAAGGTAGTAAACCTAAACCAGCTATCAGAAAAGTCGGCCAGCCAATGACCAAGAAGAACCATACTGCGACGGACACCGTCAGGGCTTGCCAGCGGTTACCGGACAATGAACCAATCAATAAAGCAATCGTCAAGAATAATATAACCAGACCGGCTGAAAAAGCCAGAAAAAGAAAGTACGTACTGGAATCGAAGGCCATGCCCATCAATCCAGACATCATCCCCATCAACCCATAACCAAAAGCCACAATGATGAGCAGCACAGAGGCCAGTCCCATATACTTGCCCAGAATAAAAGAGAACGTTCCAATTGGGTAAGTAGACAGCAGTTGCCAGCTACCCTCCTCCTTTTCCGAGGTCAATGAGAAAGAACCTAAAAACAAGGTCATTAGAGGCAAAAGATAAACAATAAGACTTAACATGGAACCCGTGACAGCTGTATACCCTTCGACCACATTTTGTGAATTAATTAGCAAAAGGCCTAAACTAAATGTACAGAATAGGCCCAAAAAAGAATAAGCCCAAGGATTGCGAAATCCCATTTTAATTTCTCTACGGGCCACTTGCAGCATGTCAGCCATAATTACATGCCCGTCTCTTGGTCATTATGCATACCATCCTGATCCTCAGACATATGGTCGTCCATATGACCTTCTTCACCATGCATATCCATATTCATATTATCCGTATTTTGTTTCCATTCATGGGATGCCAAATCTCCGGCAGTCAGTACTGTACCTACCCCTTGCTCCTTTACAAAATCTTCAGCAGCAGTGCTATCCTTAAAGCTAATTACACCATAGGCCATAGGTGTACGCAGAGACTCATCATAGACATAGCTCGCTTTGCTAAATTCAATCCACTCTTTGTCGTTGTAATCCCTGACATAGTCCATTCCAATGTCCTTGGTCCCGTTCTTTTCCTTCCATTCGTTCATACAACCAATATCATCAAACTTATAATTTTTACCATCTTTGGTCGTCAATTGAGTGGCATAAGCATCATCCTTAACCTGCATGTTGCAAATCACACAAATATCTACCGCTTCATTTATAGCCAAAGGTTTGTACTTCTTGACTCCACAAGCTGACAAGACTAACAAACTCAGGACAAATATTAAACCTACATTCCAATTTTTCATAATCGTAATACCCCCAAGTATATTATTAAAATCACTGAAAAAAACATAAGCAGCCAACCTACTATCATTACTGATCCTTGGCCTCCACTTGTCTGCCCTTCAGCGGCCGCACCTATCTCCAATTGCATTAGCGGAGTCGAGTCAGTAGACCACTGTGCTTTACCGTCTGCATACATATCGCTTAAAAATGTCATGCCTGGTGATTGGAAAAAAATCTGATAAGCAGCAGTTTTGGAGATTAATTGCTGGTAAAAGGGATTAATTGCATAAGAAAGATCGCTCACGCCATCCCCAGTAAGATCAAGACCCTCGAATGAATCCCAAAAATTACCGTTCATCTCATTATTCCTGCTTCCTGTCGCTTGTGCCTCAATGACATTAGCAACAAAACCATTGCGTTGAAAACGATTACCTTCTGCTTCTTCAAACTGAATTCCAATATAGTTCCGGAGCACAAGGTTATTCTGGAGGTTGTTGTCTGAAGACTGCTGCATATAGATCCCCACACGATTTCCTTCCACCACGTTGTTCACAATTTTTGAGGTATGCACATCATATAGCAAAATCCCTTGGGAATGGACATTCTGTCTCTGCTTGCGAAAAGAATTGCCTGAAACCAGAACATCTTTTACTCCCATTATCATTGCTCCCGTCACATTGTATTCCCCAATGTTGTTGGTGACCGAAGAGCCATTGATATACATACAATGAACACCATAGCGTAAATACGAAAGCTTGTTCTGGTCAACTACTGTATTGCGACTGTTCTCCAGATAGATGCCATCCCGCAAGTAAGAGATTTCATTCTCACTTATGTTTGTTCCGTGAGAGTTATATAGGTCAATCCCATTGCCCCTTGTTCCCGGAGCAGTCCCTTTTGGAATAAACCAGCGGATTTTATTATTTGCAATAATGCCACCGTCAGCCTCACGTAATACAATTCCAAATCCCGCAGTATGGATCGTCAAATTCCTCAATATAAACCTATCTGCTTCCACCTGAACCGCTGCCGCATCCTCGTCGTTGTCTTGTTGAATATTCAGATTTTCCAACTGTACGCCTTCAGAGAGAATAAGGACAGCAATCTTAGCGTCTGGAGAAGAGTTTACTAATGTTGCTCTTCCCTCTCCACTGATGGTCAGCCTTTTGTCAATGCGAACCGGTCCCAGGTAAGTTCCCGGAGCGAGGGAAATTGAATCTCCGCTGCGAGCCGCATCAATAATCGGCTGCAGTGGAATCGCTTCCGGATTCGTATTAGTTGCATTACAATAGGTTGGTGTGATAAAGAAGAGAGTAGCTAATATCGTGACCAGAATTCTCAGAATGCCTGAATGATAGTTTCTCTTGGCTATAACCACTGCCCCCTTTTTTTACGATCCTTGGATACCTCCGAAGCTTGCATCAGTTTCATCATAAATGGTTCATACCGATTCAGCCTCCCGTTTCTCTGCGAAGCAGTTGAAGAAGTGCACGAAAAAGTTGTTTTACCTGCGCTATTTTCGCCTAGAATTGCTACTGACTCACCTAATAATGAATGAAAGCTTAATTCCTTCAAAATATTGGATTGATTGTACCCCCCACTATATCGCGAGATTTCTATTGCTAGAGACGTTTTGTGCACACTAGTTTCAGTATCGTGAGCGCTCCTTTATGAATACGCTTTAAGTGTAAATAAAAGGAAGATAACTGCCTATAGCTCAATGTAGCTATACTCGTCAAAAAGATGTGTCTTTTTTATGATTTATGTCATATCTCTTTGTAAAGTATCTGACAATCGATTTCAAAAAAACGGTATATGTGATTTATCGAAATGAGTTACTTAAAAATAGTAGCTTGAATGCTATAAATCCTCGAAATTGCAAAAAAAAGTCCTGATAAAGTTATCATCAGGACTTTTTTAATAGCTATGAAAATAAATTTTGTTAGCGAATACTATTTCATGATACGAATGGATTTTGTAGTATTATCGAAGAATACATCTGCACCAAAATACTCAGCAACGAAGCGTAATGGGAGCATAGTACGTCCGTTTACAATTTCAGCAGCTACATCCATTCCTGGTGCAAGTTCACCGATCGCAATCGACAAAGTCTTTCCTTCCAAGGTAATCAGTACGGTTTTCGTAATGTTATCCCAGCCTACTTTTGCTCCTAAGCTCTCGGCTACGAAGCGTAGTGGTACTAACGTTCTTCCTTTAACGACCATCGACGCAACGTCCATACTCATTTCGTTTCCGTTTAATTTATACCCTGTCTTACCTAGCGTAAATTCCAATATCACAGGTTCAGGCTTCGTTGTAACGAAGATATAGCCTAGCCCTTTTGCTGTGAAGGTAAATTTACCTGTCTTATGGTCATAGTTACCACCTAAACGTTCCATGCTACCGTCTAACCGAAGAATGACACCGCATAACATGCTGATATCGTTATTCAACAACTTCTCTTTTGTCAGATCGAAGGTTACGGGTATAAGCCCTTTATACTCCTTTATTTCCCGGTCATCCGCGAAGATCTTCAACTCATAACCCCCCCCTATTACTAAGTCTCCTTCATCTACAGGTTTAATGACAACCTTCATTTTCTTGCCTGTATTCAATTGCTTCAACAATTCAGGTGATAATTCAACCGAAACGGTGTCATTCGTAACGATTAGTGGTTTGTCAGCTTTAATAATTGCACCGATCGTATCGCTATGAATCTCAAGCTCGTCTATTCCGGCTGACAACGTCAATTCTATGGAATCGCCCTTCTTCAGCTGCTCTTTGATTGTAGCATCCATACGATCCGCTACTGATGGTTCTGGCGAAGGCGTCGGCGTACTGCTTGGGCCACCTGAACTTTCGCCATTGTTATTACCGCCGTTGTCATTGGCAGTAATTACGATAGTTAACTCTGTCGTATCCCTGCCAGCATGATTGGAAGCCGTAACAGTAAATTTGTACGTTCCCGCTTCAGTAGGCACCCCTGATATTACACCCGAAGCTTCTTCTAAATTCAACCCAACAGGTAAATAATTATCACTCACTGTCCAAGTAACCGGTTCGTCGCCGTATACCGCTAATGTTACCGTATACGGTTGTCCAGCTTTGCCGTTTGGCAGATTCTTAGTGATAATCTCTGGAGCTGTATCTACTGGCTTATCCTCTTTAATCTCGATGCTTAATACCCGCTCATCTTTACCAAAGTCATTCATTGCTGCAACATTAAATTCGTAATACCCTGCCTCTTGAGGTGTACCCGAGATAACGCCGGTTGTTTCATCTAGGTTAAAATCTGCTGGCAAAGCTCCTCCCTGGATCTTCCAAGTCATCGGTTGGCTGCCATATACCGCTAAAGTTGCCGTATACGGTTGTCCTACTTTGCCGCTTGGCAAGTTCTTAGTTATAATTTCCGGAGCTGTGTCACCGGAGACGTCTTCAGTGATCACGATATTGAACCGTTTCGTGTCACTGCCTGCTTCATTATTAGCTTGAACTTTGAACGTAAATTGACCCCATTGATCCGGTGTACCAGATATAATACCTGCATCTTCATCCAAGCTTAATCCTGATGGCAATTGACCCTCTACAATGGCCCATTTGATCGGTTTATCGCCGACAGTGGTAAAGACTGCCGTATACGGTTGTCCAACTTTGCCATCCGCAAGCGAATTCGTCGTAATCGTTGGCGCCGTACCTGCGCCTTCAGCCCATTTCGCATATAATTCAATATTCCTTGTAACAGGATCAGCAACGAAATCCCAGGCATCGTTTAATCCTGCATCTTGATACCAACCGTCGAAAACCGTTTTTTCTTTTGTCGGCGCTGTTGGCTCGGTAATTGTCCCGCCCTGATCAGCGAACTTCATTGCAACATCGCTGCCACCATTAGAATCAAAAGTCACCGCATAAGGGTTGTGTGCACCGATGGAAGGTGTTCTGCCGCTAAGTGGGTTGCCGAAGAAGTCTGTTCTCTCCGTCATATGAGGTAGAGCGTTCGCGCGATCCACATATGGGCTCACAATTTCGGCACCTGTACCAAAGGCCAGGTTATTACCGTCAGCAAGACGGAACCCGTTCATCGCACTATAATCAAGCTTGGCATCAACTGTTCCACTGTTAGTAATCCAATGTTCCGGTGTAGATTTATAATCATTTAATATAGAATTTAGTTCCTCTTCTGTTACATAGCGGTTGTCTGTTGCAGTTACGCCTGCACCTAGATACCCGCCCCCGCCTGCGTACATGCTACCAAAAAGATTAGCCGGATACACAATGTTGTTCGTAAACCGTCCGGCTGCAAATGGAGCTGATGTTCCCCCGCCTTTCAGACCAACATGGTTGTTTTCCCCAGTGTAGGCAAAAATATTATTCTGGAAATAAATGTTCAAGTTGGAGGCTGTCGGGTCAAACACTAACGAACTGCTATTCTTTAATGGCGTGACGATAACATTGTTATAGTATAAGCCGCTTAATTCCTCGCTCGTTGAAGAACCTCCCGCTAGTAATATAAGACTATTAAAGCTCTTGTTAAAATCCGGGCTGCGACCATCATTCACGCTAATGTTATACCGAACGATATTGCCCTTGGCAGCATTCATCTGTAAATACCAACCGCCATAGTTATTTCGGCTGTAATTGTATTCATACACATTGTCCTGACAATAGTTGTCTATGTCCCAAGCCATACCGTCATTGCTAGCATGATAAGGGTTATCGACAGCTTCATTATAGCGGAAGATCGTACCTTTACTTGCCATAATCCACGCGGCCGCATAGTTTTGCGAACCTAGATATGTTGGGTTTGTATTATTTGGTCCCCAGTTCGTAACCAGGTTGCCGCTCTTATCGCTTAGATAGCTGTAACCGTTGTCTGTGACCACATTTCTTTCCACAAGGGAGTTGTTCCCCCCGGACATGACAATACCATCTCCAACCGAACTAGAAACCCAGTTGTTTCTAAACACAGCTTTTGATGCCCAAGGATAGCTTGAGTTACTCCAAGTAATACCTGTGTTATTGGTCCCTGGATTGCTTGGTCCATAGGCATTATTGCGAATACCTTCATTATCGCAGCGAAGGGTTTTGTTGCCTTCAACTAATATATCTACATAACCATTAATAATGATGCCGCCGGACACCTTATTTGCTCCATTTGCTTGGTGCAGCCCATTAACATCATGAACATAGTTATCTCGAATAACGATTCCTTGCATACGAGCATCAGCATACTCTTGAATATTAAACTGACCTTGACTCAGCTTGGAAATCCGCGACATTACAGCGATACCGGAACGTCCGTCACCTGCTGCATTGCCGATGTTCGTGACTTCAATTCCACTGACTACCCAATAGTTAACGTCATATAACTCAATGGTACCGTTTAAGGAAATCCCTGATGGGCTCGACGCTGTTCCACCACCATTAATGATCGGTCGTTGGTTAGGATCGGTCGTATTATATTTTGTAAGCGTAATCGGATTTCCTTCCTCACCATTGCCACGCAGTCTGATTTGTTCATTCCATACGCTATTCGCATCCAGATAAATGGTTGAACCCGGCATAAATACATATTCATTAATCTTGGAGATTGATTTCCAAGCCGTAGCCGGAGTGAGTCCATCTTCCTGATCGTCACCGTTATTGGAGAAATAATAATCACGGACTTCAAGGGGTACAATGTTCAACTCGAATGTGATTTCGGCAGGATGCAGATTAAGTCTAACCGTATATTTTCCCGGTACGATATTATTTCTTGCGAATGATTCTTTGTTAATCTTCAATACATCACCGCTAATCGTATAATCCACATCCCGGAGTAAAGTTACAGTGCCGATTTCCACTCCAGCTAGATCCGCCAAATCAGGCTTTACGGTGATATTATAGTCATCCAGACCCATAACATATGTGCTGTCTTCCAAGTGACTATACTCTTTAGGCAACAGCTTTAGCGTAATAGAAGCTGTCCCGGTTTGGGCTGTTTTTCCACTATCGATAACATATACGTCATCGATAAAATGTTTGTTCTGTATATCCTTAACCGTTCCAGCCTTGTTGCCCCAGTTTGTAGCAAGCTGCAATGCATCGATCTTGGAAATATTATTCTTAACTTGGGTATCAAAATTGCCACCATCTGTTGATTGCCTTTGAAGGTCTTGTCCATCGATTTTATAGGTCGTTCCCGTTGATGTAACGAACCATTGGAATTTATGCCAGCCTTCGCTTCGCTTGACATCTACAGGATAGAATCTTCCAGATGAACCGGGTCTGACTGCGTAATGGGTCAGATTTTCCGCCCAATCACCATCTCCATTGCCATAATTGATGGCGATATGTTCATTGGACGATGGGGTTAAGCCAAAGACAGCATGGTCATTGGAACCCGCTCTGCCATCATCATAGTACCAAGCAGTAACGATTGTTGTCTTACCGGTTGCAGGGGCGTAATTATAGGTACCTGGAACAGTAGCCACCTGACCGGCGCCGCTTGATGTCGCGGCCTTTCCTCCGGTACGGGACATCACATCGCTGTGAACATATCCGTTCGCACCATTTGAAAATTTCTTCTCCCCTTCAAACCCATCGTAAAACATAGTTTCAGCCTTATTGAAGTAATCAACGCTCACTTGAACAGTGACCTCTTCGTTCCCTGTCGGAACATAACCTTTCTTAACCGTCACGAATCCGGCATCATCTACTTCAATCTTATCCTTGTCTTGATCCGCTGGGCTGAAGCTGATGTTATCAGCAACGAACACATCAGCAGTGTCAACGATTAACCGCGTTTTATCTCCTGCACGCAGAGTATCGTTCTGGCGAATTAACGCAATGTTAGCTGAATATTGGGTACTCTCCCCTGATTCAGCAGAGTCTAAGAATCGTGATGTTGCGTTGCCGTTTGCTGTTACTTTAAATGTATCATTTAAAGTCGGGGACAAAGCCACATCACTGGTTGTTGCTGCAATCGGGCTTCCATTAGCCACTCCATTCCTGAAGAGTTGAACCGAATAGGCAGCTGCGTTAGCGACACGGTCCCATGTAGCGTATGTGCCGTTCCATCTGACATTTACCGGTACAGGCAATTTCTCGACCTTTAATATTCCGGATGCTGCAACTTCTTCACTGATGTCCCCCGCATTATTAATAACAATGGCTGTAACAGTGTAGTTGCCCACTCCCAGTACCCTAGCATAGGGCAGAACATGATGCCTTTCATGATTGTTAGGCTGGTCGGGTCCCCCATTTTTCGATAAATAATAACCAACAGGTCCACCGTCTTTGAACAGTGTTACAAGGGTATCTCCGTAATTGGAAGCACCACTATAAATGCCCGTATCTGAGTCAAGCATCGGGTTAATTGGCGCATTCACCTGTGTATTGGTGGTTATCAATAACGGTACAGCATTGGATTTCACCATAACTCCCTCTGCCGAGGACACTTCGCAATAATAGAAATTGCCTTGTTGTGAAGCTGAGTCCACATTGGGAAGCGTTAATAGCGCCTTATCAGCTCCACTGACTTTTGTCCCGTTCAAGCCAGTCTCGTCATCAGATACATACCACTGATAGGCTGAAGCAGCGGCTGATGCCGCAACGCTAAATGTTGCTGTCTCACCTTGTTTCACTTCTGCTGCTGTTGGCTGAGTGATTATTTCTAAATTTGGCAATCCACCGGGTGGTACCAAATTTAATGTTAATGTTCTGGTTCCTGTTGTTGTAGCCACATCTTTAACAACATAAAAATCGTCGATTAGATGTTTATTTTTAATATAAGCTTTGTTGCCTGACTGGTTGTTCCATCCTCCAGCTATTTTAGGCTGAATGGTTGTACCGCTCTTCATAGCTTTGTAAATATTACTTTGCGCTGAATCGGATATTAATGTTCCGTCTATTTGTAAAGTCGCACCATTCGGTGTAATGAGCCACTCGAATTTATGCCAGCCTGTGGAACGTAAAGCCCCGCTATCTTTCCAACGGTTGCCTGCTGTACCCGCTGATGATGGTGCATATGCCCAAGTATATCTAGTCGGGTTATGAATAACATCAGCCTCTGAGCTTTGATAGAATGTCCCGGCAAAGGTGGCATTTTTGCCATCTACAATAGCAAATTGAGTTCTATCCGTCGCTGTCTTCTCCTCATCAGGATACGGGTCAAAATACCATGCCGTCATCTTGTAATTGCTGCCTGCCGGCAATGCCACGTCTTGGGCTACATTTTCATTATTCGTATCATTCGAAGGTGTAATCGCTTTCAATCCAGAACGGGACTGAGCATCGGACAGCGTATATGACGAGCCTAATTTGCCCGTTGATGTCATCGGACCATTGTTGTTCTCGAAGTCCTCCATGAACAACACATCGGAGTCATGGTAATAACTCGCCGCGGCCGTGATTGTCACCGGGATGCCCGGAGCGCCTTGCGACGCAAAGGTATAACCGCTAGCTAAAGTAATGTTCCCCTGATTATTAACAGTTAAAAGATTTGTATTGCTGGAATCGTAATTAACCTCGTCAATAACCGGTCCTTTCACCAGACTGCTTAAAGGCGAACCTTTATAGGTAAGATTCACCCTGCCCGCCTGACCTGCCGCTTGTGTCAATTCTAGTACAACAGAGTCAAAAGATTCGCCCCCTCCCGCAGCTGACACTTCAGATAAAGGCGCCAAGCCGAACAGACCAGGGAATACCAACGAAGATGCCGTAATCATCGATAAAGCTTTTTGCATCCATTTCGATCGTATCATCCAAACACTTCCTCCCTTTGAAATTAATAAATGAATACTTTATAAAAAATCTGCATCTATAGAAGTCTCAATAGACATAGATTCTTATAAACTTAAAAACATAACTATTCTAGTTCACTACTAATTCACTGAATTGATTAGCGTTATACACGATCTTCAACTTATTGGTATTTGCAATTAACGCTCGTAAGTCAGATTCCGCCCATCCGTATAGAATGGAATCCTTCACTTCTTCCAGTTTAAGCTTGGAGATTTCCGGTTTTGTGATTAATGTGGCAATGACATCTTCACCCATATATTTACCGATTACTGTCTCGCCTACAGAAGCAGCAGCTAATGACTCCCAGAACTTAAGAGATTCGGTATCTTCTTTAGATATGTCCAAACGATTTAGCACTTTCTCTTCCTTAGCCTGCCCCGCTATCGCTAACGTGGCCGTTAATTCATCAGCAATACGAACATATTCCGCACTTTTTGAAGCATACTCAACTTGCAACTCGGATTCGCTCATTTTCGTTTTTTTAAGCTGGGTTTCTACCAAATCCGGCCAACGGGCGCCACTTAAATATTGCATGTATTGATATAAGTCAAACTGAGGCAACCCATAGTAAGTCCCTCCTGAATCATCCATCTTTGTTCGCTTAACATTTTCATCTTCCATGTCGGATTTTAGCTCATCGAAGCTTTTGTATGGGGCGACCCCCCGCTCATCTGCAATTAATTGTTCCTGTTTGGTCTTTAGCAATGCAGACATCGCAGATTTTTTGGCGTATTCAGATGGGGTTTCATGATTTTCGCCGTATTGACGTGTCCAGAAGCCCTCATCTACTTGGGCCCCATAAGTTTTGAAGAAATAGTCTGTCGTTATAGATCTTTGCTCTTTGACATAAAATTGAAATTCTTCTTCTGTTACGGCGTATCCGCCTACTGTGAATATCCAATTTTCAGGTAGTCCCGCTTTTTTGTTAGTTAAGCTCAACACGAGTAAAATAAGAACAATCAGAGCGATAAATAAGATAATCACTGTTGGTTTTCGTCTTTTAATCCCCATGACGCCTCCTTTTCCAATATTCAATCTAGCTTTGCAAGAAAGCCTATGACAGTATAATTCGTCGCCGTTATAGGAGAAGTTCCCAAATTTAATGCTTAGACATCATTGTAAGTTTAGCCGCCCCCTAATGTAAGCGCTTATTTAGACTGGATTTGAACAAATTTGACTTATAAAAATTGTCCTAGTTCGCAATTATGCGTGTGATAGGGGATCAATTTCCACAAGAAGGACCATAGCGAGCTGTTCGCTATAACACCAAAAAACACAAATGGCTTCGTCCTCTGAAAACAAAGGACGAAGCCATTAGATATTAACGTTTAAATGCAATTATAGATGATCATAAATTTATGATAGCAACAGCTGTAGCTCGAAATCAATCCATAAGAGAATTTACAACCTTATAATGAAACCTGAAATTAGGCATCCCGTTTACGGTAAAATACAATAGCAACTGTAATAAAGACCAATGTCCATAACATTGAAATACCCGTCCCTTGCATTGATGTAAGGATATTTATCTCCTCAGAGGAGCGCGGCATATACATATAATACCCTGCCATATCCGGAAAATAATTTGTAATACTAGGCAGAAAATTTCTCAGCAGTGGACTTACAATGAAATAATAACCAAGCAGTAACACTAAAGCAGGCGTGGTTCGCCTTAATAAAGCACCTATAGCTGCACTGAGAAGTGTAGTTAATGTTAGATAGCCTGTTGCACCTGTTAATGTTGTTATCATAGTGTCTATTGTAATCACTTCTGCTGTATCTTCCATCCTAATAAAAGTATATAGTACACCTGATCCAGCAATAATAAACGCCACGGGAATAGTGATGATTGCCAACGCAAAATGCTTCGTGCATAATTGAAGCCCGCGCCAAGGTATCGTAGTTAAAGTAGTTCTAATCTGCCCGCCAGTATACTCTGAACATGTAGCTAAAATACCAAGAATAATGAACCCTGCTTGAATATATCTCATAGAAGCGAGTCCTATACTCAGTATACTTTGCGTCCCTGCTTCCCCTTGTAGACCAATAGAAGTAAAAGCTGCGGCTAAAACTAAATTAAAAATGAACGTCCCCATAAGCGTGAGCCATATCAATGGTAAGGTAACTAGTTTATCCAGTTCAGCACCAAGCATTTGTGTTAGCTTTCTACTAGATGAGACACTCATGCTGCAACGTCCCTTCTATGGAACACAATACATGCAACAATGAAAAGAACGGCTACCCAGGTAGACATGATTAAACCGCCTGTGAATGGGGTGTTAAATCCAAGGCTCATAAACATATCAGCGCCAGCTATATCAGGTAAGTAAAACGCTAACTTTGTAACCTTAGAAAGCAGGAAACTAAATGACACAAATGATGAATTTATGATGAGCACAGTAAGCGGGATAATACCATTTTTAGTAAGTATAGTAATCCCAAATGCTAAAAGAGCAGTAAATGTCCAGTAACAAACTGCACCGATAAGTTTAGACCATTCCAATGCAGGGGTATATTCACCAAGAATAAGATGGGTTGCTGACACAGTTGTCATAATAGCAACAATACACAGCAGTATACTAATCACTGTCACAGCCCCTGCTTTTGCCAGCAAAAAATGAAGTCGGGATGAAACAACAGTTAAACTTGTTATAATCTGTTGTCCTCCACCCGATTCACTGCTCTCTGTCATATACTCACTACTAACAGCAAGCACGCCAAGAAGAATGACACCTTGCACACCATAAACTAATCCAATATAGCCAACTTCCGCTAGCCTTGTGCTAACACCAGCAATAATCTCCTCTTTTTGTGCGGTACTGTCCAAGGCAGCAATGACCGCTGGGGCAAATGCTCCAATGAAAGAGGCAAGCCAAATGCCCGGCAGGGAGAACAATTTTGATAGTTCCGCCTTGAATGCTCTCATACAACAACACCTGTATTCTCATTTGTCAGGGCAAAATAGGCATCCTCCAGCGTGGAATGGTTACCTTTTACTTCTTCCAATGTTCCATCTGCAACGATTGTTCCATGCTTAATAATCACCACATCATCAACAGTCGCTGCAAGCTCTCCCATTAGATGACTGGATAGTAAGACCGTGTTTCCTGACTCAGCACGTTCACGTAAAAATGTCCGAATCCAGCGAATTCCTTCGGGGTCAAGCCCGTTTACGGGTTCATCTAAAACCAATATTTTGGGGTCACCAAGCAGTGCAGCCGCCATTCCAAGTCTTCTCCCCATGCCAAGAGAATAATTGCCAACTCTTTTCCCAGCTGCATTAGTAAGGCCTACGATTTCCAGAACCTCCTCGACACGTGAGCTAGGCAATCCTGCGGCACGAGCAATCCAACGCAAGTGTGCCCGTCCGGTCCGCATACGATGAGCTCCAAAGCCATCAAGTGCAGCACCTACGGTTGCTAGAGGATTATGTAATTCTGCGAATGGCTTTCCATTAATGAATGCACTCCCTGAGGTGGCACGATCTAATCCAAGCAGGATGCGGAGTGTAGAACTTTTACCTGCCCCATTGGGACCTAGAAACCCAGTTACCCTACCGGGTCTAGCATTAAAACTGATACCAGATAAGATTACTTGTTTTCCGCGATGTTTGACTAAGTTATTAATGGTAAGCAACCATAACACTTCCTTTCTGTTATGGTTCTTATTATAAAGAAGCAAAGTTACATCCCGGCTATCAGCCCGTTTAATTCTGGGTTAACTTTAGGTTAAGCTCGGCCAATAGCTACTTTTGTACCATTTTCATTTGATGTAAAGTCAGCTTTCAGCTTCATTTTTTGCAGCATATAATTTGAAGCCGATAAACCAATCCCTGCTCCACGCTCATAGGAGAAGTTATCCATACCTGGACCTTTGTCTGCAACGATGATCTGTTCTTTTACTACATCAACCACAATGTTTGCATATTCCCCCTCTGCTGCATGGCGAAGAATATTCTGAAATAGATTGTCCAGAACCCGTGTCATCCATTGTGGATCGGCCTCCCAATAAAAAGTCTCCTCTGCCGGTAAATCCACATCGATCTGAATTTCTTTTTCTTCAAATACAGGATACCATGCTGCAACAGATGCTCTTACTAAACGTCCAATATCTGTTGAAATGGGTACAAAAGGATGTTTCCCTGATGTAAGCAAAGTGTAGGAAAGTAAATCATCCATCAGATCTCCGACTCTGGTAATCGTATGATTCATCTCTGTTAAGGAGTTTTGTCCTTCTAAACTTACTGCTTCTTTATTTAATCTGGTGACATGTCCTCTCAATATGGTAAGTGGTGTTCGTAAATCGTGAGATAAATTCGCAATGAGCCGATGCCGTAATAATTCTTCTTCATATTCCCGCTTGCGACTGTCTTCAAGCTGCTGAATCATCCAATTAAAAGAACTTCCCAACTGGTCTATTTCATCCATACGATCACTTTGAACAGAAATCGGTTTAGGAAAGGAGTTATGATTAGCTGAAAATGACATGACTTCCTGTAAGCAGGTAAGACGTTTACGAAGTCTCAAGAAGAACAGCCAAGAGGAGACAATAAATGCGACAATAATAAAACCAAACAAAAATAGTGTAATGTAAAATGGATTTAACGTCAGAGGTTCTTCATTGACAGAAAACCCAAAGAAGGTAAAGAAGAAAATAAGCACAATTGGAGGAAGGAAGATAAATAGAAAATGCACTTTTAGAAAACGGCGAAATAATGATCTGCTGTGTTTCATAGCTTCACCCGATAGCCTATTCCTTTTAACGTTTCAATAATCTCTTGTGAATCTGGATGACGTTCCAACTTCTGACGTAGTCGATGGATATGTACCATTAGTGTCTTATCACCGGTTATGTACGTTTCTTCCCAAATGGCTTCATAAATTTGTTCTTTTGGTAAAACTTGATTAGGGTGGCGTAAGAAGTACATTAAAATTTGATGTTGTTTCCCTGTCAGTATAATTTCTTCTCCTGTGCGCTTGTCATATACCATTTGGAGTCCTGGATCTACTTCAATATGATTACCTAATGAAATGCGTCCAGAATGTGTTCTGCCACTTCGGCGGATTAATACTTCTAATCTCGCAACTAATTCATCCGTATGAAATGGTTTCGTTAAATAATCATCAGCAAACTGTAACCCATCTACCTTATCATTTATCGATGTTCGAGCAGATAACAGCAAAATAGGAACAGCAGGAGCTGCCTTTTTTAATCGTTTTCCTACAGTAAATCCGTCTAACCCAGGTAACATGATATCCAAAATAACGATTTCATGCTGATTCACTTCTTTTTCGGCTCCTTCACCAGAAAGCAGCCACTGAACTGAAAACCCCCGCTGCTCCAATTCTTCTTTTACCCATTGGCCTATTTTCTCATTATCTTCAATATATAATATGTTTCTTTTCAAGTAACAACCCTCTCTCTAATGGAGTTCACTATTAGACAGATTAACACAATCTAAAGAATCGTTTCCAGTTAAGACCATTTTATCGTTTGTTAATATAGTTTCATAAAAAAGCCGAATGGATCGGTTTCATCCACTCAGCTCAAAGGATTATTTTACGATATCACTTATCACTTACCGTTGTTCCGCTTCCATTCAGAAACTCACTGCTATTATTCGAAAGTTTCGGTTTACCTGGCAGACCAAACAATACCGGACTAACGGAATGCCGTTCGAACTTGACTGCATCAGCCCTCGTATAGATCATATCAGCAGGCAGAGTTGGGGGATCTACCGTTGTCGGAGTAACCCTGGTTAAACGAACATACTCGCTGCCGTCTCCTGTAAAGTCGAACGTTCCTAGATTAACCCAACCCGACGAGCCGACGGTTGCATCGATATACGTGACCTCGGTAACCGACTGATGCTTCACTTCCACTTTGACATAATTATCGTTTGCTGTCGTATGGACGAGCTTGTAGATGGAGACCGTATATTTCCCCTCTGGAAACTGGCCTTTCCACGTCGCTGATGATCCTTGAACGGTAGAGTAACGGGACTTAACCCCAATTTTGTATCCGGCTAAATTACTTTGGCTCCAAGACCCTTCTGTCGTGTACAACCCAGTCGTATTCGTACTGTCGACAATAACCGTTAAGTCCCTGATCGTAATTATCAAAGGCGATGTTGTTAAGGTCACCCCGTCAATCGTTACAGTGGCCCATACCTCAATGTGATCCTTTTCCCCGTCGAGACTTAGAAGAGTCAACAAACCGCTACTGTCCACTTCAGCCAGATCGGTTCGATCAACGAAATACTGCACATTTGCCTGTGATAGATCACCAATCAGACCGTTATCCAAATAGCCGGTTACGCTCAGTTGTGCGGTTTGAGTCATCTGCAGTTCGTTCCGATCCGACAGGATCACCGCAGACTCCAATTGCGGCAGCTTGTTCGGGTCCACCCACATCATGGCATCGGCAACTACCCGTGACTTATTGGCCTTATTGGTTAATTCCACATACCCGATATCGCCTGCTGCAAAAGGATAAGCACCCAGATGCACCCAAGTCCCATTGGCAGCTGTTTCATCAACGGTAACCGTCTCGGAGCCTCCGCTATAATGAACGGTAAATGTGGCATTCGTTGCCCAATTTTCACCGGCAGCGGTTATTTGCGGAAGCTTGTAATACACACTGTAAGTAACAGTTTCCGGCAGCTCAGGCCGCCATACTATCCTGCTTGTCGCTGTGCCTGCAGTCGATTTGGAATACACATAGTTATCATAGTAATAGTCGTTAGCCGTAGTATCCCGTATCCAGACGCCTTCTGTCTCTGCCTCTGTATTATCCACAATGATAGATGAAGCCTCCTGCCAATCCGGTTGAACTGGAGTTTCGGTTACCTGATCAGGCAGATAGAGTGTCCGTTTGCGAGTCTGTTTCCCGTCCGATTCCACATAATAAGTGAAGGTTTGGGATAAGTCGTTCACCCGTATCGACCATTCCATCGGATAGATCGTATCTGGAATGGTCGTATACGTAGCTCCGCCATCCAAGGAATAATGGATCGTCGCTGGTTTCGTAGTTTTTGCCTGCACATAAGCATCGTAGGCCGTTTTGTCGGGCTTGACGATCAGCATGCCTTTAACCGCATCTATTGGACTGTGGATATCGAAGAAATAGCTTGCATCCGATAGATCAGCAGTTCTGATCTGGTGCAGCGGCACCTCAATGTTGAGTCCTTCTACAATGATAGCGGTTATTCCCTTGCTTGAAACCTTGGCTTGAATGATTCCGCCACTCATAACCGCTTGCTCTGGTGAGCCATTGTCGCGGATGATGGTTACGGTATAATCTTGTGCCGGGTTGAACCCAATGATTTGCGAATTTAACTCAATCGGAGTCTGAACTTCAGCTGACGATTCGTTGCTTAACCCGATGTAGAATTTATTCCCGCTCTCTCCCGTTATCCAGTTCAATTGAGGGTGGTTGGTCTGAATAATCCCCTTGGGCATCCAGAGCCAAACGTCGGAGTTACCATAAAAATGACCTGGTTTATTTCCATAGAGGTGATATTTGAACCATAAAAAATTAGTTTCAAATACAGAAGGAAATGTAATACTACCATTCGATTTCAAAGATTGCTCGCTGATCAAATAATCCATCGTTTGCCCGAGCTGTCCCGGTATATGGTGATAATAGATAGATGTAGCGCCGCTTGGACCTTCCAGAGGGAAATTTGGCTCCAATTGACTAATGGCGAAGCCCTTATAGTAATAACCTGGATAGCTGGAATATCGTCCGATGACCGCATTATGAGCAATATCCTGCAGCAGTTTATCACCTGTATAGAGCGACAATCTCAGCATGAATGGAGCTTCCTGCGCATTCATCCGATAATAGCCAGTTGTACTTCCCGCTTCAAACGTCAATCCATTGGGAGAAACAAGCCAACTATCCGCTTGTACGCCTCCGGCTACATCTTCTGGGAGCTTGATCCGAGGATATTGATATTTACCACTTTCCGGCCAATGGAACGACTCCGCGTAATTATACGTCTCAGGCTGCGGAATCGTAACGGCACCTTCTGGAACCGGACGAGCAACGAACATCGTTGCATACCGTTTGGCTTCTTTATAAGCAGCATTCAAGTATTTGGGTTCCTGAGTTTCCTCGTAAAGCTCCAAGATCTCCATCCACAGCTTGCTATAATAATAAATGAACTCATTTTTACTCACATTTACGGATGCAGGCGTATCAATATGCTGCATGATATAGCTGTCGGCTGCAGCCTTGGCAGCCTGTAAATACTGCGCATCTCCCGTCATACGATACATCATCAGGGGCTGAATGACAGGACCCCGGTCTTTCTGGTCAGGATCACGCACGAGGTACTCTTCCTGCGCCAGCGCCCCAATTCCTGCCGAAGTCCCCATCATCTGATGGACAGCGGCTACGCTTGAAAAATCAAACGGCAAGGTTGCCATTTTCCATAACGACGGCACACCGTATACTGGTTTCTGCGTCGGTGACCATCCAATTCCATTTCGCGATACACCGTTCTGGATGGACGGCAGCGCTCTCGTATCGTAAAGCTGGTCGTCTCCGGTCAAATAGTAGGCTCCCAGAAGAACTGCATTCGAGGTGGTTCGAATGCTATCCTCGTTCTCAATATCAATAAATCCCTTGGCTCGATTCCACCAGCCGCTTGGCGACGGGACATAATTAACAGAGTCGTCCCCTTGCGGCTCTATCTTAAGTAAATCGATCATATTGAACATCGCGTCAGTAAGCGACTGATCGGATACATTTTCCCGGTATGCGGAATAACCATACTCATTGCGAAGAACATCCGCGTAGGACACATACAATTTGCCTTTTTGAGCGATTAGTCCCATATGAAATTGATAAGTGCTTTCTGCGGCCATTTTCGAATAAGTCCCTAATTGAGGAGCATACAAGATTGGCTGCACGCTGCCTTCATTGTTGACAAGGCTCATGCCAAGCCTTTGTTTCGTAACACCTCCCGTAGGTTCAAATTCCACCGGAAGCTCATCCGAAGGTACAAATACCCCATACGTCAATGGATTCCCCGAACCGTCATTCTTTTCCACCAGACTCATCGGAGCGCTCAGCTCCCTTAAGCTTGTTGATTCGACTGAACCTACCATTTTTGCATGTGACCTGAAACCATTTAACACTTCATTGACGCCTGAGATTTGCTCTGTTGTGAAAGACTGATAGCCGATCACATAATTGCCATCCCGGCGGGGTGTAAAGGTGAAGGAAACATCAGGTTTGTCCCCTGACATGGACCAGTTCACTTGTAAATCGTAATCACTTCCATGTGAAGAATCGGTTAATATCGCCGTGTGACTGTCAGGGAATTCGATCTGGTCGAATGTAATCCAGCGTTTGTTCATCGTATCGTAGTAATTGGTTAGACTCCCGGCATTCCCATCTAATATGACCCACTGCTCTTCAAGTCTTTCCGCCACATTATTGACAGGCACCCAGTTCCCCGTATCCGTGTCCTTGTAGAACAAATCACGAACGATGGATTTGCCACCATCCCAAGCTGCTTCATAGAAGGTTGCTTTATAGCTGGCATTCTCGATACTGCCTTTTTCCGTGTAACTGAGATTCGCCAATGTACGGCTGCGCAGCGGAGGCAACGGCGGAGCTTGCTGCCGGATGTTCCCTTCAAACTTGACCGCATCGGCCCGCGTAATGATCTTTCCGGTCGTAGGTTGCGTTCGAGTCAGTCTGACAAATTCGCTATCATTACCACTGAAATAATATTCGCCCAAATCCACCCATCCGGCCGATGGGCCCGACGAAGGCCTCAGATCCATAAACATGACATCCGTGATCCCATTGTGAACAATTTCAATTTTAACATTACTGTCTGCTTTATCCGCCCAATCAAGCTTGTTGAATGATATTTTCGCCGTCCCTGCTTCCAATCGCGGATTCCATGTGATGCTTCTTCCTACTGCATCGGTAAATTTGGAACTGGAATTATGATAACCCTTCACTCCTGTACTTGTAGTCCAATAAGGAGCGGAGAACCCGTTATTTGCGTTATCTGCATCAGTGGTGACGACATCATCAATCGTGATGCTTCCATCATCAATGATGATCGTCTTATGCGGCTCTTTTTGCTGAATATTCCCTTCGAACTTGACCGCATCTGCACGAGTAATTATCGTGCTGGTTGTACTGGTAGACCGAGTTAATCTAACGAATTCTTTACCAACTCCGGAAAAATAGTACTCTCCCAAATCCACCCATCCCGCAGGGGCACCAAATGAAGGTCGCAAATCCACAAAGAAAACATCCGTCGTTCCATTATGAACGATTTCGATTTTTACATTGCTATCTGCTTTATCTTCCCAGTTAAGCTTGTATAATGAAATTTTCGCCGTTCCCGCTTCCAATCGAGGATTCCAGGATATCGTTCTGCCTGCTGTACTCGTATATTTAGAACTGGAGTTATCATATCCCTTCACCCCTGTACTTGTGGTCCAATTTGGAGCCGAATAGCCGTTGTTCTCGTTATCCTCATCAGGTGTCACAACATCATTGATCGTGATGCTCCCGTCATCGATGATAATCGTCTTATACGGTAAAGGCTCTGCGTAAGCGGTCCTTATCCCGACTAGGCTGAAAGGAACTACTATCGTCACAATGAAAACGATTAAGAAAAACAGCTTCCTTTTTATCATACAACTCACAGCCTCCCTTATGTTGATAACGCTTTCAAAATAATGGTGCCCTCCTTTGTTCGAAGATCGTAAAGAAGCAATTAGCCTTATCCTTCTGGCTAATCCTCTCGTTTTTATCATAGCATGTCACATCACTGTGAAATTTCTTTGATTTCAAGAATTTCTTATAAGATTTTAAGCAAAAAAGAAACCTATATCATAACTGACCGCTCAACTGCAGTCAGTTATGATATAGGTTTACCAATTGTAAAATGCCTAATGATTAATTATAATGGCGGCTGCACCAATAACAACTTCCCAAGCTGAATCACCGTTTGATCATACCAATCTGGATGCTGCCTAACGTGCTCCCTGCTTCGTTCATTGCCGCATGCTTCAAACACGGCCGCTTTGTCTGTTTTCTCGGTATCGATTTCAAAGCGAACTGTATGTTTCCCATTCGGGAGTTCCGGTAAGAATACATACTGATTTCGATTATGATCGTTGTGTAATGTGAATCGATCAACAAGAAAGGGTTCCCCACCATCCACTGACACCTTCAATCTGCCAGAATCAGGCCCCCCGATATCGAATAACCCGATATGGGTTCCCTCGAACTGCACTGTGATAGCCTCTCCAGGATCGACTGCTCGCCATAGACCGGGGAACAACCAATTGTACTCACGCACCAAAGCAAAATCATCGGGCGTCATGTATGACCATCCTGCGGAAAAAGTAGTAAGACTATCCAGTGACAGCATGGTTGCATACTCCCAAGGATTAGCTGGAACCAACGGATTCTGAGGGAAGTGATGTACTAACCTTCCCAAATGATCTTGAAGTTCTCTAATTTTCTCAAATGACCGGGTGATCGTATCCGTGTAGATCTGGTGTCCTTCGGGAATAGTCGGATGGATCGAATCATGCGTAAAAACAACGGCTCCGGCAATGGACACGTCTTCCCTTGAGGTAAAAACGAGTTTTCCCTCCGACACCAAGTGACTGACCGCTACGCCCAGATGAATTGAAGGAATACCATAATATTCGGCCACTTCCTCTTGCATCAGAGCCCCCTTCTGGTATTCCCCAGACTGAAATAAGGCCACATCCCGCTCCTTCAGCGTATAAACGAATAAGATATCGGTAAACCGGCTCCGTTTGCGGATCTGGCGGACAATCCCTTCGATCCGCGCCTTGGATTCGGGATCTCCGCCATCGTTACCGACAAATTCAACAAATACTAGATCAGGCCGATGACGCAGTACATCTGTCTCCAAACGGGCACAGCCCAAATCCGATCCTGTCCCATTAATGCCTGCATTCACAGAGCGGATCTCCGCCTTAGGATATTTCTCACGAAGCCAATCCGCCGTCATGACCCTGTAGCCTTCAGAACGGGTATTACTACCGCCGAAATAGACGATTGTTACGGTATCCCCATTTTCCAATTTCTGAATTATATTGGGGAGTCCTTTACGAGGGAATAATTCTTTCATCGCGACCTCACCTGACCTCATTTATCAAATTTAGGAGAAAACCATTTTACAGCAAACACTTCAAAATAAGACGAACCATAAGTTGCACAGAAATCGAAGCGGATTCGGGTTACATCTTTCGCTTTCACCTTATGTTTATTCAGCGTGAGATAATTTCCACGAGTTATGATTGTCCTCTCTGTTCCGTCTTCTAAGGTCAAGGTCATATCATAGTCTTGAATAAGGGACTCGATCGGGTCGTTGAAATGCTCCAAATCCAACTGTGAATTGAAGACGAGATGGATTTCGTCTACCTTTTTGGGGCTTGAAAAACAGAATTCCAACCATTCCTGTTCTTTCGTACGTTCAGAAATCCAGCCGTTCGGTAGACCATAAGGTCTGGAGAAGCCGTTGACGACATTCTCGGGATTATACATATTCTGGGTTGGCAATAGCTCCTTAAAGCAAATGCTCTTATTGAATTTCTTCAGCCTGGAAGGTTCTTCCGGTCTATAATAGAAGCTAACCGCTCCTGTCAATTTCTCTTCATTGACGTAGACGGCAAGGCTTGCCGTACCTTCCAATACGATGTAGATTTTATCGTCAGCCGGTCTCTTGCAGCCCAAGTTAAGCGTAATCCAGTCGTCATGACCGGCTGCAATAACCAAGCGGTAATCTTTTAACTCGCTGGTCGGAATATAATTTTCTTTCCGTTCCCCGCCAAACAGCTTCACCTGCAAAGTTTCCGAATGCTCGGACCTGTTTTTAATTTTGATGCGTACACTTTTCGCCATGGATGTCTGAATCGGCAAGACTAAACATAACCCTTTCTCCAAGGAAATCTCTTCGGTTGGATGAACATTGTCATAGCTGCGCTGAGACGAGGCACGAATAGTTAATCCATCAGCAAAATAAGGATTCAATTCCTCTTGAAGCCCTACAATCGTTTGCCCGTCTCGAAGCAACAGCTCTTGCAGTTCTCCCATATGAGCTTCGACTATCGTTGCGGGGTCCACCTCATATTTCAAACATAACGAAGCAGCTGTTCCAACCGCCTGACCCATACAACCACAGGTTGCCATTACCCTCGTAGATCCGAATGCCACATGGGTAGCACTTATATTGCGGCCAGCGAACATTAGATTAGGAATATTTTGTGAATATAAACTGCGGAAAGGGATATTGTACAAGCCAGGCACGAAATTCCAAGCTGTAGCCGGCCCCTCATCATAGATGCCTTTAGCAGCATGTATATCCATATACCATCCCCCGACGGATACGGCATCTTCGAAATGCGGCTTCGCGGCGAGATCGTTCTGAGACAACATGTGATCCCCAATGAACCGCCTCGACTCCCGTTTTCCCGGGATTGGGCATACATAATCCAAGATGAGATTGTCCACATCATCAAATTCGCCGCTATTTTTGATATAATCCCAAATTCCGTACACCAATTTCCGCAGTTCCAATGCGATGTCTTCATTATTCTTGATAATATCCATATGTCCGCCGTATTCCAGCCACCACAATCCGCCAAGCCCGTTGATTTTTCTAGGTAAAGACCGATGGTTTAAGCCTTTTCTGATACTATCAAAAAAGGCCAACTTCGTAATATCATATGCAAAGCCTGGTCTTTTGTATGGAACGGAATATTCTACGTCACGGGCTTGAAACAGGATCGTATCGCCCATGGTGAAATGGTCCGCCACTTCAGGAGCCAATTCTTCCTTATATTCATGCTTCGCTTCTCTCCCCCAGCGGAAGAGAGCACCTGCTTGATATCCGACAACTCCATCCCCGGAGCAATCGATGTAGGTTCGGCTTTCGAAACGGAATTTTCTTTCGGAAGCCAATTGAAGGCCCTCCACCCATTTAATTCTGCCGTTCGCCATGCCCGTTTCATGCACGCATGTATTCAGAAATAGAGAAATGTTAGGTTCAGCATAAACCATATCCAACAAGACCGTATCCGAAAGCGAAAGCATCAGCTTCTTGTTGTATAACGGATTATAGTGAAAAATCTTCAACTTGAGTTCTTCCACCAATCCGCCCTCGCGTGCATAATAGGATGGACTGTTTCCAAGATATGCTGACCCGTTGATATGAACTCTGACCTCGCTGCTCGCATTTCCCCCAAGAACCGGCCGATCATTAATAAGTGAAACCTGCAGCCCTTGGCGTGCGGCAGCAATGGCAGCGCATATCCCAGCAATACCTCCGCCTACGACAGTTACATCTGCTTTAATAAGCTCCATTTTGATAACCTCCATGATTAGATCCTTCTATCATGGTAAGCTTTTTGATGACTTTTTTTTTACATGATTTCGCGAGAAATTTATACATTTTTTGCAACCTTATTAGGATTCATACCGTGTCATTTTTATCCGGTATTGCTTAGGCGTATCACCCGTATATTCTTTAAATAATTTGCAAAAATAACCTTCATTCACAATTCCTACTTCCTCGCACAATTCCAATAAAGAATAATCCTGAACATTTAACAGCTCGAGAGCTAAGTGGATTTTTTTGCGGTTGATGTAGCTGATAACGCCCTCGTTCATTGTTTTTTTGAATAAGCTGCTAAAATACGATGGAGCTAAATTCACTTCCTCGGCAATCGCCTCCAGCGTTAATCTCTGTTTCAGGTTTTTCTCTATAAATCGCATAGCACTCATGATTTCTATACGATGTAAAAGTTGGCCAGCGTGTACATATTCGAATGTGAAGTCGCCAATATAGGCAAGCTGCTCCCGAAATGTCATGAATTTTATAGGAAACTCTGATACATCCGTGGTCAACGATTTCCCCGATTTAAATTTCGCAGTAATGTCTCTGTACAAGTCTTGAAGCATAGGTGCCATGATAGACTTATGAATTTTATAATTCGTCACAAATTGATTTAAATCAGAGAGTTCTTTCTCCAGCTCTTCCTTGGAAACTTTCCTTTGTACCCATGTGAGAAAATCAGCCAATTTCAGCTGAAAGGCCTCCTTTTTGTCATTACGGTATTGGAACCGATGCATGGGGGTTTTGACTACTTTCTCTTCATGATAATAGAAATCCTCACTCACGTTATTAGCTTCCATGTAAGCTTGTTTGATGGATTCCCAGCCTCGGTGCGGACCTCCAAAAGCGACGGATACCCTTTGATTCAGATATTGATGTAAATGGGAGACGATCTGACTGCCCAATGAATGGCAAGCATATTCCGTGTCCATATCACTGCGATTATTTTCCCAGGAAAGAAAGCCAATAAAACGATTATCGGATAGATCTACAGCTACACCCCTGCCACCATTCACCACAGTTTCTTCGATTATATTCGTAATCGCATATTTCAAAATGTGTTGATCTGACGCTGAATAATCGTTCCGGAAACTTTCATACAAATTCATTTCAACAATGAAGCAGCAATAGTTGGCTTGAAAGAAATGGAATTGCATACGATTGGCAAAATCCGATGCCCGATGAGAAGGGATTTCACCTCTGATAAGCTCGTTAAAAAATTGCTTGCGGACTCTATATTTATTCTCAAGCACGGATACGTTTAACGATTGAATTTCCGCTTCTTTTTTCTTAACCTCATTTAAAATCCCGGCTGCCTTATCTAAAGCGCGAACTAAATCCGCTTCCCTGAGCGGAACCTTAACAATGTACTCCAATACGTTGGCTTGAATAGCTCTCTGGGCGTATTCAAAAGATGAATAAGCGGTCAAAAGAATGTATTGGGTATGGGGAAGCTTTGGTTTTAGCTGCTCAATCATGGAAATTCCATCCATCCGCGGCATAACAATATCAGATATCACGATATCCGGTTTAAGCTTTGCGATCTCCTCTATCCCTTTCAGCCCATTATTCGCTTTTCCCACTAAATGAAATCGCTTATCTCTATGGGAGAGCTCGTTAAAAAACAATTCCAATCTCTGAATGATTAGATCTTCATCGTCAACAATGAAGCAGGTGTAGTCTCTCACCATCATGCATCTCCTTTAAACGAGCCTGCTGGGAATAAGGCTTGAACACGGGTTATTTCCTTAGGTATGCTTATGATTTGGAGCCCGAACTGTTCACCATAGTGAAGTCTTATTCGGTCATGAATATTATTTAACCCGATTCTTTTCCTTTTCACTTCCACATCACTCGGTTCTGAAATCAAAACATGCTTTATTTTATCAGTTGGAATTCCCTCGCCTTGATCCACTACTTCTATGATGACGTTGCTGCCCTCCCTGTACGCATGAATAGTAATAGGGCCTACGATCCCCCCTCCGTTATAACCATGGAAGATACTATTCTCCACAAGGGGCTGCAGCAGCATTCTAAAAACTGGGAAGTCTATTAAATCTGCTTCGATATTTTCAATCAAGTGAAAGTTCCTGTTATAGCGGATGTTCTGGATCGCGATATAGTCCGATACATTTTGCAATTCCTGACGCAGTGATACCTTCTCCGAAGCATCAGCTATCCCATATTCCAATATTGAAATGAGAGACTCGATCACCACATCTACTTTCTCTATTTGTCCGAGTCGTATGACATTGCTTATAGAACCAAGCGTGTTATACAGAAAATGAGGGTTTATTTGAGACTGAAGCACTTGGATCTCCAGCTTCCGCTCAAGTTCATTATGTAGCTCTGCTCCCCGTATCAGTTCCACAATTTGCTGCAGCATACGATCGAATGCTCGGGAGAGATCTCCAAACTCATCGTTTCGGTTAATCGATATTGTAGTTGTGAGGAGGCCTTGCTCCACCCGCTTCATTTTTGTTTTGAGCGCATAGAGAGGGGTCCTTATATATTTGGCAATAAAAAAGGAAATGAACAGACTTAAGAGAAGACCAGCAGCTAGAAGCCCGATATAATAGGTTTCTAATCTGGACAAAGCAGCTTTCAAGCGGGATTCATCGTTGATCGAGATGAGGGTCCAGTTGAATTTCTCAGTCGGTTTTTTCAGAAGGGAGACCGCAATGCCATCCTTGGTATGCAGTTGAAGGCTTGTTTCTGTAGTCTCCAGAATTTGTTTCGCTGACGTTTCACCGATTGAAAAAGTATGATCTTGAATATTTAAGGGTCCTTTATTTTCCGGAAATCCGGCAATGATTTTTCCTGATGCGGTGATTAGAGCCAAATCCATTTGTTCTTTTTTATTAATCTTGAACAAGGTCTCTTCAATGGCATTTAGATCCAAATCTACCGCAATGGCCATAGGAAACGGAGCACTGTTCAGATATCGAACCATCGTAACGGTCCAGCCGGAATATTTAGATTTGTAAGGATCACTGACAAATGTAGTCCTTCTGTTCTTGTCAGCCGCATCAAACAAAGGTTCTCTTTCAGCTAAAGGTTCATCGAATATTCGGGTAGGTGTACTCCCGCCTAGAATGGATAAATCGCTTTTGATCAAATAAATATTACTGACGTAATTACTGTTGAGTTCATACAGCTCTCTTAATTGCTTTTTAATCACTTCTGTATTCTCAATGTTGGCTTTCACCGATGTTTCGACCGAGAACAGGATCGTCTGGAAGGAGGAAAAATTAACTGTGAAATACTGATCTACCTTGTCAAGGATTTGGTTGGTGTAATAAATGTCAGTGGTTCTTATTTCCTTTTGGACATAGTGATAAGACAATTGGCTTATTAAGATTATGCAGCTTAATACAAATGCAAACACGATAAAAAATAACTTTAAAGGCAAGCTGATTCTTCTTCGCATCGATCATCTTCCTTTTAAATCTGTTTTAAACAAATAATAGCATATGATAAGAAGAAACGCCTTCGGCGTCCTTTTTAAGGACGATAAGCGTTTCTTCGAGAAATAGAAGGATAAAGTATAAAGTAAAACTTATACTTTCTTATATTTCAATAAAGAGAGGGGCTATTTATAGCCACTCTCTTTGTTTAAAAGATAAGAATTTATATGCTTCGCGCAAATTGTTCCTTATCTTTCTCGCTGAAACGGTACCGTCCTTTAAAAGGACGGCGAAGCCGTTTCTACTTGATTTACTTGATTAAGCCCGCTTCTTTAAATTGCTTGATTACTGTGTCCTTATATTTCTGCATATCAAACTTGGTCTCCAACGTATTGAGGAAATTGTCCCAGTTAGAAAGAGGATCTTTGCCGGTCATAAATTTAACCAGACTTTCATTAATGAAACGTTGGCGGTCAGCTGCCAATGTATCGTTCGGGTCTTCGGTCAATAAATTCCCGGGTAAAGTAGGCGCTACGTATTTCTGATTGTTCTTAAAAGCTTCTGCCGTCTTAGGATTCTGGAAGCTGAAGTATTCAGCATCATCACCGCGACGCGGCATTCTATAATGGTCAACCCATAGGTACTTTTCTTTCATTTCCTTTGATAATTCGGAGGTTTTATTCTTAATCTTGCCGTCCACTACATCCCAATGAATACCTTTGATTCCGTATGCAAAATTCGGATATGCTTCTTCGTCTGTAAAGAGATAATTCAGCATGGACAAGATCCGAATGATTTTATCCTTATCCGCTTTCTTGGATATGGCCCATGAATTGCCTTGGAACGATTTTCTCTCTACTATTTGATCACCATAAGGACCTATCATAGGAGGAATGACGATCCATTCCGGCACCTCTCCACTGATTTCTTTCATTTTCTGCTGATAATCTGGTTCCAGCCTGCGGGCATCTCTTATCATGAAGCCAACTTTACCCTTAAATAACTTTTGGTCCAACAAATCGGGAGTATTCATCGTCACCCAGTCTGGATCTACAACTTTAGCTTCCATCATTTTATTGATATAAGCGAGTGCTTCTTTCATTTTTGGGTCGGTAAACAGGAACACCGGTTTATTGTCTTTCACATCAATGGCTGAAGGAGGATTGACGCCAAACATCCACATCAAACTATCGAAGCCGTAGGTTTGCAGATTGCCTTCTTTATTCATGCCGCCTATGAATCCGTACGTATCGTTTTTGCCATTACCGTCCGGGTCTTTCTCTGTAAAGGCTTTCATAACTTCGAATAACTCGTCAGGTGTCGTGGGCACTTCCATATTCAGTTTTTTCAGCCAATCATTGCGAATGAAGAAGCTTCGACTGATTCCGTTTACATTATCATAACCTGGAACTCCAATGGTTTTTCCTTGATAGGACATCGCCTCCCAGGAGTCGTTGCTAAAACGTTTCTGCAATTCAGGAAATTGATCCAGATACGGTGTCAAATCCGCAAGAACGCCTTGATCATAATATTGCGCGAGATCAGCCCGGCTCTTCAAGAAGATCAAATCTGGAATATCTCCTCCAGCTATGAGGGTATTTAATTTAGTCGTTGCTTGCCCGGATTGAGGAATCATCATTTCCAAGTCGATATTCACTGCTTTTTCTAACATTTGGCGTTGGATATCTTCTTCACGAGGAGGAATCGGAGCAGCAGCGTTGAAAGTGCCTTGGTTAAACATCGAGATTTTCAATTTGGTTTCAGACTTATTTGGCTCGCCTTGCGAATTACTCGAAGCTGTCGATTTAACCTCTTTTTTGTCCCCGCATCCTGACAATACCGTTCCCACACCGACCATTGCTGTCAGAATAGCCAATGTAATCGCTTTACGTTGCATAATGACCTCTCCTTTGCTTCTATATTATCACGGTTTCCCCGTAACAACTCAGGTTGGAATAGCTTTTTAACCTTTAACCGATCCCAAGAGTACACCTTTGGTAAAATGCTTTTGCATAAATGGGTAAACGATCAAAATCGGAACTGTAGTCACGACAACTGCTGCCATTTGTATAGCGAACGTACTAACAGCTCCGGTATTGGCAAGCGAATCAGCACTTTGTGTTGCGACGTTAAGCAGGATGTTGCGCAAGATCACTTGAAGCGGCATTAAGTTGGAATCATTGATATAAACAATAGCATCAAAATAACTGTTCCAATGCCCGACTGCGTAAAATAAGGAAATTGTGGAAAGGACGGGCAAGGACAGGGGTAAAATGATCCGCCATAACGACTGAAGCTCACTTGCACCGTCTACCCTCGCTGATTCCTCGATTTCAGCAGGCAATTGCTCAAAAAAGCCTTTAATGATCACCAGATTAAATGCACTAATGAGCTGTGGAATAATCAATACCCACGGACTGTTTAGCAATCCCAGAGAGCGGACTAGTAAATAAGTCGGAATTAATCCTCCCCCAAACATCATGGTAAAGACAATGAATAGTAAAAATGGGCTTCGACCCGGCAAATATTTTTTGGATAACGGATATGCCGCTATTACCGTAAAGAACACATTGAGAGCAGTGCCTACTATCGTTCGAAACAATGTAATTTTATACGCCTGACCGATACCATGAGAAATGAATACTTCTTTGTAGGCTAGAAAGGTAAAGGTTTCTGGTATAATAACAATTCCTCTTCTTAACACTTCCGATTCTGGCGTCACTGAAACAGCAACCACATATAGAAAGGGTAGTAAGCAAAGTAGCGCTAGCAAAATAAGAATAAAATAAACGACTGCTTGCCAGACTTTCTCTCCGATTGTCAAATTGATCATATTGATAACCACCTCACCAAATTTGCCCATCGAATTTTTTGGCGAGCTTATTCGCTGCCAACACTAAAACAAATCCGATGACCGCTTTAAACAATCCCACAGCAGTAGCCAAGCCAATCCTAAGTCGCTCGAGCCCTTCACGGTATACCCATGTGTCGATAATGTCGATCTTCTCTTGATTAAAGCTGTTGGCAAACATAAATATTTGGTCAAAACCAGCATCCAGAATATGGCTTAATTTAAGGATCAGCATCAGAATCATCACGCCTCGAATGCCGGGAAGTGTTACATGCCAAAGCTGTCTCCACTTGGAAGCGCCATCAATTCTTGCCGCTTCATATAAGCTTGGATCGATTCCTGCTAATGCTGCAAGGTACAATATAGCTCCCCAACCAATATCCTTCCATATTTCAGATAAGATGATCAGCAGTCTGCCCCAGGCAGGTTCCGTTAGAAATGAGATGGGCTCAACACCAATTTCCTTAAAAATCATATTAAAAAGACCATCCCCTGGGGCTAATAATGCCACCATCATTCCATAAACAATGACCCATGATAGAAAGTGGGGTAAATAAGTGATCGTTTGTACGATTTTCTTAAACCATTGGGTATAAACCTCATTGAGCAGCAAAGCAAGTATGATAGGAGCTGAGAAACCGAACAATAGCTTATAAAGGGATATGATAATCGTATTTCTCATGATGTCCCAGAAATAAACGCCGTTCATAAAATCTGTGAAATTTCTAAATCCCACCCATGGACTATCCCATAGTCCCAATGCTAGGTTATAGTTTTTAAAAGCAATAATGATTCCCGCCATAGGAATGTATTTGAATACGGCAAAGTAAACTAATGCCGGGAACAAGAGAGCGTACATCACTTTATACTTTTTTATCGTTCTTATCCATGAATTCCGCTTTTTGGTGAGGGGAATGGCGTCCGCTGCCAATTTTGCTTGCATATCATCACCTCGTCTTTATTTATATTTGTATAATAGCATCCCACTACCCGGATAAATTTCTGTGATTTCAAGAATTTCTTATAAGATATTAAGTAAGTACAACCTTGGAAAATCCCCATCCAATAGGCATGATTGTCTTGCATTAAAGTTCGTACAATAAAACTGACCCGAAAGTTTAAGTATAGACCAAACACAATCCTGAGGTCCCAAACAAAAAAAGCCCTAGAAAAAATTGGGCTTAATTGAGTCATGTTTTTTATATAATGCATCCACGTATTTTATTTTCCATTACTAAAAACTACAATATGAGCAAAAAGGCGTCCTCCAGCGTGAGAGGGTTACCTTTTGCTTCTCCAATGTTCCATCTGCAACGATTGTTCCATGCTTAATAATCACCACATCATCAACTGTTGCTGTTGCTGCAAGCTCTTCCATTAGATGAATGGATAGAAACACCGTGTTTCCAGACTCAGCCCGTTGACTTAAGTGTTGACTTCTCATTAAATAATTTAATAATGCTTATGACTGAGCCAAAATTCCTTTAACAAACAATGAGACACTATGCTTGTAGAACTCTTCCTCGGTGACAAATTGGGATTGATATTGCCGGTGAATCAGCTCGCTCATCTGAAATCCGTAGCACATCGAGAGAAAAGACATTGCGACAAGACGCTCATTCTGTCTGGCTATAACTTTTTTCTTCTGCAAGCGTTCAAAATATTCAACCAGCAAGGAGTGAAGCTTCGCCGGCGGATCGGCCAGCACTCTGTCTAATTCGGGAAGCATTCCTTTGTCGCGGATGCCAATTAAAATGATGTCCGCATTTTTATGGAAAAATAAACGGTATTGCTGACTTACATTCAGCAGATCGACTTCCGGGTTATCGGTCGCTTCCTCTTTTAACAGCTTCTCAAACTGCGGGATATCCGAATGTCTTTCAATGATGGCTTCCAATATGCCTTGCTTGTTTCCAAATTGCCGGAAAATCGTAGATTCATTAACTTTAGCTTCCATTGCAATGGCTTTGGTGCTTACTCCCCGATAGCCATTCTTTTTGATGAGACGTGTCGCGGCTTCAATAATTCTGTCTGAAGTTTGCATTGTACTTCTCCTTTAACATATGTTAAACCCATTCTACTACAAGTATTGCACATGCAGCAGGATCGGGGTCATCATTTTCATAAATGTTTATTTAAAGCGTATCGTCCCCATTCCAATAATCGTGCCCGGGAGCGGCGTGAAAACTTTGAGAACCTCCTCCATCACTTTTGCAGGGTGTGCAGAATACTCAGATGTGCTACCCTTCCAGTGCAGTCTTTCCCCGATGTATACATCCACATCCAGTCCCATCGGATTTTCGATTTCATCCGGCGTAACCAGAAATGGTCCTATTCCTTTGCTGTGATCAAAATCTTTGCAGCGCGTCGGTCCGGTCAGCGCCAGGAAATCCGGCCATTGCACATCGCGGACAGTACTGTCGTTAAAAATAACATAACCTGCAATGCAGTTCTCCATTCCTGTAACAAAGGCCAGCTCTGGCTCGATATCCAGGTAGGAAGAGTACGAAGGCCAATGAATCGTATCCCCATCGCCAATTAATGCATTATGGTTACATTTGTAATAACTGAAAGTTACTTTATTCGAATCTTGCTGGAATTTTTCAGCAATTTTTTGTTTGAGCTCTTCTCTTTCTGGCCCTGTATATCAATTCCTTAGCGGCATCATAACTTGCCGGCAAATAATGAAGATAGCGGTCCATACTTTCAAGACTGTCAACGAATGTTCCCTGCTTTTTCATGATTGCGGCAAAAGACACGACAAATTTCTCGTTAATTACAAGCCCAAACAAAGGTTCCTGGGATGTCTTGGTTCGAAAGGTTACTAGCTTCATGTTGCTCACCTCCACCTAGTGTGATGTTGTTCTGTTACTATCTTATCGCATAGAATAAATGCATGCAAGTGCTTGCTTGCATTTCTGTTTTCCATTCTCTATAATAAAGCCATAGTTAATATGCCTTACCCCAAAAACATATACGAAAAAGGAGAATTTTCATGAAGTATGGACGTATTATCCAAAAACCTCGCGTTAAATTTATTGAAGTCGCAGATGGCGTCTTTGCCGGTATTTCGCCGTATCGCGGGATTAGTTGGGCCAATGCCGGCTTCATCAATAAGGGTGAAGGACTGGTGTATGACACGTTCTTCGATTTGTTCCATGCGCGGGAAATGCGGGAGACTTTTATGGAAGTAAGCAACGGCGGCTCTCCCGCTTATGTGGTGAACTCGCACTATAACAGTGACCATGCTTGGGGAAACAAAGCGTTTGAAGATGCTTGTATTATTATGCACAAGGAAGCCTCCAGAGAGCGTCTCACCGAAAATATCGCCTGGATGGACAGCGTCATCAGAAGAGGAAAGGATTCTACGGAATCGACTCCGGGTGAGCGGTTTTTTGCAGCGGAATTTGAAGGATTCGACCTGGAGGGCGTAGAATGGGTACTCCCGAATATTGAGATAAAGGACGATATCAACATCCGTCTTGGCGATACGGAAGTTATGATTTACAATGTAGCTCCAGCCCACTCTGACAGTGACTTGCTGTTGTGGATGCCAAAAGAAAAAGTGCTGTTCGCCGGCGATGTCGTGTTTAACGGTTGTACGGCATACAGCGAAGAGGGAACCCTCAATTGGGTTAAAGTGCTTGATCGCATTATTGATGAAATTAAACCCGAAATCGTTGTTCCAGGACATGGCGCCATTTGCAGCTTGAACTTCGTGAGGGAGCAGAGAGATTACCTCCTGAACCTGATCAGCGAGTTCAACAAGCATTACAATGATGAAATTGATTCCTTGTCCCTGACCAAGCAAATGGATATTTCCCGCTTCCTTCATTGGATTCAGCCAGAACGCTTATATGTTACAGTGGATATCTTATTGAAAAGCAAACGAGGGTTACCCCCCCTTCCAATTTGGAACGAGGTGCCTGCTAAGCTGGAAGACATGAAAGCTTTTTTGGCTGAAAAATATGACAATCAGATCAAGCCATGGGACCCTATGAGTGTTTGGCAAGAATAGCAATTTAAAGCTAGCCTACGAAAAACAAAAGAACGGCCCTGTCGCAAACGATGCGAACAGCGGCCGTTCTTTTGAATTGTTCCACGGAATTAAAATCGGTGCTTAGAAACGATTATGATAAAAAATGGAGAAGGACTTATGACTTACTAGTAGCACTCTCCTAAAAGGATATAAGAAAAATTTGTTGTTAAGTGTATTATTGTGCTATCGTGTCGTTTAGCATACTACGTATCATGCCAAAAGGGGAATCCTCCTTTAAGTAATCTAGTTAAAGGAGCTGGAGTTTGGGGAGTTGAGGTCACTAAATCAACATCCGCCAACTTCTCCGATCATTTGCTGTTCGATTTTTTTCATTTCATAAAAATAGCCTTTTTGCTCCATCAACTCCGAATAGGAACCCGTTTCGACTACCTTACCTTGGTCCATGACCACAATTTGGTCCATCTCTTCCAATCCGGTAAGCCGATGACAAATCAGGAGAAGCGTGTCATTAGCTGCTTGTGCGAAGAGATGCTTCAAAACCTGTTGCTCTGTCACATAATCCAGCGATGAAGTTGGTTCGTCCAGAAGCCATACGCGTCCTTTGCGGAGCATCGCTCGCGCCAGAGCCAGTCGCTGCTTCTCGCCGTCTGAGAGATTCTCCCCTTTTTCATACACACTATCGGTCAACGATGTATTGGGCAGCTGCACTTTAGCCAGCACATCAGACAATTGTTCGTCCGTATGTTCTTCTCCATTCAGCAGCAGATTGTCCCGAATCGTGCCCCTGAAGAAATGGCTTTGCTGCAACACCACATTAGCCGTCTGCCAAATGCTCGACTCATCCAGTTCCTTTACCGAAATGTCGTTTAAACGGATATCGCCAGCCGTTGGTGTTCGCAGCTTGAGCAGTAATTCGATAATCGTTGATTTTCCTGACCCACTCGGCCCGACAATCGCCGTTTTGGAGCCCGGTAAAATGTGCAGAGAGATATCCCTGAGTGCCGGTCTCCACTCCCCTTCATATTGAAACGTAACATCGGATAGTTCCATCGTAACAGCATGATTAACAGACATTGTGCCACTTGGCTGCGAGAACTGCTCATCAAAGGTCTGAACGGTTTCCGTCAGTCGGTTGGCTGCGTGTTCGCTATCCTCTTTATACGCGGGTAATGTGGCCATAGCTGTCGCTTCTTCAAATACGGTTTGTGATGCCATGACCAGCATGGCAAGAAATACGCCTGCAAGTGCACCTTCCATAATTAAATAGGCGCCAAGCGTCAGCACTCCCCAGGAAACGAGAAACGTAACAAAAGTGTGCATCGATTGCCCGCGCAGCAAGTGCCCGGAAGCTCGTTGCTGTTCAGCTGCCAATACAGCGGAAGCATGCTGAAGATGCTCCTCCCGCTGTGCCAATTGACCATATACTTTCAAATCCCGGAAACCGTACAACACTTCGGTAACTTCCGTGGACAGCTGCGCCCTCTGCTCACGAACGCGTCCATGTATTCTCCGCTGCCCGAGTAACACAATTCCCGGTACAACGAATGCCGTTATCAGCATACCTAGTACAAATAAAACGGCAATCCAGATCGAAAAGGTAGAAGTAAACAGCACCGTAGCCAAAAATACCATGACGACCATGATCGGAGGATAAGCGACTCGCAAAAAATAATTTTGCAAACTTTCCACATCCCCAACGATCCGCGCAAGCAGATCCCCGCTTCGATTTTTGTTCAATATACCAGGCGTTAAAGGAATAAGCTTGGCAAAAAAGGATGTACGTAAACGGCTAAGCATGGAGAATGTCGCTCGGTGAGAATACAAGCGTTCTCCATAACGACTCGCCGCCCGAAGCAGACCGAGCAGTTTGACCATCGAGGTGAGTACAATCAAAGTATAAAGCGGCGGCGCAAACACTGTTTGCGAGATCAGATACCCGCTCGCGGAAAAGAGTGCCACTCCGGCAATTCCGGCGATAAATCCACACAAAATCGAAAGAACGATATCCTTGCGCTCCTGAAACATCGCCTTTGATAGAACAGCCAGCTCATTCATGATGATACCCTCCCTTTCCGCTCTATATTAACCATCTCGGCATACTCGGGCAGGCGCTTCATGAGCTCGTCATGTCGTCCGGAGTCCACCAATACTCCATTGTCCATAAACAAAATCTTGTCGGCTTGTTGAATCGTATATAATCGGTGAGCCACCGTAATCATCGTAGCCGTTTTTGCCAGTTTGGCAATGGAGCGTTGCAGTACCTGCTCGGTATGCAAATCCAGCCCAACTGTAGGTTCGTCAAACAGAATGACAGCAGGTCGCTTCAAAAAAGCGCGTGCCAAGGCAAGCCGTTGCTTCTCCCCGCCAGACAGTCCCCGGCCTCCTTCACCCACAAAGGTATCCAATCCATGCTCCAATTGGCCTGTAAGCGCAGTAAGGCCAGCTTCCTCTCCCGCCCGCTCCATTTCAGCTCTGGAGATGTTTCCGCCAGCACCAATCGCAATATTTTCAGAAAATGTGCCTGCAAAAATATACGGATGCTGCGTAATGTAGCTAACATGTTCGAACCATACGGCCTCATCGTATTGCGAAAGTGGGTTTCCATTTACCAGAAGCGTTCCAGATTCTGGTTTCAGCAAACCGGCAATAAGATGAAGCAAAGTCGTTTTGCCGGAACCGCTTTTGCCAACGATGGCGATGTGTTCTCCTGGACTAAGCTGGATCAGACCCGTCTTAAGCTCGAATGAATCTGGAGCATACTGAAACCGTAGATGGTCAATTTCTATGGATGGCGGCATTGAAAGGTTATCATTGTCGATCTCGTCGATTTCATTGGATGTTTCTACCTCTTCATTGCCATTCGCCTCCCTGCTCACCCCTGCCGTCTCCACAAGCATCTGTTCCACCTTACGAACCGCTCCCATACTTGTTCGGCCGCTGTGAAAGGCTGTTCCTGTATTTTTTAACAGGTTGTAAAATTCGGGAACGAGCAACAAAACAAGAAAGGCGGTGTGGAAGGTCATAGATTTGAAAACGAGCAACTGGATGGCCAGTTCGAGAGCGACAATGCCGATGCTTAACATCACGATCGATTCCAGCATGAAGGTATTCGTAAATGCAATCTTCAAAATTCCCATCGTAGCATCCCGATAACCCAGACTGCTGCGTTCAATCTCCTGCTGCTGACGGTTAGCCCGTCCAAATATTTTCAACGTCACCAGCCCTTGAAGAGAATCCAGAAATGTCCCTGAAAACTCAGCCAGTTGCGCATATTTTTCTTCGGATTTGTTCTTTGTTTTCAGCCCTACCAAAATCATGAACAGCGGGATAAACGGAGCTGTAAACAAGAGAATGAAACCTGTGTTGGCATGTTGAGTAAATGTAACGACCAAAATCAGAATCGGGATGATAGCTGCTTCCATCATACGTGGCATGTACTGACTGAAATAACTGTCAGCCTCATCCACAGCATCCAGAGCAATGCTGACCTTCCCTCCCGTCTGCCCACTAAGAGTTTCGGGCATGGAAGCATGGGTCAAGTTTTGCAATACGGCTGCGCGCATATTTGTTTTGGCAGTGGCAGCCATTTGCAAGCCGACTTTACCGTTTCCATACGACAACAGTGTGCGTACAGCCATAACTGCCAGAAGTATGCCGAGTAACAGGATAACCGATGAGAACGAAGCCCTCTCCACAAAAATCCGCTGGACTGCTTCAGCAAGCAATCCAGCCTGACTCACAATAGCTACGCCAAGCGCGAGTGAAATAACCGCGAGGAGGGCCATATTTTTCCTTTGTAAAGACATTTGTTGAGAAATCAGACTGGATTTCCTCTTCACAGATCACACTTCCTTTATATACAGGCTTGTAGAGAAACCTCAAACACGCCGTAATAGATCAATCAGCTTTATTTTTTCCCTTTTACATAATCCGCATCAAACAGGAAGAGTTTGAAGACCAGAATAAGGGATGGGATCAACAGACATAGACCACCGATAAACACAATAACTAACGCTAAGCCCATTGCTGGCGAAGTTGCACTGCTCTGAATCGTGATGAACGGATCAAGAATATAAGGGTATTGCCCAATTCCATATGCGAAAAAGGCACAGAAAAATTGTAACATGATGCATATAAAAGCTAATCCGTAACGGCGTCCGTTATATAACAGCCACATCGCGATCATGAAGAAAGCAACGGAAAGTCCCAGCAGCCACCATAAATCCATCATATTTTGAAAATGCCGCTCATTGTGTTGACCCAAATAAATAAATGCTGTCAGTGCAAGAATTATTGTCGGTGTACTCCAAAACAGGGCGTAGTTACGCATCAGCTTCAACGCAGAATGATCCTCTGCCCGAGATGCGTAAAATGTCAGAAAGGAGCCGCTTATGAACAAAACGGACACGATTGCCAGTCCAACGATGCTCCACGATAACGGATTGGTAAACAGCTCCCAGTAATCCAGAGAAACCGTCTCCCCCTGCTTCACGATAAAGCCGCCTTCAGATAAGGTTAGCGCCACTGACAACGAAGCCGGAATAAGTAAACCTGTAGCTCCATATAAAAAAAGATACACAATGTTTTTCTTTGAGCCGTAATTTTCAAATGCATAGAACGAACCGCGAATCGCAAGAAGAATTACTGCAATGGTTCCCGGAACAAGTAGCGCGGAGCCATAATAATAGGCTGTGTCTGGAAAAAATCCGACAATGCCAATGTAGAAAAAGATAAAAAATACATTTGTGATCTCCCAAACGGGTGATAAATAACGGGAAATTAGACGATTAATCAAATGATCCTGCTTCGTCAAACGTGCATAAAAGGCGAAGAAGCCCGCTCCGAAATCAATAGAAGCTATAATTAAATAGCCGTACAAGAACAGCCAGAGCACCGAGATGCCAATCAATTCGTAACTCATCATGCAGTGCCCCCCTTTTCTGTAGTAGATTGATCAGGATGATCCTTCATATATTTCTCCAGCTCAACTTCTGCCGGATTATTGTTGAACAAGCGTCTTAGCACGATTACACACATACTGCCGAGTACGATGTACAGGAGCAATAAGCCGAAGAAAATAATTCTTACATTCGGAGAAGTCGTGGCTGCTTCCTCTACACGCATATATCCACGGATAATCCAAGGCTGTCGCCCAACTTCTGCATAAAACCAGCCCAGCTCAACAGCCAGAAAAGCGAGCGGCGCAATCAGTGCGAGGATGCTTAGCATCCACTTGTTAAGCGCATTACGTTTTTTCCAGAACACAAACAGGAAATACAGGACCGCTATCGCGAGTAAGGCAAATCCAATTCCGGCCATTAAATCAAACAGATAATGAACGAGAAGCGGCGGCCATTCATCTTTGGGGAATTCCTCCAGTCCCGTTACCTCTGCATTAAAGTCTCCAAAGGCCAGGAAGCTGAGCACCTTCGGCAGATGAAGAGCCCCTAGAACTTCATGCTCTGCATTCAGCCATCCCATTAGAACCAAATCCACACCGCTACCCGTCTCAAAATGCCATTCTGCCGCTGCAAGCTTCTCCGGCTGATGTTCGGCCAAAAACTTGGCGGACACATCTCCAGCTAATGTGTTTAGCAAGCCGAACAGCAAAACAACCGCCATCATGAGATTCAAGGATTTTTTGTGGTATGCGGATACCCCTTTTCTCAGCATTGCAAAGGCTGCAATTCCGGCTAATAGGGCAGCACCTGTTAAATAGGCCGAGCTTAATACATGGAACACCTTGGAGAACGTCGCTGTATTCAGCATCGCTTGCACTGGGTCAATCGCTGTGAATTGGCCTGCTTCCATGACAAAGCCTCCAGGCTGGTTCATGAATCCGTTCACCGTCGTAATAAAAACGGCAGACATCCCTGCACCGGCGACAATCGGAATCGTCAGCAGCCAATGGATATACGGATTTTTGAACCGATCCCACGTATACAAATAAATGCCTAGGAAGATGGCTTCAAAAAAGAAAGCGAACACTTCCATGAATAACGGAAGTGCAATAACATTCCCCGCCAGTTTCATAAAATTCGGCCATACCAGGGCCAGTTGTAGTGAAATCGCTGTACCGGTCACGACACCAACCGCTACAGAAATGACAAATCCTCGAGACCATCTTTTTGCCATAAGGGTATAATGGGGGTCCTTCTTTCGGATTCCTATGAACTCTGCTATAGCGATCATTAGCGGTATACCGACGCCAATCGTCGCAAAAATAACGTGGAACCCAAGAGTCAAGCCTGTAACCAGCCTGCTCCATAGCACCGTATCAATTTCCATTCTTTACTGCTCCCTTCAAACTCTGTTCATTTTTCGTCATTTGATGCTTATGATTAGGCCAGCTAACTGTAGGCTGCATTCAATATCAGATTAAACAAGGCTCAGAGATATCATTGCCTGTTCGTTTTAGTATGACGTTCCTCGTTGTTTGCTATGTAAAAAGAGAAAAATTTCACAAAGCAAGAGATGGCGAGACCTATTTACCTGATACTGAAGCAATCCGATTAATATAGTGGCCTAATGATTAAAATTATCATATCTTAAATTTTTAGTAATTCAATCACTGAGACCTCTTCATCTCTAAACGTTCAAGAAAGGGACAAATCTTTTTAACAACTCGGTGAATAACACAAAAAGCATCCGAAGGAGCTATTGATTCATTAGCTTATATGTGATGCTACAAGTATTCTCGTATTTCGATGTTAGAGAAACACGATATTTTCTCATTCCAATCCTTTATATATACCCTTTTTTGGCAACAAAAAAACACTGACTCAACTCATCAGTGTTTTTGAATTAAAGCGAATATCATCTTCGTTATGACAAATCTTTTTTCATCTTATATTGCTCTATAAATACGTCAAGACCAACTTCTTTAAGGAAACGTATAGAATTTATATCTCTTTTGTCTACATTATTGACGGTGATGAGTGCATGTCTCTCTCCAATCCAATGAAATAAGGAACGTCCCAATCCCTGATTTCTTTTTTCTCGCAAAACGCCGAACTGTAGAACAGCTCCATTGGCTGATTTTATTACCGCGTATCCACAAATCTTGTTGTCTTCCATTATGGTGACCACATCGTACAGATGCGGGTTTCGTAAAATTGCCTCAGCGGATTGTTCCCAAGAAGGTTCGAAATTCCAATAAGCATGTACCGATGTCCAATCGAATTCTTCCAGTCGAACCATAGAAATGAATGTACGTCTATGATCGGCCGGAAGGTTTACATTAATACGACCCTTGAAGCAAACTAATTCTCTATGGATTTGAAATCCTAAAGCACTATACGCTTTTATAGCTTTAACATTGGTTTGGATGACTTCAAGCAAACATTTTTGAATATTGGCTTCTTTGAGGATGGGAAAAGCATGACGATAAATTTGTGCGACCAGCCGTTTTCCTCTATATAAAGGAACGACTCCGGTACCGGTATTAAAGGCAGTTCTTTCGCCGTTACGCTCACCGATGCCATGCATAACAAATGCAACCTGCTTATCTTGATCAAAAGCACCGAATGACATCTGATAATTAACACCCGCACCTGCAAATTTATCAGCTAAATGCTGCTCAGAAACTTGAAATGGAATGACATAATCGGAGAAGGCATCGTTAAAGCAAGTTGTAAACTCTTGTAATTCAATATCCTCAACATTTTTGATTAACATATAGTTCTTTCTCCTTTTCTTCTAACACTATTACCACCATCATTTCGTACGACCATAGAAGAAAGAATACCCATCTGACTTCCCAAGCTTAGTCGTCTGCGTTGCGTCCACTAGCTTGACCGCTTTCAGCAACGATACAATTTGCGTATGCATAAGCTTTGCATCAAATTTGTCCATCTCTCTGTTTTCACTATCTACGAGCAGATAGTCTGGCATTGGAATGAAGCCAATCACGGGTATCCCTGCTTCAAATAAGGGCTGACTCTCTCCAAACTCAAACTTGTTATGTCCACGTAATAATACAGTCCGTGTGCCGTCTGTCTTTTCAATAGCCTTCAGCCAAATGGCTGCCATCATTTCATTGCCCGCATAGGTATATTCTGTACTTATTTGTCCAGTTGGACCATATTTACCTGTATCATCGTCCTTCCACTCCATGCTGCCTAAATGCTCAACCGTAATTCCAGCTACAGCTTTCATATGGCCGTTCGCGCCATCCCAGAGCTCACGATGCCCCTCCATCCAAGTGGAAGTCGCCTGAGAGGATCCTTTGAATTCCGGTAATCTAAAATGCCCTGTTACAAAAGCGAAAATCATCGTACGTTCCGGCTGCTCCTGCTGCAAGTAACGAATCATGGACAGCATGCCCACAGCGCCATTCTCTTCCACCACATTAATCCCATCTGTATGGGTATTTACGATAATTGCTTCGTCTTTATTTTTACCGTCAATTTTCACATAAAAGGATTCTGTTGGGGCATTTTTTTGTATTTCCGCTTCTAAAATAACCGTACCTTCTTTGTGCTCATGAGCTGCGCTGATCACCTTTTGCCCTTCCGTTTCATTGACCCAGATCGCAGGGATTCCAGCATAATCGGTGGTAAAAGGTACATATTGCTTTTCTATCTTATCATCGGATACTCCTTTCCAGACTAAAATAACTGCTTTTACACCCATTTCCTTCGCATGCTCCAATTTAGCTTCTTTTAAAGCCGTAGTGAGCACTAGATCCCCTTCATTTGGGGCAATTTGGTTTTTCATTGGAGATGAATCCCGCATGTTCATTACGATTCCACTAGGAAAATTTTTAAAATTTTCAATTTCAATGACAGCAATTTTTCCGCTAGCCTGATCATATGCACCACGCTTCGTATATACCAGTTCCCCTGTTACACCTTTTTCGTCAGTTCCCCCGGAGTAGGGAAAAGCTGAAGAGACATGAATGGGCTGCTGATCAATCCTTAACGAACTGCTCTTTTCTTCCCATCGGTCAAAAGAATAGCGATCACGATAGACTTGCAGCCCCATATCCGTTACCTGCTGCTCCAGCCATGCAATAAATTGATTGTGACCCTCAGAACCGGTTGTACGGCTTCCAAAAGAATTCATCACTTCAATATCCTTCAGCATCACTGCTGCAGAATCCAATGTACGTTCATCGATCGTCACAGCCGCTTCAGTTGCTAATTCCACAGGCGTTGTAATAGGTTTTGCATAGATTCCAATCCCCCAAAATGCAGTAACGGTAAGAACTGCAATGCTGAATAACACTTTTCGAACCACTAGAAACGGAGTGACTCTTCTGCTCACCGTTTGCCCATAGAGTCCTCTCCATGAACCCGCTACGATCAGCAGTAGGATGGAAAGCGCAAGCAGCCAATATTCTTTTGTTAGTAAGAATAACCCTTCTGCCACCATTGCACTAATAAATACGAACTGTAACTTCTCACGCTTCTTTAATAGTAAAAGGGAGATGCCTAATTCCGCTAACAAAAGGATAATGGTCACTATCGAGATTACCGTTTCTTTACCAATAAATACCGCAGCACAGAGTGCTAGGATCAATAGCAGCACCGCTGACAATCGTCTATATAAGCTCTCTAACATGACGCCCTCCCATTTTATCTAACTCCTATTTTGACATTACATTTGTAATGCCTTATGGTTTTAGCATATTGAAAAGACTCATGAAAAACAATAAAACGAACACTAGAATGTACAAACGGAGGGGAAATGTCATCCCAAATCATGAATTATACAGCCCAAATACCTCTCAGCATCAGTCCAATAAAGAAACCAACCGTTTGACAAGAGAAGCCATTTGCACGGCTTTAGTCTTCTTGATCCAGGAACAGCCTTTTAACAAAATTACCATCACCGATATTGTGAAGCGCGCAGGGGTCTCTCGAACGGCTTATTACAACAACTATTCATCCAAGCAAGAGATTCTGGTGGATTTGGTCGATTCGCTTATTTTCGAGATTAATCAAAAACTTTTGCCTTACACCAATGAATTAACAGGCAAAGCCAAAGAACCTCAAAAATTTATCAAAGTGCTTTTTGAAGTTATTTATCAGCAGCGTAACATCTACAAAGCACTTCAAAGCGCGAAGTTTGATGATGTGATTCTGGATTGCTTGAATGAAATGATGCTCTCAACTGCTCATGACAAAAGCGATGAGAATGTGTACCGAATTTACTTTAAAGCGGGGGCCCTCTATAATGTTCTTCTCAAATGGATACAATCCGATTTTGCAAAATCCATTGATGAAATGACCAAGATTTGTCTTGAAGTGTACCATACTCCAATGTCTCAGGAATAAAGTTGATAACTACATTGGCTGGGCTGAGTGTACAGACGAAGCGAAAAACAAAGAAACCACGGAGCCAATTTCGGCACCGCGGTTTAATTATCAACTCTACAATTGGATTTGCTTCATGTACTCTTTGAATGCCTCGGCGATTTCTTTGTATTTTGTATGATGCAGGTAATGAGAACCTTCCATCGGGATCATTTTTCCCTGTGCGGATTGTTTGACTTGCTCCTCATGTAGCGGAATCCACTGTTTATTGTGCTCATTATTCGATTGAACGAAGAGAAGCAACGGCAACTCATTTGGCATTGTGAGTTTTTCTCCATTTTTGAAATTGGAACCGAGATGGCTCAATTCATTCATCAGCGTTGGATTGCCACCGACTTGATTCGAAAACAAATGCATCTGTTCTTTGGTATGCTCATCAAATGCGAGCGATTTATACGGATCTCCGCTCACTTTTTGGAACAATCTCATCAAACCTGATTTTTGAAGAAACTGCATGGATTTCAAAGGCAATTTGACATCCATGCCGGGTTGATTGGGAACGCTGCTATCGATGCCGACAAAAGCAAGAACCTCATCCGGGTAGGTGTTCACATAGGTTGCTCCGTAAAGTCCTGCGATCGAATGTCCCATTAGAATATAACGGTTAATCTCCAGTTGCTGCAGCGCTTCGTGAACCTCACTTACAATATTCTCCGTTGTTCTTTCTTTCTCGGTTTCATCGCTCAATCCATAACCGAAAGGCTCTACCACCACGACCTTATAATTGGGAGAAATTTCATCGATCAGCAATTTGAAATCAAGTGCAGGTGTTGGGGTTCCTTGTCCCGGAAGCAATACAACAGTTTGATCTCCGCTGCCTTGAATGTACACATTCATCTTTTTGCCATCTACATTGACATACTGACCATACGATTCTATTTTCTTTTTCTCGACCCCGTTGCAGATTACATTAACGATAAAAACAATGCCCATAAACAGTACGAGCACCCCGACAATACCTCCGAATATTTTTAACCACAATTTTCGTCTCTTGTGGTTTTTAGTTCCAGTGGTTTTTATTTCTACTAATTCTGCCACGTTCATCTCTTCCCTTCCTTGTCCTTGTATCTTAAAGCCGCTGTGGCGACTTATTCAAAGTGTAACTAAGCAAGATGTCCTCTTCGTGACGACAATATGAACGGAATATGAACAAGCCAAAAAAAACGTTACATCTGAAAGATATAAGCACCTTTCTTTTGTCCAAGCTCTAAATATATTGATATCAAAACTAAAAAACCTAAGGTATGAACCCTAGGTTGTTTTGATCGTATGATTCTATAAGTGTTATAACATTGCAGCATATTGGTATATTACGCGTAAAATTTAGAAACTCATCTTATTAATTGCTGACAGTTACCTTAATAGTATCACTTAAGGTCTCTCCCGCTGCATTGACCAGCTCTGCTCGGTATTCATATATGCCGGAAGCTCGGCCAGTGACGTCAGTCGTAGCGATCTGCGCCGAAGGGGTGTTGGCGTTTAGCGCTTGTGTGTCGATCAGCTGCCCGTTCTCATAAAGGCGGTACTCTGTGGCGTTAGTGCCCCACCACAGATTCATTGTTACTTTATAAGAGCCGTCTCCGTCCCAGTTGTCATGGGCCAAGACTGGCTTGCCCGGAGCGGCGTCGCGGATCGTCACCGTGAGCGGCTGGCTCTTCGTTGTTCCGTATTTGTTGGTAAGCTCCACTGTGTATACATAAGTGCCGTTCGGTTTACCGTGAAGCGCTGTGCTTGCCGTCTGGGCGGACGGAGATACATCCTTCAGCGACTTGGAATCGATTAGCGTGCCATTCTCATAAAGCTTGTAGCTGGTAGCATTATTGCCCCACCAGAGGTTCATGGTGACGGTAAAGTTGCCGTCACTGAGTCCATAACCGTAGCCGCTGTTCGAGGACAACACTGGTTGTCCAGGTTTGTCAGTTGCGAGTGCGGCTCCACCTGTAATTTGGAATGTGTAGCTCTTTTCTGCAGTGTTGCCAGCGGCGTCGATCACTACATATTTTACAGTATGGGACCCGGCACCCAGCTCCGCAGCATTCAGGGTCTGTCCTTCGGCAATGGGTTGTCCATCGAGCATAAGCTGCTTGGAGGCTACGCCGGACAGGTTATCTTCGGCAACCAATACAAACTTAAGCTGGGCTTCCTCCTCCACATCGACGACTGCATGACCGGACTCCGTCAGCTCCGCTGTCGGTGAAACCGTGTCGATATTAAGGCTCAGTGTCTTGGTTTCTTCGATCTTGCCCTTACCCGAAACTGCATGGTATGTCAGCGTATTTCGTCCGTCTTTACTTACGGACAACGGAGTGCTGTATACAGCTTCCACGCCGCCATTTAGCGAGTAATAAACCTTAGCTGTACCGGAGTTGGCTTTCAGAGTCACTTCGGCGGGCTGGTTCAACCAGCCGGCAGCATTCGGATTCGTCGACAGCGTTGCCGTCGTTACCGGAGCTGCCTCTTCTTCCACAACGCTGAAATCTCCGAGACTTCTAGGCTTGAGTTGGTATACTTCTTTGAAGATCGCGGCTACGCCTGTAATATCGAGCTTCTGTCCTTCCGCATAAGGGAAACTGTCCTTCGTGATGCCCGTCCGGACATCCACCCGGATGTGATTGCTTGTCCCGCCTTCGGCGATAGCGTCAAATTCAAAGGAACCGCTTGGAGTGGCGGTGATAATATTCGTCACTTTCACGTCTTTAAGCTTGAGCAGCTGACCTTGATTGGCATCGTTCACCGCCGGCACGACAACGGGCTCTGACAGCTCCGCTGTGCCGGTTTTCTCAATCTTCACAACTTCGGTCAATTCTAGCTCCGAATTGTACAGCGCCGTGGAAGCTGTTACCTTAACCGTATCACCGGCATGGAAGCCACTTTGGCTCTGGAAGATATAAAGACCACCGGTCTTATCTTGCAGGTAAAAGGCTTGCCCACCGAAAATACCCGGCTCAGTCGTTACGATACCCTCAACCGTCACCAAGGATCCAACGATCTTGGTCCGGGCTTCGCCGATGGAGACGGTCGCCGGAATCGGATCTTCCTCATCTGGTAGCGGTTCTGCTGGGACGTTACCGAGTGTTACCGATTCTGTCTTCAGGTTCGTTCCGTTCTGGCGCAGCCGAAGGTTGGATGCAGCTGTGGTGCCAGGTTTGATCTGCACAGTCAGATCTTTGTAAGCATGGCCGTTCAGATCTGATGTCAGGCTAAAGTTGGCGCTGTAAGCATAGCTGCTTGGCCAAGTGCCGTCACTGTTCTGGATCTTGGCGATCTGGGCGCCGCTGCTCACCTGGTAAATGCCCAATTGGAAACCTGATACGCTGGTGTTAGCAGGTAGATTATCTGCACTGACGCGAATCTGGAAATCCTGCGCGTTCGGCAGCACCGTCTGGTGCGTCAAATTATACACCGCACTTGCAGTAGCCGCCGGACCGCCGTAGGAGCCTGCCTTGAAGGTAGTGCGGTCAAACCATTTGTAGCCGGCATTCGGCGCGGCCCATGGCTCTGGCTGCGGCTCGGTGGAAAGTGCCGGCTCTTCGAACGGCAGCAGCTGCGTTGGCTGATCCAACGTCAACCCACTTACCTGGGTGAAATTTGTATAACTCTCCTGTTCGGCAAGCCAGTTAACGGTGTTTACCAGAAGCTCAGCATCGTCAGCCTCCTTGAAGCCGTCGTAAGTCGTTTTCTTGGCACCGGTATCCTCGCGCAAATACTTCGGCGTTGCATCTTCGACCGGGGAGGAGTCACCAATAAAGGCGGCTTTGCCCGCGCCTTTTTTCGCTACGGCCACGTAAGGACCTTCCGCTACGCCGCCGCCATTGTAGACGCCTTGGTCCACCGCGTTGCCCCATGCGTTGTTGGTTTTCGGCAGATAGACGATGCCCTTCGCCCGGGTCGGGTCGAGGATTGCCAGCGTGGAGCCGGCATGCATGGCTACACTTGATACTCCTGATGTAATACCGAAGGCCTGTGCGGGAGCCACGATGTTGTTTGCGTTAATATCACCGAGGGCATTGAAGCGGAATCGGACGCCGAATTCTTCTGCCAGCCAATCGGAGCTAACTACGCCTTGCATTGCCGCGGAGCCAGCCTCTTCGGCGCTCATGCCTTTAGCTGGATTATCCCAAGCTCCACGGCGGTAGCCGTTGAATGCCTCGCTTCCGTCCCAGCGGTTCTTATTGCGGTCCGCATTGTAATGATCGCCAATGAAGAAGATACTGCCGCCGTTCTCCACGTATTCCGCCATTGCTGCCTGCTCGCTGGATTTATATGGAATATTTGATTCAGCTACGACGTAGACGTCATAGATGGAAAGATCGCCCAGCGTAATTGGAGTGGTCTTACGAAGCTCCTTGACGTAATAGCCTTCCTGCGCAAGCGCATTGCCAAAGTCGGAAAAAGCACCGTCGATAACCCAGTCAGCCGCTCCGGCAGTCTGTGCGTGGGTATTGTCGAACAGTATTTTCTGGCCTGCATGCTCGTTAACCACTTTGGCTTCAATGAATGGTGCGGGATCGCTTGCCCCCTCAGCGTGTACCGCCGTATCGGCTCCGAATGCGAACAAATGCAGAGGTACGGCAACAGATGCAACCAGCATGCAATTTAGCAGCCTTTTTTTCCAACCTGAATGCTTCTCCATTATTTCCTTCCTCCTCGAGATATAGATCGGCGGATTTCCCCATAGTTGTCCACCGCTTTCGTCTAATATGCTATCTCATAAGGATTAGGAAAAACATAGATTTATGTAAAGTGTTGTAAATTTATACTTTCGGCCTATACTGTGGGTGAAAACAAGGTCGAATCTTGGAAATAAGCTATGAAAAAAGTCTTAGTAATGATAGCGTTTTGTTCCGGAATGTCCTGGAATAGAAAAATGGTCAAACATAAGAATCAAAAAAAATCCCCCCATGGATGCAGGAAGAGTTCACGATCATGTGATCTCTTATATACCTGTCTAACATAAGGGGATTGTTGACTTAAACGCAGGCTCTGCTTGATACAGCGCATGCTTCATCCGATTATTTATTGAAAGTAATTTTCTCCAAACCGTTCTCAAGAATGATCGAAGTGTTCCGCGGCTGTGTTTCCGCGATTTTGCGGCCGCCTCTGAACGAATAAAGCACTCCGGCCTGTTTGCGAATGGTCTCGTACTCGTTCTCTGCTTCAAGAACGATGAAGTTGGCTGGTTTACCTTCTTCAATGCCATACATATCCTCGATATTCAACGTTCTTGCGCTATTTTTCGTAATAAGATCGATTGAATTTACGATTTGATCGTATCCGAGCAACTGGGAAGCATGAATACCCATGTGCAGTACTTGAAGCATATTACCTGTGCCTAGCGGATACCATGGATCAAAGATGTCATCGTGACCGAAGCATACATTAAGTCCGGCTTCCAGCAGTTCTTTGACGCGAGTTAATCCTCTTCTTTTCGGATACGTGTCGAAGCGTCCCTGCAGATGGATGTTAACCAGAGGATTGGAGACGAAATTTAGGTCAGCCATCTTCAGTAATCTAAACAGTTTGTACGTGTATGCATCATTGTATGACCCCATCGCCGTCGTATGGCTTGCAGTCGTGCGGGAGCCAAGCCCGCGTTCGTAGGCTTCTTTGGCTACGACTTCCAAGAAACGGGATTGCTCGTCATCGATTTCGTCGCAATGGATGTCGATCAGGCGGTCGTATTTTTCAGCGAGGTCAAACGCAACTTTCATCGAATCGACGCCATATTCTCTTGTGAATTCGAAGTGTGGAATACCACCCACAACGTCAACACCCATTTTCAACGACTCTTCCAATAATTCCACGCCGTTCGGGAAGGAGTGAATACCTTCCTGCGGAAAAGCGACAAGCTGGATGTCAATGAATGGTGCCATTTCTTCTTTCACTTCAAGCATTGCTTTAACAGCAGTCAAGCTTGGGTCAGTGACGTCTACATGTGTTCGTACATGCTGGATACCCTGCGCGATCTGCCATTTCAGTGCAGTTTTGGAACGTGTTTTAACGTCATCATGTGTCAGGAAGGCTTTGCGCTCTGACCAACGCTGGATGCCTTCAAATAGTGTTCCGCTCAAATTCCATTCCGGCTCACCTGCCGTTAACGTTGTATCCAAGTGAATATGAGGTTCAATGAACGGTGGCAGCACAAGGGAGCCGCCCACATCAATGACTTCCTCATTCGTAGTTGATTCCAGGGACTGTGTGATAAGATCAAACTTCCCATCTTTCACAACAATATTCCATAAACCTTCTTTACCCCGCAATTTTGCGTTTTGTATAATCATTTGTATTCCCCATTTCTTTGGTTTTTTTTGTAGGTACGATCAGCATCAATACGGTGTATACAACCGCTGTTCCGATAAGTGCGTTGAGTGGTGTTATTCCTGGGGCTAGCTGGGCAAAGGCCACACCTATTGCCCAAGCAACCATCGCTATCCAGTTTACATTCTTGAAAGTCATGTCGGCAAATGGTTTATAGTTTCTACGCTTCACAATAAAATAGTCTGCGATGATTATGGCCCCGATGGAAGGTATCGCCGCGCCCAGCACATTCAGGAAACCGACGAAATTGTTGTACATCCACATGGCAAATACGGTACCCACAATGCCGTTAACGATGACGAAAAACTTTTTAGAGATTTTTGTGATATTTGCGAAGCCCAGCCCTGAAGCGTAAAGTGCGTTATCGTTGGTCGTCCAGATGTTCAGCCCCAGAACGACGATTGCAGGAATGAGCAATCCTTGCAAGAACATAACCTCTGAGATATCTGCCAGATTATAAGCCATTGCGCCGACTGCGCCGAATAGGAACATAAGTGAGTTCCCCAGAAAGAACGAAATGACTGTTGCAGTAACCGCCTGCCGGGACGTCTTGGCAAACCGGGCAAAATCGGGCGTCAGCGTTCCGCCGCTAATGAATGACCCAATACAAATGGTCAAAGCTGCTGCTGTGGTGAGCGACTGAGTCGGTGTGTAATCAAGCAACCCTTGCAGACCTCCCAGCGTGTCTACTCCTTCGAACACGGAGTAACCACCAAGAATAGCAATAGCCGGAACCGCTACATAGCCCAGAATGACGAGCGACTTCATGCCGAAGATGGCTGATGCCGTCATTGCGAGACCAAATACGAAGATCAACAGGTACACATTCCAATCCATCGCTCTGGCGACGGGTACTGCGAACATGGCCACGCCGACACCGAACCATCCGACCTGTGTGAAGCCGAGCAGGAAAGAAGGAAGGTAGGACCCTTTTTCACCGAACGCATATTTTGCAAGCAAATGCGTGGAAAGCCCTGTTTTGGCAGCGATATGTGCCAGTGCTCCCGTATAGATGCCTAGTGCAAGATTACCTGCAAGCACGATTCCTATGAACTCCATGAATGTCAAGCTGACACCTAACGTCCCCCCTGCCAGCATGCTTGCCGAAAAGAAAGTGAATGCCAACATGACTGAAAATGTCTTCCCAAAATGATTTCTCTGCGTTTTTGGCACTGCTTGCCACGAAAACTCTTGATCTTGTTTACTCATCAGAATACCCCCAGTATAAAGTGTCCTGATACCAAAAAAGCAGAAACAAAAGAGGCTACTTGTCAAGTTAAACTGACAAGTAGCCTCTTTTGTTCATCATAACCCGCGCCAAGACACAGAGCATCCCTTGACGGAATATGCCCTGCTTCTTGCGTGATTATAAAAATCCGCTGTCCTTGTCAGCCTCTCTGGACTGAATTAAAGGTACCAGTATTCAATTACATTCTATTATTTTAGAAAAACCTATGGATGTCAATGTCATTAATATCCATAGGTTTAAATTCTCTTTTAAATGCTGCACATGGAATTTTTATGGGGCGGATGTTGAACATGGCACTTGCTCCTAGCGCAAAGCCTTATGTGGTAAAGGATAACCTCACTTTTGGAGTGTCTCCTCTTCGAATCAGAAACGCCCTGATCCATAGTCCAAACGGAGGGGTATTTAATTAATAAATTCACAATTGTATCAAGCTGAAGCTCTAATGAAAAAGGGTCCTCCATTACGAAATCATCATGAAAGTTATCACCATTGCCATTATATACAAAACATAATCCCCTGAAAGCACTTCAAGTGAAATCGATTCAAACTCCTCCGCCATATTTTTCGCACTTTCTGTTGGTGGCAGCTGCAGCGTGTCAATTGCGACGAGCCGTTCGCTCTATACCATCAGCGATTACTTTGTACAGTTGGTGCGGTAAGTCGTGTCCCATGCCGTCAATCAACATTAGCTCAGCGCCCGGAATGGCAGAAGCCGTGTCCTCGCTACACGCCGGGACGAATAGGGGATCGTCCACCCCATGAATGACAAGTGTTGGTACTTTTATGGTCGCCAGCTGCGGACGACGGTCACCGTAGACAGCGATCGCAGCAATTTGTCGTCCAATACTGCCTGGATCGTAGGCTCGCTGGACTTCCTCCAGAATGAGTGCTCGATAAGCGTCCTCTTCAAACGGATAGCCGGTGCCGGCGATACGTTTAGCAAAAGAGACGCTGTGCGCCAAAAATCCTGCTTCATCCTCAAATGGGTTCGGCGCTGGTTTAGTCATCATCGCCGTGACATCCGGGGAGTTTGCGGAAGTGTTGGATTACCGGAACTGGACATAATGGTGATAAAACCCGTTCAGGGTACTCACTGGCAGCAATATGGGCAATCATTCCTCCCATCGACCTGCCAACGAAATGTGCCCGGTCAATTGAAAGGGCATCGAGTAGTCCGATAGCGTCGTTGGACATGTCATCGAGAGTGTAAGGGATGTCCGGTCGCTTTCCCGACATGAGAGCCGTCGCCAGTGCGTCAAAATCCAGCGTCGGATATTGGCTAAAATGCGTCGAGCAACCTACGTCGCGATTGTCAAAACGGATTACGTGAAAGCCCCGCACTGCTAATATCCGACAAGACGAATCCGTCCATCGGATCATCTGGGTTCCAAGCCCGGCGATTAGGATAATAGCTTCGTCATTTTCGTTACCAAAACTGTCATAGGCAATGCGACGCTTTTGACTTTCAGAATGTTCATGATTATGTTCTCCTCCAATTAATTCGGTATTGTAAGTTCTGTCATAGGCAGAAGGCGTGAATCTTCGATCGCGGCAGTCCGATGCCCGATACCGGCCATGTAGTCTTGATGACTTGAAAAAGCAAGAAACGACTGCGCGCTGCTCTGGCGGATCATCATGACAAGATCCCATCTTTCGTCTTCGGGTCCAATAAGAAACTCTCCGCCATCGCCAAGAAACATGATTTCACCTCCGCTTTCACGGAGAAATGGGAGGGTGTGCTCGATATAGCGGTTGAAAGCTTCGGCACCGCTGATTGGAACCTCCGGTGTTAGTTCAGGATTGGCTGTGTAATCGGCAACATCACGAATACGCATAAGGTTCAACATGACGATGCTGCCCTCGATACCTCGCTCCTTTCATCGTTCCTTTTTTTATTCTAAATTCCTTACGCCTACTCATTTTTTCGTTCATTTGTTCCCTTCGGGGAATGCATCAGCGGCTAATTTTTTGATATGGTTTCTGATATCAGGTGCCCAGTTATCGATCAAGTGGTAAAAACGATCCGAATCATCAGCATACAGTGCCCGCAGAGCTTCTTCGTATTGATGGAAGTTCCCGGCCATAGCTGTCATAAAGTAATATGTTGCTTCTTGTGACTCTCGTATCTTGCTCTGTTTTCCTCCAGCACGGCGAGCATCACCAACGAGTTTTCGTAATGTTACCGACGCCCCTCCAGATTGCTTTTCAGCCATTCCCAATCTTTTGGTAATAATGTAACCTCACCAGATACAACCCCCAGCTTGGGTCGACCGACCCGCCGTGTAGGCTGGTTATTCATTTCCATATCGGGCAAATCACCAAACTGTTCTCCTAATCGTTTGAGCACGTCATCTGTCTTCCCACGGAAATCAATATCTATTTGCTTCCCAGTGGTATCGTCAAATATAAGCAGCTGTGTGAGGTCTCTGTCATCCAGAGCATCCTTCACTGTAGTAACAACGTGCTGTAACGAACCACTGGCGACGACTCCCACACCCAAAAAATGCTGTGCAGCAAAAGCGCGTTTGATCATCTCTCATTCTATAGATCCTCCTCTGAATACTTCACTAATATTACCCGGGTAAAATATATTTTGTCGTTGGTTATGGAGGGATTAAATGCAAAAGGCGCGGCCTAAGAGAAACCGCGCTGTTGAGGGTTAGTGTTTGCTTTATGTTGTTCATGCAGTGTTTTGATGTTGCGTTTTAACATTTCGATGAGTATATCCTTATTCGCATCATTTACCTCACGCTTTGTTTGCTTTGGAGTGGGTGCTTGTGATTGTTGACGGCGTAAGGAATTCGATCCTCTCGCAGATGGCTGTACGGTCATAATTAACCATTTCCAGCACTCACCTTTCTTTTTATAAGGTCTTGTCTACCGAAAATGTTGTTGCCTTCTTGAAGGTTAGTTAGTATCCCCTGATAACGTAGTAGATTTTTCTCGTTCTTCTCAGCCATATCTTCACGACCATGTTGTTTTGCTGCCACAATAGCTTTTGATGTGGTTTAAATATGCAGTTCACTTTTTTTCAAATAAGACTTGGATTAGAAACTGATCTCTGATATTTGTTGTTGCGTATCAACATGTAACGTTTGTGTTATCCTGTAGGATAACTTCTTGTACTCGCATCGACCTTCCCTTCCAATATTCTGCTAAAATGTAGTTAATGTATAATGCAAATATCCCTCATGAACAAAGGAGAATTGAAAATGAGAAAACTCGTTCTATTTCTTCACGCATCGCTTGACGGTTTTGTAGAAGGGCCGGATGGTGAAATGGACATTGGCTGGGTTTCCTACGATGCTGATTTGGAGAAACATGCGAAAGAAATTCTGAGTACTGCTGACACTGTCATTTGGGGACGTGGGACTTATCAGATGATGCACAGTTACTGGCCATCTGTGCCTTCGAACCCATCAGCTTCGCAGCATGAACGGAATCATGCCGAGTGGATCGAAAAGACAGCCAAAATCGTTTTTTCCACGACGCTGGAGAAAGTCGAATGGAATAATTCGAGACTCATCAAAGAAGATGTCGAGGATGAGATCAATAACCTCAAACAACAGCCAGGCAAGGATATGGTCATCCTCGGCAGTCCTAGATTCGCACACCAGCTTATGCAGCTTGATTTAATTGATGAGTATAAAATCACAGTTTCTCCCGTTCTGATCGGTAAGGGATTGCCGTTATTCCAAGGTCTCAAGGAGAAGATCAATCTCAAGCTAACCGAAAACAAGACCTATGATTCTGGAGCCATAGGCCTCGTTTACCAGACGGTAAGATGACCTTCTCACTTAAGGTGATTACCTTAACGTGGAACGTTATTGGAACGACAACTGCGGCAGTCTAATACTTTATTTTCACCAAACAACTGGACAAGATATTTATCTGAATAACAACAATCCGATCACCCTACAGGGAGCAATCGGATTGTTGTATAATAAATTATTGTTCAGCCGCCAATTGCAGAAAATGATCTGCAGCCAAACGGACAGCCAGAATACTTGCGCTGTTTAGTGAATTATCAAAGATAAGAACATGATTGTTTTTCACAGCTTCCAGTGAGTTCCATGCCTTTGAAGTTTCCTTCTCCTTGATGGCCGCCTTTGCGATATCCATATCATGCTGAATAATAATATAATCGGGATTCATGATGTATAGCCCCTCCAGAGAAAGCGCTCCGCCCTCCTCGGGATATCCCTTTGGTGGCAACAACCCAAAGCCCGCTGTTTGATTGTAGTACATCGTGTTTTTAGAGCCTTGAGCATTGAAATTGGCTTTTCCATCGACCCGTAGCAAGGCAAAGGTCTTATTTTCAAGACTATTTAACTGTTTTTTCGTATTGGCAATCATTTCTTGGGTTTCCTTAATGGCTTGTTCCGCTAACGTTTCTTTTCCAACGATCTGAGCACACAGCATCGTCGTTTTTTCCCAGGTATCGGTGTAGTCAATTAAGATAACTGGTGCAATCTTATTCAACTCATCATAATTGCTATCAACAGAACCCTTGAAGGTTACAATCACATCAGGCTTTGCATCCATGATCATTTCCAGATTCGCATTGCTGTTGCCTAAATCAATAATCTCAGCAGTTCCGGCATAAGGCTGTAAAGTAGCGAAATCTTTCATTGCTTCCACTGCGTTAGTTGATGCGATTGGTGGAGTATCTAGAGCAAAAAAATAATCTAAATACAAAGGATGAAGAACCGCTATCCGCTCAGGCCGTGTTTTGAGCACCACTCCATTGTCGCTCGCATCTGCAATTGTTCTTGGCCATCCCGCTTCCTCGATCTTGCCGACTACAGGTGCAGGTGTGACTGAAGTTTCGGAACATCCAGCCAGTAATCCTGCAAGTATAATGAAGGATGCAATCCATCCAAATAATCTATTCATTTGACTCCTCCTTGAGTTGTTATCATTACTATCTGTATAAATGTTTCATTAAATCACGGTTTTTCTGTATGAACAGGTCATTGTGTGAAGACACCATCCCGGTCGAATTTGCCTCCGGCGTGATGTATTGTTTGGCCTGGTTTACCGCATTGGCAGAATCCTGGAACGCTCCCGCTATCAGGTGCAGCTTTCCTTCATGATGCTGAACATCACCTGCCGCATAAATGCCAGGCACGGATGTCCCGCTCATTGCTGATCCTGAAATCCGATGTTCCCACAGATCTAATTTAATTTCACTGTTCAACAGCAGTTCTTTGTCGCGTTCATAACCGTGATTAATGATGACCTCATCAACGGACAGCTCAAATCCTTCTCCGTTGTCATTGCTTTTTAGCAGAACAGTCCCTATTCTTTCGTGATCCGGCGTGGCAATCAATTTTTCGATTGAAGTATTTAACAAGCACACTACGCCATTGTTCGCCAAACGCGAAATATCGGCTTCATGCCCCTTTAAGTTCTCTTTCCGGTACGTTAAATACACTTTCTTGGCAATCGGAGCCAGTTCGTTCGCCCAGTCAACAGCAGAATGTCCGCCACCCGATATTAGAATAGTCTTCTCTTTGAAGCGGGCAAGTGACTTCACCGTATAATGCAAATTTGTGATTTCAAATCTTTCGGCACCCTCGATTTCAAGCTTGATTGGCTGCAGAATTCCTCCTCCAATGGCCAATATTACAGTTTTAGTGAAATGCTTCTGGTTTGCGGCCGTGTGCAATACGAAGTAACCTGCTGCATCTTTCGAGATGGATGTGACCTTTTCGCTATAAGCAACCTCCGGCTGGAACGTCATCCCTTGCGCAACCATTTGTTCAATAAGCTGTGAGCCAAGAATAGGTTGTATGCCTCCCACATCCCAGATCATCTTTTCCGGATAGACATGCACCTTGCCGCCAAGTACAGGCTGGAATTCAATGATTTTGGTCTTCATTTCGCGGAGTCCACTATAAAATGCTGCAAATAATCCGGCCGGACCACCGCCAATAATCGTAACATCAAACATTTCCTCTTCATGCATTGTTCAATCGCCTCAACTCTCTTTTTTTAAATCCCTAGATGCTCACGAAAAGTGCACCCCGTATATTCACTTCGGAACAAGCCTCTCTCAACCAGCTTCGGTACCAGTTTCGCAAAAAACAGTTCCATAGATTGTTCTGAACCGCCCGGCAAGGCAATGAAGCCATCCATAGCCCCCGCATCAAACCGCTCAATAATATCGTTCAGTACATCCTCGACTGTCCCGACAGATACCCAATGAGCAGATCCGACAACCTCCGGCCTGTCCAGGATCTCTTTCACTGTAGGCTGGTTTTTGATAATATACCGCCGCAATAGTTCGGCATGTGTCCGGCTGCGGACGGCTTGACTGGAATCGGGTAACATATCGGCAGTTACTTGCACACCTAAGGGATATCCGCTTAAATCAAGACCCAACACAGATTTAAGCGAAGCATGTCTGCGTTCAAGATGTAAATTCGCATGTGCAGCCTTATGTAATTCAAGGGCTTCTTCACGCGTATCGGCCAGGAAAAAATATAATCCCGGCAAAACTCTGATAGCATCCGGATCACGGCCCTGCTCAGCCGCTCTTCTTCTCAGATCATTCCTTAGCTCCACTCCTGATTCAATATCCGGCATTGCTGCAAAAATAGCATCTGCAACGGAAGAAGCGAAATTCCGTCCAATATCCGAAGCGCCGGCTTGAAATAGCGGAGGCGTTCCTGACCTGTGAGCAGGTAAAGTAAGCGGTCCTTTTACACTGAAAAATTCACCAGAATGATTTATAGCAGTCACTTTATCCTTATCCGAGAACATACCCGACTGACGATCGATAACAATTGCTTCATCCGGAAAACTCTCCCACAGCTTGCATACAACATCCGTGAACTCTTTTGCCTTGGCATATCTCTCTTCCGGTGAAGGCATAGGTGAATCGCTGAAATTATCGGCGCCTTCAATAGAAGTGACAATATTCCAGCCGGCACGTCCATTGCTCAGCCAGTGTAAAGACTGAAGCTGTCTTGCTACAACATAAGGTGGATTAAAAGTGGTAGAAATCGTCGTCACCAGTCCGATCCGTTTGGTTTCACGGGCTATCGCTGCAAAAAACAATGCAGGGTCCGGGCTGCCGAAATTAGAGGAATCCCCTAACATCTGCGGGCTAACATACAGATAATCAGCCCTGAATAGAAAATCGAGCTTAGAATTCTCCGCCATTTTTGCCAAATCAATATAATATTCGATAGACCCCATCTTTTCGACTCCGCTATCCGGGTGCCGCCAGCCGTCTCCTTTCATCCAGGTTGCATTTAAGGACAACCCAATACATAATTGTCTGTTTCGTGTCATATCTCCCAGCCTTTCATTTATAAAACAATTTACTGATAATGATTCTCAGTTACAAGGGTGAGTTTATCAAAAATTTAAATGAATTCAAATATACAAATCTCAAATTCTACATGCATCATTATTTAATCTAAATAAAAAAGTCTGCACTTCTGGTTCATCACCAGTAGCTGCAGACTTCATTCAAGTATAAGTAACTCGATATGTATATTATCTATAGGCAGAGGGAGAAACGCCGAATTTCTTTTTAAATAAACGGCTGAAATACAGCGGATTGTCATAACCGACGCGCTCTGCGATCTCGTGGATAGGAAAATTTCCTGCTTTAAGAAAGTCACAGGCTCGTTCCATACGATAATTAACGACATAGTCGATTGGACGCAGCCCCGTATATTTGTGAAAGAAGTAAGAGAAGCGGTTTATACTCATTGCATGCCGTTCCGCTAACTCACCGAGTGTAAGTGAATTCATATAATGGAGTTTAATATATGCAAGGGCTTCGTCAACCATCCTTTGATTCGGTGAACTGTCGTTCTCTCTGTCACTGCAAGCAATCAGAACCTGATGCATTAGGCTTAAGAACAGCTCTTTGATACGCAGCTTTCCAATTTCTCCGGACGGATGGGTATTCTGATGAAGCATGATTAGTAATTCAATAATTTTTAGATTGGCTCCTGGCTCCAGCTTGAAATGAGAGTCGAATTCGGTAGTACTATTCATTTCTTCTGGCATATCCAATTTATAAAAAAGTGAGTAATACTCAAGCTCTGATTGTCCTATAACCTGCGAATCCATCTGCATGCCTGGAGCCGCATGAAAAACTGAACCTGGCCGTAATTCATATACCGTTCCATTCACTCGTATCCTGGCTCCCCCGCGAATGATAAACAAAAATCCATGCTTAACGGTGGTAAATTCACTTAATAAACTTTTGGGCTGGATAACTAACCTGCTTCTGTCTTCTATATCATAGACACCTTTAGTAAATGACTTTGCTAATTTGTCCAAATTTATCAATGTTCTGCACCTGCCTTCTAACTTCAAATCGTATAGTCAAGTAGAAACGGCACATAATACCGTACAAAATTAAGGATAGTAAACAATTCCTAGCAAGTCAATTTAACCATGTTGTTAAAAACACAGTGTTTTCCGTCATAATGATGATCACCATGGGCAGTAGGTAAGGGCGCTTGGATTCGAACTATGCTATTAGAATGAAATAAGAAAGGTAAGGTCCTTGGATTTCCCAAGAGCCTTACCTTTCATAGTTGCTTAAATATTAAATTCAATTTCTTCCTTAATAGCCCAATTATAACGGTAAGTCTTTTCCCTTAAAAATTCGTATCCCTAATACATAAAGAACAATGCCTATTACACCAAGTGAAATAAATTGTATGGAGTAGCTTCCACCATTTAAGATGGCATTCGTGTCGAATAACGCATTCATAGAGATATATTTTAACTTTTCCAAACTGCTGTCAACATCCCCCATTAATTTAAGGAGAAAAAATGCCATTGGAATCCCTGCGCCCCATGCTAATGAGTTTTTGGAAAGATTGAACACACAGGAGAAAAAGAAGGATATGCCACTTGTTGCAAACATTAGAAGAAATAAACCTAAGTTAAGGGTTAGATAATCGGTTTTGTTCAAATCCATATCCCCTTGAAATACAGATATGGCAGTAAGACCAGCCAGGCTAATGATGGCGATCATAATGATGAGTGACAGAATTAAATAGATGGCTTGCGTACGAACTACCGTACTTCTCTTCGTCGGAGTAGAAAGTAAATAGGCCATTGACCCTCTATCTACCTGAGATGCCACGAGACTGTTAGCCGTCATAATGATGAACACAATGGGCAATAGTACACCTTGAATGCCATAAAAGGTTTTGGCGAGCATTCCAAGGAACGTCGCATCCCCCATAAGACTGGCAAGTGGGGTGTCTTTAACCATATTTGACATGTCGCTAAGGGTGCTTGGATCGAACACTGCGATTAGAACGACATGAAAAACGGTCATGATTACTGTAAAGATGAGCCATAATTTAAAATTGGCTTTGAGTGTTTGTTTGAAAATAGGTTTGCTAAGCATTAGATGTTTCCCCCTCATATAATCCTTTGAAGTAGTCCTCAAGTGTGTACTTTATCTCTGCTATAAACTTGATGGGATACCCTTTTAAAGTCCTAAATAATTGGTTGATCTCTCGGTCATTCATTTTTAGAAAGACTTGGTTCTGACTGTCTCGCTTCTCTGCAAATTCATATGGTTCACACAAAAAGCGCTGATAATCCTCATGGGACAGGAACTCAATTTTATAGACTTTATCTTCACTGTGTTTTACTTCAGCTGTTGCTTTTACAGCAATCAATTTTCCGTCTTTAATTAAAGCGACCTTGTCACAGGTATGCTCAACTTCCTCAAACATGTGACTAGACATGAAAATCGTCTTGCCCTTTTTCTTCTCTTCATTCAAAATGTTAACGAACTCAGCCCGCATAAGTGGGTCTAATCCTGTAGTAGGCTCATCCAGAATTAATATCTCGGGATCGGCCATCAATGCTGCTACAATCGCTGTTTTCTGTTTCATCCCTTTCGACATTCGCTTCAAGTTGGCTGTGGGATCAAGCTGTAGCTTTTTAATGATACTCTCCGCATAGGACATATCCTTTAATCCCAACAATTCCGCTTGTCTTCTTAGAAACTCTGTTCCTGTAGGCGCATCTGGAAAGGCAATCTCTCCTGGAATATAACCAATAAGCTTTTTAATTTCGGCAGAATTTGTCCAGCAATTCATACCATTAATGGTCACAGCGCCGCTTTTTGGTTTCAGAAAACCCATCATATGGCGAATGGTCGTCGATTTACCGGCTCCATTTGTGCCTACAAATCCAAAAACCTCACCTTTCTCAATAGAAAAATCTAGGTTAAACAGACCTTTTCCATCTCCAAAGTCTTTAGTTAAATGTTTAATTTCGATGTATGGCATTAGGTTGGGCACCTCCTGTTGCGTTTGAACTCCGATCATAAAACTTCATGAAATAGTCCTCTAAGGTAAACTTTTTCTCCGAGAAAAACTTAAGATCATAGTCGGAAATAAAGGAAATAAAACGATTGATTTGATTGTCGTTGATACTTACTATAGCTTGATGTTTGTGTGGCGACAAAGATAATACTTCAATCTCCTGCTGAGCATTTACATCAACGTTAAAACCGTTAAAAGCTTCTTCAGATTTGAATTCGAGCTTAAAGGTTTTGATCTCGTTGTGTCGCAAGTCATTGGCTACAAATGAAGAGATTAAGCGGCCATCCTTGATAATGGATATCTTGTCACAGGTTGCATCGATCTCGGAAAAAATATGACTCGATAATAAAATGGTTTTACCTTTTTCCTTCTCTTCCTTAATGAAATCAATAAACAGAGCTTGCATCATCGGATCTAAGCCGCTGGTGGGCTCATCAAGCACTAGTACTGCGGGATCGTGCATGAATGCCGTAACAATGGCGAGCTTCCGCTTCATGCCTAGTGACATCCGTTTCAAGCTGCCCGAAGGATCTAATTCAAATTTCTTAATCAGCGCTTGCGTGTGTGTCATATCCGTGATGCCTCGCAACTCTGCCATCATTTTGATGAATTGTGTCCCGGTCAGAGCCTCCGGCAACGCGATTTCTCCAGGTAAATACCCCAACTCCCGTTGGATATCGCTTGCTCGCTCCCAGCTATTAAGCCCATTTACTAAGGTGTGTCCTTGCTGTGGACGGGAAAAACCCATGATATGACGGATAGTTGTTGTTTTTCCAGCTCCATTAGGTCCTAAGAAACCATATACTTCTCCCTTATTAATGCTAAAGGAGATATCGAAAATCCCTCGATTATGACCATAATCTTTGGTCAAATGCTCAATCTCGATAACAGGCATTATATTATCCACCCTTTCTGCTCAACACTCAAAAGAACAACGTGTTGTTTATCTTTATATTTTCAATTATAATCACAATGAAGACATTCAACAATAATCAGAACAGTCGAAAGTGCTGGATATCCAACACTAATTGGGATTGTGTACATTATAAAGATCAAGGAGATGACTTTTGATGCGAGAAACGGATAAGGATTTGCGAATTATTAGAACAAAGGAACTCATTCGGGAAGCATTAATTGAATTAATTGAGGAAAAAGGGTTCGAAGGCATTACCGTTAAAGACATTACAACTAAAGCCAGAATTAATCGAGGCACTTTTTATTCACATTATCAGGATAAATATGACTTAATGAACAGATGCCAAGATGAAATTTTGGCCGAAATGAAAAATATTGTTAGACAGAACCTTGTTGAAGTTATTATGGAACGTGATACAAACATTCCCCAAGCCGCTCCCTTAAATATTCTTGTTGGTTTTTTTAGACATCTTGAGCTGAATAGAAAGTTTATGAAAGCACTATTTAAGGCTGATTTAAATTTTCAAACGAAGATGAAAGCATTCATGTGGAAAACGCTGTTTGTAAACAATGAATTTCCTCTTATTAAGCAAGAAAATTTACTTGTCCCTAGTGAGTACCTAATTGCTTATTTAGCTTCAGCACATATCGGCGTACTTGAGCAATGGTTGAATGGTGATGGAAAAGAATCTCCTGAGGAAATGGCCAGAATACTGTCTACGATCACGATCCAAGGTCCATTCACTGCAGCAGGTTTGAAAAACTAAGCCCAATTATTAATTCACTCAACACCTAACCTGTCATTGTTGATTGATTAGAAAGAACCTATATTTTAAGATATAGTCAGATCAACGATCAACACGTTGTTCATTAAATAATCTAATGAAGAGGTGTTTAATATTATGAAAGCAGTAAGATATCATCAATACGGTGCAGTAGAAGTACTTCGATATGAGGAAGCTCCTACTCCAGATGTAAGTGCAGACGAAGTATTAATTAAAGTTGCGGCAACTGCCTTCAATCCTGCAGATGCGATGCTTAGAATGGGTGTTATGAAGGATATTCTGCCACTAGAATTACCTTTTATTCCAAACGTGGATGTATCAGGGGTTATCGAAAAAATAGGTGAATCCGTGAATGGATTCCAATTTGGAGATAAAGTATTTGCTTTTCTCGACATGACCAAAAATGGTGCGGCCGCGGAATATGTAGTCTGCAAAGCTGATGATGTAGCTTTAGCACCTGAAAATATTGATTTACAAGATGCCGCAGCTCTTCCCGGTGGTGCGATGACAGCTTGGCAAGGTTTATTCGACCACGGTAATCTTCAATCCGGCCAACGGGTATTGATCACAGCAGCAGCTGGTGGTGTAGGCTCCATCGCCGTTCAACTTGCAAAATGGAAAGGTGCTTACGTCATTGGAACGGCTTCAGAAGAAAGTATCTCCGCTCTTCAAGACCTGGGGATTGACGAAATCATCAATTATAAGAATGAATTAATAGAAGAAAAACTAACTGAGAAGGTGGATTTAATTTTCAACCTCTCCCCTCTTAGCTCAGAAGAAGTGACAAAATTACTGCTTTTGCTCAAAGATGGAGGCACCCTCGTCTCAGCTTACAATCCGGCAGACGAAGATGTAGCTAAAAACTTGGGGGTTCATGTGGTGAGAATGGGCGTGCAGCGTAATGCTAAGCAATTGTCCCAAATCGCAGATATCGTGGATCAAGGACATGTAAAGCCTTTTATTACGGAAAGATTAGCACTAAAAGAGCTTGCTGCTGTTCACGAGAAAGTAGGACAAACGCGTGGAAAAATCTTGCTTCTAGTAAATGATTTGGTGTGAGAATAACTACAAACCGGTATAGTTAGTATCTCAAAAAAAGAAGCGTTGCTGCTCTCAGCTTCGCTTCTTTTTAGTTCGCCTTACAAATTCATCCCGAAAAATTTGATCTTCACATAAATGATTGCCATTTCTTCAGGGGATTGTTTCATGTCACTATTTAACCAGTCCTCAATAATGCCAAGATAAGCTGAAGTTGCAAATGCCGAAAAATATTGTTTAGGGATCGACTCATCCTGAAAGCTATCGATTAATCCTGCAAAAATACCGTTTTTCAAAAACGACTTCAATTTTTGTGAGAAAGCAGGATCTCCTTTTGCACCTAATAGTCCGCTTAAAATCCTTCCCTTTTGTTTTAAATATTGAAAAACTTGAACCAACGGATCATACGGAGTGTTAGCCTTATGGCATTCCAACATCTCTTGATAATTCAATATGTGCATATACTCTTCTAAACCTTCCAGTAATTCAATCTCCATTTGTTCGAGCAAGTCATATTTATCCAGATAATGGAGATAAAATGTGCCACGGTTTATTCCTGCCGTAAGTGTCAAATCTTTAACTGTCACATTACTAAATCCTTTTTCCTCGATTAATTGCATTAATGATTCTTTGATTAATTGCCGCGTTCTTTCAGCCATTTGTTCATGGATTCTCTCTGTCATATTCATCTAACCCTTTCGAAGACCTTTCATTTAGAATAACATCTTATTACATAAAAAGTATTGGCTATAATATTAAGGTGAGTAATTACTCACTTTTTATTGACAGATAACCACGATGCCGTTAAAATAACAACGAGTAAGTAAGTACTCACTTTTTATCATTAACTTATCATCAAATCCTGAAAGTGGTGAATTGATTATTGAATATTAACAACCTGTTTAACGAGATTTTAATTTCGCAATCCACAAAGTTAACGGCAAAACAACAACGGATTGTAGAGGCAGCCATTCGATTATTTGCTGAAAAGGGTTATTCCAATACTTCTACTGCAGAAATTGCTAAGTTAGCCGAGGTGTCAGAGGCAAGCATCTTTAAACAATATGGAACAAAGGATAATCTGTTATTATCTCTTACTGTCCCCTATATTAAAGAATTCTTCCCTTCCCTCGCGAATGAGGCAGTTGATCAGATAATAGGGAATGCTGATTCGACCTTTGAAGGATTCTTAAGGGCTTTTCTTAAAAATCGGATTGAATTTATCACGGAGAACAAAGAAATTTTCCAGGTTCTCATCAAGGAGATTATTTATAAAGAGGAATTGAAAAATGAATTCCTTCCTTATTTTGAAGAAATAGTAAAGCCCCGAATTGCTAATTTTATTGAAATATTCATAGATCGAGGTGAACTGAAGGACATCCCGATTGACAGACTTCTAAAATTAATTTACTCATTCATTGGCGGATTCATTGCTACTCAGTTTGTATTGTTAAATAAGGATTCAATCAGTGACGAGGAAATTGAGGATGCGATCCATTTTGTAATGGATGGAATTCGGAAATCATCTTCGGATCATTAAGATATTATAAAAAGGAGTGGGTTAACCATGAAATTCTTTAAAAACAAGCTCGTACTGATTTCGCCAATTATGGCATTCTTGGTCATCTTTATTTTTTCACTTGCGCTTTTCCCTTCCGTTCAAATCAAACCAAAGAACATGCCAATCGCTATCGTAAATGCAGATCAAGGAATTGACATCCCCAATCAAGGGAAAGTTAATATGGGGCAAACGATTGTTGAGATGATTCAGAAAAACTCGTCTCCAACCTCCGACGAGGAGCCAGCAATCAAATGGTTGGAAGTAAATAATATCGAGGAAGTACAAAACGGTTTAAACAAACAGAATTATTACGCGGCACTTGTCATTCCGGAAGACTTTAGTGCGAAGCAAGCCTCTTTGAGCAGTCCAACACCTAATTCACCTGAAGTTCAGATTTTTATTAATCAAGGTATGAATACTGCGGCTTCCACAATGGCTGGGCAAATCCTGAACGGTGTTGTTGATAACATGAACAACAATGTTCGTACTCAGATTGTAGAAGGGTTGAAAAAGAAAGGTGCAACATTGACGGTGGAGCAAGCTTCCGTTTTAGTAAGTCCTATAACCAAGACGGTCACTAATGTGAATGAAATCGGCACGAAGAGTGCTAATGGAAATTCCCCTATTTCCTTATTTCAACCGCTTTGGATGGCAAGTATGGCGAGCGCTGCGGTTCTCTTTCTTGCTGTTAGCAAGATGAAGACAACGACTCGAAAAGACGCATTTGCTGCGAAGTTAACACAGATTGTTATGGGGGCTGTTATTGCGTTAGTCGTTGGCTTTGGATTAACTTGGCTCGCAGAAAGTATGATAGGTCTTCATATCCCTCAATTTATGGATACAGCACTATTCTTAACCATTACATTCTTTAGCTTTTTCCTTATGATATCTGCCGTAATTTCGTTCGTAGGCATCAAAGGAATCGCTATCTTCGCCTTAATCCTTTTCTTTGGTGCACCATTACTTGCATTAGCCCCAGAAATGATGTCTCCATTCTATCGGGACTGGGTGCACTCTTGGTTGCCAATGCGTTTTATGGTGGATGGTCTTCGAGAGCTGTTCTTCTTTGGTAAAGGATTAAGTTGGAACGATGCCGTATCCACACTCACTTGGATTGGCCTAGGGAGTACGATCGTTATTCTTGCTTCTGTTTTGAAACCTGGAGCAGTAAAAGCTCCACAAAAGCTTGAAGGGTAGTTATAATCATTTTCTAAGCCGATCCAGAAAAGGATCGGCTTTTTTTAAAAGTCAGTCTTGTCTGTTTTCAACAGATTTCATGCGGTTTTGATCGTCAGGTACTCGATCATTACTGAATTCCTGGCCAGCTTCAACTTCACCATGACCGGAAGCACTTCGAGCGAAATTTGTGAACTGCCTTTTTTGCTCGTCTAGCTTATGTTTACTCTTAAGAAGCTCCTGCGGATCCTGATTTGTCATAATACTATCCTCCCAAAATGGAATCATGCTATTTATTTGCACAACAGAAGTTTTCCATAAAAGAATGGTGCTTATGCAAGAAATTCAAATTCCTATTTTCAACGAAAAATTTCTATTACTTTATTCAAAACAAGGTATTCTAAAACAACTAACCCAACGCAAATAATAACAAAAAACTGAAGTCTTGCAGTATTCATTCTATCCTTCCAATACTCTCCTCGGAATAATGAAACGATGTTAGGTGTAAAAGTATGTCTAATCGTTTCGTTATAATCATCATTATCCACAAAGAACACGCGAAACAATACTTTATATATTGGAATATTTATTAATAGTAGAAAAATAATCATCACAAGATCAAGACTCAATTTACACGCCTCCCCATATTTAGTTATCCTAATTTTACCACATAAATAACTGTAGACTTGGGAGGAGGATGAATTTTATATCGCGTAAAAAAGGGGTATCCCACACTGGGATACCCCTTTTTAAGCTTAGCTTATCGTTTCACCCTTCGTGCAAAATCCACGAACTGAAATTTATCCAGCCTATGCCTGGACTCGGTATATTGGAAAAGCACTGTGTTCTCCAAATAAACATAGTTTCGTACTACTACGATATGCGTGTAATTCTTCAAATCGAGCAGTCTATAATCCTCCTCTGTAGAAGGCTCAACGGATATCAGCTTCTTCGCATAACTGATTTTAAGTCCCAACTCCTGCTCCAGATATTCATAGAGTGAGCCTTCAGCGATTTCTTCGCTTAGGAATGGAACAATATCCGCTCGGAAATAATCCTTATCCAAAATGATCCGATCGCCTTCAATCTCTCTGGCACGAATAACTTTCCAAACCAGGGTTTCAGGCGGAATCTGCAGATGTCTGGCGAGCGCGGAGCCTGCCGGTTCACATATCGTCCGCTCTACCAGTGTCCGTGAGGCAGTACCCAGTGTATCGGCCATCTCTTTAAATGAAATCAGACCGGTAACGGGGAAATCCATTCTCGTCATATCAAGCACAAAGGAGCCTCTGCCCTTAATTTTGTGAATGTATCCTTCACGGAACAGCAGGTTCAGCGCTTTGCGAACAGTCTCTCGTGAAGTGCTATATGCTTCAGCAAGTTCACTTTCAGAAGGCAGCTTGGTTCCCGGCAGCAGTTGTCCAGAAAGAATTTGGTTGCTGTACTCATTATAAATTTGCAAATATTTATTTTCTCTCAATTTTGATCACCGCCCTTTATTGTATCACGTCATGCCTTTGGAAGCATCGATTCAATTAGAATACGGCAACAAGGAGAAACGATTTTGTTATCCTTTAAAGACGATAACCATTTCTCGTGGAAATATAAGAAAAATTTATAGCGTGAAACATACAAATTCTTATATTACAGAAAGACAGCCCCTAGGGGCTGTCTTTCTGTAATATAAAGTCTTTGCCAATAGAGTCTATATCAACCCTTGAGATGAATAGTCAAGATGATAGATTGTCTAGCTGCAGCTGGTCCCGTCTTCTCCTCAATCTTCTCCACCATATCCTGACCTGCAGGAATGATGATTGGAGTAATCAAAGGGTAACCTGCTGCGCGGATGGCCTCCATATCAAATTCCAGCAGAAGCTCGCCCGCCTGCACCTTGTCGCCAATATTCTTATGGGTGGTAAAACCATTTCCTTTAAGCGACACCGTATTAATTCCAACGTGAATAAGTACTTGTACACCACTTGCATGCTCCAATATAAGCGCATGTTTGCTCTTGATTACATGAGCTACTGTAGCATCAAAAGGTGCATATACTTTACCCTCAGAAGGTTCGATTGCAATTCCCTCGCCCATCTGTTTCTCAGCAAAGGCAGGATCAGGCACCTGATCTAGAGATACTGCAGTTCCACTGAGTGGAGAGATAAGCTCCAGAATATTCACGGATTCCTGTGTCTCTTGTACTGTAGGGCGGTTATTCAAATCGTTTGTTTCGCTCACAGTACTAGCAGACTTTGTAGCTGGGTTCTTTTCAGAACGCCCCACTACAGAACGACCGTAGAGTACAGTGGCGACAAATGGCACAATGAGAACAATAAGCATGCCAATGAAGAACACGCCCCACTGGTTAGGGAATATCGAAAGGAAGCCGGGAATCCCGCCTACGCCAATGGAAGAAGCGCGAACCTGATTAACGGTAAGAATCATACCGGCAATCCCTGAGCCGATCATCCCGAAGATGAAAGGATAACGGTAGCGGATATTCACTCCGAAGATCGCCGGCTCCGTCACGCCGAGGAATGCAGAGACGGAAGATGTAGCCGCCAAGCCTTTTGCCTTCTGTTCTTTGACTACGAACATCATTGCCAGTGCCGCGGCACCTTGTGCAATATTTGATAGCGCTAACATCGGCCAGAGGAAAGTGCCGCCCTCGCTGCCGATGAGCTGCACATCAACCGCCAAGAAGGTATGATGCATACCAGTGATGACCAGAAGCGAATAGAATCCGCCGTAAATCAAGCCACCAAGAAGCGCAAAATGATCAAATACAAAGATCAGGCCGGAGGTGATGGCATTGGCAATGCCAAACGTAACCGGTCCGATAATGGTGAAGGCCAGAAAACCTGTAATCAACAGAGTTACTGGCGCAACAACCAGCAGTTTAATGGAATCATGCACCCGGCGGTTGAGGAATTTCTCCAGCCTTGCCAGAATATAGGCCGAAACCAGCACTGGTAATACCTGTCCCTGATAACCGATCTTCTCCAAATGCCAGCCAAACAAATTCCAAGTTGGAACAGTTCCCTCAGTGGAAGCACTTGCATAGTTATAGGCACTTAATAGATCTGGGTGCACGAGAATGAGACCCAAAACGATCCCGAGCAGAGGACTGCCGCCGAAACGTGTAACAGCTGCCCAACCGATAAGTGCTGGTAAAAAGGTAAAGGCTGTGCTGGCAATCGTATTAATAATCGCAGCAATGTCTTTCCATGCGGGATAGACATCCACCAGCGACTGATTATCAAAGAAGATACCAGGTCCGGTCAAAATATTATTGATCCCAAGCAGCAAACCTGCGGTTACGATAGCCGGAAGAATAGGAATAAATATATCAGCCAGCGTCTTGATCGCACGCTGCAGAGGATTCTGTTTTCGGGCAGCAGCGGATTTCACTTCATCTTTGGAAGAACGAGAACCGCCAGTGATTTGAATCATTTCATCGTATACTTTATCTACTGTTCCCGGTCCGATAACAATCTGAAACTGCCCCTGGCTAGAAAATTGTCCTTTTACTAATTCGTTGCGATCCAAGGCTTCCGAATCCACCTTGCTTTCATCATACAGCGAGAATCTCAGCCGGGTTACACAATGTGTCGCAACCTCTATATTCTCCTTGCCCCCAACTGCGCGTACAATATCCTCAACATTTTTGCGGTCTATAGCCATATTTTCACTCCTTACATATTTGATTTGTGCTCCTACTCAAGTACACTTCGTTAGCGGGTTAACCACATATAGGAAGCATAAGGACTAAGCTGAAGCTCTTGTGTTAATGCAGATGTTTCTGTTGTATTTCCAATCAGAAGCTTGTCTTTACCAGATGATAACTCTGCCCAGTGACTTTCTTCAAAACGGAAGGTAATCTCTTTGCTGCTGAAGTTCGAGACCACTACAAGCGACTCTCCATCTCCTGTTCTGGCGTAAGCGAACACTTCAGGATGACCATTATCGAGTCTCTTGAAAACACCTTCAAGGAATATCTCATACTCCTTGCGTAGTGCAATCAGCTTGCGGTAATGATGAAAGATGGAATCGGGATTTGCTAGCTCCTTCTGCACATTAATGTCCGAATACCGCTCATCAACTTTCAGCCATGGAGTACCTGTGGTGAATCCGGCATTTCGGCTTTCATCCCATTGCATCGGCGTACGGGAATTGTCCCGTGAACGTTCCTGAAGAATACTCAGAGCAGTCTCAGGGCTTTTCCCCTGTTCGCACAAAATACGGTACATATTCAGTGACTCAATATCACGGAACTCATCGATGCTCTTCCATACCGGATTTGGCATCCCGATTTCTTCCCCTTGATACACATAAGGTGTTCCCTGAAGTCCATGCAGAGTTGTTGCAAGCAGCTTGGCACTCTCTACACGGTAGACCTTATCATCAGTGAATCTGGAGAGGGCACGCGGTTGATCGTGATTATTAAAAAATAATGCGTTCCAACCCCGGCCTTTCTGCATTTCCGTCTGCCACTCTGTGAACAAGCTTTTCAGCGCCTCAAAATCAAAGGGCATTAGCTCCCATTTCTGTCCGTTCGGATAATCGACTTTTAAGTGATGAAAATTAAAAGTCATGGAAAATTCCCGCTCTTTAGGACTCGAGTACCGGATGCAATGCTCCAGTGTAGTTGAGGACATCTCTCCGACCGTCACCATCTTATACGGACCGAATACCTCTTCATACATCGCTTTGATGTATTCATGGACCCGTGGACCGTCAGTATAGAATTTACGTCCATCCCCCGGTGAAACACTTCCGTCATCATCAGGGAAGCGCTGATCCTTGGAGATTAAATTAATTACATCCATTCGGAAGCCGTCTACACCTTTTTTAGCCCAGAATAGCATCATATCATTCACTGCTCTACGTACCTTCTCGTTCTCCCAATTCAGATCCGCCTGGGTTTTATCGAAGAGAGTAAGATAATATTGTCCCGAAGCTTCATCAAACTGCCAGGCTGGCCCCCCGAACTTTGACTGCCAGTTGTTGGGGAAGCCGCCGTCCGGAGCCGGGTCCTTCCAAATATAATAATCACGGTAGGGATTGTTCCTGCTAGAAATGGATTGTTTGAACCACTCATGTTCTGTTGAAGTATGGTTAACCACGATATCGATCATGAGCTTCATTCCAAGTCTGTGTAGTTCCTGTACTAACTCGTCGAAATCCTCCATCGTACCAAAATCCGGGTTGATATTTTCATAATCCGCAACATCGTAACCGTTATCATGTTGTGGCGAGACATAGACCGGCTGCAACCAGACGATATCAATTCCAAGCTTCTGCAAATAATCTAATTTTTCAATAAGTCCTTTAATATCTCCTGTTCCGTTGCCTGTAGTGTCCTTAAAGCTCTTTGGGTATACCTGATACACCGTAGATCGGCGCCACCATTCCGAATACTGGGACTGACTCAAGTTGAACACCTCCAAAAAAATACTTTATGTCAAACATTAAACCTGTATATACAAGTTCAAACACTTCACACAGTTTAAACCTGTATATACAGGTTGTCAATACTTTTGCTATCAAACCTTCTGACGGTTCTTCTTTTATTAACCCATTTGATATCGATGATTTCTTCAGGCGTTAAATTCATTAGACTAGACAGACAAAAAGCCGCTTTTTGAGCGGCTACCTGAAATTGTACAAAAAAACAGGATACCTATTTCTTAATACAAGTAAGGTATCCTGTTCCTATTTTTTATTTAGTTTTTTAAGCTTTAGCTTCATTTTGACCTACAGGTTCAATTAAAAAATGATACCGATGATCAGAGCAGATAAAACGCTTACAAGTGTGGCACCAAATAACAGTTTTAAACCAAATCGTGCCACAATATTCCCTTGTTTTTCATTCAATCCTTTCACAGCGCCTACAATCGTACCGATTGATCCAAAGTTAGCAAATGAGATTAGAAACACGGAGACAATGGCGGTAGTACGCCCACTTAAACCATCTTGGATCTTAACAAAGTCAAGCATAGCAACGAATTCATTCGCAACAAGCTTTGTGGCCATGATACTGCCTGCATCAACAGCTTCATGCCATGGGACACCGATAAGAAAGGCAATGGGTGCAAAGACATACCCTAAAATTCCTTGAAACGAGATACCGAATACTCCGCTGAAGACCCCGTTAATTAAAGCAATGATCCCAACGAAACCAACCAACATTACACCGACTACTATGGCTACTTTAAAGCCATCCATAATATACTCGCCTAGCATTTCAAAAAACGTTTGTTTTTCCTCTAACTGAACCTCAACAATATCTTCTTCAGGTGTAACTTCATACGGATTAATGATGGATGAGATGATGAATCCGCCGAATAGGTTTAATATTAACGCAGCCACGACATACCGAGGTTCTAGCATCGTCATATATGAACCAACGATTGACATGGATACCGTCGACATTGCAGATGCACATAATGTATACAATCGATGTTTTGGTAATAATCCAAGCTGGTTTTTCACTGAAATAAACACTTCATTTTGTCCTACAATTGCGGCTGCAACTGCATTATAAGATTCCAATTTGCCCATGCCATTTATTTTACTTAGTACCAAACCAATATATTTGATAATGAACGGGAGTATTTTGTAATGCTGCAATATCCCAATTAATGCCGACATAAAAACAATTGGCATCAAAACATAAAGGAAAAATGTATGGGCCCCTTCATTTGCAATCCCACCAAAAACAAAGTCAGTCCCTTCATTGGCGTATCCAAGCAATTTTGCAAAACTATCGGCAAACCCTTTAATTAAGAATTCACCTATACTTGTTTTTAGTATAATTAATCCCAAACCGATCTGAATAGCAATCATTACAATGATGGGTCGATATTTAATCTTTTTCTTATTGTTACTTCCCAGCCATGCTAGTAATAGAACAATAACCAAACCAGCAATAGAAATTAGATAATGCATTTTTAGCCCTCCAAATTATCGGTTAATTTTTTCGGAATCCTCATATCGGAATGAATCTTTCCACATTAACCCTTGTTCCAAAATAATCGCCAACAGGCTTCCGCATATTAATCCATTATTTAAAATGGCTATCACGATCGGAGATAAATGGGCCGTAGCTGATGAAGGAATAAACATTAAACCCACACCCACTAAAAGGGAAATTCCACTAACGATAAATGTTCGTTCTTCATGAATGACCTTCTTCAATTCCTTTAGTGCTAGTCCGACCATCTTCACAAAAATGACGAAGGTAACGGAATAGCCTATGGGAGCTGGAATCGCTGATATAACATTCATCATTGGCGGAAATAAGGATATTAAGATCACAAAGCAACATCCAATTAAAAATGATCTGCGCTCCTTCATCCCTGTTTGTTCAACATATCCCGCCGCTCCCGAGATAGGGACAGAACCGACCGCTCCTAAACCGCCACTAATAAGATGCGTAATTCCAGAAGTAAACCCGGCGCGCAAATAACGACGATGATCCACTTGCTTTTGTTTCATAACGGTCTCCATCAAACGGATGGACGCAACTGCATTGGTTATTAATAACAGAGTTAATAAAAATGCAGTAGTGATCGTCCCGGCATCGAATCGTGGTCTGCCAAATGGGAATATTTTCGGTAGCTTAAATAGAGTATCCGCATGAGAAAACACAGGTATATTACCGCAGATAATAAATAATAGGCAGCCTATCAATATACTGAAAATTATTGAAAACTGGCTGAGTACTACAAAGCGACTTTTTCCTAACCAAAAGGTAATGCATACCACAATCACACTAAGGATGAATACTTTAACATCTAACATGGAGTGGGCTATGGTAATCCCCATCATCCCTTTCATAAAAGATCCACTTAATTGAAAGATCAATAAAAGTAAATAAATAAAAGTGATGGTTGGAGTAAATAGACGAGCGATTTTATCCATTAGCTTAAATGCTGAAATTAGGATAAATAACACACCGCTAATGATCATTGCCCCACTTAAAGCTTGTAAAGCACCATTGTTAGAAGAATAAAGTCCCCCCACTAAACTTGCGTAAATCGTAAAAATGCTCCACCATAACCCTGCCGGACCTTCATGAATAGGGAATTTATGACCTATCAGACCTTGTAAAAATCCAGCTATCCCTAAAGTAATCAATGTGCTCTGAATGAGTCCAGAGGTCTCCAGTGGCGTTAAGTTATATAAATCTGCGATTGCAATGGGTGCGGCAATTGCACCTGCGATCATAAAAATCATCCACTGCAATCCTGACAGCATTACCCTCATTTCTTTCTCACTCTCTTTTCTAACCCCACTGCTCTTATCAATTAATTAGCCTTCAATGACTGTGTTAAGCGCTATTTCGACCATTTCATAAAAGGATTGTTCACTTTCTTGATGAGTTAGGTGTTCCTGTCTTAACAATTGACTGCCCACTGTCAAAATCGACAATGCTTTCACACCATATTTTGCGGCTAAAGTATATAGGGCTGTGCTTTCCATTTCTACCGCCAATACACCGAAATCCATAAACTTATGAAGTCGATCTAAGGTTTCACGATAGAATTCATCAGAATTATAGATGTTACCAACAAAAACATTTGCCTTTTTACTTTGTACTTGTTGATACGCTTTCATTAACAATGAGAAATTTGCCGTAGGTGCGAAATTACAGCCATGGAAGATTTTCTCCGTCATATTACTGTCTGAAGACACCGCTTGGGCTAATATAATATCGCGGATATTGATGTCTGCCTGCATCGCGCCACATGTACCAATACGAATCAATTTCTTAACCTCATAATCCACAATCAATTCTGTTGCATAGATACTCATCGATGGATTTCCCATCCCTGTCCCTTGAACCGACACCGGCAGACCTTTATATAAGCCAGTGTATCCGTACATCCCTCTTACTTCGTTATAACAATAAGCCTCCTCTAAAAACTGTTCTGCTACAAACTTTGCACGTAAGGGATCTCCTGGGAGCAGAACACGCTCTGCGATTTCTCCCTTATTTGCACCTAAATGCCTACTCATAGTTCTTCCTCCAACTTTTATTAGTAAACTGAGGGTTACCGAAATCACTTTCCACTTGCCTTCAAGTAAATCAGTTTCGAAACTAGATTGAGCATAAGGTTTTTTAACAATACAAACTAGACCAAAATCTTACGTAGGTAACGGAAAATAATTGGTCAAATTATAAAAGCAGTTCTTTACGAATATTGTTCAAGTCTCTTTTAGAGGGGATCGTAGAAATAATAACAACAGGTACTGTCTTTAGTGCGACCGGGATATTACTAATGACAAGGTCAATATTATTTTGCTGCATGATCTCGTCGGTTAGCCCTTTCATGATAGAAGTATTAAGGATCAACTGATCGCCTATCTCCTTCTTTATCAAATCTGCTATGTAATGACGAATTGAAAATTCTTCCCCAATCACTAAGAAAGCCCTTTTACTTTTATAACGTAAACTTGAACGAACAATTAAGGTTAGCTTTGTTAAATGAAAATGATTAAACAGGACGGAAGGATACGTTTTATTCCATGTTTGCATACAAGTTTGCAATTCTTGATAGATCTGCTGGCACTCCTGTTGAACATATGTCGTTAAATGACTTTTTGAAATCATCATCCATTCCGGAATGGCATTTTCGATTAACAGCTTGTCAAAGAACCCGTAAATCTCCAAGATAAATCGTTCATGCATATCCAAGTTCGGGTATACCTTTGCCAACAACAGGAGAAGCAGATTCCCCATTTGATATTCTTCTTTATCCTTATGTAATTCGACTTCTTTAATCGGAGTGATCTCTGACCCCTCATAATAATGATATTGGCTGAGACTAACCATGGATTGCATAAAGAATATTTCACTCTTTGGAAATTCGATGAACAGCTTTTCTTCAAGACGCTCTGCTATGGCTTTCACTGGTATATAAAACATCCCCTGTTTCCATGGGTAAGCATTTTCGTCGATTGTTACACAAGTTCCTTTAGCAGCTCTTTCTATTACAATTGCCAACAAAAAGGACAATTTCCTTTTGGAATTGATAAAATATACTATGTTATTCTCATTTTCTATATTTGTGATCAACTGATTTATATAGGCAAAATCGAGATTCACAAAGGGCCATCCTGTAAACTCATACGCATCACAATATAAATTCCAATAAAAATATCGAATATTCATTTCATTCCCTTTGATCGCAGGTGTAGAGTAACTAATGCGTAGCTTATACGCTTTTAGATCATTATTATTTAATTCCACAATCAGCTTCTTCAAAGATGAGGTACTCATAAACATGGCTTCAGAAAGCTCTTCCACAGACATTCGACCAGCATTCGTAAACAATAAATTCATCAGCCGATAAAAAATGGTTTGTCTGAACATAGAAGAAATCACTTCACTAATCGTACTTCGCCCATCACGTCGAAGAATAATTCCCTTTCCTCTAGACACTTCAATGGTTACAGTAGAGGGTAGTTGCTTGCTGATTTCCTCCACCATCTTCCGTATTGTCTTATCTGAGATCCCTAAACTTTTTTCCACTTCGGCTAAGGTATACCATCTTTGTTCCGTATCAAGCAGCGTTAATAGTTGGCTGGCTAAATTAAATCCCTTATCCATGGTTATCCACCCTATTTCAATTTCATTTTAATTTTTATAGTATAAACAAATTCACATCTATAACCCTAATATTTTTCAATAAAAAAACTCGGGTTTCATTTACCCGAGTTTCACATCACATTATATTTGTGTTTTTTCTTCAATAGGGCTAATTGCTTTCAGCTGCATCGTTATAACGGCTGCAATAACGGCTTTGATGATGTCTCCCGGAAGAAAGGCCAATGCTCCGACAAGACCGGCCCATATCGACGTATTTGTTATCAATGCCATGATAGGGGCGCCAATCAGACTCACTAGTAATACACCAAAGATCAGGTTGATTACTATCAGCTTCCAAGTTCGGACCTTCGGCCAGATTTTTTCAGAATACCAGCCGATAAGACCGGCCGCGATCGGGAAGCTAAATATGTATCCAGCAGAAGGACCAATGAGCACTGCGATTCCGCCGCGGCCACCAGTCAGTACAGGCAGTCCAATGGCTACCAGAATAATGAAAATGACTAGACTGAGGGCGCCCATCCGTTTCCCCAGAAAACATCCAGCTAACATTACACCAAGCGTCTGGGCAGTGATCGGAACGGGGATGAAACCGAGGGGGATGGGTGGAATCATGCCCAGCACCGCGATAAGTGCTGCGAATAATGCAGCATAAATAAGTTCTTTTGTCTTCAAAAAATTGACCTCCATTGGATATAAATAATTGTATTCTGGTTAGTAAATACGTCCAGTAAGCTGAATTATAATGGAGATATTCATGATTGTAAACCATAATATTATTTATAGTTCACAATCGAATAAAATACTAAACTTGAGTTTTTCCAATTGTTATATAGAATTAGAGTATTCAGTCGCAATTATTGGATGTTAATATATTCGATGGATTTTGGTCGGAGAGTTATACTTTTGGAGGTTAAGTTCATGACAGTAAAAGAACATATTCTTGCCTTGCTCGACAGTAATAAGGGTGAATACTTTTCCGGCGAGGAAATAGCCGTTCAGTTATCCGTGACGCGCAGTGCGGTCTGGAAAGCCATAAAATCGTTACAGACAGACGGATATTCCATACAAGCTGTAACCAATAAAGGGTATTCCATGTCACCTCAAACAGATATCCTATCTGCCAGTGCAATTTCAAAATATCTGAATACCCAGGGGCAAAAGTTACGAGTAGAAGTCTTTAAGACAATATCTTCAACGAATGAAGCCGTGAAAAGCCTTGCCTCAAATGGAGAAGCTGAGGGTAAGGTAATCCTTTCCGAAGAACAGACCGCTGGGCGCGGGAGAATGGGCCGGAAATTCTTTTCTCCACCGGGAACAGGAATCTATATGAGCATCCTGCTGCGTCCCAAGTTGTCAGCAACAGATTCCGCTCTGCTAACCACTTGCGCCGCTGTTGCTGTTGCCCTTTCTATCGAGAGTGTATCCGGTAAAGAAACACAGATTAAATGGGTGAATGATGTCTTCATGGAAGGTAAAAAGGTGTGCGGGATTCTTACTGAAGCATCCGTGTCACTGGAAAACGGCTGGCTTGATTATGCCGTACTTGGTATTGGTATCAATGTAGCACTACCGTTCGACGGCTTTCCTAACGACCTTACCGAGATTGCAACAACTGTAATTTCTGAAAATAATTCTTATGGTGATCTCCGCAACCGACTGGTAGCAGAAGTACTGAACAATTTTATGGGATATTATAAGCAATTAAAGGACAGATTGTTTCTTTCCGAATATAGAAAACGGTTAATTTCACTTGGCAAACCCGTAACAGTGATAAAGAATAATGAACAGCTTAAGGCAACAGCCCTTGATATCGATAACGATTGCCATTTGAAAGTCAGATATGAGAATGGTGACGAGGAATATCTTTCAAATGGAGAAGTCAGCGTTAAAATTTAGCTGTTGTTCTTTTTAAGATAGGCTAGCTTATGACGTTTTCGCAAAAGAAGCCACCTACAAGATGGCTTCTTTTGTGTATATTATTATTGCATATTATTTTAGCAGCGATTCTTCCTACGGGCAAAAAAAAAACGGAGTTTAAATAAATCGGTTCCTTTTTCGCTTATTCTACTATGCTAAAGCATCTAAATCTGGTTGCATCTTGTTCCGAAGAACATACAGCATGATGGCACCAACCAGGAAGGCAACGGCATCCGAAATGACGAGCGACCAGATCACACCATGAAAACCATTCATTTGATTGGCTATATACAACACAGGGATCAGAGTAACCCCTTGAATAATTGACATTATAAACGCAGCAGTTCCTTGCGCTGTAGCTTGGAAGATCCCGGTAAACAACGAAGTCATTCCTGTAATGAACAACGATAAGAATGTCACATGCAGAATATAGCTGCCCATTTCAATTAATTGCAGGTCATTCGTAAATAAGCCAATTAAGTGGTCGGAAATCAGATAGACGATAACGCCGAACACGACAGCTAAAGCTATAATCGCTTTGATCGTGAATCCGATGGTATGCTTCATGCGTAATTTATTCGCTGTAAAAGAGAAGGCAATGAGCGGTACGACACCCTCGCATAAACCCATCAGAATGCACTCAGGTAATTGCAATAAACGTGATGAAATTCCGAAGCCGGCTATGGCTTGATCTCCATATTCGACAAGAAAATGGTTCAATACGAGTGACATTGCACCCAAGAAGATACTCATAATAAAGACGGGAACTCCGATTTTGAATACATTGCTCAGTATTTCCTTGGTAGCTTTGAACCATTTTAAAGAGATAGTTAAGAATTGGCTTTTATAACCCAAATGGTAGGCGTAGAATGTGCTAGCAACCAAGTTAGAGATGACCGTAGCCGTCGCAACACCAATCACGTCCCAATGGAAGACGAAGATAACTAGCGCATCAAGAATAATATTCACGACGACACTTAGAATCATCCCGATCATCGATATGATTGCTGAACCTTCCGAGCGCACGATATTCTCAAGTGTGAAGCATAATACAACGAATGGTGAGCCGATAAGCATAATCGTTACATAGTCCTTTGTAAATCCGAAGGAGTCGGGCGTCGCTCCCAGGCCATGAACTATTGGATCAATCAACGGGAGGCCAACAGCCATCACGATAAGACCGATTACTAAACTGCTGTAAAAAGCGAATGATGATACATGCTTTACATCATCATATTTTTTCTCCCCTAGCAAGCGGGAGATAAATGTACCACTGCCCATGCCAATCAAGTTTCCTAGCGCCATAATGATCGCGAATAACGGCAAGGTTAGTGCAAGTGCGGTTAACATAGCCGTATTGCCCAGTGTGCCAAGGAAATAGGCATTCAATATTGAATATATGACACTCATTGACATGCCTAACATCATCGGTATACCGAAGTGAGCGACGGCTTTTGCGATAGGTGCTTTTTCAAAGTAATGGAGGTTTTCTGCGTCCATGTGGGTCACCACTTTCTTCATTTATTGGGTACTTAAATTACTTAGAATTCTAACTATTAATTAAATATGAACCATAACGCAGCAACAACCAACCCCATACCGTAACAACAACTTTACAGGGTTGGTGTGCGAAATTGGACTGTTCTTCAGTATCCAAGAAAGTACGTCATTATGCTTCCTTTGCCGTTCATCTTTCTCTTGTGAAAGGCTAAGCCACTGCTACTGTTTGTGGAAAAGACTCTGCTTACTTATCGTCCGAATCAGGTGACTTGTCTGGTGATGAATTTCTGCCATCTCTGGAAGGCCAGACGAATCCGCGCATGTCTCGATGCCCTTCCCCGCCAAAGCCAGGGAACCTTCCGCTAAAGCGTTCGTCCCTAGAATTCCCCCACATTCTTTGCATTTGTCCACGCATGGCCATTAATTTTTCGAATTCCTCTGTACCCATACGCTCCTTTGCGGCCTCCATCCACATTGCCATTACATCACGTTCTCCGTCCGTTCCAAGCTCTTCTTCTAAAGCCATAATTACGCGGGTTAAGTAATCCCCGAAAGCAACCTGCTCTTCTGAAGATAGGCTAGAAAATATGTTGACATTGTCTATCTCTTGCCCCTCTTCCTCTTGTCCTTTTTGGGTTAGGTAAATCAACATGATGCGTTTGTCTGTTTCTGATGGCTTACGGGTGATATATTCAGCTTTCTCCAATTTTGCAAGCAATTCATTGAGGGATGATACACGGATGTCCAGCATATAGGATAAATCTTTGGTGCTGATACCATCTTTCATCCGGAGAAATGCCAGTATCCTGCCTTGCCCGCGGGATGTGTCAGCCATAGGGCCCACAGCAGCGTGTGTTTTTAAGTGTTGTCGTTGCAGCAGCCATTGCAGTTTCGCGAGTTTTTCATATAATTCAGTATTCATGTCCATATTGGGTCCTCCATAAAGTTTTTATGGTACCTGTTAATCTTTGTGACGGTACCTGTTGGTTTTTATTATAACGGTACCTGTTAGATATGTCAAAATGTTTTTTACAGGTACCGTTAGCATGTTGCTGATTGTTACCGGAGCCTTGTCTAAAAAACTTGCAAACAAAATAAAGAACCCACACGGAGCGCGGGTTTCTTATAGGACTATTTAGTGATCAGTTTTCAATTTTTTATATCTTCAAGCAATCCTTCAAACCATTGAACATTTACTACATGGTGGGAAAGTGAATTTTCTAACATTTTTTTAAAATAAGCAGTGATATTTTCATCGTTCTCAAGAGATAGCTGTATTAAAAATATCTTATTCTTAGTTTGTTCAATTTGTATTTCTATTAATTTAGTTAGCTCTTCTTTTTTATATTCATCTGAAAATAACATGGCTACATAAAAAGATAGGTTTATATAGTCTGTCTTAGACCCATATTTGAACATCAACTTTTCAAACTCTTTTTCCCCTAATTCAGTGATGTTATAATTATGCGTCTCTCTGGTGTTGTCTCTTTGGTCAACTTTTACAATATACTTTTTCTCTACTAATTGCCCAAGATTATAATAAAAAGACCCTTTGGTGAAACTCACTATATATTTATAGTGTTTTTCTTCCATTAAGGATAACAATTCATAACCGTGAGCCCCTGGATTTTGTTTTAATAATCCTAAAATTAGCAATATTATCAACTCAGCGCCTCCGTCAAAATGCTACTAGGTATTATATTTTACTCATTGTTGATTTGTACAAACTGGGCTTGAAATTCATCAAATGATATTTTTCCTAATGCAAAATCCATGCTCAATATATACATTTTTTCCGCTTTAGTGTGTATTCTTGCATTATGGCGACTTAACAACTCATGTTCATTAATTAGCGGCTCAAGTACATGTTGCTTATTAATAAAGGCTTCAAAATATCGCAATCCAAATTTTCTTTGAGATATTGCATCGATATGAATACCATCCGGATTAGAAGTTAATCCTGAAGCTGTAACAAAGTAACAATCATCTTGTTCAAAAGCATATTTTTGTAACTCTTGATTCATCAACTCATATTCAGTACAATGTTTCCCGAACCCATCTTTGCCTAAAAAATCCCCTAGGCCACCCATTATAAATGGAATATTTGGAGCATCTAACTCTTTTCTAAGCGCCGTAAATATTAAAAGTAATTTCTGATAATAGACTTTGTAGTTGCCATTACTACTATCACTTTCTCCTTGATGCCATAAAACCCCTGATAATTCACTATTTTGCATAGCAAATTTAGTTTCTTGTAATGCATGTTTAAAAAGCGCCCCATCTACAGCCCATTCATCAATGCTGCTCCCACCCTCAGCACAAGGAATTAAGCCAATGATGTCTTCTTCATTTTCACGACACCATGCATCCGCAAATGATCCAGCCAGACTTATTCCTGAAACAGGACGGTCATAATTAATAGGTTCAGCCATCATTTGCCATCTACCATTACGTAGCATTTGGATTCTCTCGTTATAAATTGGGGGTACTTCATGTATAAATCCTCGTCCAGCCATATTTGACTGTCCAATCATTAGAAATGATTTGATCATTATTCTCATCCTCTCTTCAATAGTCTAATTAGACTGTTTATATTATTAGTCTAATTAGACTAAATGTCAACTAACCCCCAATGATATAGAAATCTTCAGTATCAGCTAATGAAGAAGAATCAAGACTAATCCTCTTCCATATACAAACTTTAACTAATAGAAAACGTAAAGTGATAATCCCCGGATCCAACCATTAGTTTTTGCCCTTCTGAAATTTGTTCCACTCTGGATAGACTTATGACTTGTTCTATTGGTGTCCCAGACTCCAAAATACTGTCCTGCTTCATCGTTGGAATAATAATCTCAGCTGTTGTATTGGATGGAATCAGCACATGCATTTCTACTGAATCTTCGTTCTGTTTTTTCCAAGTTACCTTGATCGTTCCATAGACAGATTCAAGCGAAGCATCAACCCACGTCAAATGTTCCCCGATCTGCGGCTGGATCCGTATTTTTTTATAGCCTGGTTCTAATAGTTCGATGCCACCGGCAGTGCGATAGAGCCAATCTCCAATAGCGCCGTAAGCATAATGGTTATAGGAGTTCATATCATCGCTCCAGAACGAACCGTCCTGTTTTATTCCATCCCAATGTTCCCAAATGGTTGTCGCCCCTTGGATTACAGAATATAACCAGGAAGGATACTCTTTCTGCAGTACCAATTGATAGGCTACATCCGTATAACCGAATCTAGAGAGGACTAGACACAAATAGGGAGTGCCCACAAAGCCGGTCGTTAGGTGCACTCCATTTTCTTCGATGTGGTCGGCTAGCATCTTGGCCGTTCGATGACGATCCTTTTCCTCTAATAAGTCAAACATAAGGGCAATTGTATACGCAGTTTGTGTCGGTGAGGCTACCCGACCATTTGGTGTTACGAACTCTTGACGAAATGCCAGAACAATCTTCTCATGCAATGCTTCATATTTTAAGGCATCTTGGGGTTTTCCAATGACAGCCGCTGTCTTAGCTAGCAATTCCGTTGAATAAGCATAGAACGCGGTAGCGATCAACTCTTTGGGTGTTGCTCCGACGTAGCTGTTTTCTTTTGCATCCAGACCTAACCAATCTCCGAAGTGAAAACCTGTATTCCATAGATTTTCGTCTTCACCTTGCACCCGAATATACTCGACCCATGCTTTCATACTGGGATATTGCGTTTTCAACACACGGATGTCTCCATAACATTGATAAAGCGTCCAAGGACAAATTACTGCGGCGTCTCCCCAAGCAGCAGAGCCATATCCTGCCGCTGGCACATCGGGAATAACATGAGGAACTCTTCCGTTCTCTTCTTGATCCGCGGCCAAATCCTTTAGCCACTTTTCAAAGAACGGGACGACATTCATGTTGAAGGCAGATGTGCGAATAAAGACTTGAGCATCCCCTGTCCATCCCAATCTTTCGTCCCGTTGAGGGCAATCTGTCGGGATATCTAGAAAATTCCCCTTTTGTCCCCATAAGATGTTGTGCTGAAGCTGATTCAAGAGTTCATCTGAACAGTTGAAATTCCCCGTTTGCTCCAAGTCCGTATGGATGACGCAGCCGATGAATTGTTCCAATAATTGATCTAGCGGTATGCTGCCTGTCACTTTTACATAACGGAATCCTTGGAAGGATAAATACGGTTCAAACGTTTCTACCTCCCCGCCATGGCATATATAAGTAACAGTCTGCTTTGCAGATCGTAAATTTCCGGTGTAGAAGTTCCCTTCGAGGTCCAACACCTCAGCATGTTCTAAAGTAATTATCGTTCCAGCCTCTGCATGAACCGTAAATCTTACCCATCCAACCATATTTTGTCCCATATCCAGCACGTGTTCGCCTTTAGGTGTAGTAATGACTGCGATAGGCTTGATGGTTTCTATAATCCTGGTCGGTTCATTTTCCTGAGCAATCAATGAAGTGTCTGGACGGTCCTTGAGAATAGTCCTTTCCCACTTTACATCCTCATAACCGGGAGAAGACCAACCTTCTACCTCAAGCCTCGCATCATACGTCTCGCCATGATACAACTCCGACATCAAAAGTGGACCTGTAGAAGTACGCCAGTTGTCATCCGATATAATGATTTGTTCAGAACCATCGGATAAGGTGATGTGTAGCTGGATAAGCACAGCACGATCTTCACCAAAGATGTCTTTCTTCCCTTCCCAAGCTAAATATCCTTTATACCACCCGTTTCCCACTATGCAACCAAGAGCGTTATTGCCAGCAGCAACCAAAGAAGTCACGTCATAGGTCTGATATTGAAGCCGTTTATTATAACTGGTCCAACCAGGGTTAAATAACGTGTTATCTGCTGGTATACCATTTATATATAGGCGGTACATCCCAAGAGACGTTGCATACACACGCGCTGATACAACATTATCAGGGATTGAAAATTCCGTACGAATATAGTCGCAAGGATCTGCCCCATTCTCTTGTTGACTCGGAGATGCTGCTATCCATTTTGCCTGCCACTCATCTACCGATAACAATGCCGTTTCCCAATACGCAGGTTCACTCCATTCCGAAACCATCCCTTGATCGTCCCAAGCTCGAACCCTAAAGTAATACCGTGTGCGTGACTGTAAGGCAGGACCTTCGTATTCAATATGCACATTGCTATCCGACTCTGCCTTTTCTGAATCCCATATGATTTCTGAAAAGAATTTGTGATCATTTGCGACTTGAACTTGAAAGGCAGATTGGATAAATCCCCTTATTTCTGTAATGATCCACCAACTAAGCCGCGGGTATAAATCATCAATTCCCAACGGATTCTTTCTATAGTTCACTTTTAGATTTGAAACTTCAAAATTGGACATTTGTATTTACCTCCCATATTCATACGGCAGCTATTTCTATTGTATGAGTTGAGAGAGAATAGAATTGGGGGTATTTCAGACATTTTTATAGGTGGATCTAGACATTCATTCATTAGTTTCGTACGATATGTCTAGCCTTAGCAATTTGAAAGGGGCCACGATTATGAGTATCAGACGCAGCACTTTTGTCATGTCTGGAGATAGCTTTTTCGAGCCTGGTGTGCCAATTTATGTGAACAGGGCTTATGAAACGTTCGAATTGAATGCGCATTCCCATGAGTTTATCGAAATTACTTATATCAGTGAAGGAGCAGGGGTTCACTATATTGACGATGAGGTTGTTCCTGTCGAGCACGGTACGTTATTTTATATACCTGTTGGGCGCAGTCATGTATTTCGACCTAAGACCTCGATGAAAACCCGCCCGCTCATCGTTTATAACTGTTTATTTCCAGTAAAGTATTTATCAGAACTTCAGGCTACCTTTCCTCACACCACAGATATTTGTGAATTTTTCACAGACATGCAATTGCAATGGTTCTCTATGAAAGATGTCAATGGCGCATACCATATTATGTTCCGTGAACTATTTCGTGAATTCTCAGCGAAACCGCCAGGATATCTAGCTGTCCTCGATGCTCTAGTCGTACAAATATTAACAGGCTTGTTTAGACATCGGTTGCAGAATGTTGCGCCAGCAGGGGCTAAGCCGCAATGGATGGCAGTAGATGAAGCGATTGCATTTATAACTTATAACTATGCCAATGGGCTTAAACTTGGCGATCTTGCTAATAAAGCGAACCTTAGTGAACGGCAATTCAGCCGCCTTTTTCAGCATCAGACTGGAATGAACTTTACAGATTATATGCAAAGTATTCGAATGGATGCTGCGTGTCGTATGCTTTCGGGAGGTCAGAGAAGTGTAAGTGAAATTGCCTCTGCAGTTGGATATGCTGACCTCAAATTTTTTCACCATATATTTAAGAAAAAGATAGGAATGAGTCCCAAACAATATAGTAATTCTATACGAAGTGAGAAGTAGCTTCTAACATCCAAGGTAACAAAAGCTGCCTAGCATTTGCTAGGCAGCTTTTGTTATCGTATAAGATGATCAGGCAGTGTATCCTACTTATCACCGGCAAGTGTAAGCCACTTGCGATTGTGATGCTCCTGAACTTCAACGGGGGTATCAAAGAAATCGCTCAACACATCTGACTGCAAGCAATTGTCTGTCTCATCCCCTTTGTAGATTTCTCCGTTCTTCACCAACAAAGTATGCGTAAAGCATGGTGTTATCTCCTCGATATGATGCGTTACATACAGCAAAGTTGGTCCGCTGGGTTGCTTCGTAATCTTCTCAATCATTTGCAACAGCTGTTCCCGGGCAAAAATATCGAGTCCTGTGCAAGGCTCATCAAGAATTAATAGATCTGGATTGGCCATAAGTGCGCGTGCAATGAGGACTTTCTGACGCTGACCTTGCGACAAGGTATCGTATGTACGAGCAGCTAAGGAAAAGCAGTCTAGAAATTCCATCAACTCCTCGGCTTGCTTTTGATCCTCTTCATTCGTCTTGTCGTATAAACCGATAGTTGCGAATTTTCCGCTGAGGACGATAGTCAGTGCAGTCTGGTGGCCGTATAGCTTCTGTTGCAGCGAGGTGCTGACCCAACCGATTCGTTTCCGTAACTCTCTAAGATCCACATCGCCAAAGCGGTGGTCTAGCACTTCGACTTGCCCAGTCGTCGGCCATATATAGCCGTTCACTACGTTCAGCATCGTCGTCTTGCCTGAACCGTTTAGTCCGACGATACACCAGTGTTGCCCTTGTTTCACTTCCCAATTCATATCGCGTAAGATCATTGTTTTATCACGTTGCCATGATACATTTTTGAGTGATATAATCATGCCCAAATTCCTCCTCTACATGAATGTCTATATTGAACTTAAAGCTCAGAAAGAGTTCCATTTAAAATTTTGAGGGTCGATTGTACTGCTTGATCTGGATCTCCATTTTTAATAGATTCATACACTTGTTCATGGTAATCGGATTGAGGATCATGAGAACTATAATTACGGTTTAATTTGCTCATTGCATCTGACAAAATATGAGTAAACGTTCTATATAAGTCAATGATTACAGCGTTTTGACATGCCATTGCTACAGCCATGTGGAATTCTATATCCGATTTGGCATACAGTTCACGATCATTCTGCTTTAGAGCCATATCTCTTGTATCTAAATGTTTTCGCATGTTGAATAAGTCAGTGTCATCATGACGTAGAGCTGCTAATCTTGCGATTTCTAATTCAATCATTTTTCGAGCTTCGAAGACCTCAATCAATTCTGCACGATGTAAACGATGGGTAAGTGGTTCTTGAATAATAGGACTGGATTTTAAGTAGGTTCCAAAACCCTGTTTTTTCTCTAAGAGACCAGCATGAACTAACACACGCACTGCTTCTCTTATCGTTGATCGCCCTACATTAAATAATTTCATTAATTCAGGTTCTGGAGGTAATTTGTCTCCTGGCAGGATTGTTCCTGTTGAAATTTTTTGTTGTATTTGATTAACAACATCGTCCACTAACTTAGTGGATTGAACAGGTTGGAATGCCCCCTTTTCAAACATCTGATCATCTCCTCTTTTTGCAGAATAACATGATATTCTTTACTTAACAAGTAAGATTTTGAAGTTTATAACGATTATTAGGGTAATGAAAAAGCAGCTAATCATTTTGATTAGCTGCTTAAGTAGCTTATTTAGCTACAGCCTTATTGCATGTTTCACTCTATTTTATTGTCCTTTTTCCATTACAGCAAAGTAGTTATTTTCACCATCTGCGAAATTGAATACTCTTCCACCGGGAATTTCTACAATATCTCCAACCGTAACATTCTTGTCCTTCAACTCTCGATTCAATTGATCAAAATTATCCGAAAAGAACATTAAAGAAGGTGTTCCGAGATTCATTTCAGGATTCATTTGGGCAACCAACTCTTTATTATGAAGAACAATGCTAGTCGCTGCACCTTTCGGAGCAAGTTCGATAAATCTCATAGGGCCATTTGTTTCGTCCAAAATCACCTCAAACCCTAGCTTTTCTGTCCAGAATTCTTTGGATTCCTCTTGGTTATTTACATATAACATAATTTGTCCGATTTTATTAATCATAATTTATACTCTCCTTAGTCGGGATAATTTATTGCTTGTTAAATATACCTCATTACGAATATTCCCGTCAAGGAATATAAATTGAACTTCCCTTTTCAAATACAAGTTGACTTAGTTTCTGGAGGTTGTCCATATCCTCATATTATTTACTTTCTTTTCCTACATTAAACCGAATTTCAGATCAGCGAAAGAGAACATCGATAATTATTTTTAATTTTAAATACCTCTACAATATTTCGATATACCCTTCTGTTCCATTCACACGAATTTGTTGCCCGTCTTTTATCAACTTGGTGGCATTTTCCACTCCGACAACTGCTGGCAAGCCATATTCACGAGCGATAACGGCTCCATGGGTCATCAGTCCGCCAACTTCGGTGACCAGGCCTTTAATAGATACAAACAATGAAGTCCAGCCTGGGTCAGTAAAGGCGGTAACTAATATATCGCCATCTTCCAGATCTGCCTCTTCCATGTTTAAGATGACACGTGCTCGTCCCTCTATAACTCCGGTAGAAACAGGGAGACCTATTATTGCTTTGTCTGGCAGATTTTCTTGTTTGTATTTACCTGTAATAATCTCACCATCAGATGTGATTACACGTGGCGGAGTAAGTTTTTCAAAAAAAATGTAATCGTCTTTTCGTTTACTGATGATCTGATCATCCAGTTTATTTGTACGTACGACTTCGTGAAGTTCTTCAAAAGTGAGATAGAATATATCTTCTTTTTCATGAATAACGCTAGTTTGTACGAGTTGTTCGGCTTCTTTCAGTAAAGCTTGCTTATAAATGAAGTAGCGGTTAATCATGCCGTATTTTGGATATTCACGGTAACCGATATAATTCCTGATTAAACTGATAACTCGTTTTGTCTCTTCAGCTTTAAGTTCACCATCCGGTAATTGCTTTAATCGATCTAATAACTCTTGTTCTTTTTCTAAAGCTTCTCGTCGGCCTTGCTCAAATTTCCGTTTGCCAGCATTAGGCCCAAAGTTTTTGATATTACTGAGAATCATAGGTACAAGTGTAATCGGTTTTTCACTCCAGCGCGTCCTCGAAATATCGATTTCACCGGCACATCGCATTCCGAATTTGTTGAGATAAGCATAAATTGCGTCTTGAGTTGCCTGTCCACCATCAAACTTAATCAGTTCATCCAAAAAATTATCATCTTTTACATGTTGTAAATAATTAATTATTTCCGGGTAAGGACGAATTACATCTGCAACATCCAAAAGCGCCAGACCCATTTCCGAGGTAATGTTGTTTGGTACAGACTGAGAAAGCGTGTCTGCTGCGTTTTTTTCACCTAACCACTCGTACATTTTTTCATTGATCCATGACGAAGCGTTCATAGCAGTCATAAAAACCTTTGTACTTTGTGGGTCAGATAAGAACTTCTTTAATTCCTGGAGATCTTCAAGAATAAAATCAAATAGATCTGCCCCTGATTTCGTTCGGATGTTTTGTCTTAATTCTTCTATCGATGTTTGACTGTTCTTAATCAAATCAGAAACGATTGCCGGATCATTTTCGATTAGTGCTTGAAAACCTTCTGATGAACTATCTTTACTGCTATTACCGGGCAACCGTTCTTTTCTATCATCTGGTAACGATTTTATATATTCTCGTTCTATTAGGGTCATAAATGCGTCTTTTATAAGCGGATCGGATTTTCCAAGGGTATTTAAGAAATTTTCTCTGCTGACAGGCGAGGCCAGCATATGTGTAACATCAACAAACAACCTTCCACCGGCTTTTCGCATGGGTGCAGGAGTGATTAACAGGTAAAAAGACAATCCTAGTGGTTTCATGGGATCCGTCATCATTTGTTGATGACCGACAGATACGTAAACGTGATTTTCTTGATCATTCACTTCAGGGATCGGAAATAAAGTAGTGATTGGCCGACTCTGAACAATATAAAAAGTATCACGCTCCAAACACCATTCGATATCTTGTGGACAACCAAAATATGCTTCGATTTCTCTACCTATGCGTGCCAGTTGTAAAATTTGTTGTTCGGTAAGGGTTTGAGCCTTTTGCTTATCGAGATCGATTTTCAGGGTCTCTGTTCCACCTTCTTTTAATCCATAGATAGCCAAATTTTTGGTTGCTATCATCATATCGACGATTTCCTCTTCTTGTACTTTATAGCAATCGGCAGATACCAAGCCAGAGACCAGAGCTTCGCCGAGCCCAAAACTGGCATTAATAGATAGCACCTTTCGATTAGAAGTCATCGGATCAGCTGTGAATAAAATCCCTGAAGCCTGAGGGAAAACCATCTTTTGCACGATAACAGATGAATATACCTGTCTGTGGTTAAATCCATTTAGCATACGGTAGATTACCGCGCGATCCGTAAATAGAGATGCCCAACATTTGCTTATGTGCTGCATGATTGCTTCTCTTCCGATGATATTTAAATAGGTGTCCTGTTGACCAGCAAAAGAGGCATATGGTAAATCTTCAGCAGTTGCACTAGAACGTACTGCATAAGCCTGTTCTTCACCAAGTTGGGAGAGATAGTTAGTAACTGCTGTTACAACATCGGAAGGAATTTCTACTTCCATAAGGAGTTGTCGAATCTTCCTACTGATTTCACCAATTTGCTCTCGATCGTTTACGTTTAACATGGATAGTTGATCTAATAAAGTATGATACTGTTCGTTCTTTTCGATGGCTTTTTGGTAGCCCACTGTTGTAACACAAAATCCTTCAGGTACTTTTATTCCTTCGATAGTTGATAATCGCCCTAAATTCAACCCTTTTCCGCCCACGAGCAAAAGCTGTGTTGTATCTATTTCCCGAAAACCAAGAATCATTGAACGCATACAATATCTCTCCTAACCATTAAAATGAGAAAAAATTTGACAAGAGTTTAGCTGCATGGTATATTATGAATATAAGATGCGTTATTTATGTCTTTATATTTTTTATAGTTGTGATCCGATTATATCATCGTGTCTTTTTATATGCAATATAAAAGAACCTGAATACTATTCAGGTTCTTTTTTGTGTCTCCCGCTATTATTTGTTATTCAAAAGCCATGGTTCGAATCCAACTACAACCCGTAGACTTCAAACTCATAAATTCGTGCTGCTGTATCGGCTCCTTGGGTGGGCTTAAGAGTTATTAATTTTACATAGCGAGCTTTCACCAAAGCAATCGCGTCTGTCGACTCAGCTGCCGAGTTTCCTTGCACGTTTACAACATCCGTCCAGTTCGTTCCGTCGTTACTCACCTGAATGGTATAGTCGCTTGTATTAAACCCGGACCATTCTCCACCACTCTCAGCATGCTTGACGATAAAAGTGCTGATTTGATGCTCGGCTCCTAGATCGACTTGTAGCCAATGAGGCAGATTCCCAAGTGCACACCATTTGCTATTATCCGTCACTTTACCGTCAACTGCGTTTGGTGCGCCTTCCTTGTCTCCGCATGCATGATCGGCTGTTGCAGGTTTTCCAAGTGCTAAATTCTTCACCGCACCAGCTTCCTTACTCACTGTAATGAGCGCCTTTTTCATAATTGTGTCTTGGCCCGAGCTGTTGGTTGCTGTTAGTGATACGTTATATACACCCTCCTGATTGAACGTTACAACCGGGTTCTTCGATGTGCTGACAGCTGGGCTACCGCTTTCGAAGCTCCATGACCATTCTTCTGTCTCTTCGGTCGACAGGTCGGTGAAGTTTACGCTCTCACCTGGAGCTACCAAGGTTCGATCAGCTTTGAACTCTGCAATCGGCTTCGGATAAGCTGGCCAGCTGATCTTCACGCTGGAGGCCTGACCTTGCTCGTATCTTCCATTGATTGCAACGACCTTCAATGCTGTAAGTGTTTCTTTGTCTATTCTTCTCATCTCAGGAACGTAAAACACATGATTTGATGTCGCACCCAATAATACCTCACTGCCATCTGGCAGTACTCGATAGATTTCGTATTGCTTCACCTGCTGATCAAGTGGCTTCCACTCCAATCTAGCATCTCCATAAATTCCATCGCGAAAATCGGATTGAGTAACCTTCAGATCGTGAACCGCCGGTAGCGTTTTAACCGGGTCGTTGGCATTTTGGATGGAGAGCTGGCCAATTTGAATGCTATAATTATTAATCGTATCCTTGGTATCAAAATATAGTGACAATGCTACGATTCGTTTCCCTTTGTATGGGGTCAAATTCAAAGTTTCAGTAGTCCAGCCTGGCGCTGTCTTATCCTTCACGTTTAGAAAGATAAATTGGTCTGGTTGGTCTGCAAAAGCAAGACCTACTTTCAAGCTGGGCTTGTTCAGCGTTTTATAAGTAACCGATAGCTTAGTGCTTGCTTCGATTTTAAGGTCTGTCTTGTAGAGCTTTAGATGTGTTGCATTGTTATGGCTCAGATCACCTGAAACCTTCAGCGAACTGCCGCCGTAATACGCATCGGACCAATCAAGCTCCGGAGTAAGTGAAGTTCCTTTGCTGTCTGCGATCCAGCGCCATGTTGGCAAAATATCCTGCAGGCTCCGGTTATTCCATCCCTTATCTCGTACCTGCTGCCCTCGGACATAATATTTCTGCCCGCTTCCTGTATTGAAGTTGGTGATGAAAGGTAGTTTATTTACAGGGGATGATTCTACCACATTGTTCGCGATTCCTTTCCAGGCCTGATCACTCACGGTGTTACCCGGATTCCCGTTTGGCCCCACCCAGAATTTATTCTCGCGTGTGAAGAAATCCTCCATGCTTTCTGCACTGTTGAAAGCCCAGTCTGGACGGTAGATACCAAGGGAAGTGACGGCAGGTTGACCATCCGGAAATAGCAGATTCCAGTTCACATTCGTATCGTAGCCCTTGGCTTCAACATCTATCCCTGCATACAGGTCATACGGACTTCTATCTAAACTTTTGGCCTTATCTGCTGAGCTTTTAAGATCTTTCCACCAGAAGTTCAGGAACATATTGTCTGTTATTTTCTTATTATCGTCTTGCAAGAACATTGCATTCTTATCATTTAGCGCATTTTGCCAACTGATACTGCCCTCCTTGGTCATGGAGTCGTACCATACGATTTGCATAGATGCAGATTTATGCGATTCTAGATAACTTAGGAAAGCTTTCATTTTCTGGGCATCAGCTGGTGTTCCACCCTCTGTCTCCTGGTTAATAAACCAACCGTCAAATCCGTAATACTTCGCAACCTGGATCAGCTTATCTGCGGCAGGAAAGGAACCGTCGCTATTCTGCTGAAGCATTTGCTTCACCCATTCAAATTTCCCTCCATAAACAGTTGGCGGGAAGAACACCGTTCCGACGATCGGTACGCCATTCTTATGTGCTGCGTCGATTGTATCGGCGCTTGGCGGTACGATGATTCCTTCACCGGCAGATCCGCCCCAATAGACCAGCTTGTCAACATATTGCCAATAAGTAAACGTATTAGCTCCAAATTTGTCTGATCCCTGTGATGGCACACCACTTGTTCCTGAGTTCAGTGCTGATAAAGCCATAACTTTCGGCGCTTTTGTCGCATGAGCATTGACTCCATCTGTCACAAAGCGGTCTTGCAGCGGAATTGTACTTCGGTTGAATGCCGCATCCGGGTCGGATGCAGGACTCCACTGAAGCAACTGCTCTGGAAACCAGTAGGATGAATAAGGCTGTTTAGCGAACGCAGTAGTGGATATTGCTACACACATCACAAATAAGAATATAAAACCTGCACCAATCTTTTTCATGCCGTACTCCTCCAATCGATAGTTTTATGATTGCGCTTACATTTTATCAAGTTGGACGAAGCTCTAGATAGTGGATTAATGACAAGTCCAGGTGCAAATATTACAGATTGTAAGTCTGAAGCTTTAGTGCATGCATCCGCTTTGGCTCCATAAATAAAAAAAGCCCCCATTTAAACCAACAGGTGCTCTCAATCTTTTATTATTCTTAGAATCACGATTGGCTTTGTTCAGGGTTTCATGTATGTACTAATAGATTTTTTTCCTAGATACCTACAGTGTTAAGCGTTCAGGTTTAAAAGAAATTGCCGTGTGTTCTGATAAGCTTCGTTCCATCCACCTCTCTCTCCAAGCAAGAGGTGTGGAAGAGATCATGCCAGTTTTCCCAAAACGTCCCTGTTTGATCCTCCGCATTTACGGCAACGACGAAGTCCTTCCAAGATGCATAGGTCCCGTTGCCGTCAACAGCGATCCACCCATAGCCGTTAGTTGACCCAATATCCGCTGCAGCCATTCTTGTCAAAATGTCGATAATTTCAGGCAACTGAAGGGTTTGTTCCTCTGAAGTACAATCGGTTAGGTTGCGTCCTTCCATTCGTTCCATGATCGATCACTGAATTTCACAACATAGCCCTTTCCTTCGTGGTTGAAAGAAAACACTTTGCTTATGTTGCCACCAGACAGCGGTGTAATCTCAACCGCACCGGGTCCAAGATGATTTCCTAATACATTTTCAATTTCACTTATGGTTAATTCCGGTTTTTCATACGTCACCTTTGCTTCAACTCCTATAAAATATCTCTTTCCTCATACTCAAAGGGTTTTTCACACGAGTAAATTTCTTAATCTTTCATTTCCAAATACGATCAATTTATGTATATTTTACAAGATAGTATTAATAAACTGGATAGTAAAAATAATTATAATTGAATTATCCGCACAATCCCTTATTGACCAACGCAATTTTTTAGGACTCCGGACAGAATATAAATTACGTACCCTTATACGAACACTTCCTTAATGGCAAAGAGATGTATTAAAAATGCTTTTGGAACTGATGCTGCTCATTTAAGTGTTACAAAATACTTTACCCATAGATATACTCCTGGACGGGGACCGGAATTGTTTAAAACTATATAAAAAAAGTGGCAGTCACGAAGGCTTCTTTGCCTCGATTGACTACCACTTTACTAATTAATATCCCATATCCTTTAATATTTTGGATAATGTGCTCAGACGCTCACCGATCATTTCATCATCATCGCTAAGAGCTTGATTAAACAGCTTAATATCTTCATTAATTCGCTCATTATCTGTACATACCGCTACAGTCATAGCATCCCCTTGCAGGCCAACTCTGTCGATGACGGGCTGCTCCGGGTCATATAAATTCTCATATCGATATGCTTCGCGGAAATGTTCCAACGACCGGCAAATTAGAATGGACAAATCTAGCACGCGATGAAGAGGCAGTTCCTCAGATTGTCTGGACCATTTTTCTCCGGTATATCTCCATACCTTAGCCGAAATATCGACCTTTCCTCTATCATTCCACTGCGCCAATCCCAAGGAAAGACCTTTCGCATCTGTGTTTCCAGCCATTCGGCCGTCAACCTTCTCATAATTCTCCGACACGACAACAGGCTTATGTTTTAAAGTTGTAGGTATTTTCATATTTTTTTCTTCCTTCCAGTTACTATTTTACTAATTTACTAAACGACGGTTTCATTTTATCTTGGATCTCATCGTTAGTCAATTCGCGGTTTGTTATACCCTCTGTCTCCGTAAGGCTGTAATTTCTCTAACCATGGCTTTAAGATTTTCTTCCGTTCCCAGCGAATATCAGTTACCTTATCTATGTCCTTCTGTTCTATTACCTCATAGGTGAACGCATCCGCACCGAATTCGTTCCACTCCTTCTGGAGCTGTGTATTTGCAAATCTCCCTGAATCCAACTGCATTTGCAGGGTAAGCCATTTGTTTTTCAAATTAGGATAGCTGTCGATAAATATTTTGCCGTTAATTTGGTTTTTGATTTGAGCAACACCCATATAAATCTTAATTTGTTTATACTCCTCGATCAGCTCTTTGCGTTTATTCATATCCATATTTTTCTCTCCTTATCGTAGATATTTAATTCATGGTAATTGTAGTTGGAATTTCAATTTCCCAGCGATTCCAGCTCCACTTTACTTCGTTTCTTAACCACAATAGGAAGCAGAAAAAGCGCACCGATAATCACAAATACACCACTCGCCATAAATACGCCCATCAAGGAGAACGTATCCTTGAGGTAGCCGGAAATGAACATGCCAACCACCATCATCCCCATAAAAATAGGCATGATTGCTCCTGAAACTCGGCCAATAAAGGCCCCTTCGGTATTTCGCACAAGAAGTGTCTGAATCCCCCCTTGAATGCAAGGGTAAAACAAACCACTGATCACCAAGAAAATAATCGTCAGCCAAACTTGCTTGGAAGCACCCATTCCAACCGTACAGACGGCATTGACAAGTAAGCCTATCATAAGCAATAGCTGTGGCCTTACTTTTTTGGCTATCCCGATTATTCCAGCTCCGCCTACTAACATGGCTGCCCCACTAGCCATCACAAGCCACTGAAGAAATTGTTTGTCCTTACCTAAATTCTCAATGACAAGAAAAATCTGAAGCGGCTGAGTTAGTCCTGATGCCAATCCCACCGCCGAGAAAGTTAAACTAAGTGTTCTTAAGGGTTTACTCGACCCGATGTAGCGTAAGCCAGCCGTTAACTCTTTGATGAAGCCGCTGGCTTTACCTGACCTCGATTCTTCTTCATCCCGAGGAAGGGAAGACAATATAAGCGAAGAGCCCAGAAACATAACGGCTGTCAGGATCAGAGATACGATAATTCCAAACTTAATAAAAATAAACGTACCAATAACGGGTCCCAAAACCGTAAAGACAGCGACAAGGGTTTGGGACATCGCCATGACGCCCTGCAGCTGTTCAGCTGGCACATGTCTTTTGTACAGCTTCATCGCCGAAGGCTGAGAAAATTGAGATAAGCTGGCAGATACAAAAGATCCGACAAGAAGCGCAACCCATCCGCCATTCATGACCGCAATCAGCACCACCCCAACGGACAGGCCAGATAACAAATCGCTCCATACCATGGTTCTCTTCGGCCGCCATCTGTCGGCAAAGGTCCCACCAATCAGGCCAAATATAAAGATCGGTGCAAATTCAGCTACCGATATTAAAGATACATCTACTGGATTATTATTTGTCAATTCAGAAACATAAAGAAGGACGGCATAATTCCGTATCCATATTCCGAGCTGCAACAACACACGGGAGAGGATAATTGTTCGAACATAACGATTAGAAAACATAGTAATACCCCAAATCCTTTTCTGTTTTTTTTATTTTCTCAAACTCTCCAACATGGCTATAGGATTATGCTTTAACGTTTTTGATATTTTCATTGCTTCACTCCAATTTACTAATTTACTAATTTACTAAATCACTGCTTAATTTTATACAGGATAGAGTTGTTCGTCAAGCCGTTTTCAGTTCGGCTTTTCCACAATCCTTTTTTTAAAGGTGCTAAATGATTCTGTAAACAAATAAAAAAGTGGAGCAACTGCCGTAGCATTTGCTCCACTTTTTACGTTTAATCTAATTTCCAAAAAACTCTTTAGCGTATTCTACAACACCTTGGACATCTGAGAGACCACCATTCATAAGCTCAATAGCCATAAAATTAGCGTCACTTACTTCGAAGGGTGCTTTTATACCATATTGACTAGCTTTTTTATAACCAAACTTCGGATAATACTTATCATGACCCAAAACGACAGCGCCCTTATATCCTAGCTGCCTTGCGATTTTGTGCCCTTCAATAATCAGTAGCTTCCCTATGCCCTTGCTTTGCATTTCTGGCAGAACTGCAACAGGTGCAAGCGCAACCAGAGTTTGATCACCCACTAGTATTTCTGTAAAAAGGATATGACCGACGATCTTATTCTCGTATTCTGCTACAAGTGATAACTCTGGAATAAACTTTGTCGAGCTCCTTAGTCTATTTACTAAATTGTGTTCATCATGATCTGAATGTTCCGCATTTTCAAATGATTTTTGGATTAAATGGTAGACTTCGTTAATATCTTGAACTTTTTCTTGTCTAATGATAATGTTCATTGATTTAACCTCCTGATCGTGGATTTGAGCTCATTGCTTTCTATTCGGGGTCTTGGATAACCGTTAATCGTTACTTGAATCATGGCTCGTCCCAATTGTTCAGATGTAATGACACTGTTTAACTTCTTTAGCAAGGGATAAAGTGGCTTCATCACATCATAAAAAATCTGATACAGTTTTGTTTTGGATTGTATGCCATATAGGGGTAGAATCACACCCGGTCTGAACATATATGCGTCCTTAAAAGGTAGATTCAACAAATCGTTCTCTGTCTTCCCTTTCACTCTCGCCCACATAGAGCGTCCTTTTTCTGAACTATCCGTCCCACTTCCAGAAACATATACAAAGGTCATTTGAGGGTTCAATTTTGCTAATGTTGTTCCGGCGGATAGCGCGATATCATATGTTACTTTTTTATAGTCATCTTCCTTCATACCAGCAGAGGAAACCCCAAGGCAGAAAAAGCATGCATCAAAACCTGTGATTTCATCTTGTATACTTGATAATTCAGCTACATTGGATAGTTGAATTTGTCTTAGTTTTGTATGGTGATGCTCCGTCTTTTTACGCCCAATCGTAAGTATTTCTTGAACTCTATCATCTATCAAACATTCACGCAACGCGCTTTGACCAACCATACCTGTTGCTCCAAAAATAATGACCTTCATAACATTGTCACTCCAATCTATGAGACGATTCTAATTCCAATAGTAACAGGCATTTCCGAAGCCAACAATCTTTTGGCGTAATCATGGAATGTGCTTGCTTCTTCATCCTTTACAATCAAGCACAACGACAACGGAAGGATTCCCAATATCCGCGCCACCTAATATTAAATTCCTAGAAAGCTATACTATAAATCTATTGAAGTTTGACCTTGTCTAGGATTAGTGAGACTAGCATATTCTATCGAGATTGATAATAAAATGAAAGAAATAAAACCCACTCCAAGCACTCCAATTGAACTATGATGCCCTAACCCCAAGCTAGTAGCCTGGGAGGAGTATGTGAAATGAATAACGGAGGTGTATTTTATATGCAATGTATTTTGTGTGGTCCTGCCCCAGCTATCACGGTATTCCATGAGTATCATTCGTTTACGCTGATGCGGTGTAGCAACTGCGGTCTTATCTTTAGAGCGTATATTGCAGAGATTGATACAACCGGCTTAATCGCAGATATTTATAATACAAAATGGATTGCAATGCGTGAAAAATATGCTCAAGCTACCTATTCAGATCATGCTCTCTTTAATTTAATGCTGCTGGAAATGTTCAGTCCAGAAAAAGGAGCATTGCTAGAGATTGGCTCTGGAACAGGTGAATTTTTACATGCGGCTGGAAATGGCGGCTGGAGAGCGATGGGCATTGAACCCTCACAAATGTCTCGAGCCTATGCCAAATATAAATATGGTGTGGATTTGGTTAAAGATGAATGGAAAAGAACTCAAGACGATGACTCGGACTCGGCTGAAAATCCTGATCTTCCTCGTTATGATGCGGTAGTGTTCTGGCATGTGCTTGAGCATATTTCCGATCCATTTGCATTTTTGAAAGATATTCGTACTCTTTTGACAACACAAGGGAAAATTTATTTCAGTATTCCCAATAGCCATTCAATAACCAATGAAGTCTACGGACCTGAATCACCGTTATTTATTGAACCCGATCACCTGTATCATTACACGGAGGCTAATGTGCGTGATTTACTCAATCAGGCTGGATTTGAGATCAGTTCGATATTCACGCGGCAGCTGGTTCCCGCTTCCGATGTATTGATCGATGCGCATCCTTACTATGGGCCGAATACTCCATTTGTAGAACGAATGGCATTATTAGCCAAATGGCAAGGCGAAAGTCGCGGACATGAGATATGTTGCGTGGCCAACCTGAAGAAATAATATATTATACTCACAAGAGAAAAAAAGCTTGAGCCAAATACACTTGGCTCAAGCTTTTTTGTGATGATTACAATCCCAAAATTTTATAAATCAAAGCTGCAGCCTCCGCACGGGTGGTCAGATTCAGTGGTCTGAAGGTGCCGTCGGAATAACCATTGATAATTCCTGACTGCTGCAGGTGCTCAACCGCTTCTCTGGCATAAGCTCCGATTTGCTTCTGATCAGCAAATACTACGGTTTTGCTGGAATAATCCGGCTGAAGTGAAACTAAGCTCAGAGCGCGGTATAAGATAACAGCTATTTCTTGGCGAGTAATCGGTTCTTTTGCGCCAAATAAGCTTTCGCTGCGTCCGTTAACCAGCTTTAGTGCCTGAGCTGTTGAGACAGCTTGGGAATACCAAGCGTCTGGACTCACATCTTCGAAAGTATTGCTGTTCTCAGCCTGAAGCTCCAGTGCCGATACCAGCAGTTGAACAAACTCCGCTCTGGTGATTTGGCGGGCAGGCTCATATTTGCCATCGCCTGTGCCGTGCACCAGGTCACGGGAAGCCAATGCTTCTAGGATAACAGCGAAGTCCGAATTGATATCAGAGAAGTGTATATCTCCATTCGCCGCAGCGTATAATCCGAAGTTCCGTGTTGTGAACGTGATGCTCCCTGTACCTGAAACGTATTTGGAGTTTTTGACCACTTCCGCCAGCCCTTCGCGGGTAATAGAATAGACGATGGCTTGATTCGGCGCTTCACTAGGATTCAATTTATATCCAAACGAGACCTTCATTGCCGCAGATTGACCTAGTGTTTCTATTTGCTTTCCGTCTACCATCAAGGAGATCCGGTACACGGCATGCGTTTGCCATTTCTCTTTTAATGCAACAGAAAGGGTTGAAGGATCAACAATATGAATGGATAGCTCCAACTGCTTGGAACCTTCCGGAATATTGCCACCCATCTTCTCAATAGGGAGCGTTATGATGGTGGCTCCTGCTTTTATTTTAAGGGAGGTAACCTTCTCTTTTAGTTCGGTAACGGGCACTTGAAAAGTAACACTACGGGCAATGGCCTCCTCCGCAGTAAGCTCAAGTACCAATGCACCATCTTGCACTCCCTTCATCGCTTTGTTAATTTCTCCAGTGGGAAGCTGTACAAGGCGCATTCCTTCAGTATCAGGTGAATCCTGAATCTGAATACGTCCGGCTGAGATTATATTCACTGGATGAACTATTTTCCCTCCACTGTTTCCACTGTTACTATTGTTCCCGTCATTATTGTTGCCGGACGAACTGTCGGGTGTATCTGTTCCCCCGCGGTCTTCACTCCGTACCACATTCAAAATGTAGCTTTTTGTTGTAGTTTCGTTTGCAGCCGTAACTTTGATATCGACTCTATTTTCTCCTACCTTAAGTTCACTTCCGCCTGTTACTGTTAATTTGGCTTTCGGATCTAAAGGTATCCCTGTTACAGTCACGGCTGTTTTAGAAAAGGGCACGTTAATTGTATAGGAAAGTGTGTTACGGTCAAACCCGGGAATTTCTGAACCCTCTATACTCAAAAGGCTTAAATCAGCATTATCACTCGGTTGCGTCTCCTCCTCATCTTCGACATTCATAAACTGGAAGGTACGGAAGAGTGTCGCATCTTTCGCAGCGCCAATGCCTGATCCCCACTCAATATATCCTTTTCGGCCCGCACCATCATTATCGTTGACCAACATCGAGAAGCTCAAGACATTGCCTCCCACTCCTCGAATTGGACTTATTTCGCTCCACGGCAGTGCCAGTGCATATGAGGTAATCTTAGTCGCTTCATTTCGGGTTACACTTAGTGTTCCCTTGGTCAACAATCCGGTAGCGGCTCCCTTCATAGACAGCCAACGGTAAATTTGTGGCCCCTCTGGTGTCTGCGAAATTCCATATTCATACCAGGATTGGCTATCGCCCGGTACACCGGGAGCAAGGCTGAACTGAATACTGTCATTTTGCCAAATATTAATCCCGGAAGCGTTATGGCTGAATACATCATCACGGATGTCGGCGGTCAAATAGATGTTATCCGCGTCCCAGCGTAGTTGTGCTGTTCCGCTAAGATCATCCACACCGTTATACCCGCTCAGCAAAGGGGTTCCGTCTGCAAGATCAATCAGCGCGGGAGTTCCTGTATCTGTCTGATGCTGCATCCGGTTAATATCTATGTTTTGCTTGAGGTGAACTGACTCATAACCTTCAAGGTCAACAGTCAACTCTAGGGGATATTTAACGCCTTCAGAGAATCCCGGCAAAGGAATTGGATAAGTAAATCGGCTATTAGGAGCGATTTCGGCCAGTTGCAGCTGACTCCCGCTAATCTGGCCACTTCCTTCCCCTATTTTCCAGGAAATTTTGTTAATTCTCAGAGGGTCTACTCCAGAACTGTTTGTAAACTGAAGTTGAAGGGAGATGCCTCCGTTTCTACCATCTGTAATATGAGGAGCAATTTTTAAGCCTTGAAAATATAATCGCAGATCATCCACAGGTGCTTCAGGCAGTGTGGCAGGATCAAGTCCGGGTCCATTATAGGCTCCGATATTCGGTGGATTTTCTGCTGAGATAGAGTTGCCCCAATAGTCACGGCCTCCGTTGTCTGCAATGATTGCACCAGTCCCAAGCGCAGGGGAGCCTTCTCTTAACTTGTAACCGTCCACTGTATTCCAGCCAATTCCACCGCTGCCCTGAGCAACCAAGAGCGGATTCGCTGTGACGGGATTCGTATTTTCCGGCTCGCTTACCGGATGATTTCCATACAACAGGTTGTGGTCGAAGCTGCCATTTACCCCGGGCAGATTATAACCTCCCTGTCCAAGGTTGTAGACCAGATTATTCCTGAACGTATAGGGAGCGTTGATATTTCCCGCGTCGTCCCATTCATGGTCGATTATTTTGGTATTTTGCCCAGTGCCGATATAGATCGTATTGTTATAGATTTGCGTATCCGGCGTAACCCCGCCTGCAAAATTAAACGTATGCGTCAGATCATTCTGGCTGATGTTGTATCTGACTACATTGTTAGAGGAACCGGTCAGCACTCCTGGAGTTAAACGGGCATCGACAAAAAGCATGAATCCGCCCTTATTGCCATGGCTGTAATTATATTGAACTACACTGTCCATAGTATCGATATCCAGATTGAAGCCCTGACCATCTCCCTCTGGTTTATTTGTGTTAAAGGACTCATTAAACTGCACGATATTATTCTTGCCCCGGGTCGGCCAGATTGCGGCTGAGCCGTTAAACTCGCCTTCTTCGGAGTAGTTCCCACCTTCTTCTGCTATGTTATGCTCAATTAACGCTCCGTCCGCACCGAAGGTGAGGATGCCGTCGCTGTCTGCTTGTTTGACATAATTTCCGCGGATCGTAACATTGACCGTAGCATAGTCGGCTCCGTTGAAACGCTGATCCCATACCACAATTCCTGTCCGTCCAATTCGTTCGACCGTGTTACCTTCGATCCATACCCCATCAAATTTGTCCGTGCCCGTCGTTCCGCCCACATATACGGAGATTCCACCGAACGCATGTGGACCACCTTCTGCACCGGAAACTGTCGGATAACGGAAGCTGCTTGATACATCATGTATATAGTTATCCTGGATGCGGATATTTCTTAATGTTCCTCCGTTTGCGTTCTCCACCATTATGCCTTCCCGGTAAACGGTTCCTCTCTCGGAAGCATAGTTAGTGACCTCCAAATCCCGGATGCTCCAGTTTGAGGCGTTGCGCAGGTATACAGCTGCTCCGGCCATGCCTCCACCATTGATAGTCGGTTTACTTCCGCTGCCATAGGCAGTGATTGTTATCGGTTTATCGTCTGTTCCGCTACCCTTAGGATATAATTGTTCGTTCCAGATTCCGCCCTTCTTTAACAAAATTCGGTCTCCAGCCTCAAAGGTAGTCTGGTTAACTACAGAGAAGGACTTCCAGGCGGTCTCTGGTGTTTTTCCATCATTGCTGTCGCTGCCCGCAATTGAATCGACGTAATAATCACCGTCTCCTCCGCTGTTCCCTCCACCTTCAGGCAACTGGTTGGATATGGAGACTGAACCTAGCTGCATAAGCCAAGGGGCGGAATCGCCACTGAGCTCGATTTTTAAATAATGAATACCGGAAGGAACCCCTTGGGCTGGGGTATAATTCGTCCCTGTCCAAGCTGAATCTCCTGTGGCCTGTGGAGCTTCATGTATCGCTGAAATCTCTGTCCACGAGGATGCATCCGCCGACCCATAGAACTTGATGCTTCCGCTAGAGCCGGCAAAGGAATGCAGACGGATGATGAAATGCTGCAAATTATGCAAATGGTACACAAGTGATTCTGCCGAATCTGCTGTTCTCACCGCACGAGAGTGATCTCCGCCAAAAAAAGTAGGGTTGCTCGTATCTAAAGACCAATTTGTACTAAATGCATAGAGCTGTGAAACGTCATCAATCTCATCGTTAATCCTTTGGGGTACAAGTGATATATTGGAGAGCGTAAGATGTCCAAGCTGCATCAACCAGGTGTCGAGGTCGCCGCTGATCTCGATTTTGAGATAATTGATATCATTCGGAAGTGCACCTGTGGGCGTGTATACTGTTCCATACCAACCAGAACCAGTTGCTGTGGGACTGTCATTAATGGCCGGAATCTCCGTCCACGCTGTCGCATCACCCGATCCGTTGAACTTGATTACGGCTGTTGAGCCAGAGAAATAATAGGCCTGAAGCGTAAACGACTGAATCCCTGTTAATGAATAAACAGCATAACCAGTATCCGTGGATGTCCTGACCAACCGCGTAGCATCCCCGCCGAAGAATTGAGGATTGCTGCTGTCAATCAGCCAATTCTCCGAACGCAGCTCCGCTGCTGGCAGAGCAGAGAAATCATCGGCATACGTCTCTTCAGCATGGGCAGAAGCACCCATTACAGGGAACACTGCCGTGAAGATCAGCACTATCATTAGCAGTGATTTTGCGAGTTTTTTTAACATTGTTGTAGGATTCCCCCTTGAATATTTATTGATTGGCTTGGTTTGCGAGTCTTTCGGCCATCGGGTAATTCCATTCTGCGATAACTTTGCCTAACTGATCGTCCACCATGGATCTAAATTTTTGCTGCACCAAATGAAGTGTGATGGCATCCTTCACTTGATTGAAAGGTTCAACTCCTGCATCCTCTACCGATAGACAGTAAAGTAGATGAATGGCCCCATTTTCAGCAAACAAGCCACTAATCTGTCCCGGTGCAAGCTGATCTGCAGCAAGCAATACCTTAGGATTTTCCAGAGCTGCTGTTCTTCTTGAAGCACTTGTTATTTTGACTTCGCCCAGGTTTATACCAAGCTCTTTTGCCTGCTGATGGATGCCAGTGTCTGATCTTATTTCTGCTGCTATTACTGCTGCCCTGAGCAATTCCATTTTCTCCAAGGCCTCCTGCTGATCCTTGTATTCTGTTTCCGGACCAAAAGGAAGTGACGCCCATTCAAGACGTATAGCTCCCGGCCGAGAATATTTAGCAGCTAGATTTGCTTCATATTCCAGCCTTACCTGTTCATCTGAAATCACGATACCTCCGTTGCTGCGCATTGCCTCAATCGTGGCATCCTCAAGGTTGCTCATGTAATAACTGTAATAGGCCTGCGCTTCCAGATGAAGAGGACCATACACCACTTCCTTATTCGCTACCGCCTGACTCCGCCGTTGATTCTCACGCCCCATTCCTTTTAGAAAACCTTCAAAGCTGATATCCGATACCACTCCTGCTTCTTGAGCAAGCTGCAACTCCATCCGCTTCGTCAGTAGCTGCGTCTGGGATTCTTTTATCCACCTGTGGATTGGTTTTTCGCCGGAATAGTCGGTAGACCAGAATTTCTCTGAGTAGTCGGCATCGTAGGTCTGTTTGAAGTAATCAGCAGTCAGTGCCCGATTCATTTGAAGATGCCAGTTGAACTCCGCTGCAGTGACCTCCTGTCCGTTAAGGGTCAGAAGTGGTTCTTCTACTTGTTGTGGAGCCTGCACATTCATCGCGCCAATCAGCAGCAGGCTTCCTGCAATCATTGCGAACAGAATAGTGATAAGTCGATTTCTTTTGGAATGAAGTCTTAAAGTCATAAGTTGATTCCTCCTCTCCGCACTCATATTAAGCGCTTTCATTCTCTTCGATCTTAGACATGTTACCTTTGAAAAAACAGGCGGGAATGCTGCGAAATGGTTTGCCATTTCACCATTTGCCTAAAAAGAGCAAGATGCTCCATCTATAAATATAAAAACAGCCCGGAGTGTTCCGGACTGCTTAGCATTGCTCTTATGTTGGGGCTAACCCCGAAAACATACTGAAGCTCAGGACGCCGCCTTTCATAATATCTTCATGAGGCAAAGAATGGTGATTCCAAAGCGCATTGTTCCAGTGAATCGATTTACTGTATACATTGGTGGAGCTGTTGTTTTCCGCTTCAATGACCCATTGCCGCCCATTTTCAAGCTGGATCGTTACTTTATCAAATAGAGGGCTGCCCAGCACATATTCGGGAATCCCGGGACTTAATGGATACAGGCCGATGGCGCTCCAAATATACCAGGCACCCATACTGCCATTATCCTCGTCACCGGGTAACCCATCCATTCCACTGTTGAACAGTTTAGCCATGGTTTTGCGAACCCAGTACTGTGTTTTGGACAACGCCCCGAGTCGGGCGAAAATATAAGGAATATGAAAGCTGGGCTGATTGCTGATGGCAAACTGCCCCAGATCGGCCGCGGCCATTTCTGACATTTCATGAATTTCCAAGCCATAAGAACCCACTTTGAATATCGGTTCCTCGGCCATTAACTGGTCCAGACGCTGAACAAAAGCTTCCTCGCCACCCATTAGCCCGGCTAATCCCGGGAAGTCATGGGGCACTGCCCAGCTCCCTTGCCAAGCCCCGCCTTCACAGAACGGATCACCCCATGTTAGGGGATCAAATTCCTCCTGCCAAGTACCGTCCTCGTTGCGACCTCTCATAAACCCAACCGTCGGATCAAATAGCAGCTTATAATTCTGGGCCTGGGCTATAAAACGCTCATAGTCATCCATTTTGCCAAGTGCTTTGGCAACCTGAGCAATACAGAAATCTCCGTATACATAATCCAGCGTGTTACTTACACTTTCATGGAAACGATCATGTGGCAGATAACCGTGCTGCAAATACAATTCAAGCCCTCGTCGGCCCAGCTTCTCGTCCGCTGCCGGACGATCTGCATGTTTCAGCAAACCTTCATATAGTAGCTCTACGTCGAAGCCGCCGATGCCCTTAACCACGGCATCCGCAGCTGCCGCATCGATCAGTGTGCCGGGCATGGCACTGCGTTCACCCGGTGACAGCCATTTTGGCAGCCAGCCGCTTTCACCGTAAGCTAATGTCCAAGCCTGCATGATCTCACCGAGCAAGGATGGAAACATGATACTGTATAACGGGAAGCTAGTCCGGTATACATCCCACAGTCCGATATCTGAATACATTGGACCCCGGCATATGCTGCCGTTAAAAGGACTGTAATGAATTTGCTCGTCCTGCTCGTTATATTCATGCCATGTTCTAGGAAACAGGCAGATCCGGTACATACAGCTGTAAAAGGTACGGAGGTTCTCATCATCCGCGCTTTCGACAACGATACGGCTCAGCCGTTCTTCCCAGCCTGCCTCTGCTTTGCTCAAAATCTCTCCGAAGCTGTGCCCACCAACCTCCCGATCGAGATTCAATTGCGCTTGCTCCCCACTAATAAAGGAAGTGCCGCATTTCACTTCTATTACACCGGATTCCGGTATGTTTAATTCTACGTATGCGCCCAGCTTATCGCCGGTTTCTTCATACGTCCCTAAAGGTTGGTACTCCCCGTCAAAGATTCCCGAATCCTCCATGAGAATGTCTGTGTCGAATTGGAAGACGAAATACATCGCGAAATTATCGGGTACCCCGGCGGTATGCCCCCTTGTAAAGCCGATGATCCTGCGTTTCTCCGGTTGAAAGGTGAGTTGAGACTCGCCTTTCAGCGGTGTTATTATGAGCCTGTTCTGCTGTCCCTTAGCGTATGTAATTCTAATCACCGCACAGCGCTCTGTAGGGGTCAGCTCCAGTCGGGTACGATATCGCTGAAGAGTCACTCCGAAGTAGTGTGGGGACACTTGCATCTCTTCCGGTTTAAAGGAAGAAGATCGCGAACCAGGACTGAGCAATAACGGTCCAGTCTGCGGCAACAGTGTCAGATGTCCATAATCTCCGATCCAAGGACTGGGCTGGTGAGTTAGTCGTATACCCTCCAGGTGGCGATGGTGCGGATGGAAGAACCAGGTCCCCCCTGCTTCATGGGTTTGCGGGCTCCAAGCCGCCATGCCAAATGGCATCGCTGTAAGCGGCAGCGTATTGCCGTGTGAGTAGCGGAAATCCGACTTAGTCCCCTGTAATGGATTAACATAATCTAACAAACCCAAATGGATACACTCCTTTGGCTGGCTTACACCAGCTCTTTAATCTTCGATCTTAACTGCTGCCGGCTAAGATAATCGAAATACTTGAACATCTCCAGCTTCTACCCGTATAGACAGTTGGGTTGTTGAAGGTTCAGACGGATTTATTGGCTGGATTGTGGCGTTCCCATCATCAAACCATGGCTCTGCTGAAGTATAATTGGCAGGCAGCGTAACTTTGGCTTCTGCCAACATGTTCCCTTCATTATGCACATAGAGGAACGCACCTCTGTCTTCTGCAACTTCCCACTCGGAAAGGTCGGCGCGGACACCGCCGCTTACATGCACATTCGGTTGTAGCTTCAATTCCTGCTGTAAAAGATCGCGCACCAACTGTAGCGTTCCGGTATGTCCATCCTGCCAAGAGGCAGCCGCAAGCAAGGTACCGAACCATACAGCACACCCGTTGCCATAAGCGGCGGCCGTCAACACAGGCATATTGTCCTCGGCAAATTCGGCTAGGACCTTCACATGACTTTGCAGCGCAATATCTGATTTGTAATAGGAGCCGTGTGCCTTATCATCTGCGGCTGCTTCCCCTTCCTTGCTGTGCTCCAATACATTAACGAGTGGGATCGCCGTCCGTGATTCGAATGCTACCTGATGATAGCTATGATCCAGATTCTCGGCAGAATGAATCCAAGTCTCCCGAACCCCAAAGACTTCATCAAATCCGTAACCGGGAACTGTATAGCTGTGACAGCCATTCTCTGCCTGAAGCGCTCCGAAGGAGCATTCCGAAATCAAAATTCCGCCCTTCTCCACCCACTCACGCAGGAGGTCACACAGTTTACGGTTCAGATACAGTGGATAAGGCATCCACAGGCAGCGGTATTGGTCCAATGTCTGTTCCGTAACATCCGACTCATGCAGAAATTCCACTTTATAATTAAGGTCATGTAGCAGTTTATGGACGCCTTGCAGGGAATCGTTATAGGTGTCCAAATGATCATGGGCAGCAAAGTTTGCGATTTGGTTCTGTGGGCTGAATAGAATAGCAATCCCGTCCCCACGCCGTTTTGCCTGTAAAAGCTCTTGCTTATTGTCTTGCACAAGCTTATTTAGTTGGGCCATATCCTTGTACCATGGGGTTGGACTGCCGTCCAAATATACACTGCCCCAAGCTGGAGCCTCCTGTCCCAATACCTCCGGTCTATACTGCCAGAACAGATATCCCGTGATACCCCGGGCGAGCGGGGTCAGAATATGCCGTTTCATTTCTCGCAGCTCCGGCTGGCGCGGTTTCATCGCCGTATTGCCCGGCAGTGCATGAATCTCCGAGTTGATGATCGGTTTACCTTTGGCGGCTGAGATCAGCAAATCAGCTGACCAGGCTGAGGACCCCAGACTATTGCCTGTCAGGTCACAGGGTTTAGCCAGCTTGAAGTCGTCTGAACCTGCTGTAATCATATTGAAGATAGGAGCTGGCACAGTATGTGCCATAACAGGATGCAGCAGATCTAGTGACTTCACAGTATCTACCCGGCTCCGCAGCTCATCTGTTAAAGTACCGGACATGAATAGCCGCCAGTCCACCAAATCATTGAATACGCCTTGCCCACGCGGTGCCTCTACTTCCTCCCAGTTTCCGTAAGTCCGCTGCCATGATTCGTTCAGAGCTTCCAGAGTAATATATTTATTTTTCAGCCATTCTTGGAATGCCAGCACGGAGTGCCCGCAATAACATACCTGGTTGTCAAATGACAACTTGCGCTTAATCCCTGTCGTCAGCTCAGGCTCATTCCATAAATCCCACACCCAGAGTGCAGGATGATCTTTGAATGTCTTCACTGTTTCCGACAGAAATTTCGCCTTCTCCGTGGCTGCAGCTGCATGGTGATAACAAGGTCCAGGAGCTCCGCCAATCTGGCGGCAGTTAATTGACCTTGGTTCCAGTACGGAACCGTCTGCTGTGATCATTTTGGAATCAGGATGTTTTTTATAAAACCAGGCTGGCGCCACATCGAAAATCACGTTCAAAATGACCTTTAAGCCGTTCCGTTGAGCAATATCCATCAGCTCCTGAATATCATCGAACTCGTAGATCCCTTCTTTGGACACGCTGGCGCGCCACTGCACCCAATATTTCACACAATTGAAGCCCTGCCCGGCAATATTGCTCAGGTCTTTTTCCCATTGATCCCGGAATGGGGTCGGGGAACGGTAATATTGAAACCCGAATGGAATAAATGAATTTTGCATCAAGGGTACTCCTCCTACAGCGTTCAATTTCGATGTCATGTATTTATAAAAGCGCTTACCGCTCTTTTACGGTTAAAGTCTATCACAGTACATTTTGCAAAAGTTAGGATGGAATCCTATGAAACGGTTTGTTAAGCTGTTGAAATATTTAGAACATCCGCTATGAGGTTATCGTTGTACAAAGCCACCGGGGAACATACTGCGAAATCGTTTGTGATCCTGACAACTAAGAAATTATCGCTCCTCTAAAAGAGGTTTCATGTTTATAATGGCTGTAAGACATATTAGAAACTACTTCGAGGTGAGGCCAATGTTGAAAGCGCTTATAGTAGATGATGAATATCTGGTTCGTATGGGCATCACTCAAACCATAGACTGGGCAGAATACAACGTTGAGATCATAGGAGAAGCCAGCAATGGTGAGGAGGGTTTGGAGCTTGCACTACAACACCGCCCGGATGTGATTATTACCGATATCCGTATGCCCTATATGAATGGTCTTGAACTCATCGAGAAAATACGGGAGCAGGACATGCTCGTAGGTATTGTCGTCCTCAGCGGTTATGACGAATTTCAATATGCACAGGCTGCATTGCGTTATGGCGCCTCCACCTATCTGTTAAAGCCCATTAACATAGAAGAACTCGCAGATACAGTAAGAAGCGTTGGTGATGAAATCCTGGGGAAAAAGCAACTCTCCAAGCGATATTCGCAGCTTAATGAGGAAATTGCCGCGATATCCAAACAATTCTGGCAGGATTTACTGCATGGCCAGCTGCATAGTGAGGAATTCATTACCAGCAAAATAAAGCTGCTGGAGCTGCAATTGGAACCAGGAAAAGCTATGCTGCCGCTGTCCATAGCCTTCCCTGCTGATAATGGTCTTCAAGGAACTGATGTAGGCAAAGCGTTGGTGGATGAAGCAGCGGTTATTCTGGAAGCGTATTCTTTTGAACAGCTCTGTCTATTCCGCGATAGTCATCTGGAGTGGGTTATGATTCTCCGAACTGATGAACCTGAGCTTGCCGGTGATTCTGCCCGCAGATTAGGTAAGCAGCTATCGGAATGGAGCCAGCAGCACTTCGGCCAGGCTCTTAGCGTAGGCATCGGCAAACCAACTCAAGAATGGAACGGAATCGTAGATTCATACAAACAGGCTTCGCTTGCTGCGCAGCGTGCATTGTCTGGTATTGAACGCGTGTTGTACGCTGAAGAAGAGGCCGGAGCTCGATGCCGGCGTGAAATCAGAGACGCCCTCGCTTTTATCCGGGAGCATTATGCTGGGAACATTACCGTGGAGATGGTTGCTGCTGCGGTGTTCGTCAGTCCAACCCATTTAATGCATCTATTCCGCAAAGATTTGAACAAGACTTTCTATGAATGTCTGACGGAATATCGGATTGAAGAAGCCAAACGTATGCTGCGCAATCCGATGTACCGGGTCTATGAGGTGGGCAATCAGGTTGGTTTCACTGACTCCAAATACTTTAGCCAGATATTCAAAAAGATGACGGGCATTCCCCCGAGCGAATATGCAAAAACCTATGGTTAAGCTAACGATGGCCAACCGGATTAATTCTTGGATGCGGAGGTTCAAGATCAAAAGTCGGATTGTTGTTGTTCTGTTAGTGGGATTGTCACTGCATCTGGTGCTGATGCTTGTTATTTTCAACTTCTATTCCTATACCTATCTTCAAAAGGATCTGTACCGCCATGTCGTCCAGACTCAGCGCCAAATTGGTCTCAGTGTGGAGTTGATGGTCGATGATATTCAGATGTTGTTTCTGCGCTTTCTAGTGAACAGTGATATTTACCAGATCATTAATAACGATTCCCTGCCGGTAACAGACAAGGAATCACGGATCGGAGCTATCATCGACGGCATGCTGACCCAGAATGCTCTCGTGGGCAATGTGATTATAAGCACAAATGACAATATGCTTTATTCTTATCAGTCCAAGGAGCAGATGCTTGAGGTTCCCGAAGCCTTATTTATTAAACGGATACAGGAGAGCAGCATGCCTGTTGTCGGTGAGATCAAACGGGATGGTGACGGCAATGCCTATATTCCTTTCGGACAGCAATTCCGGAACTTCAATACGGGGCAAAATATCGGGGTTGTCATCATCTATGTCAGAGAATCCGCCTTGGCTGATCTTTATTCCTCCAGTTTCACTGGCATTGGCTACTCCTTCCTGACTTCCAGCGACCGGATTATATCTCACCCCGACAAGCGCCTCTTGGGCAATTTTTTGGAGGAGAACGCCCCCCTTCATCCGGGTCAGAAGGAAGGCTATCGCACCTGGTCAGATAACGGTAACTCCTACATCATTGCTACTTATCCTTTGAATCCTAGGTTGGAGACGCTTGGCGTTAGCTGGGAGTTCACCAGTGTGATTTCTAGCCACAAATTGCTGGAGGGAATTGCCAAGGGTAACCGAAATGCCCTTCTTTTCGCCAGTGTTACCTTCATTGTCCTACTGATTCTTTCCTTTTATCTGGCGGCCAAAATCACCCGTCCACTACTGAATTTGAAGAAGAAGCTGAGTCTGTTTGGCAAAAAAGACTTAGCTGCTGTCTATGAGCAGCGGGCACAGGTCGATGAGATTTTCCAGCTAGAGAACAGTTACTATCAGATGGTAGAACGGATCAGCCAATTAATGCTGGAAAAGGATGAAGAGAAAGAGAAGCAACGCAAAGCCGAGCTGACTGCGCTGCAATCGCAGATCAATCCTCATTTCCTCTACAACACACTGGATGCGATCGCCTGGATTGCCCGGCTAAAGAAGCAGCCCGACATTGAGCGGCTAATTTCTTCTCTGGCGACCTTTTTTCGGATTAGCCTGCATAAAGGCGACAAATTCGTCACTGTCGACGAAGAAATTCGCCTAGTGGAAAGTTTTGTGACTGTCGAGCAAATGCGTTTTCCGAATAAATTCGAGATTGAATACGACATTGAGGAATCGCTGCGCAAGGTCCGCATTTTGAAGCTGATTCTTCAGCCTATCGCAGAAAATGCGATCAAACATGGTATCAGTGAGAAACGTGGCATGGGCCGGATTTGGATTAAGGGCGAGTTGCTGGAGGATGAGATTCGCTTTACAGTGGCAGATGACGGAGTCGGCTTTGCCAACGGCGCGACACTTAGCCAAGCCAAGGAAGATGTGCTGTTCCAGAGCGGATATGGCCTGCGAAATGTGGACGAACGGATTAAGCTGGAATACGGCCCTCAATATGGGCTAAGCATCTCCAGCACTCCGGGTCAAGGCACTACGGTTACGATTAGCTTGAAGAAGGAGCTGCCCAATTAGCTAAGATTGTTAATGAATGCGGACATTACAAAGAAATCGTTCCTTTTTTGAGAGGTAGGTGGTACATCTACTTTACTCATAAAGTGCGATTTCTTTTTTTATCGTGTGAGTAGTGTAGATAGTTATTCTGACTTTTCGCCAAGTGAATTAAGCCCTCCGATTAGTTCATCTCCAAAGGAAGGGTGTCCATTACGAACCTCAACGCCTATACTCTACATAAACTCGACCTTTCATCGATCATTCTCCCTCCACACTATTAAAAATGCCACTTCAATAAATAAAAGAGGAGCATTACCATGGCAAGCCCTCAGAAATCATAATCCTTTTGTTCAACCACTTAATCATTTCATTGAACTTGCTAACGCGACCATTTCCTCTTTAGTCAAATCCCCACTGTCGAATTCAATGAAAGTATCATCTTGTACCCATCGAAGGTATCCTCCTGGTGTATGATTAGCCCATGGTTCAAAACGCCCTTCGATTCCGTTTATGTTAATTTTCTCTCCACGTTCATTAAATTTAAAATCCTCGACTATAGTTCTTGTTGTACTTATCTGGTTACGAACATCTAAACTAGTGACAACTCGGTTTATTTTATAACCAACAGCCTTATGTTCTTCAATGCCAAATAAATATGTCTTTCCTGATTCATCAAAAAAATGAAGTCTAACTTTTGAAACTGATTGACTAAGAACAAGCGGATAAGGTTCCTTTATTTCTAACTTATAACCTTTAACAGAGTGAGACGGTACTAGTAGTTTGAATTCCGCAACTTTTTTTAGCTTGTCCAACCCCACATTCAGATGACTCAGACGAATTAGATTCCTTCCGATTAGAGGTGTTTTAGTTGTATTTCGTACAACTAAAACGCCCTATTTTGCAAAGAGCGGACGTTTAAGTGTATTTGGTACATCTATAGTTTCCAATTTTGTTGGCTAGGACTGTTTTCTCGAATAATAAGTGTAGTGAATGCAACTAAACATTGCCTCAGACGTTAATTGCCCTCATTTAGTTGTATGAAATACACTTCAGCTAAAGCACACTAGTTTTATCTGCCAGAGAGATATATTAGTGAAACAAAGGTTACTTTGTGGATCCCATCTCCCTCTACTCCCATTCATTCTACTAAAAACACCAAAAGCGTCCAAAGCATAAGCAACCAATTAAATTACTTTGGAGGACACCTCTATGTCTGAGTAGATATAAACACTGCAAGTCAGTGACCTTTTGCTGACTTTAGCGGGTAGCCTGAAATTCCACAGCTATTTTTCATAGATTCTGACTACCAATCTTAGTCTTTCATCGTGGAGTTAATTTTCAAGTATAACTGTTTCAGCGGATTAACAATACTGCCGCTAAGCTTTGAGATCAGCAACCAGAAAACTATGAACACCATGATGTTTAATCCGATCATTAAATACTTAAACGTCCGCAGCTCTGCATTCATTCCGTCTGCAGAGATATAGGTGACAATCCGCTCGTCCGATTCGGGCAGCGGATAGAGCAAAATCAAGCCGTCGGCCGTTTCACGCTCAAGTAGATCTGCATCACTACTGGCGATACCTTCTTGACCTTCCGGCTTAGCCGGATGATTCATTTTCTGTGTGCCCAGCGCTGTTCTAACTTCTTGCAGTCGCTTCATGGGAACATCCGCCGCATTCAATAGCTTTCCGTTACTTGTCAGCAGATAAACTTCATTCTCGCCGTAGATCGTATTCTTACCTGACAGATAGAAGCTGTACAGCTTGTCAATTTCAACTTCGAGCGAGAGCAGACCTAAAATTTGCCCCTCCGTGTTTTGAATTTTCACCTCAAGCAGCAGACGGTCGCGCAGATCAGAAGGCGCGTTCATCAGATGTTCCCGGTTCAGCACCGTCCAGCGCAAAGCCTGTTCCCGATTATCCAGAAATTGTTCCATCCCCGGAACTTTCTTGATCTCTGTAAAGGGGAGAAGCCCAGACACATTGCTCGAGGAGTAGGTCCCCCCTGCTTCACCCCAAATATAAATGCCGAGAATGTCACTGCTAGAGGAGCGAATGCCCTCAAGTATAGGAGAAATCGCTCCGTCGTACGCTGGTTTTTTCAACGCATTCTGTACCACCTGATTGTTGGAGATAAGCTTGGAGGTCTCCTCTAGCCAGTTCATGAACAAAAGAGTGTTCTTATGCTGCTGGCCAGTGTATTGAACGGACAACTGCCGCAACATATCCAAACTTCTATGCTCCATAGTACGGTACAAAATGAAACTCGAAGCGGCAATGTAAACGGTAATAAACAGCACCAGGACAAGGCGGATGTTGCGGCCGAATGATCTGAACATATAACTCCCCATCCCCCTCTGGTGTATGAATCAACGAAAACGAAGATCAATTGAAATCAGACTATCAGCTAAAGTGACTAATGTCGATCGCCTTATAAAAAGAACCTGCATCTGTCAGCAGCACTTCATGATTAGGCAAGATAATTGTAATCGCCGAACCGGCTGGCCAGTTAGCTTCAAAATGGAAGTTTTTATGTCCCGCTTCTGAATGGATTTCCCATTTTACATGTATTGGACCCAGACTTGTGCTTACGATTCCACTGGCCTGTTGCAGATCGCCGCAATGTGGCTTTACGGTTATTCCCTCTATCCCTTGCCGGACACCCAATATCCCTCTTGTGAACTCAGTGATCGGGAGAGCGCTCCAGGCGTGACAGTCACTTCTGGTTCCAACAGAGTCCATTTCCGGGAGTGTAGTGAGGTTCAAATCCAGCTGTTTCATCCAACGAGCCCATAGTCCGAAGGAGCGGTCATACAATCCGCAATGTTCCAACGCGCGAAAAAGATAATAGCTCATCGGCAGCGAAAGTTTAGCCAGTGATGTGTCAGCCATTGTAATCTCTAGTAGTGCTGCACCCTCTACAGCGTCCACCGTGCCAGCTAAAATCGCCCAGACCTGCGTATGCTGGCTCAGCTGTGTTTCCGCTGTTGCCGCCGGGCTGTCGCGGAACATCAGGCTGTTCGTTTGGCGACAACAATCCAGCACTGCAGCGTTGACTGCGGCTTTTCGCTGACGTAGTTCACCAGCAATCTGTGTCCAGCCGCTGGCTGCAAGCAATTCAGCCGCTTGCTCCAGCGCGGCCGCATACATCAAACTAAGCATGGTCGCAGGTGTATCATCCGTACAGTCTGGTGCACCAAGTGGCCATTCTTCTACCCAGTCAAAATAATTCCAATATTGGCGAGGCGTTCTGTCCACCAGACCTTGCGGTGTCAGTCGCTGATCGAACCAGTCCAATACGGATAACAGTGGCAGTCGGTACCGATTTACCAGTGCCAGATCTCCAAAGGATCTGTAGTGGTCATGAATCATCCCGATCCAATATAAAGAGAAGGAGGGGATGACCTGTGGCAGCACGGAGGGGTATCGGCTTTGCAACATGCCATTTGGCAGCTGCGAAGCCCTGTAATCTTCCATTGCCCTCCGTGCCAATCGGTCGTCTCCTGATAACAGGTACGTAAATTCCATCATCAGTTTGGTATCCATGGTATATTGCAACTGTTCATAATACGGCGTATCCTCGTAGGTCTCATGCATGCAGCGTTGAAGTGTTCGGACACTCAGCTCCCAGAGCTGGTTATATCGTTCATCGTTGCAATGAAAGCTTCCTGCCTGCAGCAAAGGATATCCGGTCTCCCGATAACTGAAGCCGGATATCGTCAAAGGTTCGGCTCCAGTATTCACCTCCAGCCGGATATACCGGAAGGTACGAAACCAGAAAGGCTCATAGCTTTCCATCTGCACCGAGGAGCCATAACCGGCAGGATGATAGCAGTCATATCCTCCTCTTAACACATGCTCCTGCATATCATCACGGATGGATTTGCGGCGGATCTCGTCATCTCCAGTCTCTTTCTCGTAGCACTCGGCGTACAGCAGGGTGATCCGGCTACCTTTCCCCCCAAGAAGCTTAAGCTGCGGATAAGCTGTGATTAGCTCTCCTGCATCCAGCTCCAGCCAGAGTTGCTGCCACGCTTCCACGTGTATTCCTGCTAATGGCCGCGAAGCTCCACCAGCTTCATTCCGCAGCTCCAGACTATGCCCGTTTTCAAAAAGGGCTTCCCCTTCACCACTGCTGCTGCGCATCAGCTTCAGGAAGAGCTGATCCCGCTCATACAGCAGCGGAATCGGTCGCTCCGCCAATTGCCAGGGGGTTAATTGACCAAAATCATCCCGCACCGGCTGTACAATCCCTGCGGCTAGCCAGGCGCTGTCGTCATATTCCGGCAGAATCCAATTCAGCAGCGACATGTCCCCCTCCACCTCTTCCAATCCGCCCATCCAGCGCATAATCGGAAACGGCTGAAGCCGGTAGCTGTGGTCCCTAATGCTTTTCCATGAGGTATCCGTATTAAGTTCCTGTACAATCTGCCCATTGTTCATAACATCCGCTTCTACAAGCAAGCCGCCTTTTTGCGAGCGCCAAATCGATAGAGGACCGTCTTCACCCAATTCAAATGGCGAAGTCCCAGCATAATGAACTACCATAACAGCAATCACATTTATACCTGGTTGCAAAACGTCATTCAAATGGAACTCCTCATAATAGTGTACATGACCATGACCCTTGCAAGGACCGGCCCATAAACGCTGCCCGTTAACAAAGAGTCTGTAGCGGCTGTCAGCTGTAATGGCCAAATTCAGACTGTAGGCCCTCCCCGCTCCAGCTGGCAGCTCAAACATTTTGCGAAAATACACCCGCTCGTGTTGCTGCTCCCAACTTTCAGTTCCTTCCTCGTCCAAAGGCCAGATCCATCGCGCGTTCCAGTCTCCCCATTCTTTTGCTGCCATATAATGCACCTCTCCTTTATCCCTTAGAGTAGATTTTGGCAATGTACGCAGAAACGGCATCGCCGCCCTTTAGAAGGACGACGCCGCCGTTTGACTGTGTTTATTTCACCTTGTCGAGATAATCACGTTGAAATTCTTCAGCAGCCTTAGTCAAAACCTCCAGTGGATCTGCGTTTTTGTCCGTTAGGACGGTTTGCAGTACAATATCCAACTTCTGGTACAATTCCTGAGCGTTGACCGGCTCTTCTGCCCGCATGCCTTTACTGCCGTTGTCCATATAATCACGGAACAAATCCAAGTTTACATTGTTGTATTTGTCGAGAATCTTCTGTTCTTCACCGATCCGCTTCTCATCTGTCCAAATCCGCAGTCCGTATGGGCCTACGATCAGCCCCTGATCACTCAGTGTCTTTTTCTCGATATCCCAACCAGTCAACGCCTCCTCTGAGGATTCCGGAGTGAATCCGTAGGTTTTTAGCCATTTGAATCCAGCATCAATCTGCTCAGGTGTTACATTAGGCGAGAACATATATAGACCACCGCCGAGCAGGGTTACAGGTTTACCGATCGGTCCGACTGGAAGTGCGGACATTGCCACATTATCTTTAGACATTTTAGTCTGCTGCTGGATGACTGGAGACCAGTCATTCGTGCCGAAGCTCATAGCGACTTGATCAGTTCCGAACAAGCGGAACATATCATTCGTAACATCCACCAGATTATTGTCCGGCAGAACATCATATTTCCATTTCAAGTCCTTCACATATTGCAGTGCTGCCGCTGCTTCTGGAGAATTGAACACCGCTTGCCATTTGCCATCTACCTGTTTTTCGAATTCCGCGCCGTAAGCCCAGGCAATATTCATGAACATCCAACCGCCCTGGCCACTTTTTGTTGGTAGGAACATTCCCGCCTTACCAGTCTTTTGCTTGATGATCTGCGCGGTTTCTGCCAGCTCATCATATGTCTTAGGGAACTTTGGTATGCCTTTATCGTCCAACAGACCAGCTTCCTTAAAGAGATTCATATTGTAGAGCATGCCGATGACATATCCGTCCTTCGGAATCCCGTAATATTTTCCGTCTTTAGTAACCATCTTAAGCAGATCTGGATTGATCGCCTGATCATAACCATATTTTTTCATAGTATCCGTTATATCAGCTGCGTAATTTGCTTTGATAATTTTGCTTGTTTCTGTAAAAAAGGTTTCGTAAACCGTTGGAAGCTGACCACTGGCCGCTTTAGGCAGGAAAGAGCTGACGTCATACCCCCATTCATCCTTGTCCACAATGATATCCGGAAAATTAGCTTTCATCTTCGCCATAACCTGCTCATACTGGGCAATTTTGGCTTCCTCATTCGGCTTCGGCCAGTTACTGACCTTGATCGTCACTTGTTTGTTGCTCGCTTCTTCCGTATTCCCCCCGGCGTTCTCTTCTTTGGAACCTCCGCAGCCAGCCAGACCGGCCGTAAGAAGTAATATTAGCGCCAGTGTAGCTGTAATTTTTTTGGTGTGTTCGATTCTCAATGTAATTCCCCCTAAGCTTATTGTTAAAGCATTCTTCACAACATGTAAAGCGCTTTCTTTTGAATCTGAAATCATCTTACCACGCACCTTCTGCAGCACCCTACGGGGCAAAACTGTGAAATGGTTTGTGATCGGGTGATGTTACCCTTTAATACTTCCACCAAAGGATTGCCCGTTCATAATGTACTTTTGGAAAAAAACAAACAGGATAATCGGCGGCAGGATCGCAAACGTCAGCGCAATAAACTGAATGTCCTGCGGCAAAGTCGCTTTCAGATTGTAAATGGCCACAATGACCGACCAGGTCGATTTATCCTTCAGCACCATAAAAGGCCAAAAGAAATCCTGCCAGACACTGTTCATCGTTAGTATCGTAATTGTTGCCATAACCGGTCCGCTGAGCGGAAGTATCACCCGGATAAAGATACCGATCGTGCTCGCTCCGTCAATTTTGGCCGCTTCCAGCAGCGCCAGAGGGATGGTATCAAAAAAATTCTTGAAGATCAGAATTACCACCGGATTCACAGCAGCCATAAACCACATCGGCCAGTAAGTATTGGTCAGGTTCAAGTGTAACAATGGAAAATCAATCAGGTTTTTGAACAGCGGCACCATCCCGACTGTATTCGGAACCATCATGGTCCACACGATCAGAGCAAACAGCAGTGCACTCCCTCGAGGCTTAAGCTTGGAAAAAAAATATCCTGCCAGCCCGTTAAACGTAAGGCAAAATAGTACAGAACCGACAGCTAAGTATGCCGTATTCAGATAATAACTGAGAAAGTTAAATTCCTGCCAGGTCTCCCATAGCTTGCCAACATTGAATGAGCGAGGAATCAGGGTGGGCGGGATGGCATAGAACTCTTTGATGTCTTTAAGACTCGAGACCATAATCCAGACCGGAGGCAGAATACAGACGGCGGCAAGCACAATCATCAGAATGAACATGCACCAATACAGCACGCGCACCCAAGGTGATCTATATTCTATATTGCCGATAATGCCAAATGCTTCTTTTGTTTTCATAGCTTCTACTCCCTGTTCAATTTCTTATCCAGCCGGAAATAAATAATAGTAAGCACCATCAGAACAAGAAAAGTAATAACCCCCAGCGCCATGGAATGCCCTGCTTCAAAACTCCGGAATGCATAATAATAGCTTTGCAGCATCAACGTCATTGAGGCATTATTCGGCCCCCCCTCGGTCATGACCAGAGGCTCGTTGAAGATCTGGAATACACCGCTAATCTGCAAAATCATCATCAATCCGATCATACTGGAGATTTGCGAAATGGTGATGCTTTTAAATCTTCGCCATACATTCGCACCGTCGATGGAAGCCGCTTCGTACAGATCATGATTAATGCTTTGCAGACTGGCTAGATAGAGCAGCACCGTCCCCCCAAAATTCCGCCAGGTAATCGTGAAAATAATCAGCATAATCGTCATGTCCGGGTCCTGAAGCCACTGCTGCACTGGGAATCCCAGAGCGCTCAGCATAATATTCAGCACGCCGCCCTTCCCAGGCTCAAACAGAAACATCCATAACATCGAGGCAGCAATGCCGGGAACCATGCTCGGAAAAAAGACTGAAAAGCGGAAAAACGATTTCCCATGCCTGAGCTCATTGATCACAACTGCGACTATAATGGGTACAGCAAATCCAATCAGCAGCGACCAAAACACATATACAAAAGAGTTGGTCAGTGTCTGCTGAAACGCTGAGTTCTGTATCACATCCTTGTAATTCTGCAGTCCGGCAAAGCTTACGGCATTATAACCCTCTGTATTGAAAAAAGAGAGCACAATGCCCTTGATCAGCGGCTGCCAGGAAAAAAAGAAAAAGGCAAAAAGCGTAGGGACAATTAAGATCCAAGAGGACCAATCTCTAAATAGACGCCCCACAGGATAACCTTTCTTTTTCTTAGTCATTAAAGGATTTAGTTCAGTGGTTTTTCCAATCATGCTCCTGTCCTTCCTTCCTCCCGAAGCCAAGATTCACTCCGGTCAGGCGTTGTTAGTTGTTATATTTAAATGATAGCGCTTCCTTCGAATCCTCGAAATCCGGTAACCCTGCGAAAGCGTTTGTAAAGCTACTTATTTTGCTGGCAAGTGTTTATGCGAGAAATATAAGAGGTAGAGTATGGTATGAAACTTATACTTTCTTATATTTCAAAAAAAAGCGATGTACGCACCAAAATGGCCGTACACCGCTTATGTTCATGTTATGACGTTTAGGTTAGGCCTCACTTAGCCCTGAGCTAATACATAGGACGGCTGCTTCCGCCCGGAACGCTTCGCTCGCCGGATTGGGCTGCTCCTCCAATATGCGGAGTATCGCCTGCGGCTCCACGCCGGGCTGTGGCACACGGGATGGAGATACTACGTTCCAGTCCTGTTCACCCTTGAGCCTATAAGACAACTCATAGAGATAATAACCCTCATGCTGCCCGTCAGCGAGTTGGCTTGCCCCCTCCTGCCACGAGCAGAGCTCAAGAGGATGCTGTTTATCTGGCAATTCACCGGACGCGAGTGTAATGCGCTCATTCCGGACTATTTGCTTCTTCTGTTCCCAAGCCTGCTGATCTAGGATTCCCAGCTCTAGGCGGTATTCCATTCCCGGCTCTCCATAAAGAGTCCAAGCCACTGGACTACCCACCGCAACGAACTTCGGTGCCTCCAGAAAAACTGGCTGATGAACCGGAACAAAACGTTCCGTCTGCTCCCACTCGCCCGCAGCTGGACTGCGTCTGCGATAATGCACCGTCCCCGTGAATTCAAGCTCCTGTTCCTGTAGTATAGCTTTTAGACACAGAGCAGCCTGCTCGTAAAGGTCCGTGCAGTTGTTATGCCCGAAGCGGTAGCCGATCTCATGGCGAAGTGGAATGCCACGACTCCGGACTAAGGCCGCGAAGGCAAAGCTGAATCGGCTGAGGGTAAAGGCATCATGCGTGCCGTGGTTTATCAGTAGCTTAGTGCCGCTCGCTTTAAGGCCGTCTAGGAAGAAATCGGATTCTAGTCCGGTTGTTTCTTGTAGCCTTGCGGAGTCAGTAGCTCCCGTCAGCGTCTGTAGCAGCGTCTCGATTCCCGTACTTCCGGTCTGTGGATGCCTCCAATCCTTCTTCCAGATCTCCCGATAACCGGTGTCCACCTCTGCCACATGCCAAATCAACGGACAGGCCCCTTCCGCAAACTCACGGGTAAGCCCGTTCAGAATTAGCGGAGGTGCATAACACAATGTATACCGTACCCGGTACTTCAGTCTCAGAGGATTGCCTCCCGCCAGCAACGCAGTCAGCCCACCGCGTGAGCCACCCACGGCCACAACCTGCTCCGCATCACCGCCATAGCTATCTTGGCCTCTGGCAATTGCAGCTGCGATGCCGGCGTAAATGGAGCCTTGCAGGGAGCGGCTGCCGATGTCCCCCCCGCCGTTCCAGAGAACACCAACAACACCTTTGCCTGTGCTGGCCAGAGTCTTGCCGATGATTTCCAGAAATGAGGGACCTACAGTGCTGAAAGTATTTTCATTGGCATCATAATAACCGTTGAATAACAGCGGATAGCCCTTAACACTTTTCCCACTCCAATTGGGCGGCAAAATATAGGACGCAAGGCTATGCTTACCGTTCTCCGTAACTAACAGACTGCCGCTGATGAGCTGAAACACAGGCACATTGTTTAAAAGAGCCCCATCGTCAGTCGATTCATTACGGAAGACCACCGGATACCCAAAGGTCTTCAGGATACGGTCGCTCAAGGAGATGGCAACTAAATCATCTACTGCATAGAGACTGTAGCGGTCACCAATATAGTGTTCAAATTGCGGGGTTTTAAGTACTTTATCCCCTTCGTTACTGCCGAACAGCTGATAATCTTCGGTATTGTACACATAAGGGCTATCTGAATCGTTATTATAGAGCCGTACATGCTCAGCTACAACCTTCTCTCCAGCTTCGTCCATCCGCAGGGTTCCGATGCCGTCGGTTCCACCATAACGGAAGCCGCCTTTTCCCTCAGCAGCACTGTTATCCCAGTGTGATACTACTGGAAGCGTATTAATCAGCAACGGGCTGACCAATACGAATACTCCTTCTTCTAAATTCTGGCTTCCTTCCGTTTTTACTATCTCCGCCTCAACTGTATCCTCCTGCAGGGTTGACCAAGCTGCATTTTGGTAAGTCACTTCACCGCTGCGTAAGCATGCCAGCCGCAGTTCTGCGTTGTGCAATTTTAAATAATCAGCCACAGCCCTGGTAACTGGTACAGCAATGGGCGCAGTTCCACCATTCAGAATAAACCGACTTAGTGGAACGTATTTTCCCGGTACAAAACACAATGATTTACGCATGTTTTCCCTCTCCTCCATCTGGTAACGTATCGCCCAGTGCTGTCAGAAACGAGCAAAATTTAATTTCTGGTAAGCCGTCGGTACTATTGTAATTCTCCCCAGCCAGAAATCCTCCCGACAGTTTCGGTGTGCAAGTAACCGTTACCGTCCTGTTTTCTCCCGGAAAAAGGGTGAGGAACTGTTCTTCTGCTTCCATCCAGTAGCGGTTCCCCTTCTCCTCAGCATGTACATGAAGCAGTACTTCACTACCAGTATTATGGAGGGTGAAGTGGGCTTGGTGACTTAACTCTCCTACACCAGTGGGTAGCCATAAGCTTTCCTGCCGCACGTGAAGGTTTCCACCTGTAAGCTCAAGTGCTGGGGCATAAAGATGTTTTTTGGCTGTGGAGAAGACATATAAATTTTGCTGCAGATCTTCTTCAACATTCCGGAATGACAATCTAACAAAATATAATTGATCCTCATCCTCAGACACGCTGAAATTAAGCTCGCCAGCACAGACAGCACGCTCTTTGTCTCCTTCTGCTTCAAAGAATTGCCGATGTAGGACCCGGCCCGCTGCATCGAGTACTTCCGCTTCTACATTAATCCTACCTCCATCCCCACCATGAACAAATACATTTCCCTGAAATCCGGTGCCAGGTATTAGCAGTAGACTGCGATAATCTAGCGATGCATGCAGCGGACGGAAGGCCTGTTTCACCCAATGGTAGGCCATCTTCGTTTCCACATAATAATCGACAAGATTGGTGCAAGACACATTCGGCCAAGGCTCGTTGAACTGCCACACAATGCTCCCGCTGTTTCTGAATTTTCGGCGACGGTTGGCCTCCAACACGAAGCGGATACCTTCTGCTTGCATCCATTGGCTGCAAATGGAGAACTGCTTCAAATTGCTCATGCTACCAAACATTTCTTCTTCACGGCTAAGCGTATCCCACCACTCCCCGTGATGTCTCCATACCGCATTGTTCTCCATCGAGACAGGCTGTTGGTTGGTTGCCTTCAGAAATTTCTCTAGGCTTTTAAGAGAACTAAGTCCATCCACTCCGAATTCGCTATGCAGCAGATTATCGTTACTGCCATATAATTCGTAGTGATAGGGGTTGCCCATATACTTCCAGTAGCCATGAACATCATGACCCTGTCCCCTAGCTTCCGTAATATATTCCACCGGACCAGATGCCGAGGTAGGCAGAAAGAGCCGCTGCGGATCATACTGCTCTACCAGCCCCTTTAGCATCGCCAGATTGGAATCGCTGAGGTCTGAAGGCTTGTTCGGTTCACTCATTAATTCATTTCCACCGCTCCATACCGTCAGCGATACATGATTGCGTTTGTCGCAGAGTGTGGTGCAAGCCGTCTTGCGCAGCAGTTCCAGGAACTCAGGCAGCTTGGATGGAATATTATCAATGCCTGAACTCGATTGGATGAACTCCTGCCAGACCATAATGCCGTTTACATCACATAAGTCGTAGAAGGCTTTCTTCTCAATGATTCCGCCGCCCCATACCCGAACGAGATTGATATGTGCCGCTTTCATCAGATGGATCATCTGCTGATACTGTTCGACCGTCACATTTCCGTAGAGATGATCCAAGGGTGTGATATTAACCCCTTTTATATAAATCTTGCACCCGTTGATCACAACCGTATAAGGTAGCGCGTTGTCGGGGCTTCCTTCATTAAGGAGATAATTAAGTTTGCGGATGCCTGTCTGAAACCTTCGTGTATCGAGCTCCATATCGTATTCGTCCATTAGCTTCAACTCAAGGCTGTAGAGCGGTTGCTCTCCGTAACCGTTCGGATACCATAGCTGAGGTTCAGGTATCTCTAACTCTGCGTTCAGAACTTCTCCCGCGAGAACTGAGTACGACTGAACCAGTAGTGGATTCCCCTTCGGATCAGAACAAGTGATGCTCGCTGTCACCCTCCCTGCATGTTCAGGATCAGCCATCTGTTTGATGCTTGCCTGAATAGAAATTCGACCAGACACCTGCCCGCCATTCTCACCAAGCTCCGCATCTGTAGTGATCGACACGTCTTGCCAAGAACAATCCCGGTGAACCCTCAGTACTACATCATCCCAGATTCCGACGTTGACTAACCTGGTGGAGAAATCCCATTTATAATTAAAACGGCTCTTCTGCGTGAAGGTGGCCGAGGTTTTGCCGATTTGCCCCATTTCATCCGGGGCTTGCTTCAGGAGCACTGAGATTTCCAGACTCTCCCGCTCCGAGAGTAGATCTGTAATATCAAATACAGCCTGCTCGAACATTCCCTTATGCTCACCCAACAGGAAATTGTCGGCGTAAACAGCTGCTTCATAGTCTAGACCTTGAAAGACAAGCTCAACTCGCGTTGACTCTAGCTCTGGAGGTTTTAAGGTCGTGCGGTAAACCCACCAACGGTTCTCCACCCATTCACAGCTTAAACTGTTCAACTCTTCATAAGGATTGGTAATCCAGGCCTGTCTGTATAGATCATAATGAACTCCACCCGGCACGGTGGCTGACATCCAGTCTGTAACTCCCATCAATTCCTGCCCCAGCTCCATGCTGGTGCCCTTTAACGGCACCCAAGGCCAGTACCCTTTGACTTCCCAATTTAGATCGTTCAATAAAATTTGTTTCATGTCTTCTCCCGTTCCCCCAAATCCTGCATAATTTGGCGCTGTTCATGATTAAGAACGGCTCTGGCGCCATCGGTTAATGCGCTTACAATTCTATTCATCCAGCTTCATTATCAATGATAGCATCGGGTTATCATTTTCGAAGGCCCCTAACCCTGTGAAATCGTTTGTTAATCTGCTCAGTTGCAGATAAGTACCAACAACCATTCTAGATAAAAGCTATTTGTAGAACGCGAAAAAGGCTGAATTTTGGTAATTAGCGTCTTCTGGGTCCGAAACTCTCCAAATCTTAGAAGATGATTATACTGTGAAGCTGAAGTCTACCCCTTATCTAGCAAAAAGAGCAGCGATTCTCTTGTTACATAGAGAATCGCTGCTCTGCTGTTAAACAGCCCATCTTACTTACAGAAGCATAGTCCTTCTGTTATGTTCGCCCATGTGAAATACAATGAGGAGCCCTTAGCAATCCCCTACTTGATCAACTCAAGAAGCTCATTCACAGTTGCTTTGTATTGTGGTTTGAACGCTGCGGATTTGATGTAACCCGCAAGACTTGATAAGAACTGTCTTCCTTCAGGCGAATCGCTTACCTTGTCTGCATCTAAAGCGCACACTAGTAAGTTGCCTCCTCCTACGCTGCATTCCACGAGGAAACTAAGCTTATGATTTCTTTCAAAATTGTCGATGGTCTGCACCACGGGATTCCAACTGCGATCAGCTTCATCCATGATAAAGGATTTTGAGTGCTGAACGATATTCCACCATGGATATGTTGAATACTCCTCGCTAGGGAACTCGTGGAATACAGGATGGCTGTTATCAATTAAGAGCCCCATGGTACCCACAGGAACTGGCCGGTTCATGCTCTCTGAGATAGAGCGGAACATTGGGTAACACCAGAAATCTGTGCAGTAATAACCCTCGACAGCTTTTTGGAGAGTTTCCGGTTTCGGCATCAGCAGCACGCTCTCACCTTGCTCCAGCAGTGCAAGCGCATCACTAGACAGCTTGTCGAATACATGGATGCCTTCCAGCATATTGCCGCTCTTTTCTGGGTAGATCCATAGCTCATAGCTCTTACGAATATCTGTCCCCTGTATCGAGAGAGACAATACGATTGTACTCATCCGGTCAACTACAGGCAGCGTTATCTCCAAATCACAGATATCGATGTAATTCGTTCCTGCAGGAACGTTCACCTCGGTTGTCCCTTCTGCCAAAATACCGTTATCCACAGTCAGTTCCCAACGTAATTCAAGTGTATCTGGCAAACCGCTGCGGAAGCAGCTTAGCTCTATATGAGCATCGAACGGTTCACCGGAGACATAGTTATACTTAGGAAATCTCGCCAGCAGAACGGCATCATTACAGAAGGTCCGCCATTCCTCAGGGCTAATCATTCCTTTGGAATCCATAAAGGCGTCGAGGACACCTACTAATGCTGTTCCCTGACCGCTGAAATCCTGGAGATCTAGGAGCTGGAAGCCGGCAAGCCGCCGGGAGCGGAATGCCGCCTCGAGTTCCTCTTTGTAACAAGCTACGGCCAGCTGCCCTGAGCATTCGAAGTATTTAGCGGCTAAATGACCCAGTCCCTTACTTTCTAAGCGTTCACGGAAAATTTTGAAATTCTCGGCCTTGAGTGGTCCATTATATTTTTCGATCTCTTCAAAATTTGGATAGGTTGCGTATTGTCCAATCTCATGCGAGACAACAGGAATGTGCGGTATCCATTCTCCGGAAGCCTCATCTGCCTTCACGGTCTTGGCTTCGGTACCATACTGAATCTGGATCTCACCGCCAGCTGTATCTTCCATCTTCTCTCCATTCAAGAGATCCAAGGGTACAATTTGATCATCATAATCCTTCATTGTACTCGGCAACGCAGTCTGTACATGTCCTAGTGGTGCATCACACATTGCATAAGAACCTCTGAAGAGTCGTTCTCTGGAGAAGCGCACACCGCTGAAGAAATCGTCATGTTCCAGAATTTCCGGTACCCATTGGTGGTTATTGGAGCCCTGTGTATAGAGAATCCGATTATCGAACGCTTTATATGCCTTCAGGAAAGAATCAATTTTAGCTTTACTGCCCCATAGCTCATTACCAAGGGACATCATCACAAAGGAAGGATGGTTGCCGAAAGCCTGGAGAATGGCATAACCCTCGTTGATCAGATAATCCTGTTCGGCCTGATTATGGCCCTCATCCGTTTCTTCCGTGATTGTACCCCAGAATGGAAGTTCTGGTTGCATATAGATCCCAAGCATATCTGCAGCGGTAAATGCAGCCTCCGGTGGACAGCAGGTGTGGAAGCGATAATGATTGATACCGTAGGACTTGGAAATGCCAAGGATTCTTACCCATTCCTCGACATCAGTAGGGGCATAACCGGTGAGCGGGAAGATCAGGCCGTCATGTTTGCCGCGGAGAAAGGTTTTCTCTCCGTTGATTGTAAACTTGTCGCCCTCCGCTCGGAATTCCTTCAAACCAAAGCTGAGCTCCTGTTGGTCAGTGATATGTCCATCCCTGTCTTTCAAAACAAGGGTTATATTATAAAGATTGGGAGCGCCTTCACTCCAGAGCAACGCGTTTTGGCCTAGCACATAATCGACGGAAAAAAGCCCCGGTGAAACAGGAAACTCACGCTCGTCCACCGCGTGTGTCTCTTCACTATTGAAGCTTTGGGCAGACACCGCAAGCGTAGTTTCACTGTTGCTGTCCAAGGTTGCTGTAATACGAACCGTACGTGCAGCCAGATTCGACACCAGTCGGATATTAGTAAGCTGCGATTCCCCATAGAACTGAAGCTCCATACGACCGGTAATCCCATTCCAGTTGGTCTGGGTATCCTGTGAAGTCAAATGTCCGCCTTTGGTTGGGTAATCGGTATTGTCCACACGGACGGTGATTGTATGAATTCCAGCTTGTAGCTTCGGCAATTCATATATATGCGGGGTGTTCAGACTGTTACGGCTACCGATCTCCGTATTGTCGAGCCAAAGCGTCGTAAGTCTCGTCCGTTCCAAAAATAGATAGCAGGCCTTACCGGCCAGCTCATCCGGAATGAATACTTCTCTTGCGAACCAGACTTGCCCTTCAAACAGATATTCATCCGTTAGAGCGCTTACTAAAACTTCCTCGTTCTTTGGTCCTTTACGTGCGTATGACGTTGTTCCCGGCAGTGTGATAACATCTGTAAAAGGCAAGGTTAATCCCTGTTTAGTCTTGTCCAATTGCAACTTCCATTCGCCTTCAAGGTTGATCTTTGTCTGCAAAATATCACTCCTATTATGGTAATCACTGAACTGTAGCAGTATAATGCTCTACTATATAAAGATTAGCATATTAAACCAGATAATTCAGTAGAGGGGTTATTTACACATTCTCCAACACAAGCTTGCACATGTCCTCTACTACCTCGGAGGCTCCTGCTACGAAACCGCCTTCAACATCTTGTGCATTTGAGCTGCACTTTTTTTGGATATTTTTCACGCCAGGCTTATCGGTTTCAGAAATAGGTTTAATCAGGATATCCAGTCCTTCTTTTATCATTATTAGCGAAAGCGATTTCAAATCTGATATCGAGAGAAAAATTACAATACAAACAAGGACGACACTAATGTCATCCTTGTTATATTATTTTTATTTAACGAGTTAATCTAATCACCTGTACCTCGTGTGGTTGTACAACAGCATTTACCACAAAATTTGCTGTCACTTGCAGCGAACGCATTTGAAATAACGGCATGGACCGACCTTCAAGATAAGACCATTCTTCTGGACACATGTCCTTAGGTGCCCCCATATTCAACCATTCATCAAAGGCGCTTCCCCCAGCTGGACCTACCGAATACCTTCGCTCTGTATAAACACCCGACGTTAAGCCGTCTAGACGAATGTGATACTGACGGGTATTACGTATATTGAACACATTGTAACGTTCGGATTGAGTCAAGTGAGTAGTATGACGGTAGCGATATAGAGTATCATAATGACAATAATTATATAGAAATATCTGTATTTCACCTTTTGAGGAAGTTATAAAATACCCGTCACCTTCAGCTATCAGACCGCTTCCTGCATAACGTAACAATTGCAGTGCCCGATAACAGCTTTTGGGCAAACCTCCGCGAGTGAATAAACCAAACCCGCCATGAAAAAGATCCGACGAAGGAATAATCTCCTCCATATGGTCACTGAGCGACCAGTATCCCATAGCCTCAAAGTGGTCGTAATTCTCCAGGATATTTTTGAAAAGAAAAGCAGATTTATAGGAAGTATCATTACACAAATCACGCTGCCATATGTTATTACTCCACTCATCAAGAATCACGGGCAGACAAGCGAAACCACGTTGACGCAACAGTTTTTTGACCTTATGTAAGGAGTGTTTCAAAAACTGTTCATCACCACTTACCGCAAGTGGAAAAGCTTCATCCTCTGCCATGAGCTGAAGACCAGTATCTTCCTGACCCGGTAATATGCTGTGATAAGCACGTAGAGCCAGAGAGTCGGGCATACAATTCCCCTTACTGCAAGACACTAGAAATTCACTGATAAAATCAGTTGCATCAATATTGCTTCCTGGACCAACAATATGTAGTTGCGGATCGATTGCGCGGATGGCGAGGCTGGTTTCTCGGTAAAGCACCCAGTATTCTTCCATGGTAAACACACCATATCCAGAAAACTCTGGACTCACGAAGGGAGCAAGCCTCCATTCCCGCACGGACTCAATTCCATACCGATCAATGAAATGCCTAACAAGGGAAGTCACAAGGGCGAGCCATTCGTCTAGATGCTCAGGCATAGATAGGATACTTGGTCTCTTAAATGGAAACACGGCTTCCCTCGCTAATGCAGAGGGCATATAACTAAATTCCACATAAGGCAATAACTCCACTGAAAGCATGAAGTCCAGTACTTCATCTACATAAACAAAGTTATAATCTGCGCTACCAGACATTTTCCTGACAAACAGCATCATGTCATCGTCTAACAGACCTTTGCAACGCATATAGCGAAAGCCAATCTCATTTTGCAGCTTTCGTATTTGTGCCTGTACCGCGCCATTCAACAGATCCTTGGCGTATCCTGCATTAATCAACGTCCGCCAGTTATGACTCAGTGTCCGAATCTTACGGTTAGTGTCCACATGAAGATCATATCCCTCGTTGACCTGGGGTTGGACAATGGAGTGGTCGTTGTGATGCAAATGCTGCATTAGTGAAGTGAAATCAGTCGAAAATTCCGCTGAAATCATATCGTTATCCTTTGGATCTGTCGCATCATGTTCATTTACTATACGGTATTGCCCTGGTGTAACACCAAAGCGCCGTTTGAAGGCGTCGATCAAAGCGTTGGTACTTGGAAACCCAACTTCTGAGGCGATGTCCGTGATCGTTCTTTCACTAGGAAGAAGTGCCACCGCCTGACTCAATCTGACATTCGTAAGGTAGGCAGTAAAGGTAAGGCCAAGTTGTTTCTGAAATAAATGAGACAGGTAGGAGCTACTTAAATAGATAGTAGAAGCCAGACCACTCAGAGTGATATTTTCTCGATAATGCCGGTGGAGAAAGTCGGTTGCTTTGCGCAATCTTTCCTTACTTGAGGATTTGGCGGGATCCTTTTGCTTGCTCTGCTCAAGAAAAGTATGTACTAGACTGTTTAGCAATACACCTACACGACTACGCATTAGTATAGGTAAACGAGATTCGTTTTTGTAATAGGCCTGGAATACACTGGCGAACTCACTTCGGACTACATTAAAGCGATCTTGTTCGTCCTTAGAGTATAGAAAAGACTTACACTCTATAAATATACTTTCAATCTCAGGACAAAAAGCTGCCAAAAATGCGGGCGAGATAAACAGCGACAGCGCCTTGCCCGAACCTAGCATATTTAAAGCGTGCAGTTGGTAGCTATTCAACACAATAATGTCATCCTGCCGAACTTCATAGGTAAACTGATTGTCATCCAGCTGTAGGACCCCAGTTCCCTGCAATATATACATTACCTCAAGTTCTTGATGCCAGGAAGCGATAGCGTCTTCAGGGAGGTTAATTGAAAACCTAAAATCCGAGGCTATCAATGTATTTTCTTGCATACCTAACCTCCTATTCATAAATCTTAGTAGAGCCCTTCCCTCCTCCAAAATCCTATCATATAAACCCATGAAATCAAGTTAACTGTTAATAATGACTTTTTGCGTCAGTACTCGAACGTTGTATTGTTCCACCCGTTACTGATTACCAAAAAGGTAGAAGACTTATAGATCTGTCTTCTACCCTTTTTGAAAGCTGATTATCTGCAGCGTACACTTAGTATTTGCTCTGGGAATTTACTAATCTAAATACCCTTTGACTAAGCCCAGCGGCAATGGCTTGGGCTGCTCGCAGCTGGTTACCAGCTGAGCATATTGCTTAGAGTCAGAACTTGTATGGAATGCATGCATGATCTCAAGTACGTGATTCGCGAGTTCTCCGTTTGCACGAGGATTTTCCCCCGTGTCTATGCAGTGTGCCATATCTGCTACTCCTATGCCTCTACTATTATCTGTATAATTGTAGATAAGTGGGATCTCTTGGAATTCCGAGCTGTGTGCCGGGCGTAAAAGGATTGGCCCTCCAAAGTTGTTAGGGTCCGGTACGATCAAGGTTCCTTGCGATCCGTAGATTTCGATCCTCGGCAAAGTACTGTGCCAAACATCAAAGCTAGTAATCATGGTTGCCACAGCACCACTCTCAAACTGAATCGTTCCAGCAACATGTGTGGGCACCTCTACATCAATGACTTTGCCAAACTTTTTGTCGCTCGTGATCGTTCTATGAGCAAACGAGGTTTTAGTGATGCCGCAAACTGTTTTAGCTGGGCCTAGCAAAGATACTAACGCGGTTAGATAGTAGGGTCCCATGTCAAACATGGGTCCTCCACCGGATTTATAATAAAATTCCGGATCAGGATGCCAGCTTTCATGTCCGTGACAAAGCATAAAGGCAGTTGCTGCCACCGGCTCCCCGATATAACCATCCGCTATCAGCTTACTGCAGGTTTGCAGACCACCTCCAAGGAAAGTATCTGGTGCGCAGCCAAGGAACAGGTTCTTTTCCTTCGCCAGACGAACTAGCTCGGTACCATTTTCCAGGGAAAGGGATAAGGGCTTCTCCACATACACATGCTTGCCAGCTAGCAAGGCTTGCTTGCATACGTCAAAATGAAAATTAGGCGTTGTTAGATTAACGACGATTTCAATATCTTCCGAATTAAGTAATTGTTCTGTCGTCCATACATGTGGAACGCCATATTTCTCCGCCGCTTGCTCTGCACGACCTTTATCCAGGTCGGAACAAGCATAAACCTCAGTATTAAAGAAAGTCCCGTTCAAATTCTCAAAATAAATGCTGCTGATGTTGCCACAGCCGACTATACCTACCTTCACTTTGCGCAAGATCGTTCCCACCTTATCTCAGTTTTAGTTAGCCGCCCACAAAAAGCCTTTTCGCATCAGTTCCTTGGCTTCCGGAATATCGAAAACATCTGCATGATGTCCAAGTGAATTATAGAAAACCTTCCCTTTTCCCCATTTCTTCGTATATACAACGGGCATCGTGATGACACCATTTGCTGAATGTTCGCCCTCAGTCATTACGAAGGTAGTCGTTGCCAAGACATCCACTGCAGGATCTACATGTAAATAATATTGTTCCGATTTTACCTTGAAGTCTTGGATGCCCTCCACAATGGGACTGGAGCCAGAATGTACGATATTAACTTCGTACTCTACCCCGTCGTTAAATGGATGTGCTACCCATTGTGACCCGGTCAAAAATTGCCACTCTGTATTGTTACGGAAAGAGTCGCACATTCCTCCATGACAACCGGCAATTCCTACTCCAGAAGCTACTGCCTTCAGAACCGAGGATACCTGATCATTACTGATTTCTCCCATGGTCCATACCGGTACAATAAGACTTAAATCCGCAAGCTTTTCTGCACTGTTGAAGCTCTCCAACGTGTCAGACACTTCAACTTCAAAGCCCTCAGCCTCTAGAATACCAGCAAAAATTGCAGCTACTTCATTTGGTTCATGCCCATCCCATCCACCTTTTACAATCAATGCTTTCTTCTTCATCCTGCAATCTCCTTTTCCTTTACATATGTAATCAACCTTTTGTCCATCTGATGAAATTGTAATCCAGATCAGAGAGGTATGCTCGCCATTTCACTTGTAGGAATGGTCATTTTTTGCTAAGTTTTACTGGTGAACCTAAAATTTAAACCGCATGAACAGGAGATCTCATGAAAGCCTTTCACGAAAATAGAACTTACCAGTCCACTTTCCCCTTCACTGTAATAATGTCTAATGATATTGATTTTCTAGCCCACTGGCATAACGATCTTGAGATAGTTTATGTATTTGAAGGTTCAATTCGGATGGGAATTAACTCCGAAACGAGGATCTTGAAAGCGGGAGATATGGCTATATGCAGCAGCGGAGACATCCACTACTATGACAGTAAAGACAGCAGCTCCAAGATAATGATGGTGATATTCAATCCTTCGTTAATCGGTTTTCCTGGAGGATGGCCTTTGAATGTGAGACTGACTTCACCATTTATAGAGAAAAAAATTGCTACACGAGAAGAAGAAGTGTGTATCAACAACCGTCTTTCTCTGATCCTGCAAGAACTTATGAATGAATATAATCAGAAGCTGGAGTATCATGAACAGGTAATCATTGGCCTTTTGCACGAATGGAGCGGACTCATTTTACGGCATGTTCCTTCGGATAAGATTAATCCACAGAAAGATAAAAGGCGCATCACTAACATGAAGATTATGCAAGGTGTTCTTGAATACCTCGACGTCAACTACATGCATCCCATCACACTTGCTGACGCTGCACGGCAAGCCAATATGAGCCTCTTTTATTTCTCCCGCTTCTTCAAGAATCTTTCCGGTATGAGCTATATTGCGTACCTTAGCAACATCCGAGTCAACCAGGCAGAACAGCTGCTGCTGACCACAGACAAAACCATTTTGGATATCGCGCTGGAATGCGGTTTCACTAATATCCGCACCTTTAACAGAGTATTTAAACAGATTAAACAACGGACTCCAAGTGAATTACGTTAAATGATACATCGTCCGTTATCTTATTTATGCAAACAAAAAACCGATGATCTTTTGGTTTAGATCATCGGCTTTATTTTAATCTTCCTTAGAAACCATATTTAGCTTCTTCAGCCTCTCGAATTTTGGCATAAGTCTCAGAGAGTACATAGGTATCTTCCACTAAGCGGTCTATACGGAATAGCACATCATCATTTACTATTTCTTTTCGATAAAAATCCTTCTCTTCTATAAATACATACGTTTGAACAATTTGCGCTTTCATATAGGCCAATATCGGTTTCAAATGCTGCTCAGCTACCAGATAGTGTCGTGCAGATCCTGCCGTGACGAGCATACTTACAACCTTGTGCTGAAATGCTTTTTCAGGCGCTAAATCGAATATATTCTTTAGTGTTGCTGGGATGGAGGCTTGAAATATAGGTGTTCCGATTACAATTACATCTGCATCCATGATCGTTTGAATGACGTACTTGGTATCCCCTTCGTATTCCAGATAATTGCGACCATCACTGAACTGAACATCATACTCCGCCAGATCTAGAAGTGTAACTTCTGCATCTTGGTATTTTTTATAGAACGAATTTACTGTGTAATTCATGGCGATTCTGGTTTTTGAGCCTATCTTTGACCCCGATAACGCTATGATTTTCATATTTCTGACCTCCTAGAGTTTATTTTTTTGCCGTATATTTTTTAATAGCCGGTAGAATCTCAGAACCAATTAAATCTATGTTTTTCATTAAACTTTCAAAAGGTACGCCACCAAAATCCATTTGTGCGATATATCGTTGATGGCCGAAGAGTTCATGTTGATATAGAATTTTTTCAATGATTTCCTGTGGGCTGCCAATATTCATAACATCGCGCGGATCGGCTCCTTGAGCAAAAGCCTGTTTAGGAAAACCACGTCCATTGGTTAATTTCATTCCTTCGTTTATATATGGATAATAGGCTCTTTGTGCCTTCTGTGTTGTTTCATCCGCGTAAAAGAATCCAGCAGTCGCTACAGGCAACTTCGACGGATCGAATCCGTTCTGGCTTGCAGCTTCACGATAAGCATCAATGGATCTTTTAAACAAGACTGCGGGACCCCCTAAATGGGCCAAAAACATTGGAACACCTGCAATGCCTGCTTTGATCGCACTTGCAGAAGTTCCCCCTACAGCTCTCCATATCGGTAAGTTTCCCTCAGGACGGGGGAGGATTCTTGCATTTTTGAGAGGGTTACGAAATTCTCCCTTCCAATTCATAACTTCGTTTTCATTTATCTTTAATAACAAGTCGAATTTTTCTTCAAATAATTCCTCATAATCATTAAGATCATAGCCCAATAGTTCATATAACCCCACTCTAGAGGCACGGCCAGCTATTATTTCAGCCCGACCATTTGAGATCAAATCAATTGTAGCGAAATCTTCGTACACTCTAACCGGGTCAGAGGTGCTTATAATCGTAGATGAGCTACCTATTTTCATTTTCTTAGTAGCCTGTGCAATAGCTGACAGCACAACGGTATGCGCCTGAGTAGCAAAATACTCTTGATGACTCTCTCCTACACTAAAAAAATCAATTCCTGCTTGCTCCGCTAATTGAGCCAAGTCAATAATTTCACGTATGCGTTGTTTGGCAGATATTCTGCTCCCAGTTTCAGGGTTCGCTAGATGATCACCTAATGTATAAAGTCCAAACTCTAAGCCGTTGTCTGCATTGATCCGATATTGTTCCATAATTATCCTCTTTTCTTTAAAAAGTTAGAATTCATTTATGATTTTCCCATTAAATATATTTAAGTTAGTCACTATAATAATTATAGTTAAGTGCTCTCATAATGTCAAACTAATGACCCTGTTAAGAAAAAAAACTACTCGAATCAAGCCTTTCTGCTAAGAATCCCTTATAATAATCTCCACATGGTATATTTAGGATATTGATTTGACTATTAAAGTGATAAACAAAAAAAGGAGACTTGTAGTCATGCACAGCCGCCGCTTCATGAACGTATTACTTATTCTTTTCTTATTGGCTTCCAATTCGACTCCGATCTTCGCATCGGCATCTGTTGTACCGAAGTTATCCGATGCTGTCCAACGATCTGCTATCCAACCCTCTGTCACAATTAATGGCATAAACTTTTTCTTTCAAGATGAGTTGCCTACGCTAAAAGAGGGAACAACGTTCGTTCCAACTCAACTTTTTGAGCATCCTGACATACAAGCCGATATTTCGAAGTTTATAGATAACCCTTATCCGCATGTTTTTATTTCTCATTTTAACGGAGCACTTTCTATTTATCCGGATAAAAGTGATTATATGTTTAGCGATTACAACGAAGATATAGAGGATTCTGACGTCTGGATCGATTGGAAGAGTCCTACACCTTATCTCTCCGGCAGTGATATTATGGTCCCATTGCGCGCCATTGCCGAACGAATCGGGATCTCCGTTGATTGGGATGTAGCAACTAGAACAGCGAACATTACCACGGATGATGACTTTCGTGCTGAACTCGAATCTCCTGAGGCGTGGCAAGATTGGCTAGGCATGAAACCTATAGAGATGGATGACCCCTCAGGAGAGGCAATAACAGAGCAGGAGTTAACTCAATTTGCTATTTTGAGCGGACTTCCAGTTCTGGACTCTCGGATTATTGATAAATATACGGCTGTACTCTTACATATCGAAGAGGAAGATGGCGTAGAATCGCTTACGTTGAAATACGTCGATCGTTTAAAAAACGGGAGTTTGGACTGGAGTATGGATTTAGGCATGGGGGATGATGGAGACGACGTCCAAGTGAAGCGGAGCGGACAGCTCGTTAGTGTCGGTATGTTCGATCAAGGTCTTAAGAAGCAATTCAGTCATTTCGAGGTAAGCTATAAAGTTCATGATAAGAGAGTAACTCACACCTATGATATCGCAGGGAAACAAGGCATGTTTTTTGATATTCCTGAGGAAGTGACAAGCGGAGAGATAACTTTCTTTGGGAAAAACGGTTACACATTCGAAACGTATTTCTGGTGAGCTGACAAGCTTAAGCAAAAGTAAAAGGTACCCAAATTGGGTACCTTTTACTTTTGCTTAACGCTGGACGAGCTATTATGCTGTATAGCGAGTCTAACCAGTATACTCGCACCAGGAACTAGCATCGCTTCATCGATATTAAACTGTGGCTGATGGATAGCATGGTAAATCCCCTTCTCCTTATTGCCGCAACCGATAAAGGCGAAGGCACCAGGGACTTTTTCAAGATACCAACCAAAATCCTCACCAGCCAGACTTGGCTGCTCCAGAAGTATTACCTGATCCTCTCCTAGAACTGCACGGGCTGCATGAAGCACCTGCTGCACCGCTTCCGCATTGTTCACTACTGCAATTCCTTCACGCAGCTCCAGCTTGTATTTCCCTCCGTAAGACTCAGCTATAGCTGAAGCATGGCGCTGTAAACCATTTGTAATTTCAGCTACCGTCGTCTTGGTAAATGCTCTGAACGTTCCTGTCAGTTCACTGTGTTCAGCGATCACATTAACAGCAGTACCAGCCTGCAACGTTCCGAAGGCCAACACCGCCGCCTCCTGCGGATCGATTCGATTAGCCATTAAACCGTTAATTTCTCCTATAAATTGTGCCGCCATCTGGATCGCATCTACAGCTCTGTGCGGAGCACTATGATGACCGGATGTCCCCTGAAATTCCACCTTAAAATGGCTGGACGCTGCCATGGCATCATGAGGGTGAATACCAAGTGTTCCGACTGGAAGCTCTGGCATGACAAGCAGCGCGTAGGCATAATCGACACCTTCCAGCACGTTATCCTCAATGAGATCGCGGCCGCCCGAGAGTAATCTTCCATCAAGCGGACTCTTGACCTTGCCTTCCTCAGCTGGTTGAAAGACGAAAATAATGGTGCCAATCAATCGTTCCCGGAAGGCTGCCAAGGTTCGGGCAGCCCCCAACAGCATAGCGGTATGGGCATCATGGCCACAGGCGTGCATGATGCCGTCATTGACTGACTTGTAAGGCAACTCATTGCACTCTTGTATCGGCAAGTCATGCAAATCACGACGGTATTCAATCATTTCATCCTGCAGCTGACCGGCGTAATGCATCATCTCCGTAATATTTAAGTTTTGGTGGATTACGAATAATGGATCCACCGTCAAATTTGCCCTGCTGGCTGAGAAGTTTTGGAATAGCGGTTCTCCGGCAACGGTATGCCGAGGTTTCCACGCAGCGTGCCACTTTCGTATTCAGTGCGGAACAAACCCCGCTCCTGCAGAATCGGCACTACCCGATCGATGAATTCCTCCAGTCCATTAGGGACGGCAGCCGCGATCATAAATCCATCTGCCCCACCACTCTCAAACCAAGTTTGAATCTGATCAGCTACTTGTTCCGGTGTTCCAATGAAGCTGCTGCGTGGAGTAGCTGATTGCAAGGCGACCTGCCGAAGTGTCAAGCCTCTCTCCTTCGCATCCTTTTTGATTTTATCCGTTCCGCTCTGAAAGCTATTGCGTCCGAGCTCGCCAAGCTCAGGAAAGGGCTCATCCAGCGGATATTGCGAGAAATCATGATGCTCGAAGAATCTGCCTAAGTAGTTCAGTGCATTCTCAATCGTTACAAGGCCAGCAATCTCCTGGTATTTGCGCTCTGCCTCCTCCGGTGTGTCACCGATGATTGGAGCGATTCCAGGGAAGATCAGCACCTCCTCCGGATTCCGGTCAAACGAAGCTACCCGTGTCTTAACATCGTTGTAGAATGCTTGGGCATCTTCTAGCGTTTCGTGTCCAGTGAAGATAGCATCTGCTTCCTTGGAGGCGTAATTCTTACCGACTTCCGAGGATCCTGCCTGAAATACGACTGGCTGCCCCTGTTTCGAACGAGCAATATTCAGCGGTCCCTTCACAGAGAAGAACTCTCCTTGATGGTCCAGGGTATGCATTTTTTGCGGATCAAAGAATACACCTGACTCCTTGTTGCGTACAAACGCATCATCCTCCCAAGAATCCCATAATCCGCGCGCCACCTGCAAATATTCGGTAGCAATGCGGTAGCGCTTGCCATGGTCAGGATGTTCTTTTTTGCTGTAATTTGACGCAGATCCTTCCAGAGGTGAAGTCACCACATTCCAGCCGGCCCGGCCGCCGCTGATTACATCCAGTGAGCCGAATTGACGCGCTACGGTAAATGGTTCACTGTACGAAGTAGACAGGGTACCAACTAAACCGATGTTAGTGCTGACGGCTGCGAGTGCGCTAAGAATGGTCAGCGGCTCAAACCGGTTAAGGAAATGAGGAATGGACTTTTCATTAATGTACAGACCGTCTGCGATGAAGATCAGATCCAACTTGCCTTCTTCTGCCTTCTGTACCCACTCTTTGTATAATTCAAAGTTTACACTGGCATCTGGTTTGGCATCTGGATGGCGCCACATCGACGTGCTGCCTCCTACCCCATGCAGCAGTGCACCCAGCTTCAGTTGTCTTGGTTTGGTCATGTTCATTCCTCCTAAAAGTTTTGTGAGCATACGCTTCTTAGATTTCAATTCATGAAAAACTGACTTCGGAAGCAATCATTGCACAAACGATGCATTAGCTGCGCCCTGTTTGATTCGTTCGATCTGGCCAAGATGTCTCTCCACATGTGCAGTGAAGCCGCGCACGATATCGGAAATTTTCACAGTCTCCCCCTTGAAATTAATTCCGCTTTTCTCCCAATCTTCTTCGCTAAGCCGTTCAAACAAAAGGCTGTTATAGTAAAGCAGGCTGCGGAACAGCTCCAAATTGTCGGAAGCATTGCCGCTGTTGGCGTACTGACCGCTGACCCAAGCATCCTGATTGAAGACCGGAAGCTGTGCAGTCGTAGCCGCTAAAATATCACGAATGCGGAACGAAACTACGATGCTGTGATCAGCCAGATGAGTCAATACCTCAGTCACACTCCAACTGGCGGGTTCTGCCTTCCATTTCAGCTGTTCCTCTGTTAACCCTGCGGTCGACTTTACCAATTGATGATACGTCTTTAGATAATCACTGATTTGAACTCTGCTCATTAAATCCCCTCCAATATAAGACTTGTTCGCGAATGATCCGGTGGTGCGAAACGAGATAACGAAAAAGGCAGGATGTTATGCGTTGTAGCTCCGCCGATCGCTAAGTCAGCCAGTATTTCACCCACAACACTAGAAAACTTAAAACCATGCCCCGAAAACCCTCCAGCTATCAGCACATTGGAATGAAGCGGATGGCAGTCTATAATGAAATCTTCATCAGGCGTATGCTCATATTTACATGCAGAACCTTTTAGCAATCGACCAGCTGCACCAGGCATGTAAGACTCCAGTACCTTGCGGAGGTCACCCTCATCGCTGGCTTCACTGCCGAACGGGGCAAGCGGTGAACCTGGCTTCCATTCCAGCCCTGTATCGTGGCGGCCTATCTTTAGCCCAGCTCCATCAATGCTGGGAAATCCGTAATAGCCACCCTCCTCTGCTCCTAACGTAAAGCCAGGGAAATTACCAGCAGTAAAAGCAGGGGAGCTCTCAAACCAGCCCACAACTTTGCGGATTGCTTTAATCGGCAAATGTACAAAAGGTGCAAATTTGCCAAACCAAGCTCCTGCACTAAGAATAGCTGCCGCTCCGTGATAATCGCCATTTGTCGTATGAACCGAAACGCTGCCTTCGCGAGCGGTGACATTCACTACTGGAGAGTTCGTCAACAGTTCCGCACCATGTCCAAGGGCAAGCTGACGGTAGGCGGAAATACAGCGTTCGCTGTACAAATACCCGGCATCTGGTTCATACATTGCCGCGAATGATTCCGGTATGTTCAGTGCCGGCCAGCGCCGCCGGATCTCTTCGGCATCCAAATGCTGTACGTGCACCTTCCGTTTCTTCGCTTCTTCGAGACGACCGTTGAAGGAATACACTGTGCTATCTACGAGATTCAACACGCCTGAGCGGACAAGCAGTTCTGTTCCGCTCAACTGTTCCGCTTCTTTCCATAGTGTATCTGCCCGCAAAGCTAAATCAATGTAGGCGGGATCACCACTGTAGGCATGCCGGATCAGCCGGGATTCCCCGTGATGGCTGCCCTGTGTATGTGGAGGATCGAAGGCATCAACTAGCAGCGTCTTCACTCCACGCCTCGCAAGATTGTAACCAGCACTCAGGCCCATCGAGCCTGCGCCTACGATAATTACATCGTAACTTTTATGTTCAGCTATAATTCTGCACCTCCACCGGAATTGTAGTACTCAAGGGAACGTACAGCTGCATCCGCAAGGAAATGTGCTGCCACAGGAAGTGCCTGTTCATCCAGATTGAAGGCTGGATGATGCCATTCTTGGCTTCCTTCAGTACCTATAAAGACGAACAATCCCGGTACAACGCGCTGATAGAAGGCAAAATCCTCTCCGGCCAATGAAAGCTCTGGTTTGACCGTCCGGTAGCCAAGAGCTTCAGCCGACTCTATTCCTAACGCTGCTAAGGCGGCGTCGTTGATAACCGGAGGCGGCCCTTCGATCCAGCGGACAGTGGCTTTTGCTCCAAGAGCAGTTGCCACACCAGTCGCCACTTCCCGAAAGCGGTCAAGTACTTTGCTGCGCACCGTTTCATCAAAGGTACGGATTGTACCCTCAAGCACGGCTTTTTCGGGGATGATATTCCATGAATTTCCGCTGTGAATCTGCGTCACACTGACCACCGCACTTTGTAGGGGACTGACATTACGACTTACAATGGATTGAAATGCGGTCACGATATGCGAAGCAGCTACAATCGGGTCTATCCCCGCTTCTGGAACGGCAGCATGAGAACTGCCACCCTGCACTTCAATCACAAACCCGTCAGCCGCTGCCATTAGAGGGCCCGCCGTAATACCGATCGTTCCGACTGGCAGTTCCGGTTTGTTATGTAGCCCGATTACTGCCCGGACTTCTTCTAGCGCCCCGCTAGCAATGAGCCGCTGTGCCCCTTGCGCCTTCTCTTCGGCCGGTTGAAACAACAGGCGTACCGTTCCTGGTAACTGATCCTCGCGATGCTTCAATTGATAGGCGGCACCGATCAAGGCAGCTGTATGAAAATCATGTCCGCAGGCATGCATTTTGCCGGGATACAACGAAGCATAAGCTGCTCCGGTTTCCTCCTGGATTGGCAAGGCATCGATATCTGCGCGCAGCGCGATGACCGGACCGGGCTGCTTGCCCCCAATTTCTGCGATCACTCCGGTAGACAGACCGTAATCTATGATCCTGACTCCTGTCCGCTCCAGCAGGGAAATAATATATTTTGTTGTCTCATATTCTTCGTTGGACAGTTCCGGGTGCCGGTGCAGATGACGGCGTATCACGATTAATTCTTCTCCAAGCGCTTCCGCACTCCACTCTTTAGCTTTACTAGTCATATACAGTCACCCTCCATTAAACGATTTCCTGTGTGATCCTGATCCGCCGGCTCATGCCTCTGCCGGCACTTCAGCGATTGCTTCGCTCAGTAGCTCAAAGGAGCGATACCTTTTGTCAAAAGGCTGCACATTCGTAGTTATGATGAACTCCTCAATACCGAATGCCTCTGAAAGTGCCGACAGCTGTTCACGTACAGAGTTCTTTGTTCCTTTGGTAATCTCTGGTTCCAGCTCTTCAATCGTGTAGGCTTCATTGCTCTGGCGGGCAAACTCCTCCGCCTGTTCCCGGGTTCCAACGGTTAGCTTCTTCCCGCTTGCCAGCTGAATCCGAATCAACTTATGTGCGCCCGCCAGTTCTTTCGCTTCCTCTTCGGTCTCAGCCACCACTAGTGCTAAAGCGATAATTGCTTGCGGTTGTCTGCCCTGTGAAGAAACAAAACCGCTGCGGTAAGCACGAATAGCATCTAGCGCTACTGTCTTATCGCTATTAATAAATAGGGAGAACACATAAGGTAATCCAAGTTCAGCAGCAATCTCTGCACTGCCTACACTCGCGCCAAGCACATACAACTCAGGCGGAATACCAGGAAGGGGACCTGCCTTCAACCCAGCCAGCGGGTGGTTTTCTTCGAGCCGGTTATGCACATATTTCTCCAGCTCGATGATTTTGTCCGTTAGGCTAGGGGATTCGGTTCTTTCCTGCTGAAGCGCTTGTGTGCTGCGCGGGAGACCGCCGGGAGCGCGTCCCACTCCGAGATCCACTCGGCCAGGAGCAAGTGTAGCCAACACATTAAAGTTCTCCGCCACCTTATACGGGCTGTAATGCTGGAGCATGATGCCACCGGAGCCAATGCGGATGCGCTCTGTTTTGGCCAACAGATGTGCGATGAGTACTTCTGGAGAAGAACCGGCCACCTGCTCGGAGTCATGATGCTCCGAAACCCAGAATCGACGGAATCCAAGCTCCTCGGACAGTTGAGCCAGCTTGATCGTATGCTGGAATGCTTCCTCTGGCGTTTCTCCCGGATAGATCGGACTTTGATCAAGTACGCTGATTGTAATAGCCATTGTTTTTCCTCCTATATGGAATAGTTAAATTCAGGTGTGATTCGCTTCAGGAACTGCTTCGTTCTTTCTTCGCGCGGATGATTAAACAGCTCTGTCGGCGTTCCTTCTTCAACAATGACGCCCCCGTCCATAAAAACTACATGATTCGCCACATCACGAGCAAACCCCATTTCATGGGTGACTACAATCATCGTGATGCCTTCCTTGGCAATTTTCCGGATAACAGCCAGCACCTCACCCACTAGCTCAGGGTCCAGCGCTGATGTGGGTTCGTCGAACAAGATAACCTCTGGCTCAAGCGCCAAGGCTCGGGCAATCCCTACACGCTGCTGCTGACCCCCGGACAGCTGACTCGGGTAAGCGTCCAGCTTGCTGGCAAGACCTACCTTTTCAAGCAGTGCTATACTCCGCTTTCTCGCTTCGTCCTTCGGAAGCTTTTTGACAATTAACAGCCCTTCCATCACGTTCTCCAGCGCAGTTTTATGACGGAACAAATTGTACTGCTGAAATACCATTGCCGTTTTTTGCCTAAGCTGATGAATCTCCTTTTTTCGGGCGTGTTTGCAGTTCACTTTGAAATCGCCAATGGCGATCTCTCCGCTGCTTGGTCTCTCCAGATAATTCACGCAGCGTAAGAGAGTCGTTTTGCCGGAGCCACTGGGACCGAGAATGACGACAACCTCCCCCTTCGTCACTGTTAAATCTATATTGTTTAACACCTGATTCCGACCGAATGACTTCGAAATTTGCGCAAGTTTAATCATGCTACTCCACCTCGATTGTAAAGATTAATCCTTTTCTCAATGACCGACGTCACACGTTCGATCAGAAACGTTAGTGCCCAGAAGATCAGCGCTGCCGCCAGATATGCCTCAAAAAACTTCCAGTTCGTTGAAGCCACTATCTGTGCCTTAGCATTGATATCCACCACCGAAACCGTAAAAGCAAGGGTAGATCCGTGCAGCATACCGATAACCGAATTCGAAAGATTAGGCAGACTTGCCGCCAGCGCTTGAGGAAAAACAATCCGCTTTAGTGCTTGGGGCGTTGTCATACCGATAGAGTGGGCCGCTTCTAGCTGACCACGATCCACAGCGAGCAGACCGGAACGGACGACCTCGGACATATAAGCTCCAGCAGTAATCGAGAACGAAATATAAGCAAAACCGATCATCGGAATCGAAACCGACCTAAAGCTCCAGCCGAAATGAGCCGCCAGACCATCAATCAGCACAGGAAGCCCAAAATATATAAGCAGCAGATGCGTCAGCATCGGTGTCCCGCGGATGAATGTAACATAACCGACGGCCAGCGGATGCAGCAGTGGAACTCTGTAAAGCCGGATCAAGGCTACAGCCACTCCAATCACAAAACCAATCCATACAGAGACAACCGTAATATATAAGGTCGTAGGAATTGCACTCAGAATTTGTACCAGCGCAGTCCATATAAACGATGGGTCCAATTTCATAATCCGGTGCCTCCTTTGCCCGGTCCCAATTCTGCAATAATGCGTCGGTAGGACCAGCTTTTGTTAATTTTAAACAATTTTTTGTCAGGCATATTTCGCTTTTCATGCCGTAGCAGATGGTGTTCTGCTACAAGCAGCAGCTTCTCAATCGTAAAGCTGATGACCAGATAGATAAGCGCAAGCGCGATATAGGTTTCAATAAAATGCTGTGTTAAGCTGCCAAGCGTCTGAGCTTTACCTGTCATTTCCATCACGCCGAGAGTAAAAGCTAATGACGTATCTTTCAGTAGTGCAATTACTAGATTGGAGAATACAGGAACTGCTATACCTAGCGCTTGGGGCAGCACGATTCGTGTAAAAGCTTGAAATCCCGTCATCCCCGCAGCATATGCAGCCTCCACTTGCCCCTTATCCACCGCCATCACAGAAGCCCTAATCATTTCGGACATGTAGGCTCCCGTATGCAGACCGTAGGTTAGAATCACAAAGACAAGTACTGGAGTTCGGGTCATATCCACATGGACCAGCTTCATGATTTCAGGCAGACCATAATAAAACAAGAAGAGCTGGATAAGAATCGGAGTTCCCCGAAAAAAAGAAATATAGATTTCGGAGAGGGTCTTTAACACAGGCACTTTATAAAGTCTTGGCAGAGCTACGAGAAAGCCGACAATAATTCCTGTCAGTAGAGAACAGGCGACAATCTGAAGCGTGGTGCTTAAAGTCCCTAGCAGCTTAGGCAAAAACGAAAATACAAAACTGATATCAAACTGTGCGCCCATATATTCCCTCCCTTCCCGTGCTCACCGGCTTAATCATTTAACCGAATCCGCTGTAACATCCGCACCCAGCCATTCCGTGCTCAGCTTACCCAGTGTTCCATCCGTCTTCAGCTCTTTAATCGCACTGTCAATCGCATCTGACAGCTTTTGTGAATCGGCATCATCCTTACGGAAAACATAGAGAATGTCCGCAGAGGACAGCTCGTCGCCCGTTGCTTTTAGCTGACTCTGCGGATCAATGATCGGGAGTACAAAATCTGCAGCCAGCGTAGCGTCCACACGCCCAGTACTAATCTGTGCGACGGTATCATTCGCTGCACCGTTCTGATACACGATATTAATCGCATTGTCATGCTCTTTATTGTAGTTCTCCAGAATTTGCGCTTGTGCGCTTGTCGCACCGACTAACACCTTTTTTCCTTTGAGATCATCCAGTGATTGGATTGAATCATTATCCTTCGCCACTACGATGCGGTTTCTCCAGTGGGCATAGGCTTCTTTGTTAAAATAATATTTCAACTCCCGCTCCGGATTTTTCTCCATGACATGGGCAACCAGGTCGATTTTTTTAGTTTCCAGACTCAGCAGTAAATTGCTGAAATCCATGGTTTGAAACTCAAATTCATATTCAGGCAGCTGCTTATCGATTTCTTTGAGCAGTTCCACATCAAAGCCGGTAAGCTTGCCGTTCTCATCTATGAAGCAGACCTTCGGAAAAGCAGTACCCGTGCCTACGATGATCTTAGTTACCTTTGTCGAACCATTTGCCGTTGCCGAAGCTTCGGCTGCATTTCCATTCTGGCTGCTGTTCGTGCTGTTATTTCCGCAACCTGCTATCGCCAGTGTCAATAACGATGCAATTACTAATGAAATGGACTTTTTCATTGTTCTATCCCCTTTGAATGAATTGTGGTTTATTTATAAGTGTTTTTTTCATCAGATACATAATGCCGTCACCATTCTGCTGATCCAGTTCCAGAAACCGTTCATACCCCCGGCGTTCATACATTTGAACTAACCATGGGTGCTTCTTAGCCGTTGCCAGCGTGACCGCAGCCGAACCCAATTGTCCAGCAATAATGTGCTCTTCCACCCAATTCAGAAGCTTTCCACCATAACCTCTGTTACTGTAATCCGGATGAGCAGCAAACCATTTAATAAAAGGCAGTGGGCTAATCTTCTTCATCTCTTCTTCTTTTGAAAGTGTTATCGTCGCAACTATCGTTCCATCAACTTCCAGCACATAACACTCATTCGTAGCAATATTGTCTTCAATAAGTGCCAAGTCAGCTGTAGCCGCCGGCCAATGCAGCCCGAGCTCGCGAATCAGCTCATACGCACGATATGTAACCTCTAGTAAATTCTCCGCATCTTTCAGTTCTGCCAATCTGTATGTCTCACTCATCGCAAGCCCTCCATCCTTCCAAAATTAAATTTATAATTCCTATAGAAATAGTCAACATTATATGCAATTAACTTTATCACTGCATGTGACCATGCGCTAATAGAGTTTTTTAATACATCTATACAATTAGTCGATCTCCTGTTTTACCAATACCGAGTTCAAGAAGAGTTTCTATGAATTCAGCGTTCTCCCCATTTAATGAAATCAGGCTGGTTCGTAAGGAGATGCCTTCCGTCTCCGCAATATCCACCCGTACTAACGTCCCTGCCGCTACTTCCTCTTGCACACTAAGTGCCGGAAGGAAACAGATGCCTGCTTTTTTCAACACCAGCTTCTTGGCTGTCTCCAGGTTATCCACCTGATATTCAATCTTCGGCGGCTGTTCCATGCTCTCAAATACACGATGCAGCCGCATCCAATCCAAAGACCCGCATTCAAAAAAGACCAACGTCTCCTGACGGATATCCTCCAGCGAAGCGCGTTGTACCTTAGCTAAGCGATGTCCCTCCTGTACATACAGAGAGATGGGATCTTCGCAGAAAGGAAAAGCTTGAATGGCCGGATTTACGACCTTACGGATAAAAGCCAGATCTAGCTCTTTCGATTTCAGCTTATCAATCAATACTTCTGTAGAAGCTGTCGTCAGCTTAATTGTGATATGCGGATACCTGCGCTTCAAATGAAGCATCAGATGCGGCATTAAATAATTGGAAACCGAAACAGTACTGCCGATCCTCAGTTCATTTGGAATATGCCCCTTGGCCTGCACCTGATATTTACCGTTCTGATAGATCTGAAGAATCTGCTGGGCATAGGGAAGAAATTGCTTTCCTTTATCCGTTAGGCTAATCTGCTTACCTAACCGATCAAACACTCTGCAATCCAATTCTCTTTCGAGCGATTGAATCCGTGCCGTAACTGTCGGCTGAGAGATATATAGGACTTCGGCCGCTTTATTGAAGCTTCCATAATGGTTGATGTAGACAAAAGCCTCAATATTTTCAATGTTCATCCCTAATCCCCCTAAACTAATATTAACTTTACTATTCCGATGTAAAAACAATGAAATATGACGATGCTTTCCTATAGATTTTGTTTATATCTTATTCACGTCCCCATTTTTTGTCAACTTAAATTCCGTGTAAATCAATCGGATTTCGAATCAAACGTTATGTTTATTTCATATAGAGCTTTTCTATTCATATATCAAAATTATAAAATACCCCTTATATAACTCGGAATTATAGTTTATAATGACTTCATTCTTATGAACTAATACATTGGACTGAAAGGGGATCCCGAGAATATGTCACAAAAGATTATTATCCGTGAAGCTGAGAATAAGGACCGCGATGCCATCGCTGAAGTGATACTGGACGCTTACCACCAATATTCCGAGATCATGCCCGAGCCGTTGTGGCTAGCTTACCGGAAATCACTTCTTGAATCTGTCCATGGCGATGCCCCGATCGTGCGGATCATCGCTGAAATCGACAAGAAAATCATTGGTAGCGCACTCTTGTTCAGCTCCTCGGAAACGGCATACGGTAAACCTGAGCTAGGCATTCACTCCCCTATCCTGCGCTTACTTGCCGTATCCCCATCCGCTCGCGGTCTCGGTGTTGCAACCCATCTAATTGACGAAGCTGCAAGGAGATCTCGCGAGTTGGGTGCCACCACTTTGAATCTGCATACCTCAGAAATGATGGCTTCAGCAATTAAGCTCTACTATCGCTTAGGCTTCAAACGGGCGAATGAGACCGATCTTATGAACGGCGAAACCCTGGTACAGGGTTTCCGGCTAGACCTACTGACTTCCGCCCGAACTACAGCAGGCTAATTATAAAATTCGGGTACAGACTAACCCGATGAATATAACGTATTCTTAAGCATTGTCTTGAAATTATAAAAAAGAAGCCTCGGGAAGCTTCCCAATGATCTTATGTGATCATTGCAGCGAGCTTCCGAGGCTCAATTAATTTCCTTTTTTATAGGTAATTTCTTTAAAACTCACAGTAATATTCCTTTCATTATCGGCATCGCTCATTTGATGATCTGGCGTAACGGTTGCGCTGGAGGGGATGGACGAAATGCTGGCCCCCCTCTGCTTCTTTTTTACATCATAGAGATAATAAGAAACATTCTTAACCTTCAGCCCTATAGTATCCTTGTACAAAAGTTCTACAGAATAGGACTTCATCACGGCTATATTAGCATCCATCCATCCTACAACTTCAACCGCTGCATCTTCATGGTCGCTTTCAGTCATAATAGTGCAGATGGGAAGCCCATCCTGATTATAAAAATTAATTATTTGTGGAGCTATTTTCAAATAATCGATATCGATGTCATGGATTCGGTTTTGGTTGACCTCTGCTGTATCCATCCAAGCAATCGTGCCCGCCGGGTTCCACTTTATTTTCTCAGAAGGTACATATCGCTCTTGTGGTAACGGTACAGTATGTAGCGAAGCTCCTTTATTATCGTAAAAGGTTAATTGCCCGCTCTCATCATCATGTACAAATCTCTTAAAGGTTGGTGAAAGAAATAGGGATGGCGCCCCAGTCGTCGAATGAGGGATTACGCGATATTTCAGAAGATGGACATCGTCCTGTCCTTTCTTCAGATCAAAGATCCATACATTACCGAGGTAACTCTGCATAAACAATTTTTGCTCATCAGCTTTCCATTGAAATTTATAAATGTAATCATAATCATCAGAAAGCGGCCAAAAGTCTTCCCGAAGACGTTCGATTTTTCCTGTAACAACATTGTATGAGGACAAATGATATTCCCCAGCTTCTTTCGTCAGATCCGATTCCAGAAATAATAGATGATCCCCGTCCAACGGGATTAGCATATTATAGTTGTTCATAAAGGCATTGTTCCAACGATTATTGGAATCGTTCAGCTCATCGCTCCATTTCACCTTAACCTCATCCGTAGCAGGATCATGGGCTAGCAAAGCATTGATTGCATTGTGATCTCCATAGAAAAAATGAATGGTGTGGTATGTGATTCCCTGCAGCTCAACTACTGCTCCACCGTTTAATATATAGTTATTTTCGGATATGCCAATTGGTTTAGCTACCAGATCTCCATTTGAGCTCCGTACTGCATTAAACTCCAGCCCCTTAAATGTTGAATCCATAAACGTAATTTTTTTTAACTCGGCAGTTGATTCCTTAGTAAGCGTGTAGCCTGTGCTCGTCTCATTCACATTCATTAACATGCCCTGCTCGCTTGATTCGTTTATCCATAAATGAAAGGCATATTTATTATTATCTGAAATTAGAACAATATCGTAGTTAGGCGTTGCGGTATTTAAATTCCCAGGTATTTGTACAGCGTTACGGATGGCTCGGACGAAAATTTCTATGGTTTCATGATCTATGTATTCTTCCTTTATGTTAGCATTCACAGAACCATGTGCTAGAGAGTCCGCTATTGTAATTCGCTTAATGTCCTCATCGATCTTTAGATTATCGGTTTCTGCTTGTTGATCATTTGATTGAAATAAGTGAAGCAATACTGCTTTTTCTGTTTCCGGCAACTTGTAATGCCCATTTTGTCCAGATTTGGTGATAAGACCATTATTCTCGCCAGAGATCCAGAATGAGAATTTTGCGTTTTCTTTATTCTTCATTTCAACAATGGCTTCATAATCAGGTGTAGCAATATCAAGCTTAGCGCTGTCATACTCAGCAGTATGTATAGCTTCATTGAATTGTTCTATTAAATTATTGTCCGTTATGGTCATCGATTCACCGCTGTCGTTCTGAATTGTTATGGAATGAACAGAGCTTAGATCGATCATTGTTTGATTCGCTTTATCCTTATTCCCTGTATTGATACATCCAACAATGATTACTGAAATGACTGCTAAAAGGGCTAGTAGACTTATCCTTTTCATATAGGCTCCCCCTTCGTATTCTCTCTTCTTTAACGTCAAATAGAGGATAAAGTTGCAAAAAGCCACCGTACAGGCCTGTTCTCCTGTAAGGCAGCTTCTCTTTTATCCCAAAGACTGGATGAACTATTTAATCTTTATCACTACGTGTTCAGACCCGAAAGCCCTTTAAAAAATTCACAGCCTGACGGATATCTTCCTCTGGATTAGTGCCAACTTCCCGTTCTATGGTCAGGAATCCTGTATAACCGATGTCGTTCAGCGCTTGCAGATAGTTGCTCCAGTCAACAGAGCCCGCTCCGAGCGGAACTTCACGAAAAGCTGTGCCGGTGTCGGCCATTTCAGCTATCTTCTCATGGTCTAATGCGGGTGCTTCATAACCATATTGACCGTAAACATCGCGCGGATCGATATCGGCAAGTTTGAGACCATCTTTAGCATGGGTGTGTACAATGTAGTCTTTTAGTGTATGAACACCTTGCACGGGATCATCACCAGTCACCATCACCATGTTGGCCGGATCAAAATTAACAGAAACCCCTTTGGAACCCAAACCGTCGAGGAACGTCTTCAGACGAGCAGCGGGTTCTGGCCCAGTCTCAATCGCAAAGTAAGAATTCATCTCATGCGCGTATCTGCTTAGTTCCTCACAGGCGATGTGCATGGTTTCATAAATTTCACTGTTGTTGTCAGAGGGAACAATACCGATGTGTGTAGTGACTATATCTGTACCTAGCTCCTTGGCCAGCTCCATAATGCGTTTGGACTTTTCGATTTTGGCATGGTTCTGTGCAGGGTCCTGAAAGCCATGTCCGCCTAAATCTCCAACGAGGGCAGAGATTTCGAGACCCAGTGAAGCGATGTATTCCTTCCATTCACGGCGGGCTGACGGAGAAAGGTTAGCGGGATCAAATTCACCTTGCACCGCGTAAATCTGAACCCCATCAGCCCCTGCTTCTTTTGCCTTGCGCAAACCCTCTTTTACTCCGACCTGAAAACTGTCTACGATAACGCCGATTTTGTTAGTGATAGTTGGTTTAACCATTGTAATAATCCTCCTTTAAAATGAATTAGATTTGGTTCCAAACACGCTTAATGTATTCCAACCCAAGTCTCGTCCCCTTACGGCACTCTTCCATTCCCTCAAATTCTACAGAGATATATCCGTCGTAACCGCTTTCCTTAACGGTTCGAATGACACTCGGCATATCAATGTCTCCTTGACCAACGATGGCCCCCCTCAACCAGTTCCCACCAGTAGACTGGAACCAGCCTTCGCCAGGCTGGCGATCCTGCGGACGAATATAGAAATCTTTGAAATGTACCATCGAAGCAAGCTTAATATTGTTAGTCACAGCAATAAGCGGATTCTCATCGGCGCACAGGAAGTTACCAATGTCGAGTGTTGTACGGAAGTTATCTCTTCCTACTGCGTGAACCAACGCCTGTACACGATCGCTGTGCTGAATAAAGTAGCCATGATTCTCCACACTGGTCGTGATGCCCAAACCTGCGGCATAATCAGCAATTTCTCGACAGGCTTCAGCCAAATCTGGAAGCTCTTCCAAAAAGTGCGTAATTGATAGATCATTTGACGAGGCTACATCATGCCGCATCCGCTGAATGCCTAATGCCGCACAGACGTCTACTTCCCGCTTTACCCGCTCGACTTCCCGCTTTCTTTCCACTGCCTCCAGCCCGGAAAAATTCGCCCCGATAGCATAATTAGACAACTCTAGTCCACGACCTGCTGCCGTTCGTACAATCTGATCAATTAGCTCAGGATTCTCAACCAAATTGATGCCCAAGGGTACAATCTCCGCATGCTCCGCACCCAGATCGGCGATCGTCTCAATGACTCCTTCAAGCGTAAGCTCACCCGTTGAAAAAGCTGAATGCAAACTGTAGGTACTGATTCCTAGCTTCATAGTTTCACCTCTTCGCCTTTGGCAGCGGATTCATAGATCGCGCCGAGAATCTTCATGATTGTAACGCCGTCCTGCACAGGACTAATCGGTGTAGAGCCGTTGCTGATGTTGTTCGCAAAATGATTAATCTCATTCTGGAATGCACTGTTGAACTCAAACCCCTTATGATCGGTCTGCGGGTAGGTATTGACGATCGTATCCGACTGTTCTTTGACGATGACTATCTCAGGATCAATTTCAAACCCGCCCTTGTCACCGTACAGGCGCACCGAGCGCTCGTCTTCTTTGGCATGCAGTGTAAAGCTAACATCAACCATCAGCGAAGCTCCATTCTCAAAGCGAATTAGTGCATTTGCTAAATCTTCTACCGTATTGTTCGCTGCGTCGTAATCAGCGGCTTTATAGAAAGAAAGATTCTTGATATTAGAACGATTGCCGAGCTTACGGTAGGTATTGGCACTGACTGATACTGGATTCGGACGGCCCATCAAATACCAGCATAGATCGATCACATGGACGCCGATATCAATCAATGGTCCTCCGCCGGAGCGTTCAATATCACTGAACCAGCCTCCGGGATTACCAAGTCTCCGGAACGTTGTTGCCTTCGCATAGTAGATTTCGCCGAATTCTCCTTGCTCCACCAATGTCTGAAGTAGCTGGGCATTAGAGTCATAACGCCGTACAAAGCCTACTTGCAAAATTTTGCCGCTCTTTTCCACTGCCTGCTGAACCAGAAGCGCTTCTTCAACCGTGCGGCAAAGCGGCTTTTCCACAAGTACATGCTTGCCTGCCTCAAGTGCCGCGATGCTGATCTCAGCATGAGAGTTGTTCCATGTGCAGATGCTGACGGCATCTATTTCGGAGTTAGCCAGCAATTCACGATAATCTGTGTATACGTTTTCCACGTTATACTCAGTAGCAACAGCTCGTGCACGCTCTTCATTCAGGTCACAAACCGCATATATGGTTGTCTGCGGATTATTCCGATAAGAACTTAAGTGCATGCCGGAGATAGAGCCGGTTCCTATTACGCCAATTTTGATCATATCCATTAATACTCTCTCCTTTATTTTGCATAGGTTATGATTCGTATTATAATGATTTCAACCCTAAACACCATGCAGAGCCTTGCGGTTTCATTTGTACAATTGTGCTATAGGAGGTGCTTTCAATAAATGTTGGACTATGATAAACATCTACAGGAACCCATGGACATGCCAGATCCCGAGTTTCCGATTAAAGTACATACCCAGCGCTTCAACCAAGAGGGAGTTTTGTTGTTCCCGCATCATTGGCATGAGCATCTTGAGTTTCTATTTATTGAAAGCGGTGAGGCTGTTTTTGAATGCGGACGAACACCGATCAACGTACGGGCTGGTGATTTAGTTGCTGTGAACAGCAACGAGCTGCATTATGGGGTCAGTGCATCTTCTGATTTATTGTATTATGCGATTATTGCAGATACTTCTTTGCTGCATAGTGCGGTTAGCGACGCTGCCGAAACCAAGTTCATCGCCCCGATTCAGCAGAACCAGCTGCTGTTACGTAATCATATCCGTGGGGATCAGCACATTACTGACTGTGCGCTGGCGATTATTCGGGAGCTAGAACTTCGCGAATTTGGATATGAGCTGGCCGTCAAGTCCGAGCTATACCGCCTGCTAACGCTGTTATTGCGCAGACATATCGTCACCGTGCTCTCACAGGCTGAGCAAGAAAGACGTATTCAAACGGTTGAACGCTTCGCACCTGTTTTACGTTATATCGATACCCATTACCAGGAACCCATTCAAGTTGACGAACTTGCGGCACTAACAGGGCTAAGCCGGTTCCATTTCAGCCGTCTCTTCAAGGAATTAACTGGTCATACGATATCGGAATATATAAATGCTGTCCGTTTAGACCGTGCAGATTATTTATTAAGGCATAGCCAGTTGACGATTTCTGAAATCGCTACCACTACTGGCTTCAGTGATATCTACTATTTCAGCCGGACTTTCAAAAAACATAGAAAAGTACCCCCAAGCAGTGTGAGAGGGTTCTAGTTAGGGTGAACAAAGGAAGCAGTCTTCTACTTGCTATCGCTCCTTAATTTTAACATCAAAAAGGTCAGGAGAGGGTAGTCCCCTCGTCTGACCTTCTCTTTTATTTTATTAATTGCATAAAAGAAACTATCTTCCATCTTATGGGTATAATTAACATAATGAAAATATAGGAGGAGATTTCATTGAGAAAAATAATTAAACTGACTATATTAGCACTTGGCATAATGATTCTACCGGGAACAATGATTTATGCCGCATCGAACCCATCTGAAGTTTCATTATATTTCAATAATGTGGTACAAAAACAGGCAGCAGTAATATCCGAGGGAGACATTCTCTTACCTGTTGAACAGCTTACTAAAAATTTGTTTGCTTTAATCACTTTAGATGAAACAAGTAAATCGGTTCGAATCTACAAGCCAAATGTGAACATGGTATTGCTTGATAACAATGGAGAGATTTTCGGTAAGGTAAAAAGCCCTGCACGGTTTGCCTTTTCAACCTTATTACAAGTGGATCATTTAAAAACAGAAATTTCAGATATAAAACTTACAATCACTGATCCCGCTGACAAAACAGAAACTATCGATAATCAACAAATTAAGAAGAGTGAAGAAAACTTTTGGTTCAAAACTAACGAATTCACTTATTCGTTTAATACAAAAGGTACCTATACAATTCAAGTGTTTTTTAAAGACGTAAATTCAAAAACATGGTATCCTGTCTCTGAAATCGATGTATTCGGCATATGAATTTCCGATAGTTGAAATCTCGTTTTTTTAACTCCTCATTTCTTATTATTCTTAATCACTTCATTAAAACGGTCAGGAAAGTTGGTATGTACCCCGTCTACACCCCAAACCACGGCTTTGTCCATATTCACTTGATAATTCACTGTGTACGGAAACACCTTTAGACCAGCATTTTTCACCTGTGCGACATAGGATGAATTTATTCTTTGAAAGTTAGGGCTAATACCAACCGCATAAGTTTTCACCCGATTGATGAAAGATTCTGGTACTTTATAAACCGGAATATTATACCAGATAATTTGATAAAGCGGAATCTCCGGGTTAATCGAATGAAGCCTACGTAAACTCGCCTCACTAAATGAATGTACGGAAACATGATCAGACAGATTATATTTTTCAATTTGTTCGTTTAATATAGTTTCAATATTCGGATTCGAAGCGGGATCTTTAATCTCAATCATATAGTCTACTTCTTTTCCAAACCTTTCAAATACCTCTTCTAAAGTCGGAATACGTATTCCAGCATATTGATCCCTGGCAAACATGGGATACTGTTTGTTAAACCAAGAGCCAGCGTCTAATTTCGAAAGCTGCTCTAAGGTATAATTCTTAACATAACCCGTTCCATTTGTCGTGCGATTAATAGTTTCATCGTGAATAACAACAGGAACACGATCCTTAGTTAACTGAATATCTAACTCAATATAATCGGTCTCCATATCAATAGCTAGTTCGAATGCAGGTAAAGTATTCTCAGGAGCATATCCCGAAGCGCCACGGTGAGCAATGGTATAGACTTTGTCCGCAGGCTCGAGAATTTCCTTCACTTTAGTGCGAATCCATGGAGAATAGGCATACATCGAGGTAAACAATAAGATCAACAAAAATATGTGTATAAATATAAAATACATTTTAGAATTTTGAATCCTTTGCATAAAGCTTCCCTCTTCTTTTCAATAATTTATTGTTGTTTACTTGGTGCTATTTTTCATAATCAATTCCATGATAGGCGCACCAATCAGATTAATCAACAATACACCAAAAATCAAATTTGCGACAATCAGCATCCAAGTTCTGACTTCCAGCGAATCGTACAGCTTATAAAAACTCTTTGATTTTCATGAAAAAACCTTCATATTTCAGTCATTCTCAAACTAAAAAACACTGATCCAGTTTAGAATCAGTGTCTTGAAGCGACTCATTTTTTTATAGAATTGCTTTACTTGTTGATATGTTCCTTGATTTGCTCAGCGATTTGTTCCAGCAATGCCTCTTTCCCTAATGCAAAGAAAGCTTCATTGTAGTTTTGTCTGCTAGTCATGCGATAGATATTATTCGATTTCACAGCTTTTAGGCTGCTCCAGACCTTACTTTGATCAAGAACATTCTGGTCATTATCAGATAATAAAATGATATGGTCTGGATTAAAGGTAGATAGTGCTTCTAGACTTGTTACTTTTCCTCCCCATGGGTCTGGTTCAGGTGTACCTGGCGCGATGATTAATCCAAGATCATTAAAAATCATATCAGCAATACCTGTGCGTGAATAGATCCGGATTTCTTTCTCTGTAGCTTCGATTACTGCAAACGTCTCTTCTTTGGTAATCTCTGTGATTTGATCATGCAGCTGTTGAGCGCGTTGGTCATAGGCTTTCAGCCACTCATCCATTTCCATTTTCTTATCAAGTACCTCGGCAACAAAAGCAAAGCGCTCTCTAAAAGCATTAAAGCCATAAGGTACCCTTACTGTTGGAGCAATCATATTTAGTTGATCATAGATTTTCTCTTGCGTAGGCCCTGCCAGTATTAAATCGGGATTTGCTGCAATGATCGCTTCCAAGTTCACTTCCGTTTGAAACCATCCAGCGGGAGTTACATCCGGCAGTTCTTTTTTTAGAATAGGTGTGATTTCCAGTGAATTAGCCATATCTGTATTCCCAGTAATCACAGGTCTATATCCAAGCTCCAAAAGTTCTTCGGTTGAGCCAGATACATCGGCAATTCTAACCGGGTTTACCGGTATTTCAACATCTCCCTTGGCGTCCTTAATGGTACGTGTTCCGGAAGAATTCGTAGCGACGGGTTCAGATTTCACCGCAGGTGGAGCGTTTTCTCCTTGAGTCTCCTGACCTGAATTCCCACATCCGTACAACATCACCATCATGAATAAGGCAATTGCGACAAAAGAGATACGTTTTAAACTGAACATTTTTCCAACCCTCTCCAATCTATTGATAATCATTCTCACTATTAGCAAGTCCGATCATACACTCTGCTGATAGGCTGTACTACCGGCAGAGGGATTGAATAACGGTTTGGCGGATATTTATTGGTTTTCTAACGTTTTTTTATGATTTCAGAAGGATTTATTCCATACTGCTTCCGAAATGCCTCCGCAAAATGGCTAAAGTTGTTGTAACCTACCATCGTCGCTGTTTGACTAACACTACTGTCCCCAGAACGCATGATTTCCCATGCTTTTTCTAAACGCTTGTTCCGTAAATAGGCAAATACAGTCGTACCGTACTCTTCCTTAAAACCAACTTTTAATTTGTATTCGTTAATCCCCGCCAGCTTGGATAGTTCAATGAGCGAAGGAGGGTATGCCATTTGCTCAAGGATAATTTCCCTGGCTCTCCGAATGCTTTCTCGGTCACTGCGAGATAAATGCAAGCTACGTTTGGAACGATTCTGTTCAAAAAGAAAAGCGCCAAAATAGGCGGAAAGGAGTTCTAATGCCTTACCTTCTACGTACAACCGACGCATCGAGATATGATAGGGGCAATCCCTCAATTGAACCAATAACCGGGAGGTCTCTGGAAGAATCGGCATACGGAACATCCGAAAAGATTGTGTATTTAACAGCCCGGATAAACTGCAAGAATGTGTAGATTCTTGCTCCAGCATCCACGAATCGAACAGTGCTACCGGCACACCAATGGACAGTAAACGGATGGGCTCTGCACTGCGATAGTGGAATTCGGCGTGGAAATCTCGCATGAGCTGCAATGAACAACTGTCGGGCACCAACTCGTGACTGTTGCCTGTTACATGAACTTCTCCACTGCCCTGTAGACAAAAGCTTAGCTCAATCATAGCTGCTTCGGATTGAACACGGACTAAACGATCCTCAGTGAAACGGTAATTACTATCAACAATTTCAATCCCGGAAGGTGTGATAACCCTATCGACGTATCCATGGTCACTAGGTTGTGAGAAATGCATTCGCTCTGTGGTGTCCCTTATAGCCGGAGTCTCAAACAAATCATTGAAGTACCCGTTATAGATATTATGGATTGATTTTCTTGACATTAAGTTATACCCACAGCAGATCCGCGGTACACTGAAACCCCAGTACAGTGTTTTATCATGAGAAGATCACCTTTATTCATTTATTAAATGATAACGATTATCATTTAGATCATTATATTCGAGACATTAGCTAAACTGCAACGGACAATACAAACACCCCCTCATCCTAAAGGATAAGGGGGGTATCAATTTCTATTCCATCGGCTTTTAACTTTCGTTGCATCATCCAGCTTCGGATTCAGCTTCTTTCATCTCTTATTTCATCGCTTTAGCTAGCTCTGTGAAAATAACTCCAAGCGCGTAAGCTCCCGCATCCGGATAACCAATGCTGCGTTCGCCTACTGTACCTGCTCTTCCCATACGGGCGACGATATCGGAAGTCTTCCGGGCACCGAGCACCGCCGCTTCTGCTGCTTTGATTGCTGCCACCTTGATATCTTCACCTTGCTCTGCACTCTGGGTCCAAGCATCCGCGAACGGAACGAGCGCATCAATCAAGGTCTTGTCACCAACGACAGCACCCCTACCGAAAGATCTTTCACCCGTATCCTGAATCCCTTTAACAACAGCCTGCATCATATCCGCAAACTCCTGAATAGACAATTCCCGCTTTTGCTGCGCGGACTTACTTGCTGCACGGAAGCCCGATCCCCAGATTGGTCCAGAGGCTCCACCACAATGCTCCATGATGATCAATGAACACGCATCAAGGAAGTCACCGATATTGTTAAGATGATGAGCTAGAATGTCTTCCCATTCTACTTTTAACTGCTTGAAACCTTTGGCTACGCTCATCCCGAAATCACCATCACCGGCGTGGGCGTCTAGCTCACAGAAAGGCACCTCATTCTCGATAATGAGCTCACTCATTTGATCGATCAAATAGACGATATTTTGCAAGGAGAACTGGTTGTTCTTAATCACCGCTGCTTCAGCATCCGTATTATTCTTAAAGGATACTGTGCTGTCTGCTTTCTCTTCCTTGATGATCTCTGTATAGTTCACAGGCTCAAATGGACCTTTAACCGACAATGCCGGTGTATCGCACGGAGCAGACAACCATTTCTTCAACGTCTCATCCAGCTTCATAATCGACACTGATGCGCCAGCCATATCGATGCTGGTCATATAGTTGCCGACAAATACTTTAAACACTTGCTTATTCTTCGCCGTCAATTCACGGATCACAGAATTATTCAACAAATAAAGTTCTTGCAGTGGTGTTCCACCAAATCCATTGATCAGAACCGCAACTTCTTGCTGCGACTCATCGTTCATTTGCAAGTTGCTTAGCAAGGACGTAACCATTCGCTGCGCCAGTTCATCCGCTGATACGGCTTTTTCCCTGCGTATTCCAGGTTCACCGTGAATTCCGACACCGTATTCCATCTCATCCTCTTCGATATGAAACGTCGGGGTTCCTTTGGCAGGAACGGTGCAAGAAGTGAAGGCGAAGCCGATAGTCCGAACATGATCAATCGCATGCTGTGCTGCTTCTTTCACTTCCGCCAGAGACAATCCAGCTTCTGCGGCAGCCCCAGCTATTTTATGAACAAGAACGGTTCCGGCCACCCCCCTTTTCCCTACCGTATAGAGACTGTCCTCGACGGCAATGTCATCGTCCACCTTTACATATTCCACTTGAATGCCATCTTCGCTTGCGAGATGGGCTGCATTTTTAAAGTTCATGATATCGCCGCTGTAGTTCTTAATAATAAGCAGCGTTCCCTTTTGGCTCGCAGAACGGCGGATCGCTTGATAGACTTGAATCTGAGATGGAGATGCAAACACATCGCCACACACGGCTGCATCCAGCATACCGCTGCCTACGAACCCGGCATGGGCCGGTTCATGTCCACTTCCGCCACCGCTAATTAAAGTAACTTTATTGTTGTTGATTTCTTTTTTAGAAATCACTTTGAATTTATCGTTGAAATCCAGCTCAGGATGCGCCAAGACAAGTCCATTGCACATTTCCCGGACTAACGTTTCCGGTTTGTTCATAATTTTCTTCATCTTAAAGCTCCTTACTTAATTTATATTGACGGCCTAATTGGTCGGCAGCCATAATGGCTGATGCAACCGCCTCCTCTGAAATTGGGAACGGCATGGAATGAATGGATTCCTCAGCAATACAAGCTTTTTTAGCCACCTCAAGAAGTTCTTCGTAAGTGACTTGCTCCACTCCAATATCCGCTAGGCACACGGGAAGACCAATCGACAGACAGAAGTCCAATACTTCTCTTAATTCAGTACGATCCGCATTCTCAAGCACTAACTGAGCAATTGTACTGAAGGCTACCTTCTCACCATGATAATAATGATGTGTTCCTTCTAAAGCTGTTAAACCATTATGAATCGCATGAATCGCAGCCAAACCTCCGCTTTCAAAGCCTAATCCAGATAACAGAATATTCGTTTCAACGATATTCTCCAAGGCTGGAGTTACGATATTCAGATCGCAGGCTTGTTTCGCCTTGAAGCCATTTTCAAGTAAAGTGTCATAGCATAGTCTGGCAAGACCTAGCGCGGTAATTGTCCCCTTAGCTTCCCCACATACTCCTTCACGAACTCCGCAAGGTAAGCCGGCATTTACGTTAGAATAAGAATTTGCTGTAGCTCTTGCTTCAAAATAAGTGGAGAGTGCATCTCCCATCCCTGCAACAAGAAATCTTGTCGGTGCTTTGGCGATCACTGTGGTGTCGATCATGACTACACTCGGACTTTGCTTGAAGTAAGCATAATCATCAAATTCCCCTTCAGGAGTATAGAGGACGGCGGAATGACTGGTTGGTGCATCCGTAGCTGCTATCGTCGGAACGATGATCAATGCTTCTCCTTCTGCTACGCATTTTGCCGTATCAATTGCCTTACCTCCACCCAAACCAATCGTACATGCACATTGATGTTCCTTGGCTAGAGCTTGTAATCTTGCGACTTCTTGTCTTGAGCATTCCCCTTGGAAGCCACTTTCAACAAGCGTTATATTAAATTTCAGTTTAGTTGACTCCAATTTATCTTTCACACGTGTAACATCATCTGGATGGGCAATGAGTAGTGCAGAATCCCCGAATGTTTTTACAAAATAACCTAAATTCAAAAGTTCATTCTCACCTTGCACATATTTCGTCGGACTGATAAACGCTCTTCTCATTTTCATTCCTCCTAGGTTGTATATAGTTATTATTATAGATTGCTCTATTTCGGTATGCATGAAACAATAAGATCAGAATAAAGCGTTTTCTTATCGAGTTTTTTTGTCCTCCCTTTAATAAATTGTATTATCTTGTCCTTTTGCACAAAAATTCGCTATAATGTTCATTATGTTTCTATAACTTTCCTAGGAGAATATCGTGATGTCCAAATCTCGATTTAATTTAGAAGAAATAATTGATTTGAAGAAATGGGAGAAACTACAGGACTCTCTGTCGCTCGTGACTAAAATGGCGATTCTTACCGTAGATTATAAAGGGGTTCCCGTGACTAAGCACAGCTTCTGTCAGCCATTCTGCCAAGGCGTGCGCCAAGATTCTATTCTCTCTCCCTACTGTCAAAAATGTGATGCTCGTGCCGGCATTGAAGCTGTCCGCCAGAACAAGCCTTATATTTATTTATGCCATTTCAATATTATTGATATTGCCATACCCATTATTATTGACGATCAATATCTGGGAGCAATTATGGCCGGACAGCTCAAGCTTCGTGAACCTGACGTGTCACATCTGGAGCAGATTGTATCTAGACCCCCTAATGTTGAGTCGAACCTGAAGTTTCAAGCACTCAAAGAGGATTACGAGGCACTTCCTGTCTTATCCTACGATGAAGTAACGAAGTGCGTGGATCTACTACTTCAGTTAAGTACCTACATCGTGGAAGAAGCGATCCAGAAGCGTACTACCGTCGATTTGTACAAAAGAGTGCTGACCACAGATATGGATACATCTGCTTCCGCAGAAACTGTTGAAGAGACAGACCTGGCCTATCGCAAAATCCAGTCTCTACAGCAAGAGTTGTCAGGGGCGCTCATTGAGACCAAATTGAAAAATGGAGCTCAAAGGCTCGTCGCTTCAAATACTGTACTTCAGCCTGCGTTTGATTACATCTATGCGCACAAGAATGAAAATTTCAATCTAAAAGAGATGGCCAAGCTTTGTCATATCAGCCCCAGTTATTTCAGCCGTATATTCACCAAAGAAACAGGTGAGAATTTCTCCCTCTTCGTTGCCAGGCTCAAGATTGAATGGGCTAAACAGTTGCTGGAGTCCACCGAAGCCCCCATTCATCAAGTGAGCGATGATTTAGGATTTTGTGATACGGGCTATTTTATTAAAATATTCAAAAGGTTCGAGAACCTCACCCCGGCGGTATATCGGAATATGTATAAGGGATAGGCTACAAAATAAACCCTCCGTTAATACATTAACGAAGGGTTATTTCTTATTCCCACCAGTGTTTCATTTCACTAAAACCAACATCCCATAACTTCACATTCCCTTTCAGGATAATGGTTAATTCGTTTACGGTAATTAACGAAGTATTTATAAGCTCAATATCCGGACTATATTGTTCAGCCGTTTGAAAGATTACGTTATCATCAGCTACAATAATTAGTTCACTGCTAGAATCATCTTTGACAGGGAAAGCAAAGTTAAGATACAACAATATCTCTTTTTTATCCCCCAAAATGTATTTGTATTGATGAGTTTCCTCACCTTCACTGCTATACAAGTTCATTTTCGGGTTTATGGTCTTACCTGTGATTGTTAAACTGGGAAGATCTTGCGTGATAGGCATATTTCCAGTAAGTTCTTTCACCTCCTGAAGTCCATGGATAACGCCTTCCTTTTTCTCCAAAGTAAAATCAATGATCTCAGAGATCCCCATGATTGCTATCAATAGAACAACAACAGTTAACGCCGATTTAACTAGTGATCTCCAAGTGATTGTTGTAATAAATCCTATCCTATAGGCACAATATCCGATGGTAGCCCCTAAAGTATTGGATATGATATCACTTACATCAAATGTACCTAGAAAAGTTAAAGATTGAAGTGTTTCCAGTACGAAAATACTAATGATAAACATCAGGATAAACTTTTTAAAAGATGAAGGATACAATAATGGGATTAATATCCCAAATGGGATAAATGCAACGACATTCCCCAAATCATAAATCCAAGAAAAGGATAGGTCAGAAAGGTTTGGAAAAAGCAGCGGGACACCTTCTGGAATCCACATAAACGTATACCCATACTCACTGTATTGATGCGCTACTCTGTTGAAAGCAAAAAACAAAAAATATAAAATTAAAAGCGTGTAAAGAATAGTTCCTATACTAAGGATTTTTCGTAATTTTACTCCCATAAGGTCTCCACAATTCCCTCCATTTTGTCAATGGATTTAGTATATCTCTCCAAAGTGACTCTTCAGTGACACTAAAAGTGACGATATAGTCACTCAAGACTTTTCATTGCTGCATAAAAAAATGCACCCCTAGAATTTCATCGGAATTACCCTGAGGTTGATCCAATGTCTATTCTAAGCGGTGCACTTCTTTAGTTATTTTGTTCAAGATATTGATAAACGGCCATCATTTCTTGTTTATTCAACTCACGAATACGATTGAAGATTGGAATATCTGCTACCGCTGCAATATTTGAGCTTTCCGTCACGACATCACTTACCGTACCTGTTAGCCAGGTCTGCACATCAATGCCTTCAACGGTTTCCTTCCGGCCTTCATCATTAATGCCACTGGCATAACAACGAACACATGGAATGGTTAACTTATAAACTCCATCATGCAGTCCATCTTCTGATATGACTTTCTTTCCTTTGCAAAATGGACAGGGTTGACTAGCCTTTATCTTATTAATCAAAGTGACCAGTTTTTTGTACCCAAACGCTTCATAGACATAGGTCAGTTTCTTGTATTTTCCATTCGTGAAATACTTATCGATGATGTTTTCTCTAGTTTCGTTGATATTGTCAAAATCACAGATTGTAATCCGATTATTAACGCTGATGGATTCAATACTGCCGCTAATATTGCCCCAGAATGGCAAAGCATTTTGTAACACCATTTCATAGTGCGCAAAGCTCGCCAGCTCTAGTTCAAGCATTTTTAGAGCGACTTGTGTTTCCCTTGGCAATAGAGAGACATCCTCTGTCAGAACCATTTCACCGCCAACAATGGCTTTCATTTTTTCAAGCACCTGTAATTCGCCAACGGTTTTAATCACTTGATCCAGAGGCATCCCGATAATCTCACGGATATCTGTGTCGCCAAACTTGAGCTTCTTATGATGATTCATTACGGTTCCTTTACAAATTGGACAAGTGATCATTATTTTCGACTGCTTAATATGCTCTTTAATGATCGCCTTCGAGATCACCATGTAGTTCCCAATGATGTAATTAAAACCTTCCCAAGTTCTTGTTGCCTTGCTGGCTTTATCATAAAATGACTTTTCCCAATACCCATACCAAAACGTATGCTTCTCTGCATCCGTCATCTCATTATAGCTCTTGCTGAGATCTTGTCCGAGTTCATTCTTAATCTCTTCAAAGATGAATTTGATTTTGGGAAATTGATAGAATTTTAGAATATCCATTGCATCTGGATGCAACAAGCCCTCCCAGAATGGTACATTTTTGTCTTGAAGCACCACATCAAAATCAAATTTTTCAATGACTCGTCGTCCCTTACAGCACGGACAATGATTATCTTGATAGTAGAAATCGAAGCTGCTCGTATCTTTATTCGTTGGATGCGCCGTTACAATATGGTTAATCAGGCCACCAATTTCATAAAGAAAAGTATATTGACTATATAAATGTCTTTCCAGATCAATGGCAATGACCGGTGCAATCGTATCTGATTCGTATTCACCATATATCAAACGTGCCATGGAGGATAAGCTTTTTAGGATACCACCTTTATAGATGTTTTCTGCATTTTTGAAATAGGCAATCTGATCTTCTTTTAAATAGTTGACGCCATTTTGTTGCCGCAGTGTGGAAGAAATTTGTAATGGTGCGACATGATCTTCGCTGTTAAGTTGACGATAATACGCTTTATGGCTGACAACATCGAGATGCTCCACAGGTTCGAGCTGTCTTTTGCCAAAATCAACGATAAAGTCAGAGTTTTCTAACATATATGAGTTATGTTCAATCATCATAATAGAGACGGATTCATCCTGAAGAATGACCCTGATGCTGTCAATAAATTGATTTAGAATATTTTGTGATAACCCTTTGGAAGGCTCGTCAAAAATAAAAAGCGTATTTGGGTTTCTAGAACCCGCAAATAGCTCGGAAACTAAATGGACACATTGAAATTCACCGGTTGATAAAGACTGTGTTTTTCTCTCCAACGTCAAATAACCAAGTCCTAGCTTGATCAATAAGCTTAAGCGTTTATGTGCAATATCTTCATTTGGGAGTTCATCAATAATATCTTCTATGGAGCGCTGGAAAATATCATCAATCTCTTCACTATATTTGGTGAGCTTTCTTTTAATATCTAGAAAAGTCGCTACCGTCGACCGACTGGTTATCGATTGGTTCCGATCTTGCCCTACAATCACCAGTTTATCTTTGGGATAGCGCTTCTGGAAATCTTTGGACATACATTCATTAACGAGTGTGGATTTACCGCAACCAGATTCACCTGTGAAAGTTACAACTCTATTGCGGGGGATCTGAATTTCGGCCATTTGAATATTACGGCAATAAAGATCATGAAATTGATAGTATTCTGTTGGTGCAACCTGATTAATATCTCCATTGATCGGGCTTGGACGTGGCGATTCTTCAACAATTTTTCCACCGTATTTACCACTACCTGGTCCAAAGAACACTTGCTCGTCCGTAATATCTAATACCGTGTCAGAATGATCAATGAGCCAAATTTGATTTTTAAATCCTAGCTGTTTAATCTGTTCTAATATTTTCAAAAGGGTTTGATGATCCAGACCCACAGAGATTTCATCAATAATAATTACTGTATTTTCACTGGTTGCCATGAATTCTGCCAAGTAAAGTCGTGTTAACTCTCCTCCTGACAATGTGCCCATAATGCGATTTAAGGTTAAATAACCAATATTCATATGGATTATGTTCTTTAGAATGTTTTGTTTACCTTCACTAATATTCAGCACTTCTGCCAAAGAAAAAATAGTTTCAATACTCAAGTCATTGATATCGGAAATACTCATGTCTTGATTCAATACCTTTATTTTATATTGTTCAGTTTCGTGATTATAGCGGTTACCCTTACACTTTTTACATTCGATATTTTTAGTGGTGCCGCGACCTTTACAATCCGGACACCAGCCTAATTCATTATTAAATGAAAATACCTCAGGAGATAGGTTGAATTGTTCAGCAAGCGTAACGCGAATCTCTGTAAACACACCCGTATGAGTACCAATGGTTGATCGAGGATTGGAAGAAATCGATGATCTCCCTAGAAAAAGTACAAGTGGCATTTCTTCCATCTGGATCGCACTAAAATTAGTTTCCATAATGTTAGGAAATAAATACTGATATTCTGCCTTTGGCAATAAAGAAACGAGACGCTTCTTGGATTCTTCGCCGATGGTTTGACAAAAGGTTGTTTTACCAGAACCAGACAAACCTGCAATCCCTAGGGATTGCTCTACGGGTAGTACTGCATCTAACTTATTAATATTGTTCGCAATTAATCGGTTTATTCTCATAGTGATTTCATCTCATCTCCATTCTCATCAAATAGTATTGCCATGATTTATTCCATTAAAAAGGGCACTTTCCGTATTTCAGAAAAGCGCCCTATTCTTGAACCAAGCCAATGATTTTGAATCATTGGCGATTTATTTTACAATTCTGCTAATACCTTTTCAAGCTGGCTGCCCATATTCGTCCAGGCATATTTAGCCCCTTCGATCGCACCTTGACGTGCTTTGGTTTCTTCACTAAATCCAGATTGACCAAGATGAAGATGAACCTTACCGTCAGACTCTTTGCTCAAAGTCCAAGTAACCGTAGTGCCTTCTCCGGCACTATGCCAAGTATAAGATAATGTATGTGGCTCTTCTACTACGAGAACCTCGCAATTTACAATGCCATCCCACCATTCATTAGGCTCTGCACGAAATTGGAATTTATGTCCTACGACTGGTTTAAAGTCATTGCTCCAAATCCATTTCGCAAGTGTATCTGAATCCGTTAAAGCGTTCCATACCTTCTCGATTGAACTTGTAAATTGAAAATCTAAGGATACATCTGGTTTCATAGTTCTTCCTCCAATAAAAGTTTTAGTTTATCAATTCTTTCTTTCCAGAAACCTTCATAAAAAGATACCCAATCTCGAATTTCTTTCAATGGATTGGCATTCAACCTATATCTCGTTTCTCTACCAACCTTTCGAGCCATTACAAGATCAGCATCTTTAAGAATAGACAAGTGCTTAGAAACAGCAGTACGACCCATTTTAAAATGAACCGTAATTTCATGTAGGGGTAATTCATCAACATCAGCCAATATTTGAAGTAGTTTTCGCCTAGTTGGATCTGCAACAGCTTCATAAACATCCCTCACTTGACTATTATCGTTCAAAACCACCCCCACCTTTTCCGTAATATTACCTGTAGTGTCACCGATTATACTCATCGATGCCCAATTGGACACCATTCAGTGTCTAATTGATTATAGGACACCATTTGGTGTCGTGTCAACATCCTTGAAATTTAATTATCTGTTCTTTTAAATATTGAAATATGGAATAGGAGGACTACACGCCTTCCTATTCCAGATTAATTGAGTTCTGGTAATTCTTCAGCTCCAAATTTCTCTACTCAGTAAAGCGGCAACACTTCTTGTTCAAGCCCTGAAAAGAGCTCACCGGATTGATCAAAGAAGTTGTCCGACAATTGATAATAGGCATCTCCCATAGATACGACTTTTAATTCGGGAATGATATACATAGCCATATGGGTTCCATCCTTCAGGTTGAACTGAAGTTGATACGATTTCCCTTGAGACTGGGCCCCTGCAATAGCCTCATATTCCTTATTGCTTAAACTAGCTGTTGTCGAGGTGTATAGCCCATCTATGATAGATTCAACAGCAACATGATCCGTCATTTTTTTCAACTCTTCATTGCCCACATGGTTAAGAACATGGATGTCTTTCACATGCTTTTTCAGGTTAGACATATCCAGATATTCCTTTGCGGTCATCTTAGCATCGTTTACCTTCGCTACGACTTCAGCCAGATAAAATTGTTCTTCATACTTGACCGCTATGCGGAAATGGGATGGATACGTCGGAATTTCATATAGCTTTCCGCCAACAGCGAACGTAGAGGAATAATCCTTATCTAGATCCTTATCTCCATCGTCCTTTCCGATCTCTTGGTTCATATCATACTCTAAGGTTCCAAGTGATTTCTCAGGCTTCATTCCTGTGAACTTAAACTGAGCACCATCACTTACGAATGCATAACGATATCCGTTGTAATTTAATATTTTCCGAACACCGTTGGGAGCTGATACTGGTGTTTGCTGCGATATTTGTGGTGAATTAGTCATTGATGTCTTCAGAGGAGAGCTGTAAATGGAAATTCCTAATATTAGAGCAGCGCAAGCAGCCATAGTTCCCCATTTCGCAAATGTTTTCTTATGAGTGCGTCTAGCTGTGTTAGCCTTTTCTACCAGATTTTCGTCTACATAACCAATCGTCTTAAATAGATCTTTATTATTCATAGGATATAGCCCTCTTTCATAAGGTATATTTGGAGTTTTTTTCGTGTTCTGAAAAGAACTGATTTGGTCTTACTTTCACTTATTGCAAATCGCACTGAGATTTCAGCCAAAGAATCGGAGTACCAGTAACGTCTCAGAAAAATATTTCGATGATCTTCGTTTATCTTCAGCAGGAAATTGCTTATGGATTCAGCCATCTGTTCTTCCTCGTATTGACTCTCAACATTGTCTGGCGAGAATAAACAATCATTTAATTCATCAAGAATCGTATCGAATTTTTTATTCCGCTTTTTGGCCATATAATAATCGTATTTATTTAACGCGATATTTCGTGTGATCCTCCCCAGAAAAGATGATAGCTTTGCAGGTGATTTCGGCGGTATCGCTTCCCACGCCCCTAAAAAAGTATCGTTCACGCATTCTTCCGAATCTTCAATATTAGATAAAATGTTATGAGCGATCTTAATACAATAGTTCCTATATTTTCGGGAGGTTTCTTCTATTGCTGATTCCTTGCGCGCAAAGTACAATTGTATGATTTCACTATCTTCCACTCCATCACTTCCGTTCAGTTTATTAAGGCCTCACTTATAAAGTAAGGAAAGAAGGGTTTAGGTTGCAAAAAAGTTTATTTTCTTAAGTAATCAAAGCAAGAAAACATTTTGGGTCTTCATAAGCTTCGACATTCCATGCTAAAAATATGACGCGTGAAAAAAAGCCGGTTTACCCTTTAATAGGCAACACCGGCTAATCTATTAAATTTTCCCTTTTTTATTTATAGTTGTTTTACAAACCAGGGCTTAATCAATGGTAACACCACGGCTGGCTGCATAGCTTTGGTATGATCCATTTGGGTTCCCCTTAGAATTTCAACATCCCAGCCTAAATCAGTCAATTGTTCTTTATTCTTTTTTAATATCCCGCCGATGTCCACAGTAACATTCCCAAAATTCTCACCATATACGATAGTATCATTTTCTCCTGCAAAAGCTAATTTTGGGAGACTCAGCAAATGGTGAATACTACGATCATCAAAAGCGGTAAGGCTCTCGTATAAGGCAACAAATTGAGCTGTTACACGGGTATCCATTGATACTTTGATGTTGTCCCAGTCTATCTCATCAAGATTCTCTGTTTCGATAGAGCTTTTTTCAGCTGCCTCATTTTGATTATTCAAAGCTTGGGTATGTGTTTTCTGAGTTACAATCAGCATCTCTTGATAGGGACCCTTATAAGGCGGAAAACCTCCCATGACCAAGCTTTCCAGACGATTTGTTCTGATACCCAATTGTAGACCAATTAAAGCTAACCATGAATATCCGTAGTAGCTAAAGCTCTTAACGTTCATTTCATCAGCAATGAGGAGCAGATCCTTCACAATATGGTCTACAGTTAAGTTGTCCACTGGATGTTGAAAGAGATGACCTTCATAATCAAAGTAAAGCACTTGAAAGGTATCCGAAAGACCTTCAACAAAATGTTTACCTATTTCAGGATCTACGCCCCAAAGCTTTAGATTTTCTGCTTCCTGATTGTACACGGATTTTTTAGCGATAGGTAACATGATGGTTGGACGATCTGATCCTCCTGTTAATCCTACTTCTATTGCTGAATGGTTGTTTAATCGTATGATTTTTTTCAAACAATCCTCTCCTTAGTGTTTTATAGAAATATCATATAACATTCATGCAATCTTTCGGTTTATCCCATTCTAAACCTTGATATATGTCGTTAAATTAGATTTAATATTGTTGTAGCACTTGAAGGTTTAACTTTAATGTTTTGGGGGCGATGGCCATTATGGGAGATATTTATACACCAACAATGATAGCTAAGAAATTAAATGTAAGTACCACTACTTTAAGAAGATATGAAGATCAAGGCTTAATTCCCGAAGTCCCGAGGACTGCTAGCAATCGTCGATGTTATACAGACATTCATATTCAAGCTTTTATTACGATTCGGACACTTTTACAAGGATATGAGATTCCAGTTGTGTACGATGTGATGAGAAAGATTAAAGCCCGGCAAATGGAGTATGTACTTTGGTCAATCAATCAGGAACAGTATAATACACAAACGGAAAAACATAGGTTAGAGGATGTATTAAGCATGTTCCGAAACGCAGATATATCAAAATACAATGATTTAGAGGAAATAAACGCAATGACAATTGGTGAAGTTGCACAAATAGCAGGCGTTAAGCCATCAGCCATTCGACATTGGGAACAAGAAGGACTAGTTACCTCGAATAGAAACAAAGACAACGGCTATAGAGTTTATACGCTAACGGAATTAAGAAAGATTATCCTCATCAGCAGTTTAAGGAAGACCGTGTATTATATCGAGAATATGAAACAACTCCTGAATGAAATAGAGACACAAAACTACAAGAAAGTTGAATTGTCTTTCGAGCTTGCGTTACAAAAATTAAATAGTCAATTAATGAAGCAGTTTTTAGGAATTTCTGAGCTTATGAAATATATGAAATACTATTGAGTGAGCATAGATTTTTGGAGGACCTAATCACGCTTCCTTAAAATCATTTATAAGAACGCAAAAAACTCCGTCCCTAAAAGGACGGAATTGATTCCGATAGATTAACAATCTAGATCTCTGCACGATGTGACCGTTTATCTAATGTCCATGAGCAAGGATGTTGATAAGTTTGCCAAATGGGTCGCGTACATAGAATCGCCGGACTCCCCAAGGCTCATCAACAGGTCCATATTCTATCGTGTATCCAGCATTCTTCATACGTTCAAACACCGCATCGACATCATCAACTTCAATTGATAGATCTGGAGTTGGCGTATTGGAGCCGCCCTGTGAGGCGAAGCTTATTTGAATGTTCTCCTTCCCTAGTAAGCCGTATGTTTCGATCCAACCATGATCCATCAATAAATCAAGCTCGAGGACGTCCTGGTAAAAGCTTTTTGCTGCTGAAGCATTCTGTGTTTTAATATTGGTTACAATTCGCTTTACTCTCATTCTCAGACCTCAATTCCAATGGTATACTTTTTTAATTTTATTCAATTATCCTGTCCGTGAGCGGAATATTTGATTTTTATATCCAATCTTCGAAATGATCTGTTACAAAACGTATCTCACTCTCATAGTGGGCTAAGTGACCCTCGTCAACCATTTTCTGAAAGGCAGGATTCCCTTCGGCGGCACCATTTCGTAGCGTATCACACAGTACTATCAAACGTTGTATAATCCACTGTCGCAGATTATTTGGGACGGGAATTCCATAAGCTTCAAAAAACAAATGAATTCGCCGACGTCGCTCTACGGCATGGATTTCAAATTGATATGCTTCTGTGGTTCCAGAAGTATGGTTAGGTGCGAAACTCGCAAGAGGAACAGAAGTGTAAAGGGTGTACGCAATGTCCCACATCCGCGGACCTGGACCTGCCATGTCAAAATCAATCAACGCCACAGGAGCCTCCTTTTGAAAGACAACATTATACAACGCTGCGTCATTATGACAGATCACTTCGTGTTCGGCATCATCGGCATAGCTAAGCTGCCATCTGTCCTCCATATTGGGCCGGAACACTATAGTCACATCATGGAAACGACGCATAAGATGTGCCAAACCGGCAAGCGTTTCGTCCGTCCACATATACGGTTCAAGGTTTGGATAATTATTCCCTGGAACTTCTCCGGAAATAAATGTCAATATTTCACGGCCAGAATCATCGATTCCGAGAAATTTTGGTGCTCCCTCATAGCCCTGATGTTCCAAATGTTTGAGTAGTTTATGAACATTTGGACTCCAATAACCTATAGGGCGGCGAACAGTGTCCGCCATACGGACTATATGATTTACATTACCGCCTTTTAACACTTCTTCCTTAGGCATTCGGTTCATTCCTTTTCTTTTCAGTGCATTACCTATTGCAGATTTTTGAAAACTCCCTCTCTAATAATAACAATATTTACAAGTTATTGTTTATAAAGAACAATTATAACTATACTGGCCGTTAAGATCATGCTGGTATTTGCTCATCTTAGATTAATAAATCCATTTTAGATTCTAAATTAGAATTATTTGCTATAATGTTCTCATGAAAAATAATACTATCTTAAACAAATTAGCAATCATTCTACTTTTTATCAGCATTCTCTTTGGCCTACGCTGCATTTGGTTCAACATATTTAAGGTTTCCAACAATGTACCTATGATTAGAAACGGTGTACTGGATTTACGTGGCCAGGATCTGGAGAAGGCGAACTTATTCAGGCTAGATGGTGAATGGAGCTTCTATCCTTCGCAATTTGTTTCGTCCAAGACTTCCACTATCCCAAGGCAATCCCAAGCGCTTCAAGTTCCTGGGAATTGGAGCAATGCTATCGGAACTGATCACACAACATCATATGGATATGGGACGTACCGCCTGCGTATTTTGGTAGAACCGCTTCAGCAGCCTATCTCGTTCTGGATCAAACAAATTTATTCCGCCTCCAGTGTGGAAATTAACGGCAGCCCTATTCACAATAATGGGATAATTTCTCTCGATACCAATACATATGCACCAAAAACCACCTCATTTACAGCATCATATTTTTCGGAAAATATGACAGAAATAGATGTACTTATTCAGGTAGTAAACTTTGATCACCCCTATAAAGGCGGTATTAGCGGGCCTATTTTATTTGGCTCTCAGGAAGTGGTTAACCGGACAAATTTTTATACCGTTGGATTTCAAATGCTTACTGCAATCATCCTGCTACTACATGGGCTGTATGCCTGTATTCTGTATTTATTTAATCCTAAAGAACGTGCCCTGTTCCTTGTAGGGCTAATGACATTATCTGTAGCCGTCATCCTTTTGGCCCGAAATGACAATTTAGTTCTAGTATTACTGCCGATTAATTACACTTGGTCTTTAAAAATCCGTTTAATCGCCTTCTTATGGCAGAACCTTTTTATTCTGCTTGTTTTCAGGAAATTCACCTCAGGTGCCGAAGTCAACAAGTGGTTACGCGCTTACACGTGGTGTCTTTTCCTTTATACCTTATTTATATTTATCGTTCCTGCTTATTTGGTCAGTACATCGATTCACTGGGGTATCATTCAAGTGTTTCAGTATATTCCCTTTATCTGGTTGATCTATAGCTTGGGACGCTTATTGTTCAAAAGGCAAGATGATAAAGATATTGTTTTTCTACTGATATCAGGTGCGGCCATCATCTCTAATTTGTTATGGAACTTGTGGGATAGTAACGGCCACTATTCAATTGTCTACTATCCTGTGGATATTATTGCCGCCATCGTAGGCTTCTCAGCTTATTGGTTTAAAAAGTATTTTCAGAATGCCAAAGAGAACATGGAGTTAAATGAGCAGCTGAAAAAAGCAGATAAACTTAAGGATCAGTTTCTTGCCAATACCTCTCACGAGCTGCGAACACCAGTTCATGGAATTATGAATATCGCGCAAAATATAATAACGAAGGAAAAGGACAGGCTCAACGAGAGTAGTCGGCAAGATATGGAGTTACTGATTACCATCAGCCGCCGTATGTCCCATATGCTTGGTGATCTACTGGATGTAGTACGTCTTCAAGAGCATCGCGTTATTTTGCATCAGGAGCCTATTTTAGTTCAATCGGTGGTTCCCGGAGTCATCAATATGCTTCAATATATGATTGAAGGTAAACCGGTACGGTTATCCATGAACATACCAGAATCTATACCTCCTATTCTTGCGGATGAGAAACGACTAGTACAAGTATTATTAAATCTAGTGCACAACGCGCTCAAATACACCGAGCAAGGACTTGTTTCTGTTTCAGCTGAGGAAAAAGACGCTCATATCTTTATTTATGTAACAGATACCGGAGTAGGCATGACCGAAGAGACCATGGCGCGGGTATTCCTCCCCTATGAGCAAGGCCCTCACGGAATAAATGACGGGCGTGGAATTGGACTGGGACTTAGCATTAGCAGGCAGCTGGTAGAACTGCATGGTGGCAGCTTGAGCATCCTTTCTGAATTCGGCAAAGGTTCAACTTTCAGTTTTGCACTCCCCCTTGCTGATCCCTATAGCGAACAGATAGTAAGAGAGGCTGCACCTATAACAACGTATACACCAGATGAGATTTATAAGCAGATGGCTAAATGGGGGATTTCCGAACAAACTAATCAACATACTGACAAAATCCCGCCACTCTTTACAGACGCCAAGGTGAATCTCTTGGTGGTAGATGACGACCCTGTTAATCTGAATGTGCTAAAGGGCATTCTTGAAAACGAACCTTATCTCATTACGACGGTGAACTCAGCGCAAGAAGCACTGGATTGGCTAGATAAAAAGCGTTGGGATTTACTGATTAGTGATGTAATGATGCCGCATATGTCAGGATATGAATTAACGCAAAAGGTTCGCGCGCGTTATTCGTTATATGAGCTCCCAGTAATATTGCTGACTGCCCGCAGTCAACCTGAGGATATCTACACAGGATTCTACTCCGGCGCAAATGATTATGTTACCAAACCTGTGGATGCAGTTGAACTCAAATATCGCATTCGAGCCTTAACAGCGATGAAAATTTCTTTTAATGAACGGGTGCGTATTGAAGCGGCTTATCTACAGGCACAGATTCAACCCCATTTCTTGTTCAATACATTGAACTCTATTGCGGCACTCAGTGATATGGATACTAAAAAGATGCAAGAGCTCATTACTGCATTTACTTCCTTTTTGCGAATCAGCTTTGACTTTTTAAATATCGGAGAACTCGTGAACCTTTCTCATGAACTAGAGCTGGTAGAATCTTATTTGTATATTGAACAAACACGATTCGCAGAACGAATTTCTGTTGTTTGGGAGGTGGATCCAGACATTAATATCCTGTTACCCCCTCTATCCATCCAGCCCTTGGTAGAAAATGCTATTAAGCATGGTCTGCTCAAGCGTCAGCAGGGTGGTACCGTTTATATTCGGGCCACACGTCTGAACAATGCTATAAAGATCGAAGTGGAGGATAATGGGTTAGGTATGGATCATAGAACGCTTGCGTTGTTGCTGGAACCGACCATGAAAGCTAAAAGCGGCATCGGACTGGCTAACACCCATCGAAGACTGATGCAATTGTATGGTCAGGGTCTTTTTATTCAAAGTAAACAAGGTGAAGGTACTTTGGTATCCTTTGTTATACCGGAGGACAGTGAATAATATATCAAAAAAAGCCATTCCATAAGGCGTGGCTTTTTTTGTATCGATACTACATTTAGAAAATAGTAGGTACCATGCCCCCATCCATCCGGATCGGAGAGCCTTTAAATGCAGAGGCATAGGGACTGCTCATAAATGCTGCTAGTCTACCTATTTCATTAGGTTTAATAAATCGCTGTATTTCAGATTGCGGTAAGTTTGCAGCCATGAATTTTTTCTCTTTTTCTGAAAAAGTCAACGCTTCATCTGAATACATTCCATCAATGATTTGGTGCACATTTTCAGAGAGTGTTGGTCCTGGCATGATAGTATTGACGGTAACTTCTGTTCCGATTGTTAATTTAGATAAGCTTTTTGCCAACGATAATAGCATTGATTTTGTCATTGCATACTGTGGCATTTGAGCTGACGGCATTATTGCTTCTTCACTAGCGATGAAGATCACGCGTCCAAAATTGTTTTCTAACATTTTTGGCATATAAAATTTCGTTAATCCATTTGCAGCAAGAACATTCGTACGGATGTATTTTTCAAATATTTCATCATCAACGTCGTCATAGCTCATCAGTTCATAAATCCCCATATTATTAACTAAAATATCGATATGGGGGTATTTTTCAAGTAAAGCTTCTCTCTGTCCCATATCTACAATATCGGCAGCAGCATTCTGAGGAGAAGTTTCCGGAAATTTTGCTTTAATTTCATTTACTGTTTGTTCTACCTTTTCATAATTCCGTCCATTTATTAGTACATTAACGCCTTCGTTGGCAAGTTCAAAGGCGATAGCTTTACCAATACCTTTTGTTGATCCTGTAATTAAAGCTATCTTATTGTTTAATCCCATATCCATATTTCATTTCTCCTTTTATCATGGCGAGTTAATTAGCAGTTTCCCAAGCGCTGTACTGTGTACCGGCTAGTAATTATACTATCTTACCGGGATTATTCAGTAACTAGCGTCTTGCGCCAAACTTCTTGTTTAACACGCCAATTTGAAGGAGTATCTCCTTCCCAAAGTCGGAAGGCACGGTAGAACGAGTTCTGATCTTCATATCCGATCAAGAAAGCCACCTCTTTAACATCGAGGGAAGGATCTGCTAAATACGCTCGCGCCTGCTCATGTCTAGCTTGTGCCAGCAAATGCTTGAAGCTCGTATTTTCTTCAGTAAGCCTCCGTTGTAAGGTACGAGCACTCATCCTTAGCTCATTTGCAACGGTTTGAATCTCGGGTTTCCCTCCGCTAAGACTGCGTTTCATAATCCATTTGACCCTTTCCGTAATGGAGTGACTGCCCTGTTGTTCAGCAAGTGTCTGATCCAAAACGGGAGTCAGAATCTCTAGCAACTCTTCGTTATACGAGATAAAGGGCAGATCCAAATCACTTCGGCATAGTGTTAAACGGTTAGTCTCAGCACCGATCTGAATTCGACAGCCGAAATAAGCTTCAAGAACCTGTAAATCCCCTATGGGTTGTGAAAATTCTACAAACTGTGCTGTCATAGGTATACCTGTTCCCCGCCGCCCAAGCTCCAGTAAAAACGCCAGGGTAAGGCCAAGCAGCAGCGGTGGACCGGAATACTCGGGATGCTGCCAATTCAATTCGATTGTACATAGCTCTCCCTCCTCGAGAATATGCAAGCTTTCTGGAGGACACATTCGTTTATAGCGCACCATTCGGTTTAGAGCGTCACGATAATCTTTAGCATGATAAGTAGCTAAGACGGTCGGCGGATATTGTGTAGTTTCAAAAACGGTTGCTAGCTTGATGATTCCCTCAGCAGTATCTCCAACGAGATCCGAATATGCCTGCCAGATAGCGAAATATTGGGCTGTGCTGACTACTGACTCCGTGATAAGGTTCAGGGGAAGACCTGCTTTACTGGCTATATCTTGAGCGGTTATCCCTAATTGAATTAATCCAGCCCAAAATCCGGGAGGGATTTTAATGGAGTCAGAGGGATTAGTCTGCATCTATGTGGACCTCCTTAATTGCATGAAGAAAGGGCTAGTTAGAATCCAAGCAAGCACGGGCAAGCAACTCAAACGAATGCAGCCGTTTCTCATAGTCTGGAATCATAGTAACGATAATGAATTCTTCAACTCCATACAAGTGAGATAACTGTTCCAGCTTTTTTTTAATGCTTTTGGGTGTGCCTATCAGCAGTTTGCGTTCCAAAAGTTTGGATTTTTCTTCGGCTGAGCCTTCTTGTTGAAATAATGTCATACTGGAAGAGGCTAGCTGCATTGCTTCTTCCTCTGTCTCGGCGCAAATGACGCCAACTGCTACGATGGCCCGAGGCATAGCATTAACTGAAGAAGGCGCAAAGGCTTCTCGATAAGCTTGCAAAATTTCTTCCCCGGCTACATCGCTCATGAATTGACCAAACACATAGCCTGCACCAAACTCGGCAGCATATGCTGCACTCTTCTTGTTAGTGCCCAGCATCCACAACTCTGGCGATTCGGGTGGAGTCGGACGGGCGGTTATCTGACGTCCTTCATATGAATAGTTCCCCTGCAACAATTCGGTAACTCCCTTAAGCAGCTCTGGCATTTTCCAAACATTTTCGAGAAAATTCCCGCTCAGCGCTAAACTTACTTCAGCAGCACCACCAGGAGCCCGGCCTAATCCAAGGTCGATACGTCCAGGATATAAACTTGCCAGCAAATGAAATGATTCTACCACTTTTAACGGCTTATAGTGCGGCAGCAATAAAGCTCCCGACCCGATGCGGATATGCTGTGTTCTCGCTCCAATATGCGATAAAAACACCTCTGTGGAGGTACACGCTAAGCCCGGCATATCATGATGTTCGGCAACCCAATAACGAGTATATCCCAGTCTTTCAGCTGTTTGAGCCAGTTCCACTGCTTGTCCTAAAGCAAAGCTTGCATCCACATCATCAAATACAGGCACAAGGTCCAATACACTAAGCTTAATGGCTGTCATGGTCATAGCTACGTCCTACTCGAGGGTTTCGGTAAAATTCAATCATATCAATAAAAGTAACCATGTAATGGCCAGCAACCGCTGCCAGATTATACATTCGTCCATGGCCGTCTTCTTTGGACGCGAACACAACATCGTGCCGCAGCTTATCCATAATCACTTTGCCGATGAACTGGTGCTCGTATTCCGCATATTTCTTTTTAAACGCTTCGTTAAATTCCAGCAGGTCCTGGTAAGAACGCTCAAGCATTGCATTTACCAAGGTCAGTTCATTGTCCTCTTTGTGTACCGCTACGTAATAATTCCCACGTTCATCCTTGATCAAATCCTTATACAACTCAATGTTCAAAGTTTATTTCTCCTCTCTGATTCCTAAGGGATAACTACTGCTTTAGAACCTATCCTTACATACTTGATGTCAGCACTGTTGGCTGTGTAGTAATTTGTACGTTTCCTGCTACAGCTCTGGAGATCATGCAAGAGCCTTCCGCTTTATGGGCAATATGGATAGCTTTATCGATATCGACTTGTGACGCGTCTTTAGAAAGTGTGATTACAGGTGAATGTTTGATGGCTTCATATGTAAAAATATTATTTGTTACATCCACCGTCGCCTCTGATGTTAAGGTCAGATTTGAAGTTATAAGCTCGGATCGCTCCAGCATGGCTGCAAGTGTAATGAGATAGCAGGTTGCTGCTGCACCCAGAAGCATCTCATCTGGATTCGTTCCAATTCCGGGCCCGCCCATTTCCTTCGGAATGGAAATTTGTGTCTTGAGCTGTCCGGCTTCAATCGTTCCATCACTATTACGTCCGCCGTTCCATACGGCATTTAATATAAATGGGTGTTTCATTTCTAGATGCCCTCCCTATCTTGAAATTGCATGACATATTTTTAATCGAATACTTTACATGCTAACATAGAAGAATGCGGGGAACAAACAGGCTCTGGCCTGCTGTTCGTGAGATTTATCTATTAATCAAATTTCAGGAGGCCTGATATCAAACATCTTCAGCGTTGTATTGAACTTACCCGAATTGTACTTGACGAGGGTAAGGATTCGACAAGATCAAGAAAGCAACATCTAAACTTTGTGGGGTATAAACTATAGTTGCTATATATACAGAGCCTTAAAGTTCTTATACCATTAGCATTGTAAGCGATTAACTTTATAGGAGGAAATGACTTGACAAAGCCTGCGCAACCCAATGTGCCTCTCGTAACTCATATTTATACTGCGGATCCTTCCGCTCATGTATTTGAAGGTAAAATTTATATTTATCCCTCTCATGACCTGGATCACGATATGATCTCTAATGACAACGGTGACCAATATAATATGGAGGATTACCATGTTCTATCTATTGATGGAGAGGGCTCCCCTTGTATCGACCACGGTGAAGTGCTTCATGTGAAGGATGTCCCATGGGCCAAGCAGCAAATGTGGGCTCCGGATGCAGCATACAAAAACAATACCTACTATTTGTTTTTCCCAGCCAGAGACCATGACGATATTTTCCGAATCGGGGTTGCTACCTCAGCTTCACCTTCCGGACCGTTTACACCTGAACCAAACTATATTCCCGGCAGTTATAGCATTGATCCTACTGTTTTCGTTGATGATGATGGCAAATCATATATTTATTTTGGTGGTCTTTGGGGCGGTCAACTTGAAAAATGGCAAACTGGCTCATTTGTTGCGGATGCCGAAGGCCCGGCTGAGACGGCGCCAGCACTTGGACCTATCGTGGCGGAGCTGAGCGAGGACATGATGAGCTTTGAAGGTGAACCTAGAGAAATATCCATCATCGATTCGAACGGAAATCCGATTCTTGCTGGAGATGAAGAGAGAAGATATTTTGAAGGTCCATGGGTACATAAATATAACGGATATTATTATCTTTCTTATTCCACGGGAACTACCCATAATATTGTATACGCTATCAGTAAAGATCCGTTTGGGCCTTATGTATATCAAGGAATAATACTTTCACCCGTCCTGGGCTGGACAACACACCATTCTATTGTTCAGTTTAAAGAGAAATGGTATCTATTTTATCATGACAGTTCTTTGTCTGGTGGAGCTGACAATAAGCGTTCTGTAAAATATACGGAGCTGAAATACAACGATGACGGCACTATTCAAACTATCCATCCTTAGTTTTTTAATGAAATAGGCGGCATGCTGTAGTTCACTGGAGGGGATTCTGATGTCAATAACACAACAAGGTGCTTTTTATACGGGGGAATATCGAAATTTATTTAAGGAGCTTGGCTTCTCTGAAGATGAAATCAACGCTAAAATTGATATAACTTGGAATGATTTATTTTATGGAGATCCGAACGTACGAATCTACTATCCGCAGGACGAGAATAAAAGCTATATTCTGGATACAGGTAATCTAGACGTACGGTCAGAAGGAATGTCGTACGGGATGATGATGGCCGTTCAAATGAATAAAAAAGATGAGTTTGATCGTTTATGGAACTTCTCAAAGACGTTTATGCAGCACAAAGAAGGTCGTTATGCCAATTACTTTGCTTGGCACTGCAAGCCTGACGGTACAAGGATCTCTCATGGACCTGCACCGGACGGGGAAGAGTTTTTCGCCATGGCCCTGTTTTTTGCCTCAAAACGTTGGGGGAACGGTCTGGAACCATATAATTATTCTGAGCAGGCCCGAACGATATTGCGTGCTTGTGTACATAAAACTGAAATAGGCGCTGGTGACTCAATGTGGGATGCGGAAACGAAATTGATTAAATTCGTACCGGAAGCCACCTTCAGTGATCCATCTTACCATCTCCCCCATTTCTATGATTTGTTCGCATTGTGGGCGGATGAAGATGACCATATGTTTTGGCGAGAAGCGGCGGAAGCCAGCCGCACATATCTACACACTACATGCCATCCTATAACTGGCCTTGCTCCCGAATATGCTAATTTTAACGGAACCCCGGCAGAACCCCAGCCGCATGGTGATTTCAGCCATTTTTTCAGTGATGCCTACAGGGTAGCGGCTAATATCGGTTTAGACTGGGCTTGGTTCCAAAAAGACAGCTGGCAGGTCGATCAATGTAACCGGATTCAAGCTTTTTTTAGGAATATCGAAGTTTCCGATTACCGGCGGTATACCATTGAGGGACAGCCCTTCGACGAACTGGCGCTGCATCCGGTAGGTCTTTTGGCGACCAACGCCATGGCTTCCCTTGCTTCTAATGCCCCGGAGGCAGAGCATTTTGTCCGTTTGTTTTGGAATACGCCTTTGCGCACCGGACAACGTCGTTATTATGATAACTGTCTGTACTTCTTTAGTTTACTGGCCCTTAGTGGAAATTATCGCATTTATTGAAAGAATGATAAGTTGATTTTCACGTAAAAAAAGAACCTTTTGATAAGGTTCTTTTTTTTACTATTTTAAGATACATAGAGCTTTATTATTATTTAATAACTACATATTCCAAGTTAACAAGTTTTGCGTAAGCAATAATTTGGTCTGTTGTAAGAGTTAATGATACAACGGTGTGATGACCGCCACCATTTTCGATCCATGCTTTAACCCCGTCTTGGAAGTTTGGTTTAACATTCCAAAGGACACGAGCTACTGGAAGGTTTGGAGCTGGAACAGTTGGTTCAAAAGCAGTAACTTCATTGATCAAAAGTTTGTAATGAGTACCGAAGTCAGCCATGGAAACTACGACACCGTCTCCTGCTTTACCATCAAATACTAAACGTGCTGGATCGTCTTTACCACCAATACCTAGCGGTGATACGATGATTTTTGGTTTGTTGCTTGCCAAAGTAGGGTCTACTTCAAGCATGTGGGATTGAAGGATCGATTCTTGTCCAACCGTCAATTCATATGTGTAATCTTCCATAAAGCCGGTGGATTGATTATGACTCATCACTTTAAGCAAACGATCAAGTGCTGCAGTCTTCCAATCGCCTTCCCCAGCAAAACCATAGCCTTGTGCCATTAGACGTTGAACAGCAAGTCCAGGAAGTTGTTTCATGCCATGCAAATCTTCGAAGTTTGACGTGAAGGCATTATAACCACCTTGGTCTAGGAAACGTTTAATAGCGATTTCATAGCTTGCTTGAACTCTTACGCTAGCTTCCCAAGCTTCTTTGCTGTTAGTACCATAATCAAACTCATACAGCTCCGCATATTCAGCGAACAAAGCGTCGATTTCTTCTTCTTTAACATCATTAATAATTTGCACTAGATCGCCAATACCAAAATAGTCCACAGTCCATCCAAATTGAATTTGGGCTTCAACCTTATCTCCTTCGGTTACGCCAACGTTACGCATGTTATCACCAAAGCGAGCGACTTTGATATTGAAGCTTTCATTATAAGCAACCGCTACGTCCATCCATTCTGCAATTTGCTTTTGGACTTCAGGACGTTCCCAGTAACCTACTACCACTTTGTTTTGTTTGTTCAACCGTGCATTTATGAAACCATATTCACGGTCACCATGTGCCGCTTGGTTTAGATTCATGAAGTCCATATCAATTGTTGCCCAAGGAATACTTTCATTATATTGCGTAGCTAGATGAAGCAAAGGCTTTTGCAGCATCTTAGTTCCGCGGATCCACATTTTTGCAGGTGAGAACGTATGCATCCAAGTGATGACACCGGCAACTTCGTCACGGTAGTTAACTTCTTTCATGATGTTGGTGATTTTATCTGCGCTGATAGCCAAATCCTGTAATACTAGTGGGTAAGGCAAAACTCCGCTTTTATTCAAAGCATCTGTCATCGTTTGTGCGTGTGCTTTAACTTCAGCCAATGCTTCTTCCCCATAAAGATGTTGCGAACCTACGACAAACCAAAATTCTTTTGCTACCGCTGTTGACATATTCATCCTCTTTTCGTCATTTTGTAGTTTTATTATTTTTGTCCGTAATAAGCGCCTTTTCCATGTTTGCGCAAGTAATGTTTATCTAGAATACGTTGTGGCAATTCCTCTGCAAAATGGTTCAGTTCTCTTGCATATAAATTCATTTTGGATACTTCATCCAAAACTACGCTGTTCATTACCGCCGATTTCGCATTTTTTCCCCACGTAAAGGGTCCGTGGCCTTTTAACAAAACACCAGGAACCGCCATAATATCTATCCCGCGTTGTTCAAAAGTCTCGATGATGACATTACCCGTTTCCGCTTCGTAACCACGATCGACTTCTTCTTGCGTCAAGAAACGCGCACAAGGAATGGAACCATAGAAGGTATCTGCATGCGTCGTTCCCATGACAGGAACATCTAGTCCTGCTTGAGCCCAGATGGTCGCCCAAGTAGAATGCGTGTGCACGATTCCGCCGATTTCAGAGTAATGCTTATAAAGCACTGCGTGAGTAGGTGTATCAGATGAAGGCCTCATATCCCCTTCAACCACATTCCCATCGAGATCAACAACAACAATGTCGCTGGCTTTCATTGTTTCATAGTCTACACCACTAGGTTTGATTACGAATAATCCACTTTCACGATCAATCGCACTTACATTTCCCCATGTATACTTAATAAGTCCTTGTTTCGGCAATTCCAGATTGGCTTGAAAAACCTCTTCTTTAAGTTGTTCTAACATCTTGCCACCTCCATTTTCACACTAAATTGTCAACAGCGGACTGCTCGATCGCCAGACCCTTTTTATAACGTTCGATAAAGGTTTCAAATCCTTTAATGTCGGTTTCCTCTGGATGAATTTCTTCACCCTTAACATCTTTGAACACTTTTTGATCGAGGAAGTCTTCTAAACTTTCTTCCTGATTGTTATTCATCATGTAAGCGGCAAGAATAGCCATTCCCCATGCACCGCCTTCACCGGCTGTCGACATTACGGATACAGGAACATTCATTGAAGCTGCCATTATTTTTTGACCCACTACCGGAGTCTTAAATAAGCCGCCGTGGCCTAAAATACTATCAATGGCTACATTCTCTTCCTTCGTCAAAATGTCCATTCCAATTTTCAAAGCACCAAAGGCGCTGAATAGATGCGTACGCATAAAGTTGGACAGATTGAATTTGCTCTCCGGCGAGCGGACAAATAGCGGACGACCTTGTTCTAACCCAGTAATATTCTCTCCTGAGAGATAACCATAGCTTAGTAAGCCTCCGGCATCAGGATCTGCATCCAAAGCTTTATTTAAAAGCACGTTGTACAATTTATTTGCATCCACTTTGTGTCCCATGGCTTCATAGAACTCGCGGAATAACCCGAGCCAGGCGTTGAGGTCACTTGAACAGTTATTCGCATGAACCATGCCCACTGGACTTCCGTTCGGAGTAGTAACCATATCGATTTCCGGATAAACTTTGGAAAGTTCTTTTTCTAACACAATCATGGCAAAAACAGAGGTTCCTACAGAAACATTTCCGGTGCGTTTTCTTACGCTATTCGTTGCCACCATCCCGGTTCCGGCATCTCCTTCTGGAGGACTGAGCGGAATGCCTGCCTGTAAATGTAACAATGGATCTAGAATTTTAGCTCCCGCTTCGGTTAATACACCTGCTTGCTCCCCTGCAACATACACCTTAGGAAACAGATCACTGGTCTTCCACGGATAACCTTTGCTTGCAACAAGCTCATCGAACTGCTGTATCATCGATTCATTATAATTTCGTGTGGATTCATCAATAGGGAACATGCCCGAAGCATCCCCAACACCAAGTGCTTTATTTCCAGTCAATAGCCAATGAATATATCCTGATAATGTCGTAACAAAACGGATCTGTGGCACATGTTCTTCTTTATTCAAAATCGCCTGATAAAGATGAGCAATGCTCCAGCGTTCTGGAATATTAAACCCAAACAGATCAGTCAATGCATTGGCAGCCTTACCTGTTGTTGCATTACGCCAAGTCCGGAATGGAACAAGAAGTTCATTGTGCTCGTCGAAAGCCATGTATCCATGCATCATTGCAGAAAAACCGATTGAGCCAACCGTTTGAAGGGTGATTCCGTAGTTTTGTGCAACTTCTTCCTTCATCTCGCGATATGCGTCTTGCAGACCTTTGATAATATCTTCCAAGTTGTACGTCCAAAAACCGTCCTTCAACTGATTTTCCCATTCGTAACTTCCAGAAGCGATCGTTTGAAAGCAATGATCAATAAGTACAACTTTGATGCGCGTGGACCCAAATTCAATACCAAGCGAAGTTTCTCCCTTATTAATCGCTTGTTCGATGCTTAATCGATTCGATATCACGTTTGTCACCTCTCTGAGAGCGCTTTTTTAAACGGTCAGGATAAGAATTAACTTTCTTAATTGACAGCTACAGTATAATTTTTTGTACGTACATTTGTCAATTAAATTGTTATATATACATACAAATGTGGAGATAATAATGATTTAACTGTATAAAAAAAGAGCCCCTTTCTATTTTTTTCGCAGTCATGCTATAATTTGTACATACAAATTCACCAAATACACGAATAACTTAGCGAACAAGTATGGAAAGAGGAATTACATGAAACCAAAGTATCAATTGATATTAGATGACATAAAAAGCAAAATCCTTTCGGGAGATTACAATGTTGGTGAACAAATCCCTACTGAGTCTGCTTTACAGTCCATGTATGAAGTTAGCCGGCAGACTGTTCGAAAAGCAATTTTAGAACTTTCCAATGAAGGCTTCCTGCGAAGCGAAAAAGGGTCTGGTACTTATGTTAGCAACCACTATCGTTCGAAGACCGGCGGGAGTTCCCATAAGAAGACAATCGGTGTAATCACGACCTACATTTCCGACTATATCTTTCCTTCCATTATCCGTGGGATCGAGAGTCGGCTAAATGAGGATAATTATTCTTTACTATTAGCTAGTACCAATAACGATGTTGCTCAAGAAAAAAAGGCGCTGGAAATGATGCTGTCCTACGGTGTAGATGGTTTAATTATTGAACCGACGAAAAGCAATCTATATAACCCCAATATTGCTTACTACCTCTCTTTTAAGGAACAGGATATTCCGATAGTAATGATTAATGCCTTTTATGAAGAAATAGAACTGCCGTACCTTTGTCTTGATGACGTGCAGTCCAGCTATTTGGCAACAAAAGAGTTGATAACCAAAGGCCACACCCAAATAGGACTCATTGCAAAAATGGATGATTTACAAGGAAAGTATCGGATGAAGGGGTATATTAAAGCGCTCGGAGAATCCAAATTACGATTTTATCCTGAGCAGATTTTTTCATTCAACACGGAGACAAAACAGACGTTATCTACAGACTTGAAGGATTTTCTGAATAAAAATAGAGATACGCTCACTGCTATTGTTTGTTATAACGACGAGGTTGGATTGGAAGTGGTCCATGCCTGCAGACAGCTGGAAATCACTATTCCGGAGGAATTATCGATTATTGGACAAGACAATTCTTATATTGCCAAAAACGCGAACATCAAACTAACCACCTTGACACACCCACAAGAAGCCATGGGACGAGATGCAGCAGATTGGGTCATTAAGAAACTACAAGGAAAAAAAGACCTGCCCAACAACACTTATTATCAGCCTGTGTTAATTGAAGGTGAGACTGTAGTTGAGAGATAGATTACATTTGCAACCCACCAGTCATGGCTGGCAGGTTGCTTTTTTCATTTTGTCTCTACATTAAGCAGTCCGTCTCCAACTTTCATGTGTGAAATATTTACTGGATTTCCAGATAATCAAGGTAAGCATCCCATGTTCCGTTATCAGCTGTTACGACGAGCTGGATCTCTTGATTTCCGGTTCCATGACTGACATTGTTTAGCGTATAAACGGCTGGAATGCTTCCCCCGAAGTAAAAGGTACCCTTGGTTACTCCCCCAATTTTCAAATCGACCCTCGCCATAGTGGAGTTATTCGAAGCCCCGCGTAGTGAAAAATTATGGGTACCGCTCGAGAAATTTTGTGTGTATTTCACTAAATCATTGTTGGCGTATAAAGCAACTCCGGAGAACGGTGAGCTTATATTGGCAGTATACTGACCACCTTTGGTCATGTTTTCAGCTTCAATCTTTGTGCTTGTGCCAGGACTTGGTGTAGATGATGGCGTTGGTGTTGGAGTAGGTGTCGTACCTCCGCTATCAGGTGCGACTGCCCGGCCTGTGCTCGTCGAGATCATACCAGAGCATAGACCGCGGTTCTTGAGATTCTGTGCAATCTGTGGAATCGCTTGAACCGTAGTTTGGTACTGATCGTGCATAAGGATCACGTCGCCATTTTGCATTGTACCTACAGCATTTAAAATCTGAGCGGTACTGGCTCCATTCCAGTCCTGGGAGTCAACGTTCCATAACACTTCAGTGAGACCATTTTGGGCCTCAATGGACTTTAAAGTTGCGTTAGTCTCACCATATGGCGGACGAAACAACTTCGGAGCCGTGCCCGTTATAGACTGTAGTGTCGTTTGCGTGTTTGTAACCTCTGATGACATTTGTGAGGTGGTCAGTTGGGTCAAATGCGGATGAGACCAGGAATGATTCCCAATCCACATGCCTGCTGCCTTCTGCTGGTTTACTAGGGACGGATTATTTTGGGCATTCTGTCCAAGGTTGAAGAACGTTGCACGCAAGCCGTTTTGTTGTAGTGCATTAAGTAGTGTTACAGTGTTGTTAGGGTTCGGACCATCGTCATAGGTTAATGCTACATAGCCGTTCGAACAATCGGCTGCGAGAGCCTTGTCACCAGTCATCGTCAGTGAGCCTGTAAATAAGAATACGACTAGCGACGCAATGGCCGTCCATTTTATTACGTTGGCTCTAATCATCTTTTCATCCCTCCTAGCAACTTTACCTCTTCAAATCTTTCCATTAAATAAACGCATTCTCTTTGGTCTCATTTGCTTTCCTCCTCTTGGTTGTACTGCAACTAGTCTTACTAAGATGCTGTGCAACCCGTTTGACCAACCTCCTTTTTATTCCATATTTATAAATGTAAGCGGAAACAATAAAATCTAACATTGTCCCAATTTTTTCATATGCATAAACTAAAGCTTATATCGTGAAAAGTTTAGATCTTTTGTAGTTGGAAATACACGAAATTAAATAAGCTGCTTCCGGTTGAGTACCGGAAACAGCTTATTGGTAAGAACATTTTAATCACTGTCATGGAGTCCAAACTTAAAAGAAAATAACCTTCCCGCCGTTTACTCACCACGACTCACACGAAAACCTTGATCAGGTCCCATGCCATTTGCCTCAAACTTGCCCTGAAAAGATATCTCGTTGTTTGTGATGTTGCCGATCCAACCACCACCCTTTACAACCCGGAAAGAACCGATATCACTTCCCATGTCCCCGTACCAGTTCCAACACCATTCCCTGACATTTCCAGACATATCATAAAGTCCTAACTCATTGGGCTTTTTGACACCGACGGATTTTGTTTTATTATTGTTGTTTTCAATGATAGGCCAGTTCCATTCACCCGTTAAGTATTTATCTCCAGCATTTTTCCAATACCAAGCTACCTCATCTGCATTATTGCTTCCACTGTATGTGTAACTCTTGCTTAATTGACCTCCACCTGCAGCATACTCCCACTCTGCTTCTGTCGGTAAGCGATAACCATTAGCTCCCACATTGATCGTTACGGTCCATTTTATAATATCATTATCGCTCTTATTATTTGTGTCTTTCTTATTCTTATCTATATTGTAATAGGGTTTTAAAGCCTCTTTTATACTCCGCTTATTACAGTACTCAACAACGTCATACCAGCTAACCATTTCAACCGGCAAATTGTCGCCCTTGAATTCTGAAGGATTGCTTCCCATTACCTCGATCCATTCTTTTTGAGTTACCTCATATTTACCAATATAAAAGTTGGATAAGGTTTCACCTCCCTCTACAAATACATTGTCATTACTCGTTTCAGGCTTTTCTTGTGAGCAAGCGCTGATAACAACTACTGTTGCTATGAATAGGAAGCTCAATAGTTTTCTCATTGATTTATCTCCTTTGAACGGATAGGAAAATAATAAGTCGTGACGATGATCTTAGTAGTATGTAAGTAATCTTTTGGAATAAATAAGGCCGCCGGTTGTGAGACCGGCAGTCCTTATTACTTTCATCGATTAAGAGCCTGCTGTTTATTGGTTACCACACGGTTACGTTAGAGCTCCCACTACTTTGATATCCCTCAGTAGCTAACACTTGGTAAGCCCAACTACTACCCAAATTCATTCCATAATTCTTCCATGCATTAACGTGGTTGCTAAAAGTGATAGCGGCATTGCTTCCAGTTGCTCTCTTCGACTGTCTTACACTCCAGAACTGGGTGAATGTAGCAGTGCCGTCAATGGAAGGTGCGTTGGTTCGCGTAGTGGTATAAATATCATAGGTGCCTCCATCACTGGTCACGGTGCCTTTAAATGTTCCAGTTGGTCTATAAGTGCCCCAGCTATCAACAACGTAATACTCTATGAGTGAGTTTCTCGTCCATCCATAGAGTGTCAAATATCCATTACCGGACGGAGCCCAGACGCCGGCATTGTAGTTTATTGTTCTTGTAGGTGATCCGGTATTCCAGCCTTTACCAACAACAAAATTCCCGGTATTTGACCATGTAACACTGTAATTACCACCTGATCCATTGGTAGCATTTACTGTTCCACCACCATCGGTCCAATTTTGCCAATAATCTGTCGCTGCATTTGTGGTTGCTGCGAACAGGCTAAAGCTCATAGTTGCTGCGAAGAATACAGTCAAGATTTTCTTATTCATCTTAAACATAATCTACCTCCTAAGATTTTTTTGACTACATACTACTTGACTGACCTCTAATATTACAAGCAATCGTCTGAGGTTTACTTTGTTGTTTGGTGAAAATCTTGGTATCCCACATCCTTCCATTTATATAATTGTAAGCGATTTCAATTAGAAGTTTATCATAGCTTACTTACATTTTATCTGTTCAAATTAAAGGTTTTACCCCAAAAAGTATTGTTCTTTTGTATTTGTAAATGGGGATATAAAGCAGTTGCTTACAAAAAGGGAGGACAGAGCCCCCCATTTCAAAACTCCATAATAGAAGACAATAAATCCCTAAATGATCACATATAATGGAAGTTCGTTTAACGATATACTTTTATGTAAGCGTTAACATTCTGTTGCTGGAGGTGGCTCTTATTCGTGTATGCTCGTATCATCACCCTAGTGAATAATCTTAAACTCAGAACGAAGTTATTTCTGTCATTTGGCTGTGTTGTGCTTATTCCGGTCTTAATTGTAGGACTGTTCCTCACTATTGAACTACGGAATATGGCAATGGCTAATGCGCTGGAACAGATTACCGCTAACGTGGATCGGGTGAAGAAACGGACAGGCGAAATGCTTAACGTTCCGATCGACATCGCTTACCGTCTATCAAATGACAGCCGACTTGAAGAGGTAGCTAATCATCATTATGAATCTGTCTATGATGTCGTGGAAGCTTACTGGAATTATCCTGATTTCCGTGATTTTGTCCGACTGTACAACGAAGTTTCCAGCATCCGCTTGTATATTGATAATCCAACGATTCTAGACAACTGGGAGTTTCTACAGACGAGCGAGAATGTTACACAAGAGCAATGGTACCAAACTGCGCTCAATCAAAGGGGACTGGTGTGCTGGAATTATATACGGGATAACCGTAATGGACGTTATTATCTAAGTTTAATCCGAAAGGTCAATTTTTTTAAGGAGAGAACCACTGGGGTTCTAGTTGTGAATGTAAATACGAATAAGCTCAATGCTATCCTTAATCAGGAATCCTTTGAAACACTTATTATGGATGAGAACGACAATATTGTCGCCTCCAATCGGGTAGATACACAAGATAAATCACTGACGAACATTGACCTTATAACCTTATCTGCTACAGGTCAAGGTCCCCACAATGTAACCATTGACGGTAAACCATTCAAAATGGTAATCGATCACTGGCAGCCAGGCGGAAGCTCGAACAGCCTGCGTATCATCTCTATTTTTTCTGTTGCAAGCATTGTCGATGAGCCCAACCAAATTATTTTCCTTGCTTCAATTGTAGTTCTTTCGGCATTGTTTATGGCTATTCTCTTAATTTATTATGTCTCCCGACTACTCACTGGAAGGATACTGCATCTTAGCAAGCATATTTCGAAGGTCGCTTCGGGTAATTTAGAAGCCACGCTTGTTATTGACGGCAAGGATGAAATTGGTCAGCTCGCCAGACAATTTAATCATATGGTAAGGAACATTAAAGAACTAATGAGTGAGGTTCAAGAATCCAACCGTCAGAAAAATGCGATCCAGCTTAAGCAAAATGAGATTAAATTCAAGATGATGGCCAGCCAGATCAACCCCCACTTTCTCTTCAATGCCCTTGAATCAATCCGAATGAAAACCCTTGTCAGGGGACAAGCGGATATTTCTCAAGTCGTTCGACTGCTTGGGAAAATGATGCGTAAAAACCTTGAGGTTGGCAATGGGATGATCAGTCTGCAAAGTGAGCTTGAAACCGTAAGCTGTTATCTAGTCATCCAAAAATTCCGTTATGATGACAGACTCACGTATGAGCTTCATGTGGACCCAAGGGCGAACCCTTTACAAATCCCTCCTTTGATTATTCAACCTCTGGTAGAGAATTGTGTCATCCACGGACTTGAGAATCGAATAGATGGCGGCATGATCCGTGTAGAAATCCGCTTAGAAGACCATTATTTAAAGGTTCAGGTATCTGACAATGGAGCCGGTATCTCAAAAGCGCGAATACAAGAAATTATCAAAATGCTAGATCATAATGATGACTATGAAACTAATAGTATTGGGATTCGCAATATTCATTTACGGCTCCAGCTGACCTACGGCCCGCAATTTGGGCTAACTTTAACAAGTCAAATCGGATTTGGAACGCAAATCAGCTTTGCAATCCCATTAAGGAGTGATTCATATGTATAGCGTGTTGATTGTCGATGATGAGCAGGCGATTCGTGAAGGACTTGTTGCTTTGCTAGACTGGGAGAGTCTTGGATATCAGGTCGTTGATTCCGCAGCGAACGCCTTAGAGGCAAAGCATAAATATGACCTTTACTCCCCTGATTTAATGATCGTAGATATCCGTATGCCCGGTAGAGATGGTCTAGAGCTTGTTGAAGAGCTGAGAGCTCTCGATCCTGAAATGCATATCATTATCCTCAGTGGCTATGCTGATTTCAGCTATGCCAAGCGTGCGATGTTTTTTGGAATTGATAACTATTTGCTCAAGCCGGTGGATGAAGCTGAATTGCAGTCATACTTAGAAAATCTGTCCATTGAGCTGCATGCACGTATAACCCATCATAAGAAACAGGCTGCAGTTAAGGAATGGAGCCGGGAAATGCTGGTTCAATCCTTGCTATTGGATCGAAGCATGCAGACTTTACCCATATTGGAGGCAACCGTACGCGAAGCAGGACTCCTTTGGGATTCCTATCAGGTGGTCCTAATTCGGCTGCTACTTCAGGACAATTCAGACCACGGACCTTCAACGGTCATAAAGACAAGACTTACAAATAGTTTTGAAGAACATGACTGGGGCATAGTATTGTTGCTAGATTCTTATTTGGGAGTTTTGCTGCAGCCCTCATTTCAGAAAGAGCTTGTACGTAAATTAATGGTTCAAAATATACAGGAAGTAGTATTTGAACATGGACTTGAATGTATCATCGCTGCAGGTGATATGGTGAACAACTTAGAGGATATCTCGGTCTCCCACCAATCTGCTCTTACAAGGATGAAGGAGCATTTTTTCTACGATGAACCGGAGATGATTGGACCGGATTCCATAAAAATAAAGAAAGAGCTGATAGTTAGTCCAGAGGAAATAGAGAACAGGCTGGAGTCCGTTGTGGAACGAATATTTTTTTGTATGGATACTGGCAGCAGTGCGTTACTCTTTACCCTGATTCAAGAAGCTGGAGAGCTTATGATTACCGCCGATTATTCCGAGATGAGCGTGAAATCGCGTTATGTGCGTATTGTCTCTCATCTACTAAATAAACTCTCTCTTCAATATAAGGAGCAGAGTCCTCTCCACAACGACATGGATGAGCAAATTGAACAAATATATAAACATACCTCTCTGCCTCAATTGCAACGGTATACCACCACTCTTCTGGAGCATTATGCAAAAGATATTGCCCGTGACGATATGGAGGTCTTCCTAAAGCGAATGCTGGACCTCATCCATCGGCATTATAATGAGAATCTTAAGCTTGATACGCTTGCGGATGTATTCAGTTACAGTAGCGCTTATTTGGGGAAGCTTTTTAAGAACAGCACGGGGTATTCCTTTAACAGTTATCTGGATAAAGTCCGCATGGAAAAGGCCAAGGAGCTATTAATTCAAGGCTACAAAATCCATCAGGCCGCAAACGAAGTTGGCTTCAGCGATGTGGATTATTTCCGTGAAAAATTTAAAAAGCTTGAAGGTATCTCTCCCTCAGACTACCGCAGAAAGAACTTGATTTAATTTTACTTTTTCAGAAAACGCTTACGAAAATGACGGATTCCCCCCTGTTTTTTATATGAAATATTCGGGTGTTTCCTACACTTTCTATAGATTATGATTATGGCATATCGAAGGAGGGACACAAATGAAAGCGATTACCTCAAAAGCTCAATCTGAGCCGAAGAAGTCAACCTCACGCTTTTGGCCAACTTTTTTACAGCAAAAATACCTCTATATGATGGCCTTTCCATTTGTACTCTGGGCATTTGTATTCAATTATTTGCCTTTATGGGGATGGACAATGGCTTTTCAGAAATACAAGCCCGGGAAATCCTTTTTCGAGCAAAAATGGGTCGGCTTACAGTACTTCAGAGAGCTTATTCAGGATGATCAATTCTTCAATGCACTTCGCAATACGCTCGCAATGAGCATCATGGGCCTATTGGCCGGATTCATCATTCCCATCCTCTTTGCCATCCTTCTGAACGAGTTGCGACTACAGTTTCTAAAACGGTTTGTGCAGACGGTCTCGTATCTCCCCCACTTCGTATCATGGGTGGTGGCTGCCGGGATTATTACCAAAATGCTCTCTACCGATAACGGTGCGGTAAACGACCTACTGCTGGGTCTTCATCTAATCAGTGAGCCTATTCAATTTATGGCTAAAGGTCATTTATTCTGGGGAATCGTCACGGCTTCGGACGTTTGGAAGGAAACCGGATGGAACACCATCATTTATCTTGCAGCCATCTCAGGCATTGGTCCAGAGCTTTATGAAGCAGCGCGGGTAGATGGTGCAAGTCGCTTGCAGCAAGTGCGAAACATTACACTTCCAGGTATCCAGACAACGATCATTATTTTGCTCATCATTTCCATCGGGCATTTAATTAGTATTGGGTTCGAGAAGCAGTTCCTGCTCGGTAACAACCTGGTGCGCGATTATTCTCAGACACTGGATTTGTACGCGCTGAACTATGGTCTGGGCATGGGTCGATTCTCCTTCGGTACGGCCATTAATATCTTTAATTCTGTAGTGAGCGTGATTCTGCTGTTTGTCGCCAACGGGATATTCAAAAAAATAACAAAGGAAAGCATCATATAGGAGGCCCTTATGCTAAGTAAAAAACTGGCCACCGTATCATGGTCGGACCGTATCTTCGATCTGGTAGTCTATATAGCGATCACTGTAGTGACCATAGTTACGCTATATCCTTTTCTGAATGTGTTGGCCATTTCCTTTAATGACTCCACAGATAGCATTAAGGGTGGAATCACGATCTATCCTCGCGTCTTCACTTTTAAGAACTATGAGACGATCTTTGCGTATTCTGGTCTGATGACCGGACTCAAAATCTCGATTTTGCGTACGGTGATTGGCACGATTCTTGGGTTGGTCAGTGCATCCATGTTAGCTTTCACTCTGAGTCGGGTAGACTTTCAAGCCCGAAAGTTCGTCTCTACATTTCTCGCGCTTACAATGTATGTCTCTGGGGGTCTCATCCCTGGTTACATCTTAATCAAGGATCTTCATATGATAGGAACCTTTAGTGTGTATGTCCTCCCCGGTCTTGTCAGTGCATTTAATGTATTTGTTATCCGTTCCTTTATCGATGGCTTGCCCTATGCGTTGCAGGAATCCGCTAAGCTGGATGGGGCTAATGACTTCACAATTTATTGGCGGGTTATTCTTCCGTTGACCAAACCTGCGCTAGCAACCATCGCTCTCTTTTTAGCCGTTGGCCAATGGAATTCATGGCTGGATACTTATCTCTACAATGGTTCCAAGGATGCGTTGACTACCCTGCAATTCGAGCTTATGAAGGTCATACAGAGTACGACAACTAATGCGGACAATTTCCGAGGTCGCAATATGACGGAGGTTATGGCACAAATTTCTCCGGAGTCCGTCAAAATGGCAATCACGATCGTAGTCACAGTGCCTATTCTAATCGTCTATCCGTTTTTGCAGCGCTACTTTGTTAAAGGAATGACTTTGGGTTCAGTAAAGAGCTAATACGCTTATGGTATCAGCAGGCTCAGCCTGTATACACAATAATTTTTTGACCAGAAAAAAGGAGGGTTTCTATTCATGACAAGAAAGACAGTAAAATCGCATGTGATATGGATGGTCATGACTTTACTGATCAGTGTACTGGCAGGTTGTAGCGGATCAAGTAACAAAACAGCAGATAACAACGCAGAAAATAAATCTAAAAATGAAGTCAGTGCCACTGCAGAAGCTACCGCGGAAGCAACTGCACAAGCCGAAGATTTAAGCCCGCTGACACTCTCCTTCTTCGCAGAAGATCCAAATCCGAACTGGAACAATATGAAAGACGACATCAGTAAAGTGATTACAGAGAAAACAGGCGTCACACTCGATGCTGAATTTGCGGTAGGTGATCCACAACAAAAAATCGCATTGATCGCTGCTGGTGGTGATTATCCGGATATTATCTCCGCCAAAGCGGATATCGGTAAACTTGTAGACGCTGGAGCAGTCATCGATCTAACCGAATTCATCGACAAGTATGCACCTAATATTAAACGTGTACTCGGCGACAACCTTGCTCGGGCAAAATATACGAATGAAGACCAATCCATTTATGCCATTCCGACCTGGGCGGCAGTTGATGAGAAGAAATTTGTGGCTGGCGGCGGTTTTGAGCTTCAACATCGTGTCTTGAAGGAAGCCGGATACCCTGAAATCAGAACAGTCACCGATTATGAGAATGTAATTAAAGCCTATCTGGAGAAGCATCCAACTGATGAAAACGGCAATAAGAACATTGGAGTCTCCCTGAACGCAGATGATTGGCATATGTATATTTCTGTCACTAACCCTGCTGTTGCTACATCAGGTGGTTCTGATGACGGAGAATATTATGTTGATCAAGAAACCCATGAGGCGATTTACCACTTCCGTCGTCCGGAGGAGAAAGAGTACTTCCGCTGGCTGAATCATATGAATGACATCGGATTGCTCGATAAAGAGAGCTTTGTGCAAAAGTATGACCAATACAAAGCTAAAGTAGCCACTGGACGGGTTCTAGGTTTGATTGACCAGGATTGGGACTATAATGATGCTCAGCAGGCGTTGAAGACGGCAGGCAAGTTCGAACAAACTTACGGTCATTATCCGGTAACTTTAACGAAAGAATACAAGGAAACTAGCTTCTGGCCTACCGGCTTCATGGGTGGCTATGGCATCTCGATCTCCAGCACAAACCCAGACCCGATTCGTACAATTAAGTTCCTTGATTTCCTCGCTTCTGACGAAGGACAAATCTTGAACAATTGGGGAATTGAAGGTAAGCATTATGTGGTGGAGAACGGCAAACGGGTCGTTCCAGCAGATGTACAAGAACGTATCAACAATGACAATACAGCCTTCACTAAGGAAACCGGAATCGGCTTCTACTGGAATATGATGGTTCATTACGGAGACGGCGCTAAGGATGCAAGTGGCAATTATTACACTAAAAACTTCCCCGAACAACTTGTACTTGGGTATAGCGATATCGAGAAAGAAACTTTAGCCGCCTACAAGGCAACAACTTGGAAGGATCTATTTCCGAAAGAAGAAGAATTCATTGAAAAAGCCTATGGTGCAGCATGGAATATCGCGATTCCAGGTGAAGATGAGGTCACCATTCTAGGCAACAAAATGAGAGATATTACATGGAAACGTATTCCGGAAGCCATTCTTGCCAAACCAGCAGATTTCGATAAAATCTGGGATGACTACATGGCAGCTTTGGAGAAAGCCGGCGTAGAAAAAATGGAGAAAGGTTACACCAAATACGTGCAGGATCGTGTTGCCTTATGGAGTAATAAATAAAAATACTCTGAGTCGTGCGGATGTCCGCACGGCTCTTTACGTTTCCCCCTACTCAACTTCCCAGAATAAATCACCTCCAAGAATGGCATTATAAGGTAGACGGTTCCGGTTTATTTAGGAGGATGAGGAAAATCAAAACAAATATTACGTTTATTCAAGCCATTATGATTATTATGCTGAGCACAGGCCTTCTAAATCATGTCATTATCATCCCCATCCTATTGGACGCGGCAAAACGTGACGCATGGATCTCAGTGCTGCTTGCTGGGGCATGTGCGCTAGTTTGGATCTTTATCCTGCACATTAGTACTACCAAAATCAAAAAGCAACATCTTTTCGCTTGGCTGGCAAAAGCTTACCCTCCTATCGTGAGCCATATTCTTTCGGTATTCGCTTGTGTATATTTGTTTCTCTTATGCATGCTTACAACTAGGGACACTGTCTACTGGGTGCATTTAACCTTCTCTCCAGAGACACCTATACTGGTCCTTACTTTCATATTGCTTTTAATTTCCGTAATAAATGCATATTTAGGTATTCACTCTCTCGCTAACACCGCTGGTATTTTGTTGCCTTTTGTTGTGATATTAGGTTTTTTTATAATGATCTCTAACACAACGCATAAAGATTATTCCTTGTTAAGGCCGATGCTTGAGCACGGTATGCAGCCCGTTTGGAATGGGACAGTGTACGTAGGCGCAGGTTTTGTTGAGGTCATCATGCTTTTCTTTATGCAACACCACATCAAATCACGATTGTCATATCTATCGTTTATGATCATGATCCTGCTTATCTTAGGCCTAACGATGGGACCGATTATTGGTGCAATTGTTGAATTCGGTCCGGATGAGGCTGATAAACTCAGATTTCCCGCGTATGAAGAATGGAGATTACTGACGATTGGACGATATATTGAGCATCTGGACTTTTTTAGCGTTTATCAATGGTTCAGTGGTGCTTTTCTGAGAATTTCCTTAACCATGTTCCTTATTCTCGATATACTCCAAATTCAAAGTAAAAAAGTGAAAATGTTGGTTCTTGGGAGCATTTCTTTAGCTATTGTAGTGTTCACAGCCATACCTTTTAGTGATCAATTTTTTCTGAGCATGTTAGCTCATTATGTACTTCCCTTTTCTTTATGGGGCGTACTCGCTTTTTCTGTAATTATTGCAGGGCTGATTAGCTTGGCTCAACGAAAGGGGAAAATAACATCATGAAAGAGCCTGAGCAAAAGGAGTTAAATACGTTCGAGAATATGTTCTCACGAATATTTGGTTCAAGCTCAGACATTAAGAGACTGACTCTCTCTTTGTCTGACTCTGACAATGCCGTTCAACTGGTTTATTGCCAGGGGTTGTGCGACGAAATCAAAGTAGAAGAATACATCATACCCGAATTAAAAAAGATTCCGGAATCTATCCTCACATCCCATGAACTCGATCTCATGCAAAAGGTTCCGTTTCACATGACCACCCTTCCATCAAGTGAAATTGAAATTGAAAATTCAATGATTGACACTGTGCTGAGTGGTGATCTTTTCCTTCTATTTACGCCATCAAATCAAAGTTATCTCGTGAAATTAGCTGATCCTCCTAAACGACAACCTGAGGAACCAAATACGGAAGTGTCCACACGGGGGCCTAAGGATGGCTTTACGGAAGAATCATTTACCAATATTGCCCTTATTCGAAAAAGGCTCAAGACCGAATTATTAGCGGTTGAAGAATTCACGATTGGAACCCAAACCTCGACTGAAGTTCATCTTTTATATCTCAAGGAAACGATTAAGCCTCATGTACTTAATGAAATCAAGTCAAAACTAAACAGCATTCAAATCCAAGGATTGGTGAGTAGTACCCAGCTTGAAGAAAGTTTGACTAGATTTTCATTCTTTCCATTATTCTCATATACGGGCAGACCTGACTATGCAGCGAATTCAATTCTTCATGGAAAATTCGTGCTGTTAACGAATGGTTCACCTACTGTAATTATTGCGCCAGTGAGCTTTAGCTTCTTATTGAATACTTCGGAAGATGCACATATGGTAAATATCTTTGTTGCTTTTACTAGGTTATTAAGAGTCCTAGGTGTGATGCTTTCCCTGTTTTTACCGGGCTTTTGGATTGCGCTTACTACGTTTCACCAAGATCAAATTCCCTTTACACTGCTAGCAACATTAGTGAATTCGAGACAAGGCGTACCTCTTCCGGCTCCTCTGGAAGCAATTGTGATGCTCATTTTATTTGAGATTTTTCGAGAAGCCGGGATGAGATTACCTACCGCTTATGGCCAGACCTTATCGGTAGTTGGAGGTTTAATTATCGGTCAGGCAGCCATTAGTGCCGGCATTGCAGGCCCAGGTACAATTGTGGTTATAGCCATTTCAGTATTAGCTACCTTTACATTGGTGAACCAGTCATTAGTTAGCGTCGTTAGCTTGCTTCGAATTATTGTACTCTTTATCAGTGGGTTTCTAGGATTGTTTGGTACAATGACATGTCTGCTTGCGCTGGTGCTCTTTATGGTCAATTTACGTTCTTTCGGCACCTACTATCTATCCCCTTTATCCCCGCCTCACTTGAAGGATTTTTATAAAGTTATTTTCAGAATGCCGTGGGGAAAAGGGAAATTTACAGACAATACGGGAACTAAAGGACGAGATCGATCATGAAATTGATCCGATGCATACTTATTACCGCTCTGCTCTCCACGCTGCTTACAGGTTGTTGGGGATCAAAAGAAATTGAGCATATGATCTATGTGAATACATTAGGAGTCGATTATGTAGATAACAAAGTCGTTGTTTATATTCAAATGGTTAACTTTAGTGGTATTGCGAAGAAAGAGGCGGGTCAGAGCCAGGAACAAAAAACTTTCATTGGAAAAGCCGATGGTGATTCGTTTGATAATGCGATATTCAATTTATATGCTACTAGTCCACAAAGAATTGTCTGGAGCAATGTGAAAACGATCGTATTTAGTGAAGCAGCGCTAAAGAAGGGCAATGTTGTTAATCAAGTCTTGGATGTTTGGGATCGATATTATGAATTTCGTTACACCGTTTGGACTATGGCGACCAGCGAACCCATGGAAGATGTGCTGAATACCCCTTCGATCGCTGATCTATCGGTGATTTACTCACAACTTAACAGTCCCATGCGAACCTATGAACAGAACTCGATTATCGCTCCGCTATATCTGTACAAATTTATATGGAAATGGAGAGAGAACGCCGAAACGGTACTATTGCCTTATCTTAAAATTGCGCCAGACTGGACCAATAACAAAGTGCCTTCTCCCAATATTAGCATGTCAGGAATCTGTTTTCTGCAAAATGAGCAATTCCGTGGATGCTTGAAGTCTAAAGATATTTTAGGGGTTCGATGGCTGGAAAAAAAGACACAAAGAACGCCAGTGATAATCAAAGATGACAAAAAAGTACTAGCTGTGATCGTCATGAATAAAGTTAAATTCTCTATTCGTCCAAAGATGAAGCATGGCAAACCTGTCTTCGTTATTAAAGTGTCTATGCAGGGCACACTTCCGGAGTTGAGCGCAAACCTTAATCGAAATGATCTTGAACTGAAAGCCATAAAAGTAATTGATGATCAGATTAGGGAAACTTACTTGAAAGGTTTAGAAATAAATGCCGATGTATATGGACTCTCAGGCATATTCTATCGTAACCTTCCAGTGGAATGGAACAAACTGAATGTTAAGGGAATCTTACCGCTCGATTCAAGCAGCATCGAAAAGATTGATATCAGAGTGAATCTGACCAGTGGTGGGATATCTAAGATTGAAAATCAATAAGACATAATTTCATTGCGAACTGCGTGCGGTTGATTAATATAAGAGATAAACGCTTCGGGTCTAACAACTCGATGCGTTTTTTCATTAATATGACTACAATAACTGTTTTTTTGCTGCACTAAAAAAGAAGATCCTCAGAAGAATAGGGAATAAACTCAATACCAAAAATAACACCCCACCTAAAACGATATATTGTGTACCCATTCCAGATATGAACATTCCACCTATAGCTGTACCAATGGTTATTCCTAAATTACAGCAAGATAGAAACAATCCATTAGCAAAATCAGGAGCCTCTGGAACCGCAGATGAAATCCAATGTTGACTGATCAAGTTTCCTATTGCATAGAATAAACCCCATAATAAAACTGTTATGATCATAGGTCCTGTGAAAGCACCCGTTAAGAATGATAAGAGATAAATGATACCTAATATAAAAGGGAATAATATTACAGTTTTTATCGCATTTTTTGAGAGCAACCTTCCTCCTGCGATGTTTCCAACCAAGCTGGCCAAACCATATAGTAATAACACCAAGCTTAATGTTTTCCCCGAAATATGTGTTACGGACTCAAGATACTCCGCAATGTAACTATTTACACTAGCACTCGCTGACCCTATAAATACGACCGCAACAATAGCAAGCCAAGCAATTGGCTTTTTTAATACACTTAATTGAGATCCGTAAGTAAGCCTCTCCTTAATCGGCATAGAAGGTACGAATAGTAGCGTAGCTATGAATGCCAGAGCGTTTACAATAGCAAAGAATAACATCGCCAACTCTACCGTGCCTTCGGTAGCAATATAGTTAGTGATCGGTACGCCGAGGACCATCCCTCCTGTCACGCCTAACATTACTTTAGAAACAGCCTTTGGAGCCTCTTCCTTACTGACCGATGTAGCAGCTATTGTCAAAGCCAATGAACAATACACTGGATGAAAAAAGGCTGGCAGCACTCGGGCCATGAGCAACACAGTAAAGTTTGATGTGAACATGGAAATGATATTGCCAAGTATAAAAATACCGAGTACAAGTAACATAACTTTTTTACGATTTAGACCTGAGAATAACAAAGGCATCGTGGGACCAGCGATAGAAACAGCAAGTGCAAAGAGACTAACTAACAGCCCTGCTTTGGAGACCGTGACATGGTAGTTTTCGGCTATTAGCGGTAATATCCCTATTACCCCCATTTCAGTTGTCAGAATGCCGAAGACTCCTATGACTAGGATAAATAGATACCATTGATTTTGTTTTGCCATATGAACCCCTTCAGTATCGAAAATTTGTTTTACACCGGATAGTAAACATTGATGCATTATTGCTCTAATGTGTATTATTAAAGAATGCTCGAATTTCTTCAATTATCAAATATTAATAATTCGTATATTAATTCACACGTGGCTTGAATCTGTTTATTATCTGAAGGAAAGTTTGGTGATTCCACTTGGCAAAGGTCGATAGAAGAATTCTTAAATCACAAGCAGCAATAAAAAAAGCAATGATTGAACTGATGTCTGATAAAAGTTTCGATCACATCACATTGAAGGATATTTCGGACCGAGCCGATGTTAGCCGCAGAACGATCTATCTTCATTATCAGGATAAGTATGATTTATTAGATAAGCTAATCGAGGAACATATCCAAGAACTTCGAGAATCCTGTGAATCAGATTCGGAAATTAGTGCTGCACATAGAAATTTGACCTGGTTCGAATACTTTGAAGAAAATTATTTATTTTTTTCTGCCATGTTATCTAGTAAAGGAGCCCCTTTCTTTCGGAGTCGGTTTCTTGAATTTGTCATCGAGGATATCAAGAATGAATGGGATATGGCAGCGGGGAAAAAACGGGGATTATACGAAGACGTTATAGTTCAGTTTATTGCACCAGCGTATGTAGGGATCGTAGAATGGTGGTTTACTAACGAAATGCCTTATCCACCTCATGTTATGGAAGCACAATTGGAGATTTTATTAGAAAGCAACCTATCATAAAAAGATCTTCCCTATTCTTCTTATCTCTATCCATTTTCAGGAGGAGGAATTCTTACTTACAACGAATAACAATATATCAAATTCTTTTTAAACTGGTGGGAGAGCTAAGATGCTGTATATAAAGGATTTTTTGTTACAATTACTGTTTGCCCTAACCCCCTTTGTCCTTTATACCATCTACTATCGTGACAAAGCTGAAAATTATTCAAGGCAATTTATTACCATAACCTGTATGATTTGTCTTTTCATGTCGATGTCATTTCCATTTACTGTGGAGGATGGAATTATATTCGACATTCGTTATGTGATCATGTTTTTCGGAATGGTGTATGGTGGTATGACTACTGGAGTTTTTCTTCTCGTTGAATTTTTAACCTATCGCCTGCTTATAGGTGGGCAGGGACTATTTTCAGCGATCATTATTCTTTCCATCACCTTTAGCTTATCTGCGCTTTTATCCAACGTATACCGTCGCCGTTCTGAATACCGAAAACTTATTACATTCGTTGCAGGTTTTAGCTTTTCCGTCATTCCTATAGCTACGATGTTTGTAACGGAATATCAATATTCGATTCAGCATTTAAAGTTTAACGTCCTGGTGATGCCAGTACTAAATTTCCTTGGAATTTGGATATTGATTTCTCTTTTTAATAAAGCAGTATCTGATAAGGAATTGTATTTGAGGTATCTACAAAGTGAAAAATCTGAAACGATTGCTCATGTAGCCGCTTCACTAGCCCATGAAGTCCGTAATCCACTTACAGCCGTTATGGGTTTCTTGAAATTATTAAAGGACGATTCTATCACCAGAGAAAAGAGTCAGAAATATATTGCTATTTGTCTTGAAGAAATAAAGCGGACTGAGGTTATTCTTTCTGAGTATCTTTCGATAGCTAAACCAAATCATGCAGTGGTAGAGAAAATTGAACTTGTGCAGCAGATCAACTCGATTGTAGAGATCATGACCCCGTACGCCAATATGAATAACGTCTCTTTGGAAATGCAACATTTGGAGGATAAACTATATATCTCTGCAAATCCTACTGAAATCAAACAACTGTTCATTAATTTTATAAAAAACGCGATTGAAGCTTGCGCTGTTCTCGCAACAGGTAATGTAAACATTCGTATCGAACGTCAATCCGAATATGCAAAAATAACAATCATTGATGATGGAGTCGGGATGAGCAACGAGCAGATGGAGCGACTTGGAATCATTTATTTTTCAACTAAAAGCAAAGGAACAGGATTAGGACTTACCCTTTCTTATCAATTCATCCGTTCGATGAACGGTGATGTAACTGTACGAAGTAAATCAGGAGAAGGAACTGAATTCATTCTCACTTTACCTTTGACTAATTAATATCGGAAAAATGTTCCAACAAAGCAAAAAAGACGCTCAGCTCAAACTTAGCGTTTGAACCGAGCATCCCGCTGAATCATTTAGTTCATAAACTTCAAGCATTGTAAAATTTGTTTAATCATCACCGCTGCCTCAGCACGTGTTGCTGCATCTTGCGGAGCAAATGTTGTTTCTGTTTTACCTTTGATAATTCCTTTGGCTGCTGCTTCTGTTACTGCTTGGCTAGCGTAACCTGAGATGCTAGCTTGATCGGTAAATGTAGTGCGCAATTGAGCTTCTGCTCTATGCTCTCCTTTTACCAATATTACTTTTTGTTGTCTCATCATTGCATCTTTGACCTTATTGTTCCAACCGCCAGTGATATTACCGAACCAGGCAACTGTTATCCATTGAGGCAACTGCTATCCGTCTCTAATTATGCTCTACGAATTGTAAATTCAAAATCCAAATCTTTTGATGGATCAATTAGATATTCATCAAGAACTGGCGCTCCCCAGCTGTCATCACCGCCAACGCCCATTTGCCGACCGGCAATCGTAACAACGGTATGATGAATGTTCGGCAGCTCATATTGATGCGTAGCACTCTCCAGCTCCATTGCCGAATATGGCGATATGTTGGCTTCAACAGGGGCTGAGACTGGTGAGGATATTATAATCCCTTGACCAAGATCGTTGGTTATCGATACTTCGCGTACACCTGTACGGTTGCCCGATTCCTGCGGTACCAAATAGGACGATACATTGTCCACCGCATGATTCTGAAAGCGACACAATCTCGCGCCAAAGGAACGGTCAATATAATTTTCTTCTGGTCCATTCGCATACCAATTCAGCTGGTAATAATCCGCTGGTACCTTAAAGGTTAAAGCAAAGAGGGGAAACTTCGGTAAACCCGGCTCTCCATAGTAGCTTGATTTCACCTTTATGCTCCCATCGGAGAACACCGTGTATGTCACACTTACTCGCACTCCCTCTGACACACTCAGTTTATATACATAGGTCACAGTCGCTTGGTCTTCTTCTTCCATAAGCTCGAAGCTTAAAGTTCTTCGGCTCAAACTTGCTGCATACCAAGCGGAAGAGTCGAAATGCATTCCCGCACCCTTGTCGTTATCTGTCATCGCTCTCCAGAAGAGCGGTGCCGGCGGCGAAGAGATCATTTCTCTTCCTGAATATTTAACGGAGATTAATGTACCAGCCTGCTTCGAGAACATTACGGAGAAGTCACGACCGTGAACGCCAATATTTACATCCCCTTCAACTACGCGAAAATCATTCAGGGCAGGAGTTACCTTAGGATGGATGGAGTTCATATCAGTCAATGTGCTCTCCACTTGAAAAACATGCTGTCCAAAAGCGATTTCATAACCAGCGTTCGCCCATAATGAATCTTCCTTGAGCACGAGAGAAACATCTAAACTATACTCACCAGACTGATTAGTCTCTGGTAAATCAAGTTCTACATAACTTTCTTCTCCGGGTTTCACCTGGACGTATACAATACCATGATGGAATTCCCTGCCCTCATAATTCAGACAATAGTTCAATTTATACGCATCCAAGTTAACAAATAAATTCTCATTTCTGATGGTAACGCCGTGGCAATCCGGGGACAGTTTGACGTTCTGATACAGAAATTTCACTTCTTGCATTTTCGGAGACCATCTCCGATCCGCATACACAATTCCGTTTCCGGAGAAGTTATAATCGGTTGAGCGGTCATCAAAGTCTCCACCATAAGCCATGTAGGGCTTGCCATATCGATCATTTTTTACAATAACCTGATCCATGAAGTCCCAGATAAATCCACCCTGGTACATTGGATACTTCTGCTCTAGCTCTGTGTATTTATGCAATCCTCCGACAGAATTACCCATCGCATGCATGTACTCACAGCTAATATATGGCTTTAATGGATTATCTTTTAAATACATTTCAATATCTGCTGCTTTCGCATACATCCTGCTTTCCATATCACTTGCATCATCATAATCCCGGTTATGGAACACCCCTTCGTAATGAACCAACCGCGTAGTGTCCTTCTCTCGAAAATAATTCGCTACATTCCGGATGACTTCTCCGGCAAAAGACTCGTTGCCACAGGACCAAATCAGAATCGATGGATGGTTCTTATCTCTCTCCACCATGGAAATCGCACGATCCATTACGATATCCTGCCATTCAGGCTTACTGCCCGGTATGTTCCAAGACGGTTCTACAATGCCCATTTTTTGCCATGATCCATGCGACTCTAAATTCATCTCGTCAATAACATACACACCGTATTCATCACACAGTTCGTACCAGAGTGTTTCATTTGGATAGTGCGACGTCCGTACAGCGTTGATATTCGCCTGTTTCAAAGTCTTTATATCCCATAACATATCTTCTTTCGTAATGCTGCGACCGAAACGGGAATTAAACTCGTGCCGGTTGACACCTTTGAATACAATACGTTTACCATTTAGATGCATAATCTTATCTATCATCTCGAATTTTCGAAAACCAACCTTTTGCGGCACGACTTCTACAAGATCCCCAGATAAGTTGAAGACAGATACGTAAAGGGTATACAAATGGGGATCTTCTGCACTCCACAGATGAACCTTTGATGCTTCAAGCATCAGCGAAACACTATCACCTGAAACACCTGTCTCACCACGAACTACAAGATTTCCTGCTTTATCCTTAAGCTCTAAAAGAACTTTCGAAGCTGGCCCACCCATCATCTGCAAATCAGCTATCAGCGTTCCCTGCTCAAAATTCTCATCCAGATCAGTTTGAACGTGGAGATCCCGCACATGAACATTCGGCACAGTGTATAGATACACGTCACGAAAAATTCCGGAAAAGCGCCAGAAATCCTGATCCTCCAACCAACTTCCAGTACTGCGCTGATACACCTCAACCGCAAGCTTATTCTCACCTGCCGTCAAGTACGGTGTCAGATCAAATTCACTAGGCGTAAAGCTATCCTCGCTATAGCCAATAAATTCCCCATTTAGCCAGATATAAAAAGCAGATTCAACTCCCTGAAAAGAGATATACACTGGACGTTGCTCCCAGCCCGCAGGCACTTCAAAATATTTCACATAGCTGCCTACTGGATTGTGATCTTCAGATATCATCGGAGGTCTAAGATGCTCATGACCATCCCATGGATACATCGTATTCACGTACTGAGGCTGCCCAAAGCCCTGAAGCTGGATATGCCCAGGAACCTCAATATCATCCCATCCTCTACAGGACACGTTCTCCTTATAAAAATGCGCCTGTCGTTCCATAGCATTGTGAGCATAGCTAAATTTCCAGCTTCCGTTCAGGCTATAGCGCCAATGCATTTCTCCGAGTCCTTCAGCTTCAAGTTCCGTCTCGTAATACCGATGATCGGAGTGCGCGTGTGTTCTGCCTACTGCATAAATGGAAGGGTCTGACAACCATTCCAGACATGGAGCGACGCCCTGTTCAACCTGCTGCTTCATCTAAATTTTCCTCCTTCTGCTGTAAAATGATCGCTAACTTATTTAACTGAACCCGTCATTCCAGCCACAAATTGTTTTTGCATCATGAAGAATACAAGTGCAGTCGGCAGCGTCGTAATGACAATCGCGGACATAATCAGACCATAGTCAGGCGCATAACCCGATCCAAGATTTGAGATTAAGAGTGGCACGGTCATATTTTCTTGCGATTGCAATACGATCAGCGGCCACAGATAATTGTTCCAGCTGTTTAAGAATGTGATAATCGCAGCGGCAGCGTAAGTTGATTTCATCGTCGGCATATAAATGCGGAAGAATAAACCGAATTCAGATAAGCCATCGATGCGACCGGCCTCCATCATTTCCTTAGGAAACATTTTTGTGTTTTGACGGAAAAAGAAAATTAGGAATGCTGTTGTAAATGTTGGCAGAATAACTGCTGCTGCTGTATCAATGCCAAGAAATGGGACAACGCTTGATACTTTGGCGAACATTTGAAATAGAGGTACCATGATCGCCGCAAATGGAATCATCATTGAAGCTAGCAAAATATTAAATACGATGTCTTTACTCCGGCTGCGGTACATTTCAAAACCATATCCAGCCGCCGATGCAACCAGCAATGAAAGCACAGTAGTCACCACTGAGATTTTTGCGGAGTTCCAAAGGGCTTGCCACATATCCACGGAATTGAACAGATTGTCAATATTTTTAAAGAGATGCGCACCTGGCAGTAATGTCCCTTTAGTTACATCAACCGACTGATTCGTGGCACTAATAACCATCCAGATAAATGGAAAGATAGAGATCAGCGCAGCGATGATTAGAAAAAGGTAAGTAAACATGCGTTTAGTTTTCATTATCTCTTGTCTCCTCCTACTTTGTTCTGAATTAGCGTCAGAATGAGTACCATTACAACAATCGAGTAGGAGACGGTTGCAGCGTATCCAAAGTCAGGGGTGTATTCAAAAGAAAGGTTATAAATATATTGGGAAATCGACATGGTTGCATTGCCGGGTCCACCTTTCGTGATGTTAACCACCTCATCAAACAACTGAAGGGTTCCAATGGTCGATGTTATCGTCGTAAACAAAATAATCGGCTTCAATAGAGGAATTGTAATTTTGAAAAACTGAGTAAATGCACTGGCGCCATCAATGTGAGCTGCTTCATAAATAGATTTGTCTACATTTTGCAGGGATGATAAATAGAAAATCATATTATAGCCAGTAAAGCGCCAAGTGATGGCAATGATGATCGTTACTTTGGCCCAGAAGGGGTCTGTAATCCATTGAATCGGTTCGCTGATTAGATGTAAACTCACTAGAGACTTATTGATGATTCCTTCGGCTCCAAACATGTACTTGAAAACAACGGAATACGCTACAAGCGAGGTTACCGTCGGCAGAAATATGGCCGTTCTGAAAAATCCCTTGAATTTCAGTCTTTCATCATTTAGCAGGACGGCGATGAAGAGCGCCAATATCAGCATCACTGGGACCTGAATAATCAAGTAAATAAATGTGTTTTTGACTGCTGTAAGAAACGTGGTATCGCTAAACAGTCGAATATAATTATCAAACCCGGTAAAATGAAGATTGCTACCTCTACCCGTCTTAAAAGATAGAATTAAAGCTTGGATCATTGGATAAAAATAGAAAATACTGATCATAATGACCGGCACAAGGACGAATAACCAGCCAGTCAGATGGATCTGCCGTGACCCTTTTGAACGCTTATGTTTTTGCGGGCTTAACCCTGTCTTTATAGTTTCCACTCCATTCCGCACCCTTCTGTCTTATATATTAGAGATGAAAGCCCCTGCTACCTATCCTTCTGTAGAAATCCAATTTACAGGAGAAGAAGGAGCAAGGGCATCGGTTGTACAGCCTAAGTGCGATTATCGAATTTGAGTGTCCGCTTGCTTCTGCGCATCTTTCAGAACAGTATCTACATCTTTGCCACCTAGATAAGATTGTACTGCTACAACCATAATGTCCTCGATGGCGTAAGTGTTCATGCCATAGTTGACGTTAGGAATTTGCTCGGTCCATGCTGCAAAGTCTGATACGACCTTTTGGCCTTTGAAAAATTCATCCGCAGCTGAGTATGCTTCGCCGCTCGCCGCAGCTTTCAAGGTGCCGATAACACCTACTTTAGTATTTAACGTCTGATACAGCTCAGCATCAGAGGCAAAAGTCTTAGATAGGAACTCTGCTGCTGCTTCTTTGCCATCTACGTTCATGACGTACCAGGAACTGCCTCCAAGGTTGGATGCGTGGACAGAGCCTTCAGTTGTACCTAACTTAGGCAGTGGAGCTACTGCCCATTTACCAGATTGGGAAGCTTCTGCTTTAATCGAAGGTGTAATCCAGTTACCTGTAGGTACACTAGCCACTTCCCCGCCATTGAATGCGCCTACAAACTGGCTCCAGTCTGAAATCACTTTTACAATACCGGAATCCATCATTTCTTTGTATATTACCAGTGCCTCTTTCAAAGCAGGGTTGCCTTCTATGGTCGGTGTCTGACCATCATCTCCGGTATACCATGCGCCCGTCGATTGAATCATCACTCGAATAAGTCCAAGATCGTTTGGATCAAGTGTTAGCATGCTTTTGCCGGTTTTCTCTTTTACAGCTTTACCGATCTCGATATATTGCTTCCAGTCGATATCCTGTAATGCATCCAGGCTGTAGCCTGCTTGCTCGAGATAATCTGTCCGTACATACATACCAGTTACGCCGGAGTCAAACGGAACACCGTATTGTTTGCCTTCTACACTTGTAGGGCCAATCTTATAATCCGCAAAGTCAGCAGCCTTTACAACATCCGTCAATTCATAAAAAGAATCCGGATACGCTTGTAAGAAGCTCTGAGCACGATAATCTTCGATCAATACAATGTTAGGCAAACCCTTTGTGGAACCAGAGTTTAATCCTGTATTCAGCTTTTGAACGATATCAGCTTGCGCGTTCTCAACAACGTTAACCGTTACGTCCGGATTAACTTTTGCATAAGCATCTTTGGCAACATTCATAGCAGCAATGTTAAACGCCGGGTCCCAAGCCCAAACTGTTATCTCTTGTGGCTTGGTACTACCTTCGGCTCCGGAGTTACCAGAGTTGCTCGTTTCATTTTTTGTTCCACCTGTGGAACATGCCGACAGTAGAACCACACTAGCCAGCATTACGGATAATAATTTCTTCACTACGTAAACCCCCTTATAATCTGTAAAATAATAAAGATGGAAGCGTTTTCCTGAGTACGCTTCCATCTTATCATCTTGTATCCGTTTTCTTTGGCAGTATCTTTATTAGCTTTGGTGTTATTATTGGGTCCTGTTGTGCCACTCTTATCGACTCTGGTATTATTTTTAGGTTCTTGTAAAATCTTTGGCATTCACCAATGGAAGCGTAATCTTGATGTTCGTACCTTCATGCCGTTTACTTGAAATGTTAATCCCGTAGCTCTCTCCGTACAACAATTTGATTCTGTCATCTACATTTCGTATACCGATCCCGGAGAACAATTGACGTTTATGCTTCGATGCTGGTAGCTGCTCCTCCTTCATCAAATCCGGATCAAGATCCATCCCATCGCCATTATCTACAACTTCACATACAAGTTGATCTTCCTGAACGGCAATCATGATGAGAATCCTTCCCTCATCTTTAAGATTGAATGCATGGAAGAATGCATTCTCTATAAAAGGTTGAAGAATTAGCTTCGGCATATGATAATCCAAGCTCTCGGGCTCCACAAAGAAATTCACACGGATCTTCTCACCATACCTTACATGATTGATGTATACATAATGCTCCAGCGACTCTAATTCTTGACGAACAGGTATGGTAGAGTGAACATCACTGACTGTATTCTGCAGAAGTGAGATTAGAGCGTTTATCGTTCCAGCTGCTTTTTCCTTGTCACCCTGCTGCACCAAAAATTTGATTGAAGCCAGCGTATTGTATAAGAAATGGGGATTGATCTGCATTTGAAGAGCGGCGAGCTCTGCATTACGCTGCTGCTTCTGGGTCTCCATCAATCGATCAACATAATCTTGTAGTGAATCAAGCATAAAATTGAAGGCGTTTCCCAGCTCCTTAACTTCATAACTACTATTGGCGACATCTACATGATTATCAAACTCACCTGTAGGGATACTAGACATCTGTTCAACGAGAACACGTAGAGACTTCGTCATTGTTCGGGTAATTAAAAATACAATAATAAGCGATATCGCAACGATAGCCATGATCGTCAAGGTTACTGCTTTGGCATTTACCATCTGTCCGATCACGGCGTTCTTATCGATGAGATTCACCAAATAAAAATCAAATTCAGGTAAGTATTCAGAAAACACAATTCGTTCATTCCCCATGAAATAGGTGGATTCACCATCTTTTCCGCCACCTTGCACTTCTTGCAACAATTGCTTATCGAGGACCCCAATCATCTCAGTCTTGCTACTGGATACAATTAACCCCTTCTCATTTAGCAGTACAACATCATTACCTTCACTCGTAAAGTTAGCATAAAAGGGCTTGAAATCGCGATCACTAATGGCTACGTACATGGTGCCATAGATTCTACCAGTCGAATGATCAAATAAAGCTTTGGAAGCCACCAACATAGGTTCTTTTCCGTTCGCTTTATTATCCCTTAGATCGAGCTGGTACAAGATTTGCTCAGGATGGGCTTTGGTCTCCTTCGTAATCGGATGATCCTTCAGTTCCTCTGCGGAAATGGACCAATACCAAGGATCAGTTGAATAACTCCTGCCATTCACGCCCACAATCATGATCCCAACATCAAAAGCACTGAGGTTAGAACGTATTGCCCGCATGCCTTCTGTCATTTGATATGTTTTGATGGCGAGGTTTACTGTGTCCGTCTCTCCGCTAGATAAGTAGTTTCGAATGGCTTCATTCTGAGCCATCATAGTGGCACCAGTGGCTACAACATTGTTGTAAGATTCCAGGTTTGTCTTCATCTGGTTCAGAAGTTTACCGTTGGTTATGCTGAAGGTCTGCAGAAATAATTTCTCTGACATGCTGATGGTAATAGACAACGTCAGGAGCGATACTGTAACGATGCTAATAAGTGTAACGAGAAATAACTTGAGGAATAGCCCCTGCTTTCTAATCTTGTTCTTGATGTTTTTAATCATGCTCCTCTACATCCCGTCTCCGGTACCGGCTTGGAGAAATGCCCGTCTGCTTTTTAAATACCTTGGTAAAATAACTCTGATCTGAATAACCCACGCTGGCACTGATATCGGAAATAGAATGTTCTGTTGTCTCAAGCAGCTCCATAGCTTTTTCCAATCGAACTTTGTTTAAGTACTCACTAAACCCTTCACCATTATGAGCAGTAAAATAGCTGGATAGATAAGAAGCGTTAAAATGGAACTTCTTCGCTACCTCTGTAAGCGTGATTGGATCTGCATAATGTTCCTGAATATAATCAATTAGCATTGTCATATTTGGATTAACTGATGTATTCGTCTCTCCTATAGTGCGCTCAACTTCTCGAATGAACGCTTCAGCAACAGCTATTGCATCCCCTGCATACAACGCTTCATCTATTCTTCGGAAGTAATCGTATTTAGCTTCCTCCAGCCCACCGATTTCATACTTCATTTTTCCAAGTGTGGTCGCTACGTTAAATATAAAGTTCCCTAATAACGATTTGAATTCGAAAATGTCGATGCGATAATCCATCGAACGCAGATGAACATTTTCAAGAAAAGCTGTGAATGCCTTCTGGTACTGCTTACGTCTAAGCTGTTCCATTAATTCTCCGATGTCTAATTCTTGGTACGCCCCTGGAAGACCCGGTAAATGATCATTTTCTATTAGGTTTCGTTCCGGCAAATAGAAACTGTAACGTGCAAGCTTTAAATAATTGTCACGGTAAATCTCACCAAGTCTTTTAAATTCCATGAAACTCTGACTAATAATAAAATGCGATTCTCTTGCCCCTTGCGCCAATTCGGAGACCAGGTATCTAAGCTCAATTACAAGTTCGTCCCATGGCTCCGGATTAGCATTAAGTAAATAAATAACCGAATCGTTGACAAACTTTAGCCGAATAAACACAACATCGTCCAAAGCTAACTTTTGTATTCCTCTTTCGATTTCATTTGCGAACGTTAACTTATCACTAGAATCTTTAATATGTCTCATATCCGTTCCGAAAAACGCGAACTGTCTGTAAGGAAACATCGATTGAAGCAATGTGGGCTCAACCACAGACTCATAACCTGTCATTAGCTTCTCGATGACTAGCAAAAGCTGTTTATCCCCAGCATTGGAACCTTGATCAGTCGTCTTCATTCCTGTCATTTTGGCAGTAACTTTATTTAAGATAGACAACAGGTAATCGGCTTCTAGCTTAGGCTTTAGAATGTAGTCCGCAACACCACTCTGAAATGTGGATCGAACGTAATCGTATTCACTGAAACTGCTTAAGACGATGATTTCAATGTGAGGATACTTCTCCTTTACAATCTTGACCAGTTTCTCACCGCCCATAACAGGCATTACGATATCTGTAAGTATGATATGAGGACTGACCTCGTCGATCATATTTAGTGCTTCAAGACCGTTAGAGGCCTCACCGACGATTCGATACCCTTCTTGTTCCCAATCCCAAAGATGTTTAATTCCCTGTCTAACCAGCATTTCGTCATCCACAATCATAATCTTAAATATTGGTTTCATATCTGCCCCCTTGCAGCTGTTAAAAAGTCATACCAATGATCAGAACGCCGTTCCTTCATTCTATCGAAGCATTGGATGTAATCGTTTTCTATTTATCTGTTACTGTTCAATCCATCCTACTTGGAGCGACCTTCTATACAAAAAAGCCTTGAGACTTACATGAATTTGTTTAAACCAAATAATAGTCCTCGCCAGCAATTATGGTCAAGTCCCCTTTTTCAAATCAAATTCTAAGCACAAGTTAATTCATTTGAATCACAATAATGATATATCGATTATCAATAAATTAATATTGATTTACGAGTTTGATTTGTGTATTATAGGGTTATTAAGAAAAGGAGAATGTCATATGAAAAAGAAATATCTATTAGCAGCTTCACCATTATTATTAAGCATCATCAGTTTAATGATCTCACGTATGGTCGGTTCAAGCGTGGGACCGGATGGAATCTTGCATGAGCCGGTTTTTTTCTTAATTCCGCTTAGTTACATATTTTTTCTCTGCAGTATTGTAGCATTCCTATTCGTAGGTCTCGGGTCAGTCGTCAATAATAGAAAAAAAATTTCGTAATAGCGTTGTGTCGGGACATTAACGGTTATAGCAAAAAGAAAGAAGCCGCAATATTTCGCGGCTTCTTCTGCGTTGGATGTTCATTTTAAATTTGACATAGTCTCTATAAACTCAACTTCTGCTGGAGTAAAACTACCAGCTCTTCAGCTGTATCCCAAACGATAGGACGGATATTTTTCACTTGTACGAAAAGATCATTAGCATCGCTGCTGTTTACAGTCCAAATTACTGGAATGTTCAACCCGAGTGCATATCCTGCAGTAAAATACACTTCAGGGGATTGGCCGGTTAAATCAGCGATAATCAGTTTGCTCTCCTCTATAAGCTCCAAGGAATACGGTTCACGGTTTTGCGTTGACGTATGCCTTAGTAGCCGTGGAATATAACCAAACTGCTCGATTTTAGGAAGCAGCTTATCTACCCACTCCGTGTGCAAATCCTCCGCTTCTGACAATAGAACGATACAGGGTTTTAATTTTTTTCCTCCTGCGATTGCGGCAGCTTCATTCCATCCCTCATCCGTCAGCTTAAAGGTCATGCCCTCCCTGATCATAAACTGCTCGTTTATCAGCTTATCTATGATATATACGAGTTCTTGCAGATTAGGTGAATACGTTAGGTTATAGCTACTGGAGAGTGGCTGAATAACAACGGATTCCCCTGGGGCTTCAGAATGTCTGTATAAGTATTGCAGTAAACGGTTTCCTTTATCTTCAATCGTCACTGGAATTTTCGAGGAATTTACAATGGATTCTAAATCACCGGCCGATAAACTGACCTTTTCTCCAAGATCTGTCAGCTCCCGTATATAAGCCGATATCACATGAAACATATCGCGTTTCTTTGGATGCGCGAGAGAATTTATAGGCTCATAGCTGTCTCTCAATAAGTTATAGAACCCGTCAGGAGAACAATTACAGCCTAAAAATCTATCGTAATCACCTTCCGATGTAATGGATACCATCTCATCACAGAACAAGCAGTATTTCTTAATCATTACAACTCATCACCTCTTATTCATTGATATCCCCTTACCTTACCAAGAATATCTTAAAAAGTAGACAAGAAGATATTTCCTTTAGCACTGAACAAAGAAGTGAAATATCATAAATGTCCACAAAAAGACACTGACTTGTATCAGTGTCTTTTTATGGTCCGATGAGTATTTTTTTGGTTTTTGATGTGCTCATTTAAAGCTGTTGATAGTATTATTTTTATATAAATAGCGAAAAAAATCATATTGATTCATTATTTGATATTAAAGTATATTCTTAGCAAATGAACCATTATTTAATTATATTTTATCTATTTACTTTTGAGGATAGAGTCCTTTTTCAAATTCTATCAAATGACAGGCATTATATTTACTGATTTAGGAGGTGATTAAATTGTATACATAAAACTTGTTTTTAAAATGGACAGGTCGCAAGTTAAGAAATTAAATAAAATTCAAGAAGGAGTGTATTTCCATGAAGCGAGCTCTAATTAGGCACGGGTTGAAAACGATATTGGCACTTGTGTTAGTTGTAACTGCATCATCACTCGCACTACCTTCAACAACACATGCTGGAGTGCCAATTGCTTACAAAATTATCAATGAAAACAGCAATAAGGTGCTGTCAGTCAGCGGAGGAGATCCACAAGCGGATGGTGCGCTTATCCTACAATACGTAAATCAAGGATCATCGTATCAAAAATGGAATGTCGAAATTGCAGAGACAGGATATTATAGTATCATAAACGTAGCTAGCGGAGATTTTTTGGATGTCAACGGAGCGTCTTCATCCGATGGTGCCAGTATTATTCAATGGCCGAGCAATAACGGGTGGAACCAACAGTGGGAACTTATTCCAACTGGTGAAAAAAACTTGTATAAAATTAAAAATCGAGCTAGTGGCAAGTTATTGGATATATCGGGACAATCGACATCCGACGGAGGACAGGCCATTCAATGGAGTGATAACGGCGGTCACAATCAGCACTGGTATATATCAATAAATTAAGCTGTTACCGAATACAAGAAATGGCATGGCGGTGCAGGATAACATCCTGAGCACCGCCTCTTAATTTAACATATTTTTAGATTGTCATTCCTTTTGATAGCGGAACCAATCATAATATGCGATTGTTCGGTTGGTTGAGTAGTTATACATTCCAAAGAACACTCCGGTAAATCCGCCTGCCACTTCTGTAGAGATCAAGTGCGTCTCCGCTTCACCAAGTGGATGCCATAACTGATCTTCACCTCGATAAAAGAACAAATATTTCTCAGGTAATGCTTGAATCCTCAATTCTACGACTGTGCCTTCAAATGGAGAAGAATATTTCACATCACTTATGCTACCCACTTGTCTTCGCAGCGTAATCACATTTTCACCCTCTACCTGGGTTAGCCCGATTGCGTAGTGATACATCCGATCCATAAACACAACAAGACCTGCTTCATCACCATCTAGTGGGTTGAATTCCATTTTAGTAGAGATTTCACAATCCAAGTGGCGCTGTCTACAGCCAATAAATGCAGGCGTTCCCTGTTCGCTTAATCTCGCATTCGCTCCATATAATGCTAGCCACCCTGGTCGCTCTTGCAAAGACCAATCGACTTTTTTAGCATTGCGGATAAAGTTCCAGCTCATTCTTAAATCAGATCGATTAAAATCATCGGTCTCAGGCTCCTTTTCCCATAGCACTGGTGGTGGAGTGTCAGCTTCCATTTCTAATCCAACAACACCGTGATCTCCAATCATCGGCCATCCATCTTCACTCCAATGGACCGGAGCAAGGAATGTCTCTCTACCAAGATGATGTCGATATGGATATCCTACTGGTCGTATCCCTAACAATACCGCCCACCAGCTGCCATCCTGTGCTTCTACCAGATCGCCATGTCCCGTAGCTTGAATAGGGTAATCCGAGCTCCGGTGAGTCAAAATGGGATTCCAGGGAGAGGATTCAAAGGGTCCATAGGGTGATTTACTTCTTGCTATGGTCTCCATATGTCCATATTCTGTCCCGCCTTCAGCACACATTAAATAATAGTAGCCATTTATATTATAAAGATGTGGTCCTTCAGGAAATTTACCGCCACTGCCTGTCCATATTAAGCGAGAATCGCTCAGCTTATGGCCCGTTTCAATATCAATCTCACATTGGTAGATTCCCATACCATCTTTGGTGCCAGTGCTTGTAAAATACACTTTTCCACCGTCAAAAAATAAGGAGGGATCAATCCCTTCCTGATCCACGTAAATAGGATCCGACCACTCACCTGCTGGGTCTACCGTCCAAACGTAAAAGTGTCCACCGCTATCCTGATTTGTCGTCACCATGTAGAATCGACCGTTATGATGACGAATGGTTGGTGCCCACACCCCTCCAGACACGACCGAAGTATCAAATTGAAGCTGGGAATCACGCGTTAAGCAATATCCGAGCTGCTTCCAATGGACTAAATCTTTACTATGCCAAATAGGTATTCCCGGAGAGTAAGCAAATGAACTGTTAACCAAAAAGTAATCCTCGCCTACTCTGCAAATGCTTGGATCTGGATAAAAACCTGGTAATATCGGATTGTTATATTTCATGAAGCATTCTCCTTTTATTGAACATTTGCATCTATGTCAAGGATTATACTCCACTAGCTAAACGATAAACCTTGATTATCCAGTCGTAAAATAGCATGATATAGACATTCATCTAGACATTCTTTTGGAGGGTTACGGATTGAGCGAATTTTATTTAAATTGGTTTACATCAGATCAGAAATTCCCATTTTTTATTCAATACGGCTTCCACGACAATGATACTGACCTTCATAGACATGTGGACTTTTCAGAGCTCGTGATTGTCTTGAGTGGTACTGCTACTCATATTGTGAATACCGAAGAATCATTCATCAAAAAGGGGAATGTCTTTGTTATTAATGGTTCAACCCCGCATGCTTTTAAAGATCCTCAGGATTTTAAGATCTGTAATATTATGTACAAGCCTGAAATGCTGTCGACAGCTGGATCAGATCTGCGAACTTCGAACGGCTTTCAGGCGCTGTTTGTATTGGAGCCGTTGTATCGTCATAAACACGCCTACACAAGTAAACTAAGCTTGCCAATTCCCATGCTGGAATTTGTCACTACACTCATTGCCGGTATGATTGAAGAATATAGCCACAAACTTCAAGGATATCAGACTTTGCTCGTCTCACGATTTATGGAGCTGGTTGTCTATTTATCAAGGCATTATGAAAAACAGGATAAAGGCAGCCTGGATAATCACCTAATACATTTAGCGAAGTCGCTCTCTTTTATGGAAGACCATTATCTTGAAGCGTTGTCGCTGGATCAAATCGCCGCACACTCAGGGGTATCCGTTAGACACTTAAACCGGATCTTTCGCTCTTACTATCAAACGACTCCTATTTCCTATCTCCATCGATTGCGTCTGGAACGGGCTTGCAGCTTGTTGAAGCATTCTGACTTCAGTATTACTCAGATCTCACATGAAAGCGGGTTTAGCGATAGCAATTACTTTACACGACAATTCACCAAAACCTACGGTATGTCTCCCAAAGCTTATCGGAAGAATCTATAAAAGAACATCCTTAACACAACAATAAGCCCTCAAAAGAGGACTTATTGTTTACTCAATCGTTCAATTTTTGCATCCATCCGTTCCATTACTCTGTTCATCTCTTCCATTCTAGATAAAAGCTGCTTCCGCTGATCAATCAAGAGTTCTACTCTAGCATGATTAGCCTCATCGCCCTGTCTATACAGCTCGACATACTTAATCAAGATTTCAACAGGAAGCCCAATGCCTCGCATACACTTGATATGTTCAATCCACCTGCAGTCTTCTTCCGAATAATCTCTATTTCCACTTTTATTGCGATTCACGTGTGGAATAATACCGATGCGTTCATAATAGCGGAGCGTATCCGGCGTAAGATTAAATTTTCCACTTACTTCTGTAATGGTCATACTTTCATTATCCTCCGATCCTCAATATTAATTAAAACCAATGATTGGATGCGGTGTATAGGGTTCTTCCAAGAACGTAATTTCTTGAGGTGTTAACGTAATGGATAACGCTCCTACAGCATCTTCGAGATAAGACATTTTCGTAGCACCAATAATTGGAGCAGTTACCGGTTCTTTTTGAAGCAACCATGCAAGAGCAATATGAATCCGCGGAACACCATGCTTTTCGGCAATTGCAGCTACCCGCTCCACAACTAAACGATCAGCATCTGCAGTTCCATCATATTTGGATTTTTGTATTTGATCGGTCTCTGAACGATGTGTTGATACTGTCCAGTCGCGAGTTAATCTACCGGAGGCCAACGGACTATACGGAATAACACCAATTTTTTCTTCCTTACAAAGTGGTAACATCTCGCGCTCTTCTTCACGGTAGATAAGGTTGAGGTGATTCTGCATGGATACAAACCGGGTCCAGCCATTCTTCTCCGCTACATATAAAGCTTTCTGAAATTGCCAAGCATACATTGCAGAAGCACCAATATATCTTGCCTTTCCCGCCTTAACCACATCATGAAGTGCCTCCATCGTTTCCTCGATAGGTGTGTGATAATCCCAGCGATGAATCTGGTACAAATCCACATAGTCTGTTCCCAATCTTTTTAGACTCTTATCGATTTCACTCATAATTGCTTTTCGGGAAAGTCCGGCACCATTGGGTCCTTCATGCATACGATTATAAACTTTAGTGGCCAGGACAATTTCATCTCGATTAGCATAATCCTTGAGTGCCCGTCCAAGAATCGCCTCACTCGTTCCGTCAGAATACACATTAGCCGTATCAAAAAAGTTAATTCCGAGCTCTAGAGCTTTTTTTATGATCAGCCGACTCTGCTCCTCATCAAGCACCCACTGATGGATCCAGCGTTCTGCTACCCCATAGCTCATACAGCCAAGACACAGCCGGGATACTTCTAAGCCAGTATTGCCAAGTTTCACATAGTCCATTTACAATGATTCCTCTCTTTCAATAGAAGGTAAGGTTCACTAGCAGTTATCTGTTATTATTTCACTTGGAGTTCACTCCAAGTCAAGCTATTTATAAAGTTGACTGCTTTTAACGCTGTTCACTCGCCCTTTTCAGAAGGAATGGTGTCGTTAAGTTCTTTGTTCCATAGAATAGCTTAATGATGTTTCTAGAGTTCTACTTGGCCAAAAGAGGTGAAACGATGAGTTTTTCTGTGAACGGGGGAACGCCCTCTGGATATTACCGGAGCATCTTGGAACTTGAAGCAGAATGGGGACAAAAAAGAACTATCCATGAAGCTGGACAGGTTATTCCCTTTGATTTCGGTAGAGCTGCCCATTTCATTGCTCCTAAAAGCACTGAATCGAGCATTCATCCTGCACTGACACCTTATTGTTTACAGCCTATTGGCGGATACGTAGCCACTATCTCGAGTGGAAGGGTATGGGGAGAATCTGGTGCTGTTCTATCTCCGGAAGGAAAGCTGATCTTTGATCTGTCACAGGAATATGACGCCATGCAAAATAGAATGCTAGAAGCAGAGGAACACCCTGTATTCCACCGGTGGAATGATCCAAAACTTCAATATTTAGAAGGAACTGTGGCTGTGTTGACGTTTTGCGGAAGCTATAACTATTTCCACTGGTTGTATGATGTGCTCCCTAGGTTGGCGATGCTCAAAATGAGTGGAATTCCTTATACCTCCATCCTCATGAATCCAAATCCATATGGACCATTTGTGGAACAAACCTGGGCTATGCTCGGGATATCAGAGTCTTCAGTAATCCGGACAAATCCTGAAGCTTTCTTTGAAGCTGATCAGCTACTTATCCCTTCTTTGATGATGAATTCCCACTATCCCCCGTGGACCACGGATACGCTACGTAAATTATTACTACCTCATAGGGAATCAACACTCGCTACACCTGAGCGCATTTATATTTCTCGAAACAAAGCAAGCACCAGGCGCTTGGTCAATGAAGAGGAAGTTATACGCTGCCTTGAAGAATATAGCATTCAACCTATTCACCTTGAGGATTGGACGGTTGCACAGCAAATCCAGTTATTCGCTTCGGCTAAGCTAATCTTGGGAGCGCATGGCGCTGGACTAGCCAATTTGGCGTTTTGTCAACCTGGAACACAAGTTATCGAAATTGTTCATAAACAGCATGTCGTTCCAACGTATTGGATGATCAGCAACCATAACGCTCTTGATTATTACATGATGTATGGTCAAGGCTGGCCAGATCCTGCTATTCGTTTTCCGGGATTCGAAGATATCTATGTGGATATGGATCGTCTGAAGCAGATTTTGCATTTGGCAGGATCGGTTACAGGAATTTATAGCTCCATTATCGGAAATCCGATAGATCCACAAAGCACCGCCTGATAAATTCTTCAGGCGGTGCTTCGCTTTTATTTTTCCGCAGAACGGTTCTTATTTCCGGTAATTTTTCGTTCTTGCATCCTCTATAACACCATTCCAATTCATTCCAAAGGCAAAATCATATACATGTCCTTCTGAATCCACATGACATTCCATGTCACGCGCCACATCTTCCAGCTGCTCTTCTACCGTTTGCATACCTGATGGCATTTGTACTGGAAGCAATCCAGAAGGCTCCTCCGCACCCGTTAAAACCTCCATAAGTGCTTGATCCTGCAACCCAAAGTTAACAAGGATAACATCAGCCTCTCCCTCAAATTCTGCAACAACCGAAGGATTGGACAGCAACATTGACACAATTACCGGTTTGTCTTTCATCAGCTTGCGAGCTTCCAGGACATGATCCAGATCGCTCTCATTATGCGTAACAACGGTTTTTCCTTTATAAGAACGGTTAAGTACATCGTTATCCCGCGCATCTCCAGCTAAGCTCTGCTCCCGAGCATGTTCCGCAGTGTACGGTCTATACTGCAAGCTGATTGGCACGTAGCCGTTACCGCCTTGATCAGAATCTTCCTGACTAAAGCCTACTCCTGATTTGGGACTGCTTATGATGACGAGAGCAAAATCTGCTTTATCCGGCTGATCTGTCACATGATAATATTTAGACACAACCTCCAGGTTCACCGGATATTCTGTCTTTTCGGGCGTTGGGTTGCCGAACCAATCCTTTCCTGCTGGAGTATAACGCTTCGGAATAAATACGGTTTGTTTCGCTACCAACGGCAATACCCGATTTTTGTTCTTCAGCAGCACGATCGACTTCAGCTGTGCATCATAGCCTGATTGCATAAACGCCGGATTCCCAACAATCTGAGCGCTCGCCTCAGGCTTTAAATACGGGTTCTCGAAGAGACCCAGACGGAAAATATTAAGTAGAAGCCGAACAGCTGACCGCTCAAAGCGATTCCGCATCCATACCTCTCCATGCTCAGCTACTCCCATTCGGTATGCTTCAAGGACTGGCTCCATCTCATTGTTGCCGCCGAATTGGTCAACGCCTGCCATCAAGAGCTTGTAATGCCGTTCTGCGACGGACCTACCCTCCACTCCCCAAGGTTTACCACTGAGAAAGGAATCCTTACTATCTGATTCGTCTGCTGTAATGAGCCAATCTGTGCACACAACACCATCGTAACCGTATTTTTCCCGAAGCAGATCGGTAATAAGATAGGAATTATAAGAATTTCCGACATTCTCCCCGTTCAACTGATCTTGATCTGTAGAAATTGTGTAATATGGCATGACAGCTGAAGACTGCTTGGTTGGGCCATCCAGCTTAAAAGCTCCTTCTGTAAAAGGAATAAGATGTTCTTCAAAGTTACCGCCCGGATAGACGGCATACTTGCCGCAAGCATAATGCGCATCCCTTCCGCCTTCCCCGGAACCACCGCCAGGCCAATGTTTTACCATAGCGTTCACACTATCATATCCCCAGCCTTCGTGAATCTCCCGCTCATCTTCCGAGCTCTGGAAGCCGTCGACATAGGCTCTTGCCATGTCAGCAGATAACTTAGAATCCTCACCAAATGTGCCGTTAAAGCGAAACCATCGCGGATCTGTAGCTATATCTATTTGCGGCGATAGCGCCGTACCTAGACCCAGTGCGCGATACTCACGCGAGGCAACTTGCCCGAACTGAAAAGTGATCTTCGGATCGAAGGTAGCCGCAAGACCCAGCGTCTCCGGCCACATGGAGATTTGTCCACCAGCTCCAGCATTGAACTCCGAGCTTGAATCTGAGCCATGGCGAGGGTCGGAGCTGTTGTTGGCTGGAATCCCTAGACCGCTTCCTTCTGCAAATGCTTGTACCTGGTTGTTCCACAGGGCGGCAATTTCCGGAGTTTCCACTGTGGTCACCAGAATATGTCTTAGATGGTCCTGTGCCAGAAATGCCAGCTGTTCATCGGTAAGCTCCCATGGCTTGGCTCCGCTCTCCTCATAGGATTTACCGTTATACGTTCCTGAGAACCAGCTGCTACTAAGTGCTGGGATGGATTGATGACGACTATACAGCATGAGTCCAGCAATTTGTTCAATACTCATCTGTGAAGCCAAATCTTCAGCCCGCTCTTGTGGCGTCAATCGCCAGTCCTCATATTTATCCAGCTTGCCATTACGATTTAAATCTTTGAAGAACAGTCCGTCCTGCTGGAGAATCTGCACTCCAGATTCAGGGGAATAACCCAAGGTTGGACCGCCCTTATTGCTTACGTAAGAAATGGTATGATGGCTTTTAGTTTTAATAGTCTCTCTCTGATTCATTTGGTTTCCCTCCACTGTTTTCTTGTTTGTTTTTTCTTAGACCAAATTGGCTTTTTGTGATTGTGTTTCGACAGCCGTCAGTTCAGCAGTTTGAGCTCTTTTCTCTGTTCCCACTTCTGGAAGTGGCTTCACTGCCAGCATACCGAATATGGTGCAGACGGCAAGGAAGATATAAAAGAAGGTCCAGCTGCCAATGCCTAACAGCACGGGAGCAATTGCTGGAACAATGGACTGAGGCAACGCATTAGCTACGTTCATAATCCCAAAGTCTTTGGCTGAATCCTCTTTACTTGGAAGAATCCGTGCAACGAGTGCCATATCTACGGCTGAGAAGCAGCCAAAGCCCAATCCGATCACTGCAGCTCCGGCAATGTAGGCCGCATAACTTGGCACAAAGGCAAACAACAGAACCCCAATAGCAATGATGAACCCTGAAACGATCAGGAATGTTTTTTGCTTACCAAATTTATCTGACAACACCCCACCGAAGATACTTGTAATTGCAACACCCACTAGCATAACGATATTAATCGTAGCAACCTTTGCGGTAGCCAGCTCTTCCGTAAGTCCCATCCGGTTTACCAGCATGACTGTGAGGTATAAAGTGCTACAATATCCCATCATGATCAGGAACTTGGATACGAAAGCCCAAGAGAATTCCGGGAATTTGCGTGGACTAGGAAAAATCGTACTCAGCTTCTTACCCAGCGATATTTGATTATTTGTCTTGGGAACAAGTTCTACTTTACCTTCTTTAATAATCAACGTACTGAGGAGTGGACCTATGATGCCGATTACTCCGAGCAAAAGCCACTTAATTTCTGAAGAAACTGAGGTCATCACTGTCATCATGATCATCCCTACCGTCATAGCGATTGGAATAGTGAGACCGATTAATCCGGAGATTGTCCCTTGTTTTTCCTGAGATACTTGGTCTGGAATAAGCGCTGTATAGGCTGCCATCCCTACATTGAAGAAAAATTGTGCGACTGCCCAGCTAATCATGATCTGCCAAGGCTCGTTGGCGAAACCAGTACATACCAGCGCTGTACAGCCAACTAGTGGACCAAGGATAATCCACGTGCGCCGCCGTCCGAACGAAAGATGGGTTCGGTCACTGAGTGCACCGCCAATCGGATTTCCGATAAGTGCAAAGATTGCGCCAATTCCTGCAACCAGTCCATAGGAAGAGGTGTAACCATTCGGATCCACTTCAATCATTTTAAAGGTCAGCAGCAAGGTGGCAGGTGTCATCAGTGCCAGCATCATCATGCCGTAACCAAGCAGAATACCAAAGGTCAATCTACGAAAAGGGGTGAGAACCTGCCCTTTAATCGATGCTCCAGTCATTGTAATTCCTCCTCATCCTTTTAGAAAACGTTTACAATTAGATTATAAAATAAACCACCTCTTACAGGAGAGGTAGTCAATTACACACTTTTAGGTTTATTTTTAATCTAAATGAAAGCGTTTCAAAAATCTTTATCAAAATGAAGCTTAAAAATTGACTCATTTTCTCAAAACAATGGAGTCAGCTCAATGAGTTCTACGCTATGAGGTTCCATTCTAATGACAACAGAAAGCTCTTCACCTACTTCAAGAAGCTGAATCTGTCTGCCTGGAATAGAGGCAGCTTTTAGATAAGCAGTGTCCTCTGCAGTCAGAACGGTTGGAGCCCCCATCTCTACCCACTTGTCAAAGCTGCTGCCATGTGCCCTGCTGATCGTATGGTTTACTTGCTTATATCTGCCAGATGGTAATCCAGTTAATGTGAGCTCAACTTTAAGAAGCCTCTCGTTTTTGAAGCCACTATAACGGCTAGTAGGTGTAATGAATGAAGTATCACCAAGCGCGTACAAATCATCAAAGTGACAGTAATTATAAGCCAGAATCTGATAACCGCCTCTACCAGCCGTCACGATATAACCCTCTTCGTGTGCGACTAGCCGATTCCCCAGCTTAGCGAGCATTTCATAGGCATGCATAGCTGCTTTTGGAATTCCATACTGAGTCATAAGTCCAAGCCCACCATGAAACATCCGGGATGAAGCCGCTGTTTCTTCAATATTGTCACTCAGTACCCAATATCCGAACCCACTGATGCTGTCGAGATTTTCGATGATATTCTTTACGATATATGCAGCTTTATATAATGTGTCATTGGTCAATTCACGATGAAATGCTGTTGAATTCCATTCGGTTAAATATAGCTCTAGTCCGCTAAGTCCTAACTCAGCGAGCAGCCCGATTTCACGCTCCAGTGATTCCTTCAAATAGTCAGGGTTTGGGGACACTTTGTTGAACCCCTCTACTGTCAGGGGAGACATTTCTTTTTCACTTGATAGTTCTTTTTGCCCCCAATTGTTACTAAGCAGATCATCCATGTCCTCATGCGGATAAAAATGTAACGGGATAAAATCAGGAAGACAACCCCGTTCTTTGCAGAATGCGAAAAACTGTTCACAAAACGCATTGGAGTTCAGCGTAATAATTCTACCAGGAGCACCAATCTGTAGGTTCAGAGAGATGACTTTGAGGGTGTCGAACGTTCGGGCATACAATTCGTTGTACGCTTCTTCCGTCGCAGGCCAGAACAATCCATATTCCGGTTCATTCCAGAATTCAAACCTCCAGCTTTCCACCTCTTCTAGACCGTACCGACTGAGACAATGGCGAATAAAGCGATCAACCAATTCACACCAACGGTCCATGGATTTAGGTGGACTCACGTAACTCTTTTCATAAAATACATGTTTACTGCTGTCTACTGCGAGATCAAAAGGCATAAAGCCCAGTTCTATAAAAGGTTTCAAGCCGATCGATAACAAAAAATCAAACAACTGATCTACAAAGCGAAAATTATAATGTGCCTGCCCTTCGTGATCCTCCCGGTACACCATCATTGAATCATCAAAAATTCCATGAAAACGTAAATAGCGAAACGGACACCGCTCTTGTACATATTTCAAATGAGCTTGTACATCACTTTGAAGTCCTTCATTTGCTTTACTGATTGTAATAATATTTTTCCAGCTATGCTGAATTTGCCGCTGAATCCTGTCTAACGAAATGCTCGCAGACAGCTGAACAACCGGATGCACGGGTTCAAGCTGGTGCGACTGACTACGCCGGAGGAATTGCCGAATAATGCCCAGTGCGCTGGATTGATTAAACGCTAAGTATCCGGAAGTAGAACCTTCCTGTTTCGAGTGAGTTTGCGGCCGATATTTTTTGCGATATTCATGTGGTGTGATATGATATCGGCTTTTGAATGCAGCGTAAAAAGATTTCGCGTTTGGAAAGCCCTGCTCAAGTGCCAGTTCAGCAAGGGAATGCTCTTGATCTCTTAAAAGGGCTTCTACGGTATTTTTTAAACGAATGCTGGTTAAGTACGTCTGGAAGTTGACCCCAATATTCTCGCTAAAAAATTTGGATAAATACGGCACCGACAAATACTCTCGTTCCGCGATTATCTGCAGCGACACCGGGTCTTTATAATGTTCATCTATATAAGTGATGATGCTCATCATTCGTTCCATATATTTTATATTCATCGCTTCGCCGGAATTTGGCAGCTTGAACTGTTTGACCAAAACAGAGAATAACCCAAGCATACGTGCTTCCATCTCCAGTTCATAGGCTTCCCCACCTTTGTATTTCAGCTGTACCATTTCAGCCATGAGCTGACGCATGTTATCTAAGCCATTTTGCTTCTCAGGACCGGCTTCTGCAGAATAACATTCAAAGCTGATCTTCTCCACATTGTGGATGTGCTGCTTAAGATAGGTTGTAGGGATTTGAAAGGTAGCGATGATATTCTCATCTAATCCGATAACCTCATGCACGTAACACTGGTTAATGAGTAGCATATCCCCTTCTTTAAGCCTATATTGACGGTTTCCGGTAGAAACCTCTAGATTACCAGACAGCACAAAAATCAGCTCCACACTCGTATGCCAATGATTCGGCACAAAGCTGACGCTATGTAAAGAAACATCAAACGGTAGTTTGCCTTCTGTCTCAAGCTGCTCATAGCTGGAATGGCTCACATAATCACTTCCTTGTTTACATTATCTTGTTGTAGCATACAATGTCGCGTTTCGGCGGTCAATTCGATGGTCTCTGGTCACCTCTCTAACAAAAAAACACTGATCCAAGTCAGTGTTTTTTCAACAGCCATATAAATATTTCTTTAAATCGCTCGTTTGAACTGGGTATTGTATAACTCGTAATAGGCGCCTTGCATTGCAAGAAGCTCCTCATGATTTCCTTGCTCAGCAATTCCTCCACCCTGGATCACGAGTATACGATCTGCGTCCTGAATCGTACTAAGCCTGTGGGCAATTACAAAGCTTGTTCGACCCTTCATCAAATTCTTCATTGCCTGTTGAATGTGCATTTCCGTACGTGTGTCTACGCTACTGGTTGCTTCATCAAGAATTAATATGGCAGGATCAGCTAAAATTGCGCGAGCGATTGTTAACAGTTGGCGCTGTCCATGACTAAGATTACTACCTTCTGCATTAAGAAGGGTCTCGTAATCATGCGGCAATCTTTTGATAAAAGCATCCGCATTGGCTAGCCGCGCAGCTTGCTCAATCTCTTGATCGGTCGCATCAAGTCGGCCAAACCGAATATTCTCACGAATGGTTCCCGAGAATACATGCGCATCTTGCAGCACCATCCCTAGCTGACTACGAAGTGAATTTTTATCTACCTCTTGGATGTCACGGCCATCAATCCGTATGGCACCTCCGTTCAAATCATAGAAACGACTCAGCAGGTTAACAATAGTTGTTTTACCTGCTCCTGTTGGACCAACAAGCGCAATTTTCTCCCCAGGTTTGGCTTCAAACGTAACTCCAGACAGAATCGGTGTATCCAATTTGTAAGCAAAGGAAACGTCCTGGAAAACAACCTCCCCTTTTAGCCTTGGCAGATTCTCACTTTCTTCATCCCCATATTCGGACGGCATCTCCAAAACTTCAAACACACGCTCCGCTCCGGCAATTGCAGATTGGATTAAATTGTACTGGTTAGCAAGATCAGAAATGGGTCTACCGAACTGTTTGGAATAGGTAAGGAAGCTAACGATTATACCTACTGTAGCCATGTTATGGAAGGCCATCCAGCCCCCAACCCCGGCTATGATCGCAAATCCAAGATTATTAATCATGTTCATCACGGGTCCCACTAGTCCAGATACGATTTGTGCCTTAATGCTGACCTTGTTCAGCTCTCCGCTGATTTTTCGGAATCGCTTAACTTCCGCTTCTTCTCTATTGTATTGTTTGACCACTTTTTGTCCGCTGATGGTTTCTTCGATAAACGCGCCCAGTTCACCTAAATGCCGCTGCTGATTTCGAAAATAAGTTCGGCTTAAACCTATAATTTTACGACTAGCCAGTAGTACGAGCGGAATTGTGATTAGTGAAACTACGGTCAAAGGAACGTTCAGCATGAACATTATAACGAGTGAACCGCTTAGCGTAATCAAACTATTTAACAACTGGGTTACACTCTGATTGAGTGTGCTGGATACGCTCTCTATATCGTTCGTTGCCCGGCTCATCAGCTCTCCATTAGCTCGTGTGTCAAAAAACTTAATAGGTAGCTGCTGATACTTGCTGAACAGATCACGACGCAGCTCAAATACGGTATTCTGTGAAACAGATGTCATGACGTATGCTTGCACCCAAGCAACTACACTACCTAACCCATAAATGCCAATAAGGAGAATACAAAACTGCACAAGACCATGATAATCATGCGGAATAACCGCAGTATCAATCGCTTTACCGATGAGATACGGTCCGATCAATGAAAGAAGTGCATTCAACACCGTAAATACATACACAATAATTAACCCGAACCGTTGGCGATTCAAGTAAGTCCAGATGCGTTTAAGCGTACTTGCTTGATTCTTGGCGCGGACGATTGGTACAGCGCCGCCGCGTCCGGGGCCTGATCCCGGTCCTGGACCGAATCCGCCTGGTCGATTGAAAGGAGTGGTGTTCATGCCGTTATTAGACTTTGACATAAGGCATCTCCTCCCCCTTTATCTGCGACTTCCAGATATCTCTGTATATTTCACTGCTGCTCATAAGTCCATCATGTGTACCTTGTACAGCGATTCGACCGTTTTCTAGAATTAAAATACGGTCCGCATCAATCACAGAGGTGACACGTTGAGCTATTAAAATATTTGTACTTCTATGTAGCCGTGTTTTTAACATTTGTCGAATTCGCGACTCTGTTGCCGCATCGAGGGCGCTAGTACTGTCGTCCATGATTAGGATTGTTGGCTGTATTAACAACGCCCTTGCAATCGAAAGCCGCTGCTTCTGCCCACCAGACAAGTTAATCCCTCTTTGACCAAGCACTGTATCATAGCCTTCTGGAAGTTCTATAATAAAAAGATGCGCTTCAGCGGCAATTGCTGCTTGTTCCACTTCTTCATCTGTAGCCTCCGGTCTGCCATAGCGGATATTATCCCGGACTGTTCCACTGAACAGAATAGCCTGCTGCATAACATAACCGATCCTGCGACGCAATTGTTTCAAAGAAATTTGCCGAGTGTCGGAACCATCAATCGTAATAGATCCAGAGGATACATCATAAAGACGAGGAATGAGGCTAACCAAGGTTGATTTACCAGCACCAGTGGCTCCAAGGATGGCTACGGTTTCACCTGGCTCAGCAGTGAAATTGATGCCATCTAACACAAGGTTCTCATCCGCAGGGTCATAGGCAAAGGAAACGTTGTCAAATACAATTCGACCGTTAGATATAGCATCTTTCTTAGCATCGGTTACTTCTGTAATCTCGCTGATTGTGGACAACACTTCATTCTCCCGATCTGCGGAGACTTTTGCACGCGAGAAGAATATGAGCATATTACTCAGCATTAACATGGACATCAATAGTTGGGTGATGTAGTTAATAAAGGCGATCAACTGACCTACCGGAAGCGTGCCATTCCAGCTCTGCGCCCCTCCAAACCAAAGGACAGCTACAATACTTGCATTGAGCACTAGCATCATGAGTGGCATATTTAATGACATCAGGCGTACCGCTTTTATCGCAGTCTCTGTGTAATCCTTGTTGGCTGTATTAAACCGTTTCTCTTCATGTTTGCCACGAACAAATGCTTTGACTACACGGATGCCCGATAAATTCTCCTGCAATACGGTATTGACTCCGTCTAATTTAGTTTGCATTTTCTCGAACAAAGGAAAAGAAAGTCGAATTAACCCATACAATATGGCAACCAGCAATGGCACGGCAACGACAAGAATGAGCGTCAACGTAGGACTAATCCGGATGGCCATCACCAAACTACCAATCAATAGCAATGGAGATCGGATATTCCGCAAAATCATCTGTACAAAGGTTTGTAGCTGCACCACATCATTTGTTAAACGAGTAATTAACGAACCTGTCTTCAATTGATCCAGATTCTTATTTGAGAATTTCTGAATATGTTCAAACAGATTGATCCGTAAATCATTACCGAAATTTTGAGAGGCGATACTTGAAAAAACGGTACAGCCCACCCCACCCAATAGACCGATCAATGCCACTCCAAGCATGATCAATCCAGTCGAATATATATGTGATACATCCTTCGTCATAATCCCATGATCCACAATGCTCGCCATTAATGTAGGTTGAAGCAAATCCATAGACACTTCGATCATCATCATAAGTGGTGCTAACACAGACCACACCCAATATGGCCTTAAGTAACTCTTAAGTTTCCACATTCCATCACCTTTTAAGATAAATATGTGATTTTTGATTTCATCGGTGTTCTTGGCTTAGCATTTGGAACTTCCTCTGGATATCCAATACCAAATAGTCCAATCACATCGTAATCTTGCGGAACACCTAGAATTTCACGATTATGAGGCAAAGCACCTAAAGAAGCCCAATAGGCACCAACCCCCACTTCATGTGCTGCTAATAAAAAGTTCTGTGCGAAACAAGCGGCAGCCATAACATTCTCGTCACGTTCAAACGCTGTTGCACCAGGTTTAGATAAGATAGCAAGAACGACAGGAGCGCTTCCAAAATTCGTCTTATGCTTTAATTTAGCTCTCGTATCAGGCCCGATAAATAGGAGTTCCCAAGGTTCATTCATACGATGGTTTGGAGCATAACTAGCTGCTTCCAGCCATTTCAATAAATCATCCTCATGAATGGAATCTGCCTTAAATTGCTTAATACTTCTACGCGTTTTAATAAGATCAATGGTTTTCATTTTCAGGATCAATCTCCTCTTTTTTAGTATCGCTAACCGTCTTCTCTTCAGTTGTTACTTCGTGAATCTGAAAAATATGAATAAACTCTTCAATGATCGCTTCTGTTGCCTTCAGTTCACCGCTAATCACTTGCTTGATCGAATCCAGCTCCGGTGTTTGCAGCTGCCGCTGTAAAGTGGCTCGATTCACATTAAGCTTTTCCAAAAATGCTAGAGCTCTGCCGCGACGAAAAGTTTGAGCACTTTTTGGGGGACCATCCATGGAATCCATCCCATGTCTGCCCATATGCTCACGATCTCTATGCTCTCCACGGTCTTTGTGTTCCCCATGTTCTCGATGGCCGCGTTTTCCGAAATGTCCATCACGCATATTAACCCCTCCTTTGTTGTATACATATGTATACGAATTGCCTATGTATACAAATGTATACGCACAAATGAAATCTGTCAAGTTATCATTTTTATTGGATTGATCCTCAAAGAAAAGACCGCACAAAGTGCGGTTAGCTGGCGAGAAACTATTTTTTTCAGACCAAGGATTCTTTGCTATGTAGCAACTAATGATCAACCTTCTTTAATAATTGCGGTTCCTTTGGATCTAGTTGCGTCCAGTCTGAAGCATCCCTGTCTGTGAAAATATAATCAGTTTCTGGATCATCAGCAAATCTAACATATACCTAGAACGAGCAGAGTAATAAATATTGTGGAGATAGCCATAAACTTTCTCATTCCAGAAATGCCTCCTTAGTAAGGATAAATTTTGGGACAGCTATGGCTATAAAAATCGAGCAAGATGAAATTCAAGATCATCCACGCTAAATGTAGGATGGCTGCGACGACGACAGGTAGCTCCACATCCCTAACTTCTTCAGCCCAGCTACCTCCTTGAAAAATACGATAGGAACCATATACTTGTTCATCATATAAATCCCAGCACCATTGCCAAACATTCCCTAACATATCATAAAGCCCCCATGCATTTGGTTCTTTCGTCCCTACGGCATGGAGTTGACCATCTGAATTTTCATTATACCAAGCAATTTTATTTAGCTCTCCGTATTGATAGCAAGTAGTTCCTGCTTTACAAGCATATTGCCACTCTGCTTCCGTTGGAAGTCGATAGCCACCCGATTCCCTTTCCCAAGTAATATGTTCAACATCATTGCTTATAACATAAGCTTCTTTCAATCCAGCCTTCTGGGAAAGTAGATTACAAAAGGAAATAGCATCTTCAACTCATTATGATGTACGAATCCAATAAAACTAATCAAGTATTGACAGGGTATAAAGAAACGAACTATAATCTAAACAATTCCTAGAAAAATACTATGAATTAAATAATATTCCAAGTATCTACTCATAATTGGTTTCCCAGAAGAAGGAGTGTAGACAAATGCCAAATGTTCAAACTTTCAAAGCAACCGCCCATTTACAAGATGGAGTTAAGGTTATTACTAAAGCAAGACAATTCGAGCTTGTCATCGACGAACCACAAAATCTTGGGGGTACCGATACAGGAATGAATCCTGTTGAAGCTTTACTTGCTTCTTTAGGGGCCTGCCAATCTATTGTGGCTCGAGTTTATGCCTCTAAATTTGAGGTAGAGCTTGAAGACTTCAGAGTAGATGTTGAAGGCGATTTGGATCTTGATGGATTTTTTAACCGATCTGAAGTACGGCCTGGCTACTCCGATATTCGCTATACATTCTACATAAAGACCCCATCGCCTGCCGAGAAGGTGAAAGCATTCGTACAATTTCTAGAGAGCAAATGCCCTGTGGGTGACACAATTGCCGCTCCGGTGAATCTCAAGCTGAATCGTATCGTGATTGAAAATTAATCAAACTATTGATTAGCTAACATAATTTATAGGGCTGTGAGGTTGCATAAGCAACTTTACAGTCCTTTTTCATTTCACCTTCTCTTCCATCATATAATACTAAAAATGAAGGACTGCGGAGGTACCTAAGGAATGAATCCTATACTGAGCACAGTAGATAATGAGATCGAGCGTTTAACGACTTTCCTGATTGATCAACAGATGCAAGATGGATCTTGGCATTTTTGTTTTGAGAATGGGATCGTTATCGATGCGTATATCATCATCCTCTTTCGGATATTGAATGTGCAGAATGAAGATCTGATCCGTGAGCTACATGATCGTATTCTTGCTGAGCAACAGTCGGCTGGATTCTGGCAATTGTATAGCGATGAAGAAGATGGAAACTTATCCACCTCGGTTGAAGCCTACTATGCCCTTCTCTACTCTGGGTACAGCAAGGTAACAGATGGGCCGATATTGCGCGCTAAGCATTATATTCAATCCAAAGGTGGGATTGGAAAAGTTACTAGCATCTTAACTAGAGTCATTCTTGCAGCTACAGGACAGAGCAAATGGCCTTTGGCTATTTCCTCGATCCCATTAGAGGTGCTATTGTTCCCATCCTACTTTCCTATTAACTATTTTGAGTTCTCCGGCTACTCTAGGGTACACCTCACTCCAATGCTCATTATGGCCGATCGGCGTTTCTCGATCTCAGCCGCTAATGCTCCTGATCTGTCTGATCTCATAGACACACGCATTGAAGAAGATGAACCCGCTTCCCGTGGATTTCAAGAGCTGCAGGACGGTTTGCAATCTGGCCTAAAAAGACTTCTTGGAAGTCCTCGTCATATTCACGAAGTCTCGCGAGCCAAAGCAGAGCAGTTCATGCTCCGGCGGATTGAATCCGACGGGACTCTATACAGTTACGCAACTAGTACAATTCTTATGGTATTTGCACTGCTAGCCCTCGATTATGATCAGCAGCATCCACTAATTAAGAATGCTATAGATGGGCTTACCGCCATGCAATGCCGCTCTGAAGACCAAACAACAATTCAAAACTCTCCGTCTACGATATGGGATACGGCTCTAATTGCCTATGCTTTGCAGGAGGCACAACTTCCCGATCATCATCTTACGATGAAACGTGCTACTTCATATCTGCTGACCAGACAACATGAAAAAACTGCAGATTGGAGCATTCATAATCCGAATACGGCTTCCGGGGGATGGGGATTCTCAGAATCTAATACAATAAATCCGGATGTGGATGATACGACCGCTGCTTTACGAGCCATTCGAAGTTTATCAATAACTCAGCCATCATATCTAGAATCATGGAATCGAGGACTGAACTGGGTCATATCGATGCAGAATAAAGACGGTGGCTGGCCAGCCTTTGAAAAAAACACCAATAAAGAAATGCTTACATGGCTCGCAATCGATGGCGCTAAATCTGCTGCTATTGATCCCTCGGAGGCAGATCTTACCGGGCGAACTTTGGAGTATCTCGGAAACTTTGCCGGACTTGATACGCGGAATGAATTCATCGAACGAGGTGTGAAATGGTTGATTCAGCATCAGGAGCGCGATGGCTCATGGTACGGAAGATGGGGTGTTTGTTATATTTATGGGACTTGGGCTGCTTTAACAGGAATGCGGGCCGTTGGTCTGCCTCCAGAACATGAAGCATTGCAAAAAGGAGCGAATTGGCTCCTTAGCATTCAAAACTCGGATGGGGGTTGGGGGGAATCTTGTCATAGTGATCGACTTTTGAAGTATGTGCCATTAGGTGAAAGTACGCCTTCCCAAACCTCCTGGGCGCTTGACGCACTCATCGCTGTTCAGCCAGAACCAACACCTGCAGTAAATCGAGGCATTGAAAAGCTTATCGCATCTATGCACGAAGACGATTGGAAGTGCTCCTATCCGACAGGCGCTGGTCTCCCCGGCAATTTCTATTCTAATTATCACAGTTATCGGTATATCTGGCCGTTACTCACACTAAGTCATTACAGAACGAAATACGGTCAAGAATAACACAGAGTTCTATGACTAGTGTTGATCTGCTCCACTTCTTAACTGCCTTATTATTGCTTGAATCATACCCATATGTAACCCTTCATGAAAAATCGTTCTAATCAACACCTGCTCAATAGTATACATCCCCATTTCAATCGGAGCGAACTCTTTCTCCAATCGATCTTGATACAACACCTAAATGACCTGTGGCTGTTGCTGTAAAATCCGAATGAGCTCAGAGAATGACGGTGTCTCATTCGTGAACAGAGAAGGACTTGTACCGTAACCAAACCATTCATAGAATCCTATTGAAACTGGGATATCTTCTTTGGTCAGTGTTTGTATCCTTAAATATTGATCTACATAGATATGACCTAATTCCACCGGATGGTATTATTAAAACCTTGAGGGATAACATCAGCCTCTCCCTCAGCTAGCTCAGCCACCATTTCTAGTAACTCAATCCGGTAAGTATTCAACTGTTCAAATAAAACTTCATGTCTTCTTTTCAAATAGGCCGGCCTCCTTTTTCTTTTTATAAAAGAATTAGATGAAAATCCAGAAATTCCTTCTAGGTAGGAATTAATACGATTCGTAAAAAACAGCAGAGCAATGATCCTCGGTTATAGGGGATTATGTTTTCTTTGAAAATTAACGGAATAGCGTAATTTAAATAATAGATGAACAGGCAGCGACACTCCGGTTATGGAGAATCACTGCCTGTTACTTTGAATTTGCGGCGGCTTACCGCAGGATATTACGAACAAGTGTTTTTTTGAAAACCTCGTTACATAGAATCTTTGATCTTCTCTTACTTCATTGCTTTAGTCAGCGTAATCGACCCATCTGCTTTTTGGAAATCAACATGCCAGCCAAGCAGTTCAGTAATAAAACGTAGTGGGACGGCGGTCCGGCCATCTTTTATAATCACTGGTGTACCAATTTCTTTTTTCACATTGTTAACCATCATATAATCTTTGCCGATCCAGAAAGTTAACGTATCATCCCCTGCTTTGACCGTTATCGTATCATTACTTGCATCCCAGCCTACTTGCGCTCCAATTCCTTCACTCAGATACCGAAGAGGGATAAACGTCCAGTTGTTCCACAGGAATGGAGTTGTATCCATTTGTGTGGTCTTATCATTGATGATCAGCTGCTTACTTCCAATCTTCATCCAGATTGTTGTCATGTTGTTAGAGGAAGCTGGTTGTGACGGAGTTACCTGGGAAGTGAACTTTTCTGGCATTTGTTGAACGATGGCATCAGCCAGTGCTGTGCCAATAACATACATTCTTTTATCGCCAGCAGCGAAAACATTATAGGCTTTCTCATAGTCGCCTTTAATGTAATTGTAGAAATAGTCCTGCACATCTTGTTCATGTGCTTTCAGTACTTGTGTTGCAGTCGCAGCAGGTAGATTATCACCCGTAGCCGTACCAAGGAAATTACCAAGCACAGTTGGGAAGTTTTGCAGAAGCTCCATTTTCACTTTTCCTTCTTGGGTCATGTCGTTGTTTTTCACGGCTATGCCCAAGTCAGCGCTGTTGCTGTATTGCGATGAGAAGATTTGTGTGAATTGATCGGCACCCGCTTGACCGTATAATGATTTAACAGCAGCGCTCATTTCATTCGCATTTTTTTCGAGCTGTTCTCTAACGGTTTCCGCGTCTGGCGCACCTTTATACTGCTCAAGTGTGGTCATAGATTGATAGAAGAAATGAATAGCTAACAGTTGATCGAGCACCGCTCTTAAATCATTTGCGGGCGTTACTACAACTGTATTGTCGAACTTTTCTGGGAATTGCTTCACGATGGCTCCGGCAAGTGCCGTGCCAATATCGGACATCCTCTTGAATCCAACAGTGAAATGTTCGTATGCAGCATCATAATCCCCTTTAATGTAGCTGTAGAAGAAATCTTGTACGTCCTTCTCATGAGCGCTCAACACTTGTGTTGCCGTAGCCGCTGGCAGATTACCAGCAGTTGCCGTACCTAGAAAATTACCTAGCTCAGTCGGAAACTCCTGTAACAAATCCTTTTTCACTTCTGCTTCTTGTGTGGCATTGCCATTCTTCACAGCTGATCCCAAATCGGCACTGTCATTATACTGAGAAGAAAATATTTCTGCGAATTGATCGGCACCCGCTTGACCGTAGATCGATTTCACAGCTGCCTTCATTTCATCCGCATTTTTTTCCAGCATATTCTTTGCTGTTTCTGCATCCATTACACCTTGATATTCTTTTAACGTGGTCAGCGCCTGGTATTCAAAATGAGTCGAGAGCAGCTGACTAAGAGTCGCTCTCAGATCTGAAGCTGGCGTTCTAACATTTGGATTTACTGCCCCATTATTCGCTGCCATCGCCATGGACGGAACCAGTAGTACTGTGACTATTGCTGTTGCAACAATTTTCTTCAACTTCATTCTTTTCCATCTCCCTTATTTGTTATGGTATGACCAAAGTATTATTGCTTTCATACAGTTACACGCCGGTCAGTAGGATCTGGATCACTATTTTAGAAAAATATTTTAAAAATAAAAAAAACGAATGCCCCGGATAGAAATCTCAGGACATTCGTTGTGAATCGTTTTCTTACATTTTAACCTTTAGATTTCCGCAGCTAGCACTATGTTTCCACGAGGTTCCTTACCGTTCGCGTCCGGCTCTTGCGTGATCGCAATGGTATCATAATCATCAGGTGAGAACGTATAATAAAGTGCTCCTGTTCCATCCCGAGTGTGAAATGTGCCCGCATTAACCGGTTTTCCACCTTTGAGCAGCCATACCTGAAAAGCTTCATCATCCTTCAGCTCAGGCAGCTTCTCCGCCTGCACAATCAGATGCGTTCCTTTGCTGTCGATCACAATCATCGCTGTCCCTTGGGCAACCAAATCCTTGACCGTTGGTTTTAATGACACCACATTATGGACTTGAAGACCGGTCGCGGGTTCATTACTTAACGCAAGTTGACCTCGCAGCTTCTCTACCTCAGCAAGCAGATTGCTTTTATCCTCATTTAGCACATTTAACCTTACAGCTAGTACACTTGTTGTGATTAAAAGAACGATAGAAGCCACGCTTAATATGGTGTATATTCTCCCTTTACGTTGACGAACGCTTCTCTCAGGTTCATGATTTACCACAAGGCCAGAGACTTCTGTTTCATTCGCTTCCTGTTTCGGCTCTATAGAGGATTGGATAACATGAGTAAGGATCCGGGATTTCATTCCCGTGGGAGGCTCAACCTCTTCTGTGGTAAGAGGAAAATAGTTCACAAGTTCCGTCATTTCAGCAGCCTCCTGTTGGCATTCAGGACAAAGCTTCAAATGCTCTTCAAAGGCTTCGCGTTCCTTTTTGTCCAATCCCCCTAGCACATACATGCTCAATTCCTCACACAGCTCCTTACGATCTGCGCTCATACTGTACCTCCTCCTTCCACAACTCGAATCGCCCTCGCAACGCTTTAAGCGCTAATCTTACTCTGCTCTTTACGGTTCCTAACGGAATTTTATGCTGATCGGCAACCTCCTGCTGTGTGTATCCCATATAATAAATCCATTCCAGCACTTGTTTTTGGTCCGATTGTAAACCCTCTATTTCTTTCTTCAGCTGCTGTCCTAGCAGATTATGTTCAACTGTGAGTTCGGTTGAATCCTCATTACTCCGGAGCCGCTCCCATACAACGTCTTCCACGGAATCTTCTGGTTGCCTCCCTTGCTTGCGAAGCCGGTCAATTGCCAAGTTGCGAGTAATTGCAAACATCCATGTACTTATTTTTCCTTTATTGCTCTCTATTTCGATTCGACTGGCCGCATTCCAAATCCGCACGAATAACTCTTGCACAATTTCTTCCGCTTCCATCGCATCTTTTACAATACGTAGTGCAAACGAATAAATAGGCCTCTCGTATCTATCATATAATTGCTCCAGTGCATCCGTGTCGCGATTGGCAATCTTCTGCAGCAATATCTCATCAGATAACGACTCCTGCAAGGTGGCTCCCCCTCTCATAAAATCTGCTTTTATCTAACACATCATAAAGGTATGTTCTAAATAGAGCAAGATGATTCGGTTCCTACTACAAAAGGTTTGGGTGAATGTAGAGGTTTAATGATTCATCACAAAAAAAGCCACATCAGATTTAATCTAATGTGACTCTCTATAAATAACGTTATTCCCTAATTATATCTCATTCAAGAAACAGGTGTAATCGTTGGAGGCTTCGCTGCTCTTTCCCAAGCATGGGTGACTTGCAATGTTGCTGCGTAGGTGATCAACGAAACGAATAGCGCTCCGGATAGTTCAAGGAACTGCCCCAGAGCCATTCGTTCCAGAATACCGTGAGCCGTCAACCCGCAGATCGTCATGACAATCCCTCCTGCACCCACCTTGAATACAATGCGAAAATCAAAATAAAATCCGATCGTTCCTGCCACAGACAAAAAATTCAACAGTGTCAGCAGCATGAGTCCCAGTCCGAACCCTATAGCAACCCCTTGGATTCCAATATTAGAACCGAGAACAAAGATCGTAATCACTTCAAAAACATTCGTAAGAATATGGTTCCACATGACGGTTGAGGCTTTCCCCAAACCAAGCAGAATCGCTTGCAATGGCGCTCCAAAATAATAAAGTAAAAACAAGGGTGCAATCAGCCTTAGCAGCTCACCCGCTTCTGGCGAATGATAGATCATAGTAGTTAATGGTACAGCCCATAAGTACAGGATGATTGTACATGGGAGACCTACAATAAGCGCCGATCGCATAGCCATATCCATCCGACTATGCATAAGCTTACTATTATTGCTCACACTCGCTTCGCTTATTGCCGGTATTAATGCAGTGGACAACGATTGTGTGAAGAAGCTGGGAAGAAACAACATCGGGAGAGCATATCCCGCCAGAAGTCCGAATTGCTTGGTCGCCATCTCAACACCTACACCAAACAGGACTAGACTTTTCGTAATCAGCAGTGGGAGAAACGCATGATAGAGGGAATGAATAAAACCGCTGCCTGTCATCGGTAAGCCGATGCGCAGCAGATCTCTCAACGTACTGTCTCCTTTGGGTGAAAGACTTGATGGAGGCGGTGGGGAGGTTTTGATCTTCCCTCGATTTGCCCATTTGAAGACAGAAAATAAATAGAGCAAACCAAAACCTTCGCCGATCACGGAAGCCGCCATAGCGCCCGCAGCTGCATAGACAATCCCATAAGGCAGCAAAACGTTGACAACACCGATAATGACAATGATTTGCGCCAAATTCTCAATAATATCCGAAAAGGCCAGCGGGTTCATGTTCTGTTTCCCACGAAAATAACCTTTCAGTACAGCTGACATCGCAATAATTGGAATGATCGGCGTTATAGCGACCATAGCATAATACGCCCGCTGATCGGCTAGAAAAACCGACGCGATCCATTTGGAACCCAATAGAGCCACTAAAGTTAGAATAATACTCAATGTACCCGTAATGCTTAAGGATACTGTGAGAATACGCTTCACTCGCGCTTCATCCTGCTTAACCTCAGCTTCTGAGACAAGCTTTGAAATCGCAACAGGAAGCCCCAGCTCTGTCAGCGTAATAAACAAGGGAAGCAGTGGATGAGCAATCATAAGCAGCCCTACCCCCTCGGCTCCCAAGAAACGTGCCAGCAAGACGCCATTTAAAAATCCGAGCCCTTTTGTAAAAAATGCCGACACGGTTAAAATGAACGTTCCACGAATAAAGCTTTGTTTACGCATCGCCATTTCTACGCATCTCCACCTATGGTTTGTCCTGTCCTACTTTCTAACTTATTCGAACAAAGGCTAGGACATGCAAACAAGTATTTGTAAAGTAATTTAAACTACAAGAAGCCCGCACATCATTGATGATGTACCGAGAAATTCTTTCCTCTTAACGGATTTGAGAGTCTTCCCACCTTTAACCGCGTGTTCAAAAATCACAAAAAATGCACGCCAACAGAATACAAAGGTCTTTACGGAAATCATTCACAGCATTAATGACGTGACCTACTCCTCAGAAGTGGTTACTAGCGGTTCCATGCAACAATAGGTACAACAAAAAAACCGCGAAAAATATCGCGGTTTTTAGAAATAAACGGTATTAACGATCTATCTAATAATAAAACACGTGATACCTAGTCGACTTTATTGAATTCAATCCAATCGATCTGCAAACCTGGTTTGATGAACTCTAATTTCATATCATAAAGACCTGCTTCAAGCTCAACTTTCACAAGCTTTTGTCTAATCCATTGACCTTCAGTACCATTCGTTTGAATGGTTGTCATCAATTGATCATTCACAGACACATTGCATGCACTTTGAGCCAGTTCAGGTTCGGTTGACATGATATGCACCAGGATACGGTATTGACCAGCCTGTTCTACTTTAAAGCTAGTCGATCCTTCTACGACAGGTTTAACCTGTGGATTTTGAGATAACGATTGAGCTTGTTGTCCAGAAAGTGAAGGATTAGCTTTGAAGGACTCCACTGTTTCTACGATTTCCTGTTTCCTAGAGAATACAGGTGCATTCATGATAAACTCACAAATGTTTTTAGCAGAACGTTGCAGCTCTCCACGGGTTAACGTACCATTTTCCAAGGACTCAATGGTGTTATCATTCCATCCGTTAATTTCCGCACCATAGTTAGGTACAACCATATAGAGGTCGTTTTGTGCACGAATCATCCAGTTTGTAAATTTACGATCTGCTGGTCCGCCATTAACGACATCATTCATGATCGCCCACCAGTCTGTCATTACAATCCCTTTAAAGCCCCACTCCCCGCGAAGGATTGTGGTGTTCAAATCATAATTAGAAGCCGCCCAATGTCCGTTAACTGGATTATAGGAAGTCATGATAGAATTCGAACCGCCCTGCTTCACCGCGATTTCAAAACCTTTTAAATAAATCTCACGAAGCGCACGTTCAGACACTACGGCGTTTACCTTACTGCGGTGCTTCTCCTGATTATTACAAGCGAAATGCTTCATCGTAGCGGTAGAGCCGCCTTTCAGAATACCGCGAGTACATGCAGCAGCAAACACTCCAGAGATCAACGGATCTTCTGAAAAATACTCAAAGTTACGCCCATTAAGCGGACTGCGTCGGATATTAAGGCCAGGTCCAAGCAAGGAATCAACGTTATTTCTTAACAATTCTTGTCCTTCCAGAACATAAAGCTCTTCGACCAAATCCGCATTCCATGTAGCTGCAAGAAGTGTTCCGATGGCAACTTGAGTCGCCTTAGCACCGCTATCCATACGAATCCCTGAAGGACCATCAGCTGTAGCTGCAACCGGAATTCCGAGATTAAATAAACTGTCACTTACGCCTCCAAATGCAGAGGCCGTTCCCGGTGTAACTAAAGGACTGCTCATGCCTTCGCCCCGTACAATTGCAGCCAAATCCTCATCGCTGAGCTGGGCAATAAAAGCTTCCATACTAACCTTCTGTTCATATACGTCTCTTAATTTATATCCTTTATTACCTGTTTGTGAGATCGTCTCTGGAAGATTAGTTTCAATTCGCTCAGCTAACGAAATCTTACGTTTAGGAACTTCAACATAAACAATTTCGTACGAACCGTCCGACTTCTGAGTGCCTGGCATCATTCTCGTGAAGCTTTCTGTAGGCGCAAGAGCTTCTTGCAGTTGCTCCACAACTTGAAGAGTTTCTACAACGTAGCCATCTTTACCCTCAACGCCGACTGCTACCACTTGTTTAACACTAGTTCCCACATACAAGCGGTATGTACCTTCTTCGAGAACATAGGCAGAAGCATGCCCTGTCACGCCTGCGTCATCATAAGATGCCATCGACTGAGCTGAGAAACTCACGGTAAGGCGCTGAGCTTCACCTGGTTCAAGGACTTTTGTCTTACCGAATGACACCAGAGCTTTAACTGGTTTACCGAGCTTACCTTGCGGAGCTTCATAATAGACCTGAACAACCTCTTTACCAGCAAAGGTAGTTCCTGTATTGGTAACGGTTACGCCGATTTCAATGTAAGACTCGCCTTCTTTGGTCATCAATTTAGCTTCTTCTGGCTCGATACTAAAAGTTGTATAAGATAAACCATAACCAAATTCAAATTGAACCTTATCTGGGCAAAATGTCTCGAAGTAACGATATCCTACATAGATATCTTCCTGATACAAGTTCATAAATTCGTTTCCGTAATTCTGTGTTGACGGGTAATCATTGATGGAATATGCGATTGTATCCGTCAGTTTACCACTAGGAGTTACCTCTCCAGACAGCACATCTGCAATCGCATTTCCGCCTTCCATACCACCCTGCCATGAATAAATCACAGTTGAAATCGGATATTTATAGCTTTCATCGTTCATCCAGTTCATATCAATAATGTTGGAAACATTCAGAACAACGATCGTTTGCTCAAAATATGTAGTTACTTGCTTCAGCATTGCCTTTTCATCATTCGTTAGTTGATAACTACCCGGAGCGTCGGCATTATCCTGATCTTCTCCTGCTGTACGTCCGATTACAATGACAGCCTTGTTGGATTTGTTTCTAGCCTCGGATACCAATACATCGTTCAAAGACATTTCCTTCTGATGCCAAGGTTCTGCAGCCCATGCGCCTCCACCGTTGTCAAATGGATTCTGCTCAATCCACTTTTCATAAACCGCTGCCAGTTCTTCGTTAACTGTAAAGTTCTTCTTAGTGCGAAGACCATCCAATAAATTGGTCGTATAAGTAACATGGACACTACCGCCGGAACCTGTACCACTTCGATAATAATTCACTTGGGATCTGCCAAAAATCGCAACATTATCGCCTGCGCCAAGCGGTAAAACCTGATTGTCATTCTTCAGCAGCACTGCACCTTCTGCGGCTACTGTCCGGCTAAATTCTGCAAAACCTTCTAATGGAATTCCCACATTCTGTGTGCTCAACTTATTTCCTCCTGTTGTTCAATTCTATAGGTTGTTTCTTGAAATCTTCATTCCTTTAATAACATGCTAACAATGCATCTATATCATTATAGTACATTGGAAAACTGGAATATATATAATAATTAACTTTATTAATATAATAATTTTAGTTTAGACCATTCACTAATTTAATAACGAGTAATTCACAAAGCAAAAATTAGTTGACTATATATCTCAAAGTCCAAAGTCCGTAAAAGGTTTAGTTAAAAATGCGCAAATGACGGTTGCTAATGTTTCGCAGTATTTACAGACACTACACAACGCAAAGCTAGTAAGTTTCAAGAAGCAAGGAAATTTTGTTTTTTATGAATTAGCTGACTCTTCGATAATTGATTTCATACGCACGTTGCATAGTTTATCTGAGAAACAATTAGTTCAAGTACAACTAATTCAAAAAGAATTTCAAAACAAGCATTTTCAGATGGATGGATTGTTTTTGATCGAATTGAAAAACCGTATGGATAATGGTGAAGTTTTGCTGCTGGATGTAAGACCGAAGGAAGAATATGATGAGGAACATATTCCAGGGGCTATATCTATTCCTATTGAAGAATTAAAAGAGAAGCTTGTATCCTTACCTTCAAATTGTGATGCAGTCGCTTATTGTAGAGGACCTTACTGTTTAATATCCGTGGAGGCAATCGAATTATTAACAACAAAAGGGGGTTAATGCTTTTCGCTTGGAACAAAGGTCCAAGATTAGAACGAATTCATACAGCTTCTATCAATAAAAAGAGCGTTATTATTAGAGCCACTGTAATGGTCTTAACACAAATTATTATGATCGCAATTATGACAATGACTGGTGGTGGCCTCCTTGCTTTATTCCTGATTCCGGTCGTTCTGTCGTCCCGAAATTTAAATAATAACAAAGGGTGATCTCAAGCACGCTGTGAGATCACCCTTTGTTAATTTAGTGGTCCTGCATTTTTGAATAGCGTTCATTTTATCCCAAAAGTGGGCTAACCGTAATTTGTTTTAGACTTATTTCACCACAGCCGCCCGTAATTTTGAGCGTATTGATGGCGCCCGGCAATAAATTCACGGTAATATTCGTATTTCTACTAAATTCCTGAGAACCACCTGTGGATAGGGCATTCAGGAGGGAATAATCCTTATCATTGACGTATAATCTCACTTTTGCCAAGCGTTCACGCGTATCATATTGAAGTTCAATAGACGCTCTTCCCCCTTCACCTCCATCTACATTATTGATGAGAACGTAAGAACCTTCTGTTTGTAAGTGGCTCACCACCTGCTGACCCGATGCCAGTGTCTGTATTTCTGCTCCTCCAAAAACGATTCCCTCGGCTGCTGGATACGTCTTAAGATAAGGATTTGCTTCCGGTGCAGCTCCAATCGAAGAGACGCCCTCTTTGGTCTGGATAACCGTCTTGATCGTACCGTCTTCGTTAAATTCTAGGTAATCTATACACACACTGCGCAGATTGCCTTCTCCAGAAATGGCTTGATTATGATAGAACAAATACCATTGCCCCTTGAACTCCACTACAGATCCATGCGTTGTTGAACAACCGGTCGGCTCCAGAAAGATTCCTCTGTACGTCCACGGACCTAGCGGATTCTCACTGGTTGCGTATCTCATTCGATTATTGTCTTCTAAGTTATCGGCATAGGTGAGGTAGTACAGATTCTTTCTTTTAAATACCCAGGCTGCTTCATGAAAATCTTCTAGTCCTTCCATTTCGGACATTCCATTCTTCAGAGACAACATATCCTCACTCAATTCCCCACCTAGACATACACTGCCCCCGCCGTAATACATATAGGCGCTATCCTCTTCGTCCACTAACACACATGGATCAATCAAGGCGAACCCGCCAAGCCCCGGAATATACCCCTGATCCGTAAAATCACTGGCTGGCTTCTTGCTGGTCGCTACTCCAATTTTCCACGAATCATTCCAATTCGAGTCGTTCGGATGGGGATAATAGAAATAGTAGGTTCCGTTCTTGTACGCACAGTCTGGAGCCCACATGAAACCGCCTTCAGGTCTGCCCCAAGAGACATCCTCCGAACTAAGAATTTCGCCTTCATCCAGCCAATTAACCATGTCCTGAGAGGAGAAAACATGATATCTGTCCATAAGATCACAACCTCTGGCTGGATCCATATCATGAGATGCGTAAATATAAATCTTGCCATCCTTCCAGACATGGGCTGATGGATCTGCTGTATAGATAGACGTAATTACAGGGTTCAAGGATGTTTTCTGATTCGTTTCGACATATAGTTCTTGCTTGTTGTAAGTCACGCCAAATACCTCCTGAAATTTGTTTTTTGATTGGATGTTACTCTAACTCTGTATTAGACCATGAGTATTTTGGTTGCCAAGACAGGAGCTGTTTAGCTAAAGCATTACTAACGATAGCCTCTCTATCTAGGAATGGCTTACGCAAATCTACGACTTCAGGGTAGAAGCTCTTCAGCAGCTCTTCCGTTGTCCGGTCACTTAATGTATCATCTCCAGTGATATTCAGATGAATGGCTCCATTAAGCTTCGCATCTAAAGCGGCCATACAAGCGCTAACTGCATCGCGAATATCAATATAACTCCATAAAATATGTTTGAATGTCTCCGGTTTGGCTAACGCTAAATGTCGATAATCTCCTGGGCCAGTGATCATTGAGAATCGGAGTGAGGTCACCTGCATACCATTTCTCCGGTGAAACATTTCGGAGGTCAGTTCGTTGACAACCTTGGAGAGACCATAACATTCCTGCGGGAGCTGGGGATGCTCTTCATCTACTGGAAAATAGTGCGGAGAGAATGGTTGTGGAGCCCAGGCAAACCCGTAAGAGGACTCACTAGAGCCCATAACTACTTTTCGAATACCCAAGAGTGAAGCCGCTTCCAGCACATGATATCCAGCCACCGTATTATTCGCATAAATATAAGCGTGTGGATAATGAATCGGAGCAGGTATAGCTGCCAAATGAACGATAGCGTCGACGCCTTCTAGCGATCCCACCACTTGCCCGAAATCATTTAGATCGACTTTAACCTGCTTACAACGGATTCGATCTGACAGATGATTATCTAATGACACGACATTATAATGCTGCTCTTGGAGCATCCCGATCACTTGAGAGCCGAGTTTGCCCCCTCCACCCGTAACTGCAATAGTGTTCATTTCAATATACCTCCTTTATCAGCTTTTTTTCTCTGAATCTAAGGGCGAACCAACGTTCCGTCCGCTTTGCGGTCCAGAGGATAAGGCCGATGATATGAACTAGAATTCCATTGTTCTCTGAGAAGAGATTTAGCCATCACTTCATCGATATCAATACCGAGTCCCGGTTTGTCAGAGGGGTACAGATACCCACGATGTCTGATGATATGACCTGGAAAAGCCTCTAACTCCTTCTCCTTGAAATGATTGATTTCCTGAATGCCGAAATTCCAGACTGCCATATCCAGATGCACTGCAGCGGCCTGGTTCACCGGATCATTCTCGCCACCTTCTTGCCAGGCTGTACGGACGCCGTAGATTTCACCCAGTGCAGCTATTTTACGACATGCGCTGATGCCACCTGCCTTGGAGACTCGTACCCGAATAAAATCAATCAGCTTCTCTTGCATAAGTCCTGTCCATTCCTGCGGATTCACGAACAACTCCCCTACCGCCTGCGGTGTGGCGCTCTGTTGTCGAAGCTGACGGTACCAGCCCATCTGCTCGGGTGCAAGTGCATCCTCTAAATAGAAAAGACTATATGGCTCTAAACGTTTTGAAAGTTGGATCGCATGGATAGGTGAAAGATGCTCATGAACATCATGCGTAAACTGAACCCCTGAACCAAATTCCACACGGAGCTTCTCGAACATGTCAGGAATGGTAGTCAGATAAGCATGCTCGTCAAATACAGGACCACTGCTCCAAGGATAGACTGGGAGGTTCGCTTCCTTTCCGCTAACAAAACCACCGCCTCCGTATCCTCCCATCTGGACGCGGATCACGGTGTATCCTTCTTCTATAAATTTATGAACCTCTTCCTTAAGCTCTGTGATATCGGCACCACCCGCATGGCCATAACAAGGCACCGCCGAACGACAGGCACCGCCCAGTAACTGATAGACTGGCAGCTTCGCTTCCTTGCCTTTGATATCCCACAAGGCCATATCAATGCCACCGGTAGCCGTGTTCATAATCGCACCATTTCTCCAATAGCCGCTCATATGCATGAGATGCCAAAGATCTTCAATATTTGCCGGGTCACGACCCACAAGTAGTGGTGCAAGCAGTTGTTCGACCACTTGAACTACAGCCTCGGGATTGTACAAATCTGATGCGGAACCAACTCCGTACAAACCGTCCTGATCCGTCGTTACTTTCACAATAGTCCAGCTTCCATCGTGTCTGGTGCGGATGCATTTTATTCCTGTTATTTTTGCCATGATTTCACCATCCCCTTATGTGTCGCTTCTATTTTAATGCAATCATCGACACTTCCAAACGGGGCGTTATTAAACTTTCCATCCCATTTCTATCCTCTTATTTAATTGTAGAATGGCAGAAAGCAAAAAGCGTCCCAGACTGTCGTTAAACAACAGCTCAGGACGCCTTTTTAATTATCAGAAGCTTTATAATTACTCGGCTTCCTTTGCTATGGCAAATACTGACTTCACTTTAAGTTATAAATCCGATACAGAAGGACTGCGGTTTCCGCACGGGTTAGCTTACCTGAAGGATTCAGATGACTACCACTTCCTTGTAACAAACCTGCCTCTACTAACATGTTCATACTGGTATGCGCGTAACCGGAAATGTGACTCTCATCTTTAAAGCTGCTCAGTTTGACTTCCCCTAGTGGTGTCAGGAGTAACTCTTTGAGTTTCAAAGCTCGAACAATGAAGACGGCTGCATCTTCCCGACTAATGATCGCATCTGGCATAAATCTTCCGGTACCGACTCCGGTTGCAATACCCAGCGCTTTAGCCGTTTCAACTGCCTCGGCATAGTAAGCACTTGGGTCCACATCACTGAACGGTGTTGCTTCTGAGACGCTTAGACCCAATGTATCCACAAGCAGCTTCACAAAGTCGGCCCGTTTTATAGGTGCTGCCGGTTGAAAGGCTGTGTTTGAAACCCCTTGTATAATCCCTTTAGCTGCTAATTGCTCTATAGCATCCTGTGCCCACGGTACATTCTCTAAATCTGTGAAGGATAGAGCATTGAACGATACCACATATTGCCCCAGATCCTGCACCTTAAAGACTACAGCACCCTCTTTATATTTTGCACCGGGTACAACCTTTGTCTTCATATCCTGAAGAATTTGTAAGATGCCTAGACTGGAAGATTTATTGACCTCGCTCGCTGGGAGGTTATAGGGAATCGCCAATGTAAGCAAAGAATTCTTATCACTCCAAGAAACGATTTTGCCACCTGAAACAATTGTAAGTTCTACTGCTGGAAGTTTACCCAAATTATCCTGAATGTCTTTACTCCATTTCATACGGTCTGCATTTCGCAGATAGAAAGTAACCGTCGAATCGAGATCTTTTCGGATAGATGCCAGTAAGTTGCCCGGCAGGTAAAGAGTACCTGTTGGCAGTACAAGCTCGAGTGTTTGCTCTGCAGTACCACTCGCTACGAATGTTGAAGGCAATTCAATACCATATCCTACAGCCCCATTAACTGCTGTTACCTGAACCGCTACCTGCTTTACTCCATTTTTATCAGTTCTTGCTTGTGCGAATGCTCTGGCAAGCTCTTCCGCTGTGACTACAGCGTTAGCACTTTTCGATAAGGGATCAAGAACTGGTAAGATCTTCACTTCAACAATACCATCGGCTCGTAGAGTGATTGATACGTTATTACTAGGCTTAGGGGTAGCGGATGGCACTGGTACTGGTGTTTCTGTGCCAGGTCCTGGTGTTGGCTTCACGGGATCTGGATCTGGATTTGGTTTACCCGGCACTCCGATAGCTGCCAATCTGGCAATCAAAGCCGTCTTCACCATTCCTGCAGGTAGCAGGCTTACAAAATTAGCAGCCGAATCTTGTCGTGTGGTATCCTTGTGAATCTCCGCTTGAGCAACCTGTGCCGTAGCAGACTGGATAAGTAAATCTGAATAATCACGATTCAACAGGATCAGTTCTCCATACAACGCAGCATCCTTACTAGAGCCAATCCCCTGATTGTACTCCATGAACCCCGAACGCCCTGCTCCATCGTTTTCATTGATCAATACCGTAAAACCAATTACATCTGAGGGTGAGAACGTATAACCAGCTTTGTGTAGTTCACTAAACGGAAGCGTCAGTTTATAAGTCGTCTGATGATTCGCCTCGTCACGAGTGATATCCGCCTGAACGTTATTCAGCGCTCCAGTCTGTACGCCCTCTGGTGCTCTCCATCTCCATTTGCTGACATTACCTTGGTTGTTCAAGGCAAAGCCTAATTCACTCACATTTTTACTGGATGAACCGTCCTTCTTGGACAGGTCTATACCAAGCTGTAAACTATCACCTTGCCAAATATCTCCGCCATTCCAGGTCTGTGCATGCACATCATCCTGAACTACAATAGTTGTGTACAAATTCTGTGCATCCCAATTTACATTGGCTTGTGCGCTGAGATCGTCTATGCCCTTCCATTGCCCGCCGACACTGGAATATTGGTCGATGCTCGACAATGTTATGGTCGGAGCAACCGCCGATTCCACTCCATGATGCTCGGCAAATGATTGCGCCAATCGGACAGAGGTTGTGTAAGTATAGCCATCATCCAGTGTAACGCGGTATTTCAGCGTATCACTCGACAAGTAAGGGAGCTCCATTTCCAAAGACTGCCCTAAAGCAATTTCTTTGAAGCGGACAGGTTTGAACCTGCCGGCATAAACGGAAGGCTGTAGCAACTCAATGCGCCCACTCAGCGCCAGTTCACTGGTCACATTAGTCACGGTTAGCACGTTTTTTGCTTTTTCCGGTTCGCCAGCATGAAATGGAGTTCTCTTAAGACTTAGTGCAACCGGAACCAGATTGGTGCCAAACACTTTATTTACGGCTTCGTTAACAAATTGCATGCCACCCTTAAAAATATTGTTCGTAATTACAAGTTTATCAATATCAGGTCCAGCATAAACATGCGTAGTACGTGGCTGCTGGAAGTAAGAATTATACAGCGTAGTATCACCACCTAGAGCATTAATCCCCCGCTCTCCGACAGTCGTGAAGTTCGCTTGTTGAATTCGAACCTTTCCAGCATGAACATCGATCGAACGAGTGGTGTCTCCCCACATAGAGGTGTTGAATAACGTCACTTTGGAATCGAAATCTTCGCCGATTACCACATAAACTTTATCAGAGGTGCTCATGGATACGAGCTCGGTATTGATTAGAGACAGTCCCGCAGGCCCAGCACTGTCAATCACCGCCCCTTTTTTACTTCCATCCGTTCCGTGACCGATAACAATTGCTTCAGGACCAAAGCTATTCTGCTCCTCGAAATGAATACCATACATAGAGCCGTACACAAATGTGTTAAAGATGGTTTCCTGCTTCACATGTCCGACACGAAATGCATCCAGATTATCCTTCTGATAGTTCCAGACTTTGTTGAAGTCAGCATCATTGGCCGGGTGATTCGGGTAATTGTTTCTTCCGTAATAATGCGGGTTGAATTGGACATTGCGAACCATGCCCCCCTCTGCTCCACCACCGATGTATATCCCTTCTTTTAGAGGAGAACCGGCAACATAATCAATATAATGTCCACTCGTATCATAGCTGCCAAAGTCGATGCCTTGATAGGAGTTGATCAAGGTAGTATTGATGGCGTACACGCCATGACCTTTCCCTTGGATCGTCCAAGAATAAGGCTTTACAGTGTTCCAATCCTGCTGGTCATAATATACTGACAAGCCTCTGACCCCGGAGGAAGCCTCCAATGTGATCAGTGGTGTTCCTTGCGGATCATTCTCCCCATAATTGGTGAACAGTACCGTTCCGCCACCAATCGTGTGGTGAGGCACATCCCAAGAACCCCGCAGCTCCACTCCACTTGGTATCGTAATTGCCGAATTCACGCGATAGATCCCAGCTGGTAAGTAAACCGTACCTCCTCCAGCTAGTTTCGCATCATTTAAAGCTTGCTGCAGAATCGACGAGACATCGTTTTGTCCGCTTTTATCTGCTCCATAAGGCTGATCTGTTATATTGTACATTTCCACAGTTGTAGGTTTCGGTTGTTGAGCCAAATCGAGAGAGGCTACTTCAGGCAACGTCTCCAGATTGTATTTCTCATCCCAATGAATATTCAATTGCGCGGCGTCGCTCTCATTTTGCACCTGCAGCTTACCTTGATACCCAGAATTGATTGCATTCAGTTCTGCTGCAGTTCCTTGTAACAAAACATGATGTGTTGGTTTGGCAAAAGTAGATTGACCAAGGATAAGTGAACCGGCCTTTGCTGTAATCGCGTATCCACCAGATTGGTCATCCCAATTCTCAAAACTGCTGTTCTCGAAAGAAAGTACACCTGTTCCATCGTTAAGAACTGCTTGATGGGGATTACCACCTACGGTTACTTTATTGAATTGAACGATAGATCGAAAGCCGGTTGTAGCGTGAATTGCTACCGGGTTCTCTCCCGCATCCGCCTTGAAGCTGCTATCAGAGATCAGCAAGCCATAATCATTGACACCTTCAATTTTGAGTGCGGTCTCACTGTTCTCAATATTGATTTTGTAGAGCTGCGCATTTGCAGTTTCTAGACTGTCGGTTCGAGTTGTCATGCGCAGACCTGTCTTGAAGCCGGACAAGAATACATCTGACATGTATTCCCAGTCGGAGCGTCCCATAACAATCCCTTCGGCATGAGCAACAAGATATTCTGTTAACGTATTCTTTTGAGGAGATCCCGCCAGTCCTGAACCAGACCAATAATCTGGAGCTAGACGAAGATGTTCTATGCGTCCGATATCCGTTGTGAAATCAAGGAAAACCCCTGTATTTAAAACAGTGCCATATACATTTTTAATATAATGAAGCTCATTCCAGATCGGTCCGATCTTGATACCCTTATAAGCGTTAACTAAGGTCACGTTCTGAATCGTTGCACTATCGCCCGAAAGCTGTTCAAACGTCCACGGATATCCTGACGGATTTATAGCTGATTGTTCCGGATACCAAACCGATAGGTTAGTTACTCCACTGGAAGGAGAAAGCTGAATGAAGCTAGGTGCTTCCTCTTCTCCCTTGCCGCCATAGGCGTCAAGAATGGTCCCCTTCACTTCCTTGTTAACATCATCGGGGCTTATCCAATCCCCGCGGAGCGTAACTCCAGTAGGAATGATTAGACTCCCATTCATCCTGTAATGTCCTTCCGGTGCAAAAACAACGCCACCTCCACGATTGCCTGCTGCATTCAGTGCATCTTGAAAGGCCTGCGTATCATCTTTTATCCCATCCCCTTTAGCGCCAAAATCCTTCACATTACTATCAGCAATAACGACATCCTGTGTTGTATAATTAGTAGAATATACTTTAGTCTGCGCATCTATTGCTGTTCTCAATGTTTTATTGACTGTCACTGAGGAGAGATAGAGCTCAGGATTATTGGCTGGAGCCCCTGCTCCACTTACACCAATTCGAAAGTCTGCACCATTCGTGCCATTCGCAAAGTACGCATCGTTTAACTTAAACGTATAGCTTTTCCAGCTATTCGTATTCTTGTAAGTGTACAATGGAGCATCTTTGAATGGGGCTGATTCCGCGTCATACTGCAGCACCATGCTTCCATTGCCGCGATCATAATAATCTACGGTAACGAATACATCTTGCGTTTTGTTCTGAAATAAATAGTCATCATTTACATTGAAATAGAAATAGAGAATATTTTGCCCCGGATCACTGGCACTCACGGACTGGTTGGTCTGCCAATAGTCTTTACCATCCAGAATTCCCGTTTGTAATCCCGAAGCAGGCCCATCACCGGGTAATGCCGCAATTCCGTCGGATACCACTTGATTTCCCAGCTTGATGCTAACGCCATTTCGTGAATCCGCTTTCAGCTTCTTTGTAACTGTGACCGCAGCAACCTTTAAATCTCGGTTTGAGGCTGCATCTATCCCTCCACCTTCAACACTAAGCCGCATATCCGTACCGTTAGTTCCATTTGCGAACCGGATATCTTTTAAGGTAAACGTTTTGCTCTTCCAGGTCTTGGAGTCGCCATACTGAAATACTTCTCCATCCTTGAACGCCGCAGTCTGTGCATCGTACTGCAGTAGGAACTTTCCATTGCCTTCATCATAATAATCAACGGTAACATCAACATCATAATCATCACTGTTGTACAAGAATTCATCAGCTACATCTAGATAGATGTAGCTAGTTGCCAGATCTTTTCCTGTCTCCCAATAAGTGACCCCAGAAACTGTTCCGGTCTTCAGACCAGCTGGCGAGTCCCCAGCTCTAGCAGTAATACCATTCTCCATAGGTATTTCTCCTAAGCTGATATGCACGGATTCGGATTCGGCCTTCGCTGAGTTTAGCGGAAATTGAATACAGGACACAAAGAGCAGAATCGCTAATATTCGGGATAGCTGTACGCTGAGCTTTGACCGGGATTGATGTATACGCAAGTAACGCACCTCCAAGGATTATTAGTTGTTCATTTCAAAAAAAGAGGAAGCCCGCCGATGAAGGCGGCTTCCCCTTTGCCCTAAACCTTATTTTTTGGCAGCAAGATAAGCGTCTATTTGTTTCTGAGTTTCGGTAATAATTTTATCTAGTCCGTTTTTCTTTTGAGTCTCCACATAATCGGCTACAGCTTTATTAACGTCTTTCACCATCCCGTATTCAATCGGTCTGCTGAGCTCATCGGTGGCTTGATCGCGTTTAGCTATTTCATTCTTCATAGCGTCTTCGGCAATAAACAATCCATCGATAGGCGAATTCACATTGTTAGGCTGATTAGCAAAATCGGCTTCCTTTACCCAGAAATCTTTAGCATAGGTTGTAGTTGGGCGCATGAATTGTGGTTTCCAGAATGCCCATTGTCCACCCCACTCCATGTAATTGCTCGTAGAAGACTGCATGCCTTCTGGATAATCCGCTGCTTCACCGTTCAGCTCATAGGTTTTGCCTTCGATACCATATTGCAACAAATCATACAGCGTCTGATCGGTCTCCACCATATCGAGGAAACGCAGAACCCGGTCTGGATGTTTGGAGTTCACATTGATGGCAACAACATTGGCGAGCGCTGTTCGGTTAACATATTTCTTGTCTGGATACATAAGTGACATTCCTTGTTTATAGTTGGCATCGGAAAAGCCTGGATCTGCGTAAGCCCATTCATGAGAGGTTACCGTAAAGAGCAATTTACCATTTCTCCATTGATCCTCCGCACCTTCTTTATCGATCATAGCGTCTCTGTTGATCAGTTTGTCGTCATACCATTTTTTCGCCAAAAGTGAAGCTTCGAGGAAGAACGGCTGTTGTTCAACAGATTGAATAGTAATTTTCGGATCACTCAGATAGAAGCCTAACCCATGGAAGTTGAGATCAACCCATTCATCGCGGATATAATACAAAGATAGTGGTGTAGTACGGGAAAGCTTCTCGTTCGGGTAAGCCTTTTTCAGCTCACGAAGCAGATTGTCGACATCTTCAATCGTTTGAATCGAATCCGGAGCGATGTTAATGCCAGCTTTTTCAGCCAGATCTGAACGCCAACCGGCAAATTTACGTTCATTCATTTTCATTGTCCATGGAAGTCCTACGATTTGTCCGTTAACCGTTGCAGCTCCTAATGTTCCTTGTTCTACATATTTCTTCTCAAGATTAGGCGCATATTTCGGGAGCAGATCATTTAAGGCCATGTAGGAGCCTTTCGCCGCCATTTGCTTATAGGAGAGCCAATCTCCATCAAAGTTCATATCCCAGTTGTCCCCGGATGCGGCCATGACTAGCATTTTTTCCTTAAAGTCTCCAAACGGAATGAAATTCACAGAGAACTTTACGTTTAGACCTTTGGATTTCACATAATCGCTGATCTTGGACCAAACCTCGTCTGTGGCTGCTTTTTTATCCCCACCAAAATAGAATTTGAGTGTAACCTCATCTTCACCTTTCGCGGTTTCTGTGTTAGTGCTAGTGTTGTTGTCTTTACTTTGATTTCCATCATTGGACGACGTATTTCCACCACTTGAGCTACATGCGGACATAATCAGTCCTAGCAATAGCGTTGCTATCAGGACGATCTGAAATCTACCCATGCGTTTGCGCATCCTAATCTCCCCTTATACCTTTAATTTATACTATACGACATTCGTCGACATAGTTAACCTTTAACTGCTCCAACCATAAGTCCTTTAACAAAATAACGCTGCAGAAATGGATACAAGAAAATGATAGGTCCGATAGTTATGACCGTCAGCGCCATTTTGATAGACTCGGAAGGAATCTGAGCAGAAATTCGCTGCATCGCAGCCGCATTTCCGGAGTTCTTCAAGAAATCGACATTGGAGATCAGTGTGCGTAGCAGCAATTGTAGTGGCTGAAGTTCCTGTTTATCTACGAACATTAACCCGAGGAACCAGTCGTTCCAATATCCGAGAGCTACGAACAGCCCAACGGTCGCTAGAACGGGTAGAGCAAGTGGCATGATCAGCCTGGAGTAGATTCGGAATTCACCCGCACCGTCCATTTTTGCCGATTCATGCAAATCCTCAGGAATGGAGAGCATAAAGTTTCGAATAAGAAACATGTTGAAGGCATTGCCCAGCGAAGGAAGAATAAGTGCCCATATCGTATCTTTCAAATGCAGATATCTGACAATGACGATATACCAAGGCACTAACCCCCCACTGAAGAGCATGGTGATGATGACAAAGATGGATAGAATATTCCTATATTTAAAAGAACGTCTTGCCATTACGTAAGCACCCATGCTAGTCAAGAAGAGTGACAAAGCAGTTCCGACAACAGTGACGAATGTGCTGACTCCGTACGCCTCAAAAATCCGATTGGAGCCAAGAAGCAAAATACGATAGGAATCAAACGTTATCGTCTTGGGCCAAATAGAATAGCCGTACTGCATAATATCTTTTTCTGTGCTCAGTGAGCCTGCGATGACCATGAGGAACGGAAACAGGCAGGCCAGACTGAATAGACCGATTACCAGAGCAATTAAAAACTGGCTGAGAGAAAATTTTCTTGCTAACATTGTGTCGGATGACCTCCTTAGAATTGAATGTGTCTATACTTCGGGACAACTGACCTTTAGAATATCGCTGAGTCTTTGTCTATCTTCCGTGCGGCATAGTTACTGCTAAGTACTAAGAAGAAAGCAACAAAGGACTGTAGGAAGCCCGCAGCGGAAGCCATTCCAATATCACCCGATTTCCGTAAGCTCCGATAGACGAAGGTGTCAATAACATCTGTGGTTGGGAAGAGCAGCGAAGCGTCTCCTACCATGGCATAGAACATCCCGAAATCTGCATTCATAATTCTTCCAACCGCCAGTAATGTCAGGATAATAATTGTTGGTCGCAGCATCGGAATACTAATGTATCTAATTTGCTGCCATCTCGACGCTCCATCAATGGAAGCAGCTTCATAATAGGAACTGTCAATAGAGGTTAACGCGGCCAAATAGATAATTGTGCCATAACCAGTGATTTTCCAGCGGGCAGCAATGGTTAAGATCGCCGGCCATAATTCATCCCGACTATAGAAGTCAATCGGTTGTAGATGTAGGTACTCCAGGAAGCGATTAATTGCTCCAGTCTCATAATTCATCAGATTATAAGCGAATACACCTACGACAATCCATGAGATAAAGAAAGGTAAAAAGGTTAAGGATTGCGTAATTCTTTTGAAATACTTATTGCGCATTTCATTCAGCAGTAGTGCAAACCCTACTTCAAATACGAGCCCTACTACTATGAAAAGAGCATTCAGGAGAATCGTGTTTCGAATGGCTCGAAAAGCCACCGGAGAAGAGAATACATAGTCAAAGTTGCTGAATAGCGGGTCCATCCAATCACTTCCGAAAATTCCTTTGGAGAAATCAAAATTTTTGAAGGCGATTACAAGACCAGCCAGCGGTAGATAGTTAAAGAGCAAGAACAGTACCCCGACGGGTAAGAACATGAGCAGCAAGGTGCGATTTTTGTACAGTTCCTTGAACACTCCGTTTAGTTTCATATCGATTTCCCTTTCGCTGTTTGGATAATTTAATTGTAAAAGAGTGGATATGCACTTACTATGAGTCAATCTTGCACTTTGTTGATTCATTTTTATCCTGATCACCGAGATACGTGATCAACAGTCTAAAAATAAAAGTAGCGATTCTCCGAGAAGGGAGAATCGCTACTTTATAAGATTTTAACGATTTAATAGGTCTAGCTACTCGATTAATGGGTATCATCTGTTTTGGACAGTTCTTCGCCTACCTTCATGGGATGGCGCAACAAAATACGGGTTCCCCCTTCTGTACCGATCTGAATCTGGAGCTTATACTCAGACCCAAAATACAGCTTCAAACGGTCATTCACATTTCTTAACCCTACACCTCGACGAGTTGTTGTATACATTTCCTCCTCCGCATCATCATGATCCAATTCATCAATGATACTCTGTGGAATGCCCTTTCCGTTATCTGCAATCTCGATGATCATATCTTCCTCTTCACGCCTAGCAGACACAATGATCTTCCCCTTCTCAAAGTCACTCCGCACACTATGTTGGATCGCATTCTCTACAAGTGGTTGTAGCAGCAAGCGAAGGAATGGAAAATCTAGCAAATCTTCATCTAAGGAATATAATATACGGATCGTTTTGCACATACGGCCCTGCTCGATGAGCACATAAGCTTTCACTTGCTCTATCTCACGCCGCAGTGAAGTGATCTCCTTCCCTTGATTCAAACTCAACCGCAGGAGATTCCCAAGTGCAGATACCATTTCACTAATATCGCTGCGCCCGTGGTTCTCTGCCTTCCAGCGAATTGATTCAAGTGTATTATAGAGAAAATGTGGGTTGATCTGATGGCTCAGAACCTGAAACTCCAGTGCCTTTTTCTTTCGCTCGGAACGCCAAGCTTCTTGGATCAATACATCAATTCGTTGAACAAGGCTGCCAACCCCTCGATATAACCAGCCTACTTCATCTCTTCTTGGCGAAGTTAACGCTTCTGTTTGGAAATTCCCCTCCTCCATTCTCCGCATCAGCCTTACCAGACGTGCGATAGGTTGAGTGAAATACACTGTAATGTAGAAGACAACGGCAAAACAGCAGATGAGATAAATAATCAAGAAGATGATCAGCAAACGAGTCATTTCGTCACTTGATCCAGACAGTTCTTTCAATAACGTCAGACTAACAATCGCCCAAGGCTCACTGTCCAAGCTGACATAAGTAGTAAGATACTTGTGCCCGTCAATCTTAAGCGTCTGTGAGCCCTGCGAGTTCTGTTGAAGATGGGAGACGAATGAATTCGAAGGGAATTGCTTGCCTGCCCATTCATTGGAGGAGGAGTCATAATAAATGGTGCCATCCCGATTCATCAGCAGCAGCTTCTGATTTTTCAATTGCTCGGTGGGTGAGAAATAACGCTTCAAATGATCCTCTGAAATTTCTGTCACGACCATACCTCTGGGCTTCCGATCAAAGAGACCTGTAAAGCGCTTGATATACCCTAATAAAGGACGACCATATTTGCCTTGCTGTGGCATAAATAATTCCCACATTGGACCTACAGTTCCTTGTGACCGTTTAAACCATTCCTCTGACGTAATATTCGCCGCTTCTCCCAATGTATTCATATAAGAAGGATAAAGCGAAGGATTTATCGGATAGACCCGCACTCGGAAGGCATCGATTTGTGGAGTAGCCTGATAGAGTACAGTAAGCAGATTAACAGTGAAGTCCTCTTCTTCAGCAGGATTAGCTGGTGGATCAATCAGTAGATCTTGTACTCGTTTGTTGCCGATTAGAGTATTGACCTGATCATTAAGTGTATTCAGATAAATCTCAAAATTGTTGGTTGCTTGCTGGAGATAGCTCAGTGAAATCTTCGTATTCGTGTTTGTGATACCCTCAATAGACTTGATATGTGCAAAGTAAGCGAAAATAAGAAACGGCACAATAATGATCATTAAAAATACCAATATTATACGGTTCCTTAACGATGCGCCCAAACGCAGAGTGAACCGATTCATAACATTTCCTCCTTCCAGGCATATCGACAATAATCCCCGCGAAAATTTGCAATTCACTCATTGTGGTAAAAAATGCATTTACTATAATTAGGCTGTAGCGTTCATCATCTAATGGAAAAGAGGAAACGTATTGACTGGAGCTAGCAAAACCGTTGTACATGTCATTTCTCACACTCACTGGGATAGGGAATGGTATATGCCCTATGAAGCCCATCACGTTAAGCTTATTGAAACTATAGATTCCTTGATCGACACATTTGAATCCGACCCGGATTTTAAAAGCTTCTATTTAGATGGACAAACCATTGTAGTGGAGGATTATTTGCAGGTTTATCCGGAGAAGCGTGAAATGATCCAAAAACTGTGCGATGATGGCAAGCTCTCCCTCGGGCCATGGTACATTCTTCAAGACGAATTCCTAACGAGCGGTGAAGCGAATGTTCGCAACCTGCAAATCGGACATCGTGATGCAAGGACATTCGGTCCCATCTCTAAGATCGGCTACTTCCCGGATTCTTTTGGCAATATGGGTCAAGCTGCGCAGATTCTTCAGCAAGCTGGTATCGATACGGCCGTCTTCGGCAGAGGGGTAAAAGCCACGGGTTTCAACAATCGTGTGGAAGAAACCTCTGACCAAGAATCTCCTTACTCTGAACTGATCTGGCAATCCCCTGATGGCTCCAAAGTGCTTGGTATTCTCTTTGCGAATTGGTACAACAACGGCATGGAAATTCCTGTAGATCCTGACACAGCTAAAAGCTACTGGAATCATCGTCTTGCACGTGCCAGACAATACGCCTCCACCCGGCACTTACTGCTCATGAACGGCTGTGATCACCAGCCCATCCAAACCGATCTTTCTGAAGCTTTACGGGTTGCGCGTGATTTATATCCAGACTGCGAATTCATTCATTCTAATTATGATGATTATGTAAAAGCCATTAAAGAGGAGCTTCCCGATGACTTAACCCTAACTACAGGAGAGCTTCGCGGGCAACATACAGATGGCTGGTACTCCCTAGTGAATACTGCTTCAGCGAGGATATACATCAAGCAGCTTAACCAACAGAACCAGACGTTGCTTGAAAAAATATCTGAGCCACTAGCCGCACTCGCACACGGATTAGGCAAACCTTATCCCCATGGTCTACTGCAATATGCCTGGAAGACTCTCATGCAGAACCATCCGCATGACAGCATTTGCGGCTGCAGCGTAGATGAGGTCTACCATGAGATGAAGACTCGGTTTGCAAAAAGCATGGAGGTCGGTTCAGCTCTCATAACTGACAGCACCAGATTCATTAGTGCTAAGGTCGACACCTCTATCTTCGCATCATTTGGAGAAGACGCCATTCCGTTCGTAGTTTATAATACTAGCGGCTATTCTAGCAGCAGTGTAGTGACCTTGGAAATTGAGTGGTCTCACCGTTTCTTCAATCAAAGTGAAGACCCATGTGCCATATTCAAGCAAGTCAGGGACAGAACGCATGGCGAGGGCTACCTGGTCAACTCCCAAGGTGATCGATTAGACTGCACTGTTGAAGATCTGGGAGTACGCTTCGGTTACGAGCTGCCAAAAGATAAATTCAGACAGCCTTATATGGCCCGTGCATTACGGCTAACCTTTGAGACAAAATCGCTTCCTGCCCTAGGACTGGCAACTTTTTCTTGGATTCCCACAAAGGATTCAGCGATACCAAAGACTTTATCAGGTACTATGATCACCGAAGACTTCACTATAGAGAATGAATATCTTCGAATCCGCGTGGCAGAAGATGGAAACTTCTCTATGTTCGATAAAACCAGTGAACAGCTATACAGCGGTCTGGGTGTATACGAGGATGTCGGTGACATAGGTAATGAATACATTTTCAAACAACCCGAAGGTGATGTGGCCATAACTACACGCGACATCCCTGCGGAGATTCACCTATCGGAGAATACCCCTTACAGAGCTGCTTTTGAAATCAGACATACCCTAGAAGTTCCGGTCTCAGCCGATGAACAGCTTCAGCAGGAAGTAGAAACCATGGTTGAGTTCCGGCAGCGGAAGTCAGTCCGGTCACAGCAGCTTGTCACTCTGAATATTGTGACCTGCATCAGTCTGGAGCGTGAAGGTCATTCCTTGCAAGTGCATACTCGTATCGACAATACTGCAAAGGATCATCGTCTCCGTGTTCTGCTACCATCTGGGGTTAAGGCCGCGCACCATTATGCCGATTCTGTCTTTGAAGTCGCCGAGCGCAAGACTGTACCTGCACCTGAATGGGAGAATCCAAGCAACTGCCAGCATATGCAGTCGTTTGTGGATGTACACGCTAATGAACGCGGCTTGACTGCAGCTGGTAAAGGTCTGAACGAGTATGAAGTGTTGCAGGATGAGATGGGTACTATAGCACTAACACTCCTTCGTTCGATAGGAGAGCTTGGCGACTGGGGCGTCTTCCATACTCCTGACGCTCAGTGCCTTGGCGTTAATGTAGCAGAGTGGAGCCTTATCCCGCATAGCGGAGGTGACAACCGCTTCGCGGCCTACCGTGAAGCCTACCGTTTTGCTGTTCCCGTCGCTACTGCTCAGACAGGGATTCATGAAGGAACACTTCCTCCTGTGCACAGTTTTCTTGCATGGGAAGGTAAAGAAATAGCTTTTTCCAGCTTAAAAATCAATTAAGATAATGGAGATCTAATGGCACGCTGGTACAATCTCGCTGACACACCCTCCGATCTAAGTATTCATTCCCATGTGAATGCCAATCTGTACCTCAGCAACATTCTGGAGGAGAAAACATCCGTCGTTCAGTCACAACCACTTCCGGTAAGTAAGGCAGGGATTGTAACCATAGGAATCACGACTTCTTAAGTCTTAACACTCGTAAATATCCAGGCAACCCGATTCTACTGAACCGAGTCGCCTGGATTCTTTATTCTTCAGCAATTCCAAGCTGTCTTCTGAAATCCTTAGGTGTGCAGCCTACCTGTTTCTTGAAAAGCTTTGAGAAATGCACCGGGTCTTTGTAGCCGACCTGATAGGAAATTTGATAAATTTTAAACTGCACATCGTATAGCATTTCTTTTGCCTTTTTAATACGAATATCTGTTAAGTATTCGAGAAAGGTCATATGCAGTTCTTTCTTAAATAACTTACTAAGCCAAACCGGAGTTACGTGAACCGCAGAAGCTACAATTTGCAGCGTTAGGCTTTCAGCATAATCACGGTGTAAAATCTTCTCAGCTTCGCTAACAATTTGGCTGGGTGTATGCGAAAGCTTTCGAAAGTCGGCAGCAATCTCATGCAGAAAGATCTCTGTTTGTTCACGAAGCGCCTGCAGAGTATCGTATTGCTCCAACAGCTCCCAAACTGCGATAGGATTATTTTTCCAACTCTTAAGAACGGTTCCCTCCGCTCCCCGCCGGAACACTTCGAACAGCCATTCGAAAATTTTCTGCTGGATATCCCTTAGTTGTGTAAGATGCCAAGACTGTATCATCTCTATGAAGTTATCCATCGCTTTTGTTATATCATCATCCGAACCATATCGAACCAAATCAAGCATTTCTTCCGGGTTCTGAAGTGACAAGTTATCACTCTCGCCGTCGTAAAATAGTCCTTGCTCAGTGAATAATCTGTTACCCCCATAAACCGCCTTTTGCTCCATTACACTTACAGCCTCAATATACATATGGTGCAAGTTTCTTGTATTGCCCGGTTTAGTCAGCATTCCTGCACTAGCAGTGATTTTGACAAAATCATTGATTCTTTGAATGAAGAGCTGTGCCATGCCCTGTGCGATATCCGAATGCTCCTGCGAAAGGCTCCCCAGCACAATAATCCAGCGGTTATAACGGTCCTTATAGAGAGCAGAAGGATGGGCGTATTCCTCTTCAAGCGTCTGATGTAACACATTACTAATCCCGAATAGAATCAGTTCCTTCTCATGCGGATTTTTATTCTCTATCGCTTTTAAATTATCAGCCTCAACGACAATCAACATCGTGGGCTCCTTTAGCATCCATTCAAGCTCCAATGTTTGAAGACGGTGGTATCTACGCATTTCAAGATTAGGGTCATAAACCTGCTCAATCATTTCCTTTAATAATTCCTCGCGCATTGTGGAGATGGCGAAGACCGCCTGATTCTTAAGCATTTGCCGGTTCCGATGATCCATCTCTTTTTTATTGATGTTCTCTATCGATTTATCTACCATTTTACCTAGTTCATCCAAATTAATTGGTTTCAAAATATAATCGCATACCCCTATTTTCATGGCCTGCTTGACCAGTTCAAAATCATCATAACCACTTACAATAATCTTCTCAGGCTTATACTCCTCTTCGGCAGATAAGGCGCTAAGGAATTCCAGACCAGACATGCGGTTCATCTTGATATCTGTAATAATCAGAGCGGGCCTGATCTCAAGTGCCGTACGTAAAGCCACATCACCATCATCCGCAACAAGAACCTCTGTAATATTGTAATTTCCCCAATGAAAGCGATTCCGTAATCCTTCACGAATCTCATATTCATCATCCACTATAAGTACACTAAGCATCTGATCTCCCTCCTGACTCACTTGGATATACAACAATTTCTTTTGGAAATTATAGTCTTTAGTTTCATAGTACTCGACACGAGTTAGGATTGCACGGAGGTAATCCATAACTTTTATAGGGGGATATTAACTTGCTTTTTTAAATGCGCAGCGTTTGTAAAATAATACAAAAAAGCCGACAGATAAACTCTATCGACTTCCCCTTCATTTCTTCATTTGTATTAAAGTTCAACGATCTTCGTAGCAACATTGTTGCAAAATTCCCGATCATGCTCCACAAAAACAAGAGTCGGCGTGTATTCAAGCAACAGTTCTTCAATTTGCATCCGTGAAATGACATCAATAAAATTAAGCGGTTCATCCCAAATGTACAAATGAGCTTTCTCACTAAGACTTTTGGCAATCAGTACTTTTTTCTTTTGACCACCGCTGTAAGTGGATATGTCTTTATCAAATTGGATTCTAGAAAAATCAAGCTTTCGTAGAATAGATTTAAACAGACTTTCATCGATTCCATTCTCTCTGGCATAATCCGTTAAATCCCCCTGAAGATTAGAAGTGTCTTGGGATACGTAAGAAATGGTAAGCTGATTATCCTTTATGAGAGTGCCTGTGAAATCTATATCCTCGTCACACATCAATTTGATGATACTTGATTTTCCTGAGCCGTTTTTACCCGAAAGCGCAATCCGCTCACCCTGCTCGATAGTGAAGCTTACATCTGAACATACCCTTTTTCCACCGTAAAAAATCGAAATATGGTCTAGCTCAGCAAGTTGACGTTTATGATAGGCAAGCTGTGTAATCTCTAAATTCTCAGAATTTTCGATATTTTTAAGAAGCTTAGACTTTTCATTGATCGCAGAATTTTGTCTTTGCTCAATGGCTTTAGAGCGTTTCATCATTTTAGCGGCCTTGTGTCCAATGTAGCCTTTATCTACCTTTGAGCCGGAATTTCTCGTTCCGTTTTTTGTTTTTTCCACTTCATGTGACCAGTTGCCTGTCCGTTTAGAAGAAGCAGACAAGCGTTTAATATCTCTTCTGAGTTTCTCGTCCTCTGCTAGCTCAAAGTTATCTTGTCTGACTTTATTATCCCACCAGCTTGAAAAATTTCCTTTTTGGATCTCAATATTAGTCTTATTTATGGATAAAATATGGTCTACACAATTATCAAGAAAAGATCTGTCGTGAGAGACCAGAATATATCCACTTTTCGTATTGAGATAATCACTGACCAGTTTTCTAGCCGTCATATCTAAATGATTGGTAGGTTCATCGATCAACAGGAAGCTATTTTCTTTAATGAAGAGAGTGGCTAACAGCACTTTCGTCTGCTCTCCGTTAGACAATGAGTCAAAGGGCCGATATAACACATCTTCAGACACCTTTAATAATGAAAGTTCACGCAGTAATTTCCAATGAACATATTCCGGGAAAATCCCGCAGATCACATCCAGAGTATTAAGCTCCTTGTTATCCACTTGAAAAGGGAAATATTCAAAACTGACATGCGCAGAGATATTTCCGCTGTATTCATATTTTCCTAGTAATAAACTCAAAAAGGTAGTCTTTCCTCTACCGTTTCTTCCGGTAAATCCTAATTTCCAATCCGTATCGATTTGAAAGTTAACATTCTCAAAGATGTTATCGTAGCTGCCTTCATAGGCAAAGGTTAGATTGGTAACATTTATTAATGACATATAAGTATCCTCCTGTATAAAAAAATAAAAGCCACCAGAAAGTTACTTTCTTGTGACTCAAATAAATACAGCAAATCTAGCCCCTAATGGAGTTAGATAAGGATATATTGTTCGAGTGAAAAGAAGTAGTAACTTTCTTGCATACAAAAAATAAAACAAACGAAATAAACCGTTTTTTTGTTTTATTCATCATGTGTCGCAAGAATAATTACTACACTATACTTTTCAACTCCGATCATTAATTTGTATCCATGTTATCATGCCGATTTGTTTTTTTCAACTTTCCGATCCTTAACGCATTAAGAAATTCATTCGTTAGGCGTTCGCTAATTCATCTGCCGAGGGGCCGTAAAGGCCCGGAACTGGTATATTTAGAAGTCGGAAATATACCCCAAGCTGTGCCCGGTGGTGAATCATGTGATTCAATCCGATGGTACGAAGCGCGACTGCCCGTGTCTGACGGCGGATAACCGCTGTGCCATTACGCAGTGTCCACTCCTCACCAAGTGTCTCTACATTGCTATCAGCTATTAATTTTTCGATCTCGTGAGCTCTCATGTCGAACTCTTGCAGAACTGCGGCTGGGCTCTCCAGCGCTTCTCGACGATATGATACAGATGCTAAATCAAACTCCGAGTGAAGAAGAATGGCTGATTGCCAGTTTAGCAGATTGACGAGATGTGTGGATAGCCCACCGAGACTCATTGACTTTTCGTGTGGTTTCCATGTCATATGCTCCTGCGTCAGCTTCTCCAGCATACGACGCGTACCTGCTAACTCCTGCAAGACATCCCCAATGATCAGATCTTTATCCATTCCTCTATCTCCTCTCAAAAATGAAGTACCCACTAAGTTTATCATAGAGCATCACCCTTGAGTTTTTCGACGATACCCTTCTTCAAGGATTTCTCGTAAGCCTTGAGTTCTTTTTTGAATGAATGTATTCCAAAATACTTTACCTTTATCAGCTAATTCTTCGTTAGTATAATTTCCTTCTTCAAACTTTCCCCAACAACCATCCTGTGTTAACTTTTCCCATCCTAAATAATCTGCATACATCCGGTTTTCTGAAGGGATATCTGAGCCCATTGAATTGATCTTAACCAACTCAGGACAGAGCCACATAGCAGTACAAACGGATAATAATCCTCCATGCATCTCATTTAAATTTTCTAAGCCTGCCGCTTCAACGGCCTCTTCCCATGCATTATGATTATTATGATTTGCGGTAATTAAAATAATCTGAGGGTACTTATAGTTGATTTGTTTAACAAATGCTCCCTCCCAATAGGATCCACCATGTCCTGTACATACCAAGAACTTTCTAAAGCCTTGTCTTATTAAATTACAAATAATTTCTTCTAACATGGTTGTTAAAATAATTGGACTTACTGTAACCGTTCCTTTGAAATTCGCATGTTCTTCAGAGGTATTGAACGGTAAAGTAGGTAACACGTAAGCATTTAATTCTCTCCCGTAAGCATCTGCATATAACTCTGCAATAAGCGTATCCAAATGCATAGGTAAACTGGGTCCAAATTGCTCCGTTGCCCCTACTGATAGAACAACTGTATCAATCCCACTATTAGATAATTCCAATGTTGTATTCTTAAAACTAAGCATAATAGCACTCCCTATAAAAGCTCGAATCTTGATATCCATCAGATTATACCATTTCCAAGACGTGGAAAATAACTATAAATAAACTATACCTGAAAACCTATATATTCTTGCAGAAGCATAAAAAAAACTCCCATAAATTGAACCTATTAGATCAAGGTTTCATGAAATGGAAGGATTATAAATGGCAGGCCTGATATGGAATTTTTAGAGAAAGTAGCGACTTCGCTGTCTCTGGTGCTTAGATACTCTCTACTAATTGCATGGTCGTTACACATGTATTATCACTCTTAAAAGTGGAAAGTGCGGCTTTCGCTTTTACACCATCCTGTTCAATCGTTACATTATATTTCTTATCGCGAGGTAACCAAAGATCAATGAAGCCGTTAGATTGAGACTGTATAGTTTGATCCACAATCACGTTGCCCTCAGTGTCCTCGACATATACATTAAACGCTTGTTCTGTTAATTCCCCTTGGCATCCAGTCAAGCTATGTGTTGCACACGGGTGTGTATTCTTAACATATGGTGCGATGGAAACAAAAAACTCATCTTTGGGCAAGTCATATTTGGTTGATTTATTGTTGCTGTCGGTCACAATGAGCTGCTCTGAAGTGATGGAAGCAGAGAGGTCTTTCATGCTGCTTGAGCTATATTGCTGCACCAATTGCTTAACGTTAGCTGTATCGGTTGCTGCAGGAGATTTATTATCGTTTCCCCCCATAAATAAAACTGCCCCTAAAACAACTACAACTACTGCACCAGAAGCTATCCAGATTTTTGTTCTCATTAATATTCAACCCCTTCTCTTCGATTCAATCATTCTCATAACACCAATAGTTCACATATGTTTCCTATTATATCATTATTACATTAACATGAGATCTGACAGAAGCCACGTTATAATAGTGAATTTTCACGAAACCTTTATCATTGATATTAACGATGCACAAAAAAGGCCTCTTCTGGTTATTCACCAAGAAGAGGCCTTTAATCTTGATATATTATTTAAGCTTGCAGACTATTTACTAAATCACGAATGACATCCGCTAACGGAGTGACAGGACGACTCAATACTTTCTCCAGATCGTCACTTACAATATCCAGCCATCCTTCACGAATACCACGCTGAATCGCAACAACAATTGGCAGTGCAGCTTCTGGTACACCGACCTCAGCCATAATTTTCGCATAAGCTTCGTCATCAACTTGCATCACTTTGATTTCTTTACCGATTACGTCACCTATAATCTTTGTCAACTCATCTTGTGTTAAAGGCTTGCCAGACAATTCATAGACCGTATTCTCATGTCCTTCCCCTGTCAGAACATTTGCGGCAGCTTCTGCATAATCGCCTCGTGCAGCCCAGCCAACCTTACCACTCCCAGCAGAAGTTACCCATGGAGCACCTGCTACTGCACCTTGAATCGATCCAACCTCATTTTCCATATACCAGTTGTTACGAAGGAAACTGAAAGGAATTCCTGTAGCTCGAATGGTTTCTTCAGTTACACGATGTACTTCAGCAAGGAACAGCTCGCTCTTCTCTGCATCTCCTACGCTTGTGTAGGCAATAAACCCAACCCCGGCTTTAACAGCTGCATTAACAGCTGCTTTATGTTGGCGAATCCGAGTCTCGTTATCCCCATCTGCAGAAACTATTAACAATCGATCCACACCGGCAAATGCTGTAGCCAGCGTCTCCGGCTGATCAAAGTCACCATGACGGACTTCCACTCCACGCGTTTTAAGATCACTTGCTTTATCTGGATTCCGAACACTAACTACAAGATCTCCAGCGGGTACAGTTTTAAGTAGAGATTCTATTACTAAGGATCCGAATTGACCTGTTGCTCCTGTTATAGCTATTTTCATTTAAATTTCCTCCTCAAATATGAATGATATGATTCCTCTTAATTAACACTAACCTGTAACTATTGTAGTTACATTCTAAAAGGATGTCAACTCCTTTATATTCCTGAACTTATCTCAACCTAATAAATACAAATAACCCTCGCGGTTTCCGGTTGGAATACAGCGAGGGCTTGAATGGAGAGATCAGCTCCATATTAACTTAATAACCGTTCCTTTACCTACATGACTCTCTACAGCAATCTGACCACCCATGCATTCGATCAATCCTTTGGAGATTGCCATACCGAGTCCAGAGCCGTTGGAGGTAGATGCTGTATCCGTTCCTCGATAATATCGCTCAAATAGCCGAATCATTGTTTCTTCATCCATTCCATCGCCGTCGTCAGCAAATTGAATGATAAATCCGCTGTCCGTCTGATGATGAATAAGCGAGACGGTTAACTTCGTATCCGGCGGGTTATGGAGCAACGCATTCGCAGTTAAATTGTTGACAACTCTTTCCAGCCAAGGTGTGTACAATTGAGCTTTAACTTCGGTTTGTGCAGGCAGAAATACAATTCGCTGTTTCCCATAGGCAGGATTAGCAGCAGCTTGTTCTAGAGCTTGTTGCATCCAAGTGTTCAATTCAACTTCCATGGTCTCCGGTGGTTTAATTCCTGTCTTTAAACGATAGGTCATCGCAAGATCACTGATCAACATGTCCATATGGGCCGATTTATCTAACATCGTTGTTGTAAACTTACGAACTTCCTCTTTCGACCAATCATATGACGGTTCGGCCAGTAAATGAGCATATCCTGTGATAGAGGATAATGGAGTTTTCAAATCATGGGTAACACCCGCGATCCATTCCTCTCGTAAGCTTTCCGTCTCCTCACGCAACACTTGATCTCTCTTCAAGGTTGCTGATAATTTCTCAATGGAATCCATCACATCAGCAAAAACACGATATCTTCGCCTCCATTTACCGATGGGTGTTCGACTGCGACGAAGTCCTTTACGATCCGTTGGTTCTGTATAAATGGCATTTCCAATGGAATCGAGCCATACGAGCATATGCAGCATTGGCGCACCAAAACGATGGGCTTGCCATAACGAGAGTAGTATAAACGCGATTAATAAAGCGATAAGCATAGCAACCGAGCCGATGATCACGACCTTAACCTCTTCAGGAACCCGCATTGTTTTTCCTGAATCTGCTCCCTTGATATTAGGTTCTCCGATGATCCAAGTACGACCTGACTCCTTATCAAAAGAAGATAGAACATGGTAGCCATATCGATCACTGTACATGGTTCTAAGCGCAAGCTCTTGAACGGAATACTCCGTGGGAATCATATTAGGTCTGTTATACGAAAGTAATTCCTTGCCTGATGAATCTATAAGCTGGACATAAGCTTGAGCAGATTTAATCTCTTTTTTTAGATCATCAGGAATTTCCGGCAACTCTTTCGCATCGACGGATGAATCTTCCTTTATTTTCTTTAATAAAGGATCTAATACATTAGGTGCACCATATACCAGTGTGTACTGTTTACCATTCTTTTCTTGAATCCATAAAGCGAGCTGATAAGGAAATGGCTGAGCCCCCATCCAGTAAGAAACTATTTCACCAGGACCATATTGTGTAGGTACATCTTTGGGTGTATTATAGGCACTCTCAACCTGCCCATCTTCATTAAGACTTTGAAGCCAGCCTTTATTTTTCTTCACTTGCTCCAGTAAGCTTGGGGAAAATTGAATACCGTTCTCATCAATCTTAGAAGATTCAACCAATTGCTCTAGACCCACATTAGCAAAATCACGCGTCAGACTGATATCAAGAAACCGCAGCAAGATCCAAGTTAGCGTCACAGCAGATATAGCGAGAACCACCACGCCAGTAATTGCAAGCTGAAGTACAAATTTTAACGTTAGTCGGCGTTTGATATTCATGGCATAGACAACCCTTGGCGTTCCACTTTAACCAGCTTGTAGCCAAGGCCTCTAACATTAACGATAAATTTCGGGTCAGACGGGTCTGCTTCTATACGTTCTCTAATGCGGTGAATATGCACCATGACCGTGTTATCGTCACTTAACGCTTCTTCCCCCCAAACCCTTTCATATAATTCGCTTTTACTGAAGATTTGATTGGGATGTTTACATAAGAACAAAAGCAGTTGAAATACAAGTGCCGGACAAGAGACCGACTCCCCCTCAACGAGTAGCTCTCCTGCTGTCTCATCGAGTTTAAACCTCCCATAATCGTAAACGGCCGCAGATTTATTGTGAACGGTCTCTGCTTTCTTTTCAGCACTGAAATGGGCGGGCGAGCTTAAATATCTCCGCAGTTGTGCTCTAATGCGAGCTACCACTTCAAGTGGATTAAAGGGTTTGGTGATATAATCATCGCCACCTATAGCAAATCCAGTCAGCTTATCAAAATCAGAGGTTCGAGCTGTAAGAAATAGGATGGGTGCGTCCGTCGTCTGCCGGATAAATGGACAGATTTCGATTCCGCTGCGTCCTGGCAACATCACATCCAATACAATCAAATCATATTTATGGGCTTCGCAGGCACTCAAAGCCTCTTCACCCGTCACCGCTGTATCAATATTTAGAAAACCTTCCTTGCGCAGCACTGTCTCCATAATCTCCAAAAGCGATTGCTCATCATCCACAAGTAAAATCGAAGCTTCATTCATTGTGTAATTCCCTTTCCAAATAACCGATGTTTTTATCATCATAGCATGATTTTTCTCGCGATCAATCGCACTTTCCTTAACGGAAGCTTAATTCGTGTTCGTAGATTTCCAAAAAAGTTAAGAACGAATTCATACAAAGTTTCAGAAGCGCTAAGACTGGGTTGCTACAATTTCACTATGGGAGGCGATAAACATAGATAAACGCGCTAAGAAAATTACAAATAAACCTGGGGTGTCAGCAAAAACAATCATGGCGATAGGATCACTTACCTTACTATTAACAGCATGTGGAGGAGGAAAAGGGGATATTAATAATGCAAAAATGGAGCAAACATCCAGTTCAGCCGTAACATCAAACGAAACCGTATTCCTGCCAGATGATCTTCCTAAGTTACTGCTTAAAGGGAACTATAAAGAAATGTACGCTCAATTTAGCCAGTCTTTGAAAGATGAAGTAAGTGAAACGGACTTAGCTGAGACTGCTAAGGAATTTACTAAGGATATCCAGTCACTGAATCAAGCTTCTGACATGCAGCTTAATGGATTTGATCGTCGCACATGGGTGAGCGATGCAGGCAATAAGGGACTTATCGGAATGTTTGATCCGGATGGAACCATTTCATTAATCCAGATTCAAGAGCTTACATCCTCCCCTGAAACCGATACAAAGCTTAGTAAGCATGAATACGCATTGCCCTTCCAAGGTGACTGGTATGTATTTTGGGGTGGAGAGAATGTCCTCGTAAATTATCATTATGAAGTAGAGATCCAGCGTTACGCCTATGATTTCATCCAAGCCAAGGATCACTATTCTTATAAAGGGGACCCGCTGAAAAACAAAAGCTATTATGCCTTTGGAAAAAATATTGTTGCACCAGCGGATGGTACAGTTGTATCGGTAGTGAATGATATTAAAGATAATGAACCCGTCGGTGTCATGAACCCTAATCAGGCAACCGGAAATAACGTGGTCATCGATCACGGTGGCGAATACAGCCATTTAGCCCATCTTAAGAAAGGATCGATTACAGTAAAGCCAGGCGATAAAGTCAAAAAAGGTGATGTCATTGGGCTAACAGGTAACTCAGGCAACACTAGTGAGCCCCATTTGCATTTTCAAATCTCTGACGGAGTGAATTTGTTCACCTCTCATTCTATCCCTGTTAGGTGGGAGAACGGATTGAAACCAATACAAGGTGAGACGATTGCCGCTACTGAATAGCGATCTTTCGTATAAGCCAATCGCTTCTGCGGCTTCTTGCACAGTTCTCATGCTTTCAGGCAGCTCAATAACTTGGTTAGCATGAACCAATAGAGACAACATTGCGGAGCCATTAAATTATAAAACCTCGTCAGCATTTTCCCTGACGAGGCATATTTTCACCAAGCTTATTATTCGGCCAACTTCTTTTTGATTTTTCTCCAGAAGCCGTCATTTCTCTGATTAACATGTTTCTCATTATAGATCAGCAGACTATAAGAGGACCACAGTGTAGATGTTCGAATAATTACATATGCGCCCATAGCGATCAAAATGACGCAAATTGGATAATAAGGGACTAAAACGCCTTCAGAGATCCCCTTTTTCTCCAGCAAAAAGCCCATTCCGCCTACCGCTAACATACCAGCACCCACAATGCTCATAGTTACATACCTACTCTTTAATCTATTCAAACGTTCCGTCAATTGTTTCACATAACCTTGATCCAACATCAGCGCCTCTTTATCCAGCACATGGTACCTTTCGTCGTTCTTCAATATGGCGGACACAAGAATAACAATACCCCCTGCCGCCAACAAAATGATAATAAGAAAGGAATAAATGACTGGTTCCTTTCTAAGCATGAAATACGGCAAAAAAACCATAATTAATAGGCACACGCCTGTCGCAATGCGATTGGATGACTTTTGCTGATGAATCAAATACCCTTCCGCCATCTCTTGACTGACATAGTACCCACGCTCTTCAACACCGCCCTTCACCTCGCCCTCCTTTAGCAAATAATCGATGGACACATCGAATAAGTTACCAATCATAAGCAGCTTTTCGGTTTCAGGGAACCCTTGTCCGTTTTCCCACTTGCTGACTGCCTGTCTAGACGTGCACAGCTTTTCAGCCAGCATTTCCTGGGAATAACCTTTTTCTTTTCTAAGTTGCAACAATTTTTCGCTAAAAGACATTGGCTTACTCTCCTTTGCTAAATATTACCTTTATTATAGAAAAACAATGGAGTAAAGACTATATGATTGAGGTTGCGTTTGCGCCACTTGCAGTTGCAATTGCGTAATTAGCTACAATACATAACATTAGGGCATTTTACAAATGTTAATAGATATATAATGACATCAATTAATGACTAAAATCAATCTACTTCTCTATAGAAAGGAAGGTTTAAATCTGATGTCTTTACTCCTTGGGTCACATGTATCCATGACTGGACCAAAGATGCTCCTTCGGGCTAGCGAAGAGGCATCATCTTATGGAGCGACCACCTTCCTGATATATACCGGAGCACCTCATAATACACGTCGCAAACCCATTGAAGCCTTGAATATTGAAGCTGGCCAAGCTCACATGAGCGCTAACGGCATTTCAAATATTGTGGTACATGCTCCGTTTATTGTGAACTTAGGGAATACGATATCGTCTCAGGTCTTCGAGCACAGTATAGAGTTTCTTCAATCCGAAATTATAAGAACGGAAGCTTTAGGCTCTACGCAAATTGTCCTACATCCCGGTTCCCATGTTGGTGCGGGTTCAGAGGCTGGAATCTCGCGGATCATAGAAGGCTTGAATGAAGTGTTAGCCGATAAACGAAATGTTCAGGTTTCATTAGAGACGATGGCGGGAAAAGGCAGCGAGTGCGGAGTTACTTTTGAGGAACTTGCAGCTATTATTGATGGAGTGACTCACAATGAGCGATTATCGATTTGTTTGGATACTTGCCATATCCACGACGCTGGTTATAATGTGAAGGAGGATTTTGATGGCATCTTAGATCAATTTGATCGCGTAATTGGAATAGAGCGCCTGAAGGTCATTCACGTAAATGATTCTAAGAATATTATGGGCTCGCGAAAAGACAGGCACGAAAATATTGGACACGGATATATTGGCCTTCGGGCATTACGATATGTAGTCCACCATCCTCAACTATCGACCATTCCCAAACTTCTAGAGACCCCCTCCATCGGTGAAAAGAAGTATGTCAACGCACCCTATAAGCATGAAATCTCATTGTTAAGAGGGGAGACTGATGAGCCGATAAAAAAATAAAAACCGCATACAAAATGCAGTTTTTATATCCTTATTTATTCTTCTATAGAATTATTCACAACAGATGTGGTTTCGTTCGCTTGAACCTTTTTTAGAGAGTTTTTCTTAGCGGTTAACTCTTTTGAAAGATCAGATTGTGTACGGTTTAAGTTCTTTACCTCATCGTTCAACTTTTTGATTCGCGACATTTTACTGCTCAAATCCGTGTGAGACTTACTAAATTTCATATCCTGTTCTAATTGATTAATTTTGAATTTTGATTTTTCTTTTTTGTTCTGCGTGTTTTTGATCTTGCTTTCAAGCTCCGTAATTTCTTGCTGTAATTTAGTGATCATTGGTTTATTAAAATTAATTGCCATTCTTACACCTCATATCATATTGTGTTGCTGAGAGATTATTCTACTATAAAAAGAACAAAAAAGCACACTCCTTAGAGTATGCTTCAAAGGTTCGTGCCCTTTTAAAAATAATCAGAGAAATATGGATGCTCTGGTCTAATCAGTCCTTCAAGTAAATGGATCGTGACTTCATCCGTCTGAATACGGCCGATTCGAGCCAGGTAGGTTGGCCGCTTATAGCCCATTAACATGGTTGTTAAGGTAGGAATATCAAGCGTAAGCGAAGGATTTAACCCTCCTTCTTGCAGGCTCCCCTTCCCTTCTCTATCTACGGATAACGTAAATGTCCCTCGATTCCATTCAAGCATCGGATCACTCAGATTAAAAACAAGCTCACAGTCCTTATCCTGTCGTTTAAAAGGATACTGTTCAATAAATAAACGAACATCCACAATTCGCGCCATAAAATAGGGAGCAATCGTCTCCTTGATATCCCCATCATCTAATAGGAATGACAACGGTTCACCTTTATAAATATCCCCTTTAACCAGCTTAATCATCGAAAAATGCGCACTAATAAAATTCCACAAACCCGTTCGAGCCTCTTCAACAATGTATACCATCTCTTTGATATAAAATATTTCTTCGGCGACCCAATATAACAAGTACCCCATGGGTTCATCGTTGTTATTGTAATAAATACCAACCGTCATATCATCCAAATCCCACCGCAGATATTCTTCCCATGCTAGCTCATTACGAATCATCGCCCCATGATGCTGTACGGCAAACTGATCATAAATCACTTTGATGTCTGGATGCTCAATGGTTACGCGTTCCACATTTCCTGGGACGTTCCTCATTTTTGGCAACTGGGTATCCGGTACTTCAAATGAGATTTTATCGGTAATGATTTCCCAGCCTTTTCTTCTATAATAAGGGATTGAATACGGAAAAAGATAAGATATCGATTGTTTACGATCCCGCATTTTAGTTAAAGCATGAAGCATTAGCTTATTCATTAGACCCAAATTGGCATATTCGGGATAGGTTCCAACACCCGTTAGCCCACCCATCTCATAGATATGCCCAAAAATATTCACCTGAAATGGGTATACAGCTAACTGAGAAATGAGCTTGTCTCCATCAAACCAACCTACAACATCAGCATACTTAAGAACTGGCAACTTTGCCTGAGTGATTTCACGGTTCTCCCAGCCAAAGATTTGCAGATCGCGATTGGTCACCTGAAATACATAACGTAGTAGATTATTAAATTGCTCTGCGTGCTTGGTTTCGACATTGGCTAATCTGATTCGATCTTGTAACTTACTGCGACTCACTGTTATTACCTCCGATAAATAGTCCACTTTTTCAGCTTAGAACACTAGCTTGATCACATTGACTCAACGCATAGTATTCTTTATATACGTTGAATCAATGCATATGGTGTCCATTATCTTGAGATTTCTTTATCCACACCCAGTGAGTTCTTTTGCAGTTTAGGGATCAAAGCATAAGCAAATGTGATGAATGGACTTAACCATAAGAAGGTTGCATAAGGTGCATATTCTATAACAGGTACACCCAGAGTCACTGCGAAGAAGGCGCCACTAACACCCCATGGAATCAATGGATTAACTAATGTTCCACAATCCTCTAGCGTCCGGGACAGTGTTCTCGCTGGAATGCCTCGGCGATTATATTCATCTTTGAACATTTGCCCCGGCAATAGGATCGAAAGATACTGTTCACCCGTCATGCCGTTTACCGCAATGGAGGATGCTCCGCTCATAAGAACAATGCTGCTTTTACGCTTAAGGGGTTGAATGAGTTTACGGAAAAAAGCCTCGATCACACCGCAATGCTGAATCAAACCACCTAAAGATAAGGCAATTAAGATTAAGGATACAGACCACATCATCGATTGCATCCCTCCGCGATTGACAATGGAAGCAACCATTTCATTCGCGATATTACTGTTATATCCGTTCTGCATCACACTAAACCAGACATCGATTTCTGTCTGCTGCTGAACGAAAGCCGTCACAAGAAGACCACTTATTATTCCGACAATTAACGTAGGCAGGATCGGCACCCGCTTGATCGAACAAGCAATGACAGCTATAGGAGATAGCAGCGTTAACCAATGAATATGGAAACCATCTTGTAAAGCAAGTTTAATGTCCGTAATCGAGGTTAAGTCGATTGAGTTGCCCTTTGGTGCGAACAAGAAAAAGATTGTAGTTATAACAAGCGCTGGTAACGTTGTGTAGACCATGTTACGAATATGTGTAAATAAAGGGATGCCGGCTACTGCGGGAGCAAAATTCGTGGTATCGGAAAGTGGCGACATTTTATCACCAAAACAAGCCCCACTGATAATCGCTCCAGCAGCCAAAGTTGGGGAAATCCCCGTAGTTACTGCAATACCCATTAAAGCAACACCGATCGTGCTTACTGTCGTAAATGAGCTTCCAGTGAACATCGAGACGATGATCGTGACATATAATGCGCTCACCGCAAAATAATTCGGATTAATATAATCCATACCATAATATAAAAGCGAAGGCACTGTCCCGCTCATCATCCATACCGCAATCAGAATTCCGATCAGCATGAGGATTAGAATTGGCATGATGGCCGTTTGTATCCCTTGAATAATGGCAGATTCGATCTTTTTCCAAGAGAACCCAAACATCCCTAATAAGACGGCCGTGCCTATTGTAGTTACGAGAAGCGGCAGATGCGGCTCCGCTTTCAATAGAAAGATGGATACAAATAGAAGTGCGAGAATAAAAATGATGATGATCATGCTTTTTGAGAAACTAAGCTGACGTTCCATGACAATAATGCTCCTTAACATTGTATTGGGATAATAATAATGATTAATTGCTTCCTCACTTTCAAGCTTTTTTGCTTTTTGGCATTGAAGCGCAGAGGTAATCTTAACGAAAAGAATGAGGACAGTCAATGTAAAGAACATACATTGAAGGAATTTCCATAAAAAGTTCATAAAAATATAAAAAAGTGCTGGCTATTATGCCAACACTTTTGACTTTTTTCTTAACCCAGCTTCCTACAATTTTAATTGCCTGAGCTACCATTACTATTAGAGTTTTTCGGTTCTGCTGAAATGTAAGTTAACGGATAGGACTGACCCCCTAGTAACATCCTATGACCCTGGAATTCATCATATAGATTGATACGAATGCTTCCTCCCCTTAATATTTTGTGGAAGTTACTATTAAATGAGGCTAAGTATGATTTATTCTTACCCATTGGCAAATCTGCCCCCAGTTCCAAAGTCTTTTCCATGGATTGTCCGTAAGGGTCAATGAGTTCTAAGACTAACTTATGTTCATAGTGACCTGCTTCAAAATCTTCTTTCTCGGATAAGCTATAGTTTACAACTACATCTAATGTGCCTTTCTCTTCAGTAATCGTCCCCGCTGCATTGGCAACCGATAAGTTGTAAGGGAATAGATCGACACTTGTTAGATTATTGTGTGGGATTACTGTATTAGGAGTAAGTGCTAATTTAACACTATTAATAAATCCAGTGGATGTCCCCCCTAAATCTGTAAGCTTGCCGTCAGCAATCCCTTCCCCAATATAAAGCATAAGATCGGATGTACTCACTCCTTGCGGAAGTTTACTCCAGATCGTAACCAAATTTTTACCATTTGGGCTTGTTGGAGTTATCGATTGGCTAACCACCGCCTTGAAAAATTGGTTATCAGGTGTCTTGTAATAAGCCACAAGCTGTGCCTGTTTCGACTGGCGCGGCTCTTCGTTAATCATTTCCAGTTCCGTATAGATCAAGTTAGAACTATTTTCATTATAAGTGGTTGTCCGGCGCTCGCTAACTTTTGCTTTTTTGCTTAACGAGTTCATTTGATGAGTTTCACCTACAGCAATTGTATGAATTACATTATTTAGCGAACTTGTATTCATAGAGAGAAACTTCGTAACTTCATCTCCTGAGGTGGCCTGCAGTACAATCTTTAGCTGATTGAAACTATAAGTATATGGAACTTTCGCTATCACATAGATCTCTGTTGCTTCATTAGGAGCAAGCGACGTTTGCGTATTTGTGGTCACGATCTGGGCTGAGCTGCTCTGATCACTCATTCCTGCTTTGACTATAGCTTTGAGAGAAGGTAACTGTACTGAGGTTAAGCCGGTGTTACGGATGCTTATATTAGTTACGATTTGATCCGTATCATCCCATGGTAACCGCTGATAGGAGACCAGCTTCACCATAAATTTTCCGTACCTGTTCTGGACCGTATACTCTTGACCCATCAGATTATTGTTCTCCAGAGAATAAGGGATGTTAAACTGCGCAGTTGGAAAAATAACCTTGTCATCAACAGAGGGCTCCGTCCATTGCAACTGCAGCTTACCTTGATTAAGTTCTAATGGCACGTCCGCATTAAGATTGATAATTTTCTCTTCAAGCGGTTTCAATGTTACATTTTCAAGTGCTTTTGAATCTACCGGAATACTAAATCCTTCAGCAGCTTTAACCGTAAGCTCGTATGCAGGTAGCGTGATAGCTTTATTTCCAAGATTCTTAAGACGGAACTCAAGATTCCATTTCGCGGAATCATTTTCCGAATATACAGAAGCACTCTTCAATTGCATTTCAACGGTGTTATTCTTAATAGAAATCTTCTTAACAGCATAATTAGCCACAGCCAAGTCAGAAGTTGTTACTGCAGGAAGCTTGAAAGATTTAACTGGAAGCATTATTTTCAAAGTTTCATCTTCTTGCGCGAATTGCAATATCATTTGTTCAGTCTTCATATAAGAAGGAACTTCCGTTAAATAGTAAACCGTCTTCTTCTCTTGAGACTGTACATTGAAACTGCCACTGACGTTCTCCAGCTTAAGATCGAACACCGAACCACCGGCCGATTTCAGGTATGCTTTATAAGCGGTGTCGCTGAGCACTTTTTTACCCAAATTCGTAAAACTAACGCCTACTCTCATATAGATTTTCCCATTCATCTTAAGCCTTTGCAGACTTTCTGCTCTGATGTTTACTAGCAGATTTTCCATAGTGATTTCCTTGCTCTGACCTTGAGGAACGACAGCTGAATAACTAGCTGGAATGGTAAATACACCTAGCTTTTTCTGATAATCCTGGCTACTGAAATCCCAAGTAAATAGGGTTACTTTAGTACCGTTTAATCGTGTGGACTTTCCAATATTCACGTAATACGTGACGATTTGGCTACTATTAGGAGGTATGATTTTTTTGGTGACCTCTCTCGTGATAGGTTTGCCTTGAATGACTGATCCACCATTTGTAGTAACCCTAGAGAAATAATCAACGTGAGCTACACTATTGCTGCTACCATTGCTATAACTAAGTGTATATATAAGTATATTACCGCTCGGTTGCTCTAAAATATCCATATCTATCAGCTTCACGTTGACATTACTTTTCAAAGCTATTGAACCAAGTTTGTCAAAAATGAATACCGCTGCGTCTGAAACTCCTGTCGATGCTGCGTATGTGCCGTTTGCAAGAGATTGGCTAAACATCATTGCACTGAGCAGAACTACAGCATATGACTTTAATCGTTTGTACATGAGTTCCCCCTCCCTTAAACCGTTACTCGTTCAAATACGTCGTCGCCCGGTTTTGAATCAGCTTGGCGACCTCATCGGCTGACTTCTGACCGCTGAAGAAGGCGGGCGATTCATCTCCGATCATTCGCACGACTTTTCCGTCAATCCGCGTGAAATACCCCGCAGACCGCATGAACTGTTCGTACTGGGCGAACTGCTCAGCGGAAACTTGCGGCTTTTTTCCGCTTGGAAGCTTATAGGTACCAGCGTTCACCTGCTTCTGAACGTCCCTAAGTTCGTTCTCGTTTACCGAGTCCAACATCGAGAATCCGTAATCTTCCCTTTCCTTCATCGATTGCACTTCCTCAGACAACAGGAATGAGATGAATATCCAAGCCTCATCCTTCACCGGAGAATTGTCCCTAATCGCAAGCTGAACGCTAGGGGCGAGCCTCGTACCCACCGTTCCGGCTTGCGGCTTCCCGATCAGCTTCGGATTCGCGAAATAATAGTGAATTTCATCGATCAAATTGCCTGGTGAACTCAACACGGTAGAGTAAAACAACTGGCGGCCGACTTCGGCCGGCTCGGCGGTCGCGATGCCGTCGTCGTACATCTTCTTGACCTGCTGCATGGCAGCGACGAATTTTGGGGAGTCGAAGGAAGCTTTTTTCCCCGAGACGTCCACAAAATTGGCATAGCCGTCGACGACGATTTCCCACAGTATCAAATCCGGCGGTTCGTTAGCCAAAGCGTAGCGTCGGTCCATGCCGCTTTCGCTCTCTTTACACATCAAGCCCTTCGCGACCTCGGCGAATTCGGCCCACGTCCACCGGCTGTCGTCGATACTCTCGTCGGCCAGTAGATTTCCGTCGCCAATAAACCCTCTCATGAAGTACCCGAGCGGTATGGCGTATAAGTTACCGTCCGTCTTGAATACTTCGAGCTTCGCTTGCAGGTCGACACCACTCAGCGACGTGTCTTGTTTCAACAACTCGTTCATATTTGCGATAAGCTTTTTGCTTGCATATGATTCGAACGGCAGCTCTGCCACTTCGAGAATGTCCGCTCCCTTGCCCGATAACAGCTCCGTATTCGTCGTTTTCGTATACTTCTCGTAATCTCCGGGCTTCCAGTCTTCTTCCGCTTTTTTCACGGCTTGAATTTGCAGGTCGATGTCCGGGTACTTCTCTTCGAATCTTTTTTCCGCCGCTTCAAAGAAGGAACTCGACTCCCGTACCGAAAAATTCACGACGGTTTTTCCTTCTGCCGAGACGGGTTTTCCCTGATCGTTCGTCCCGGACTCGCTTCCCGAATTACTACAGGCGGCCGTCGCAAGCATAGCCATCCCCATCGCCAACATCCCCAGCTTGTTACTCTTCATTTTGATCATTTGATTTTTTCCTCCTATTTTCTCGATTATATGATTTCTTATTGCAGTCGAACTCGGTTCCCGTCTTCAAGAGGTTCACTACTTTCCAGAATAATTGAATCCTCCACATAGAGGACATCTGATTGAATCATCGTTTCTTTTTCGTTCTTTTCACTGGAATGAATACGAACTTTCTTAGCGACAAAAACATTGCCTAATGCCCCCCGCTGCTCGTCAACTTTATAGACAAACAAACCTTCGCGATCCTCATGAATAGCTTCTTTGGATAGGAGTAATCCCTCTTGGAGTGATCGTTTCTCGAATTTGACCCGAGCCTGTTCACCCCCTTTAAGTTCTAGATCAACGACTTTGATTCTCAAAGCCTTTTGAGGAACGGTTTGTGTCTTCCCCGAATCATTACTAGAAGAGCTATCAATACGTGACTCTGAATTCACAATTTCTTCGATGGAGCCACTTATGGTCTGGGCTTCTTGTCCATGGCTCATATCGACATCGACCTCTACCTTTTCTCCAGCAGAAATCCCTAAACTAGATAAATGTGCAGAATCCATAATAATATCCAATCTGTAACCCTGACTGCTGTTCGATACAATAACTTCCGGTTCTCCCAATGAAGTTAATCCTTCAACGGCATTCAGTTTTGAAATTAATCCATCAAACGGAGAAAACAGTTGTTTTTCGCTTGTTAGACGATTTTTTAATCCGCTGATCTTATTTTCCTGGGCTAAGATATCTAACTTACCTTTTTCGATATCACGTCTTGCATTTCGAATTTTGAATTCATCCTCTTCCAGCGCGGACTGGATGTACTGGTCTTGTCTATTCTGTTGATCAATTTTCAGCTTTTCCAAATTAGTTATTTCATCTTTCAATTCTTGCTCAGCCGTTTTGCTCTCATAGATAATAAGCTTTTGTCCCTTTTCTACACGCTGACCTTCTTTCACAAGAATTTGTTGCACCTTCAGTCCGGTTGTATTCGAAAGCTTAGCTTCAGCGAGTGAATGCAATATCCCACTAGCTTCAATCGTAAGTAACAGATTACCCTTTGTTGGTTTTTCAGTTCTCACTTTCGGCAACGTCAAAGACTGTATGGTGTTACTGAATACTGTGAAAAACAATAACAAACCCATAAAAACCATGAAGACGACTTGAATATTTCGTTTACGTCTACGATCAGTCGGCTCTATACCTAACTCCATATCCCGTCATTCTCCTCCAATCAACCTTTGATACCAGACAATTGAATGCCTTCAATAAAATACGATTCCGCATACAAAAATAGCATCACCATTGGAGCCATGTATAGTATGGATGCAGCAAAAGCAATGCCCCGCTCTTCTTCATTGATCCTCGATAAAAATACTGACAAGGGCTGCTTAAACGGATCTTCTAGAAAGATTAGCGGCTGCTCCACCATATTCCAATAATCAACGAACAATAATATAACGAGTGCTGCCAGACCTGGCTTAATCATCGGAATAATAATCTTGTAAAAAATCAAAAAATGTCCTGCACCATCCATTTTGCTCGCTTCGATATACGCGTAAGGTATATCCAGCATGAATTGTCTGAGCATAAAAACACCAAACGCTGCGAAAATTCCTGGTAATATAATCGCATATGAACTATCTAATATGCCTAGCTTATCCGCCATAATATAGTTCGGTACCAGCGTTACTTGGAAAGGCATAAGCATCGTTAGGACATAGATAAGAAACAAAGGATCTCGCCCCCGGAATTTCAGCTTAGAGAAAGCATAGGCAGCGAGTGCTGCTACCAATGTTTGTCCTGCAATGATGGGTACAACCAAGAATACTGAGTTCCAGAACATCGTCAGATATTTAGGGTTGTCTAGGAAAACCTTAGCATACTGCTCCAAGGACACTTGATCCGGCAGTAATTTTAAATTCACAAAGATAGCTTCTCTCCCTTCAATTACTTCGTTCATCTGCCCGATAGATCCATAATTGATCTCAATTTCTTTCTCTGTCATAAGCGAATTTGTGAATGTGATCACAATCGGGAATAATAATATGATAGCAATAACAGCCATGACGAGTGTTAATGCCCCTTTTCGTAACACTTTGACAACTGGCACAACCTTTTCACCCCTATTCCATGAATTGTCGATGCCTCCGCTCAAATGCAAACAATCCCAACACGATCAATAAAATACAACCAAACATCAAAGTTGCCGCGGCAGTCAGCTTCTGTACATCGAGTGTCATGAACATATTGTTCATATAATGCTGCAGTATGTAAATGCTGTCATGCGGATAATCACCTGCGATCAAATACGTTTCACGAAACACTTTAAATGAATTTATGATCGACATGATGACCACAAAAAACATCGAAGAGGTTAGATAGACCAGTGTAATACTGCGAAACTGGCGTAAGGATCCGGCACCTTCAATTTGAGCCGTTTCATAATAATCCTTAGGAATTTGCTGCAATCCCGCTAAGAATAAAATCACGTTATAGCCTATGTTCTTCCATAAATAAACAACAATGATTACATTTCTAGCTGCATCCGTCTTCATCCAATCCACACGTTCGATACCGAAGTTGTTCAGCCAGGCGTTAAGCGAGCCATTCCAATCGAAAAGTATCTGCCAGATCAGAATGATAGAGACGACAGGTACGACAAGCGGCAACACGTATCCAGTCCTAAGCCAATTCCGAAAATATGTATTTTTATTCAATAACATCGCTAATCCTAACGAGAGTACAAGAATTAGCGGAACACTTATCGCGCTAAAATAAAATGTATTGGACGCTGCTTTACGGAAGGAATCGCTCTTTAATAACTCTCGGTAATTATCAAACCCTACAAAATGGCCCTCTATCGTGCTGTCCATAAAAGAATAGAATACGCCCATTACAAACGGTATAAGGTAAAACATCGCAAATCCGATACCGCTTGGTGCCAGGAACATCATTGCCGCTGAGATATCCTTACGGAGCCATTTCTTTATACTTGGGTTTATCATCCTTTCAGTAACCTCCTTCATGCACTTAGAATAAGAAAAACTTCTTAAAAACAAGTACGGTATATATTAAGTATTTCTTAAATTTCAAAGTGTGAAGTCTCTGTGATCACAAAAAAAACCGTTGATAGATTATCAACGGATGATTCATTGCTTCCTAATTCTTCGAGTATAACTCCACAGCCTGCGTATCCTTAATTGGATTTGAATATTTCTCTATCGTTATCGTTAATGGCTGAGGATAGTCCTTCGCTTCCGCGCCAAAATTATATCCAAACTCGTTCACGGCTGACCCATCCTTAGAAGTGGTATAGCTGCTGAAGCTGTTTGTGGAAGGTTCTCTATGATGCACCTTCCCTTTTGCATCAGTAAAAGTCTCAGCAAGTCTAGTAGAGCGTTCTAAATATTGAGCATTCTCAATATTACGTCTTAGGAGGATTTCTCCTTCCTCTACGTTATTCTCTGGAGTTGGCGTGACTAACTCAAGTCCAGTTCCGGGCGCTTGAATAAGCTGATACTTGTTTAGATCCACGACAATTTTCATCTGGTCCTTTTCGACTGCCGAAATCCCAAAAGTCTTCAACGACACTGAATCTGGCTGACTGCCCTTACTATGTTTGAACACTAACGTGAACTTGGAGTTGTCCGAATAGATTTCGGAATTGTCAGCGTTGATGGTATCCGGGTAATACAACTTATCAGTGATGTCCCCTTTTTTACTAATCAGCACAGGATTAATCAATTGGAAAATCTGTTTATCATTATTCTGATCATACTCCAGATCTACATAGGTGCTTAGCGGAGTATACTGAACTCCAGTGACTTTAATCTTTTGTCCATCCACGATCAGCGCTCCTTCTGTATTCAGAATCCGTTCTTGTGCTTTGAGCATGTCAGGATCAAGCTCGAAAGCAACATCAAGGCTAGTCCGATACTTATTACTACTGGATAGGAGTGCCTTATCTGAAGTTTCGGTAAGAATTATATTATAGTTTACTTTCTTTGGATATTTAATTGCTGGTGAAAGATTAGTGGAGTATATAAAATCCATAGACTGTCCAGGTTGAATTCGGCTTTCACTAGCGAGCATACTTAATGATGCACCTTTGTGAAGTGACGACTCCTTTATCCCTTCAAATTGAAGTCCAAAATCAGCGTGTATAACTACTTCGTCTGTATTGTTCTGAACACTGTATAGGACATACACCTTCCGTCCATCGGTAACGGCACCTGTCACATCTATTCGGTATCCCTTGTTTACCGCACTCTGACCTACAGGCATCACGAGATTCTGTTCAAGAGCACTGGCAAGTGCAGAATCTAATCTGGAGAATGTGCGATAAGCTTTGAAATCATTCGTAAGCTTAGTGCTAGCCGATTGTACTGAAGGTTGCAGCATTTCCTTATCCGGTAATCCGATTGTTGAATATGTAAATAGAAATGCAACTGCTGCAGCTGCAATCACGCCCATTCCTGTAGTATAGATCCGTCGCTTTTCTCGTTTTTTCCCCTCCGTAATTCCCTTTCTCATAGCGTTGTAGATTTTCATCTCCTGCATCGTTTCGACATTCTGTTGTACTTCATCAATGTTCTTACGAAGCATCCATTCTTCTTTTTCTGTCATTCCGTTCACCTCCAATATTACTATAGATAGCTCCGAAGCTGTTTGAGTCCCTCTCGCAGCCAAGTCTTAATGGTACCTTCTGGTCGTTTTAGCACTTTGGCAATTTCGATAGTGGTCATGTCATGATAATATTTAAGCGTTACGACATGCCGATACTTAGGCTTTATCCGATTCATCGCACGCTCTAGATCAATTCGATCATTACTTTTCATTTCCCGAGCCGCTTTCTCAATTATCTTTTCCGTAGGCACCACACGTTTTTTACGCCGAAGCTCATCCATACAGCAATTGATCGTTATTCGAATAAGCCAAGGTGTGAAGGACTGCTCATCCTTTAATTTTTTGCGTTTCATCCATGCTCTGCATGACGCTTCTTGGATCACTTCCAGCGTATCAGCCTCTGTTCGCAGATAACTATAGGCTATGGCATACATTTTTCGATGCTCCACATATAAACGACTAAAAAAAGCCTCTTCATCCATTTGCGCAAAATCTACCATTCTGATCTCATCCATTGTGTTTTCCACCTTCCACCACCCCCTCTGTCTTTATTCAGGAAGGAACATCCCCCTCATATCATATAAGTAAGACGGAGTTGACCGTAAAAACGATTGATTTTTTTCAAATTTATTTGTTATGTTGTAAAATAGTAACGTTATGTATATCCTTGAAAGCATTTTTGTGAAAGAAGGTGAATCGGTGCTAAAAGCTGACAGACAGGCATACATCCTGAAAAAAGTAGAGACGGAAGGCCGCGTTGTTGTCCAAGAATTAACACAAGAATTAAATGTAACCGAAGATACCATTCGAAAAGACTTACAAAGCCTGTCGAAGATGGGACTTCTCAAGCGAATTCATGGGGGAGCCCATAGCCTTATCAGCGACATGAAGGATTTCAATTCACGTGTAGAATTAAATAGCCAGACCAAAACGGAGTTAGCGAAACGAGCTTGCACTCTTATTGAGAATTCTAAGGTTATCTTTATTGATGGCGGATCTACGAATCTAAAAGTAGCTGAGAACATCACAGAGTTTTTTGATGGAAGAATTATTACCAATTCCCCTTCGATTGCGTTATCGCTGTGCCGGTTGTCAAAAGCAAGTGTAACCTTGTTAGGCGGCGATCTTGATAAAAAGAACCAAGTTTTATTCGGAGCCTCAACACTTAGAGCGATTCAGCAAATTCATTTGGATTTAACCATCCTTGGCGTATCCACGCTGGATTCCAAAGTGGGAATAACCGTTCCCTCTTATGAAGAATCCATTATTAAGAATCAACTTTTTGAACAGTCCTCTATGGTTATCGCTATAGCTACGAAAGAGAAGCTGGAGAAAATATCAACTTTTTTTGTAGCCAATGTATCCTCATTAGACTATTTAATCACTGAAAATACAGTAGATCGTAAGATTATTGATACCTATCAAAGACTTGGCGTTAACGTGGTTACAGTATAGACTATTCCTAATAATGCACAAAAAAAAGATGAACACCATTGAAGATTGTGCTCATCTTTTACAAATAACCAGAAACGTCACTCAGGTAAATTGTATTACCAGTCTTAACCGATTCTTCAACCGCCAGCATCGCTCGCAGGGTAGCCAACCCATCCTCAATCGTCGCCCCTACACCGGGCTTATGATGCAAAACAGAATCTGCGAAACCTTCAATCTGTAATCTATAAAAATGACCATCTGCTCCGAGCAGTCTGTGATAGCTGTTATCACTAGCTTTAAAAATTTCTACATCACTTGATTTTAGAGTCCAAGGATTATAAGTCTTGCCCATTACAGATCCAAACTCCCCATAAATTTGAAATCCTTCATGCCAATCCATCCGAACCGCAATGGTCAAATCCAATTGGGCTACAAAGCCACTTTCGAACTCCGCTGTAATAAACCAGCAATAAGCACCGAACTTTTGTGTATTCCACGCCTTAACACTTACAATATTCCCACCTAGATATCTTGCGGTATCTAACAAATGGCTTCCATGACCTAACATATAATAACGTTCCTTATTCGCTTTTGGATCTCCAGCCGGTCTCTTCATTTTGTTACCGGAGATGATTACTGGCTGAACATTCTCGGTGACCGTATATCGATAGGTGGAATCACAATACCAAGCTTTTAGGCCAATAATCTCACCCATTTCATGATCAACAAATTCTTTTGCAGCCACTATACCAGGGTCAAATCTCTTCATATTTCCCACTTGCACTCTGAGATCCGTACGATCCACAAGTTCTTTTAATTCCTCCGCTTCTTCGATCGATACACCCAAAGGTTTTTCTACCAAGACATGTTTCCCTGCTCGCACGGCTTGTTTTACAGCCTCCACATGAAATTGATCCGCTATTCCGATAACTACAGCATCAACGTTAGGGTCTGCCAGCATTTGCTCATAGTCCGTATAAACCTTATCCGGTTCATAGATAGCATTCATTCTTTGGAGTAAATATTCATCCACATCACAGATCGCATATAGATTAGCATTACGTGATCTTTTAATGGAATCAAAATGAGCCGCCTGAGAAATCTGACCACAGCCTAGCACCCCAATATTCAACAATTTCGTTTCCTTATTCATATATTTAGTCCCCCTATTCTACCTAAGGTAATTCAAAGCATGCATTACGTCATCTTCCTCTAACCCATGCATAATAACGGGCCCATCATAAGTCTTACTTAATTCATTCAGATATTCTCTTAAAGGCAAGTTCCCTTTCCCCACAGCTGCAAAAATGATCTTCTCTTCGGTGACTAAAGCATCTTTGCAATGGGCAATGGCTATGTAATCCTTCAGCGCGGTTAACGTTTTTTCGATTTTACCAAGGATATCTTTATGATCCTTTGGAGTTACAAGATTTGCCGCATCGTACAGAAGCTTAAGATAAGGTGTATCCAGATTTCTCAGTAGTCTTAAAGCATCCTCTGCCGTACTCACCACATTGGCTTGTTCAGGTTCAAATACTAAAGTCACTTGATTGGCTTCGGCAATTTCAAGCATCCAGGCAAGACTATCATGCAATAGTGACCATGCTCTCTCTGTATGATTCTCCGGATGAGGACTCCAAAAATCTTCTTGATTCAAACTTCCTGTAGAAATAGAAACAAACGGCACCGCTAATGCTGCTGCAGCTTCAACTACATTGTTAAAACATTGCTGGTTCTCGGCTTTCTTCCCTTCATTCAGCTCCAGCGCATTAAAAGTCCCTGAGATCACAGCAATGCTAACCCCACTGTTCATGTTAGCTTCTTTGATTTGAAGGATGATCTCCTGAGTAATTTCTTTAGGTAAGCTCGCCAACCCTACGTTAGCAAAATTGAATTGAACCGTACTCATCCCTTGGGCTTTGATTTTGTGTAAGGCGGTCTCCAGATCATCGTTCAAATATATTTTCGAGAAAATTCCCAGCTTCACAAGTTACACCTCCTTCACCCCTTCTTCAATCTATCATACACTCGAAAACAATTACAAACAATAAAAATCAATTAGTTTTATTAAATGAAAAATAACAAAAAAATTAAAAAAGTGCTGGCAATCAAGCCAACACTTCATAATCAATTATCGATTTCGATTAATCATATAATTCAATAAATGCTTTAGAAAAGCAATATTACGAGGAATCTCCTTCAATGCTTCCATGGCGAGACAGTAGTGCTCCCACATCTCTTTTCGCGCACCATCTGCCCCAAGGATCGATACAAATGTCGAATTGTTATTCTCCACATCCTGACCGATCGGCTTGCCTAATAAATGATGATCCCCTTCCAAATCAAGCAAATCATCTTTAATCTGAAAAGCAATTCCCGCATGGTAGGCAAATTTTTTCAGAGACTGAATTTCTGACCCCTGCACCTGAGCAAGAATGGCTGGCATCACTAGTGAAGCTTCAAAAGCAATTCCAGTCTTATAGAAACAAATCATATTTAATTGCTCTAGTGTCAGCGTTTGTCCCTTAGAATTCAAATCCATCGCCTGCCCCATACAAGTATCTCCTGCTTTTTGGGCTGAATATTGCATTAAGGCAAGCACAGCTTTTGCATCAAAAGAATGAAGTGACGCCTGTTCCTCGATCGACTTCTGAATCAAAAACAGACCGGTTAATTCCGCCGTGGAGCTATTGTACACTTCGTGCAGCGTTGCACGACCTCTTCGGGTTGAGGCATTATCCTGGGACGGAAGATCATCGAAGATTAGGGAAGCCGTATGCATATATTCCAAAGATCGAAGAAGCGGTACAATTGCCGATTCATCAAGACCATATTCGTTAACGCCCATGACCCATGTTAATATAGGCCTTATGCGCTTGCCATCTCCTTCTAGACTATAGTTAGCCGCATCAATAAGCAGTTCTTTCATGGCTGGTGTCTCGTCTGGCTTGAATATCAGCAATTGGTTATTGACTTGATCACGGACCTTTTGAATCGTTTCTCGAAACTCCACTTTTTCCTTCTTACTGTTTTTTAAATTCAAAAGCAACTGGTCCCGAAGTAGTTTATCGAAAAAATCCACATCGTCCGCTTTCTGCACCAACTGCTGTACAAGTCGATTAAATTCTGGTTGACCCGAAGCGAAGATCTCCATGATCTCTTTATACTTTTCAATACCTACACGTTCTTTACAGCGCTTGAGACCATTGATGGCTCGATCTAATATGACCTCACGGGTTTTAGGATCAGATTGATACACCGTGTGTATTAAATGGGAGATGACCGTCCAGTATAGTTCAAAAGGGTTGATCAGATCTGAACGTTGACCACGGTATTTTAAATAATATGTATAGGGAGTTACCGCTCCCATTTCCATATCATCAAACATATCCGCAAAATCATCCGCGAGCTGATTGTAAAGCCCATAGAAGAAAGTACGTTGATCAAATCCGTCATCGGTTGGAGCACTAATTACGGATCGGACAATTAAACGGGAAGAAGAGGATTTTAAAATAATGGGTATAAAAAGTTCTTCATTACTGTATTCAGGGTTAGATAGATTCTTCATACGATCCAACTCCTGGGAATGAAAAAACACAAAGGACTGCTCGAAGAATGTATTCTGCATTTCTGGCCGCTGATATCCCCTAATGTACTCAAAAGCCTCCTTGAGCTCCGAATGTACAAATCGAAGGAACGGTATATTCTCTCCGGACCATTCACCCAATTCCGGCACAACTCTATTAAGGATCGCCATGCGTATCATTTGAGAATATTGTTCTTTCTCAGGGTCGGTTAAGACACTGGAATCAAGAAGATCATCAATAAATGGATAAGTTAAGCCATACGAATAACCAAGCCTAATTGCTTCACCAATTCTTGCGGCACGCTCCACAGGCGATACTTTATCATCCATCTCTTCCATCACATGAAGAATTACTCCTATGATGATCTTTATCAATTTGCGCTGCGCTTGCTCAGGATTCATTTCCTTCGGAAGATGTGCTGACACCTGCTTAAGTTTGTCTATCACCCAAATCGTAGCAGTTTCAACGCCTTCCTTCTGAGCCCAACGATAAATCCCCGTAAAACTCATAAAATCTGACTGATCCCCCGAATTGGACGAACCCGGATGAATCATCTGATTTCTAATGTCGGCAACCATACGCTTAATTCGGATTTGTGTGTTCGGTGCATCCAAAGCTTGCCCCAGATCTCTCATATAAAGATAAGAAACGCTTCGATCCAAATAATCTTCCAATTTACCGGTTTGATTAAGCCATCCTAGATATCTATGGTAATCCTTTGAATCAGGTTTCCTTTTTCCTCTAGATAAAAAGGACAACCATGAACGACGATGAATGTGATTCTTCTTCCACAACCGAAAATCTTCAGTTAAGGTAGTCACGTAAGTTTTTTCTTTGAACTGTTCACGAAGAGATGTAAAATACTGAGCTGCCTTCCGCTCAGCGCTCGGGTATGCTGTATCCGCGTGATCTGTAAATTCTTCATTCATAGGTGATGACCTCAACTTCTCTTTTTGTTAACATGACCCATTAGGAAATCAGAATTTCTTCCTGAATGAAATGTTCATCAGTTAATACGGTCAAAACGCTCTTCGGTTACGAAAAAGAAGCCTGACTCATCAAGCTTCTTTCAATTTTTCTATACACAAATTATTCTATTTTGATTTATCTGTATTATGCTCCTTTACTTGGATGTCCAGCGATAGAGCTGCTCCTAATTCCTTTTGAACATAAGCTAGATCTGTGATCTGCTCAATATGATATATACCTCCCGGAAATGGTGAATCATACAGTAGCTTTGAGACTGCTGCAGTCACTTTTGCCGTAACGATGGATTGATTTTTCCCTTGCAGCAAAAGATCAGCAAACATGGGCTTCCCCTCACGATTTGTTCCACGAGCCTCAACCTTGATCGCGAACCGGTCACTACCTAAATGGAACCTCTCCATGGCGCGAACAATTGACCTATTCACCCCGCCTGTCTTCAGTAAACGAACGGCTTTTGTTATTTTAACTAATGCCAGTATTTTGGTAACAACGGCCGAATCTAGACAGAAACGTGTGGAGATGGACGATGCTTTGAGCGTTCGGGCAAGTGTCTGTTGATCTGAGAAGGGGAAACGATACGCATAATGGCTCTTTAAATTATCGCCAAAATGATACGATTTGCGGTCAGTGAAACTCTCCACCTCTACTAGACGATTATCCTGCTTCACTTCGAACGTTTCTCCTAAACTATTCACCGTCCATTCGATCGCTGCCTTCCCATGAGAATCACCAAGTCCGAGCATAATTGCGATTTCGATTTCTTCCGTTTGTTCTATCTGTCTTTCAGCTTCAAGTGCCATAAGATTGGTAATACCGGGTGCAAGCCCTACACTAAGAACAGCACTAGACCCATGTTGTCCAGCCAGCTCACGATATGCCTCAATTTGAGATAAAAACGGACCGCTCGCTGATACATCTACATAATGCGTTCCACTGCGAAAGCAAGCTTTTACAAAATCCGTATTCGTTTGATCCAAACACATAATAACTAGTTTCACTCGATCTAGTAAATGTGCAGGTAACGGCTTATTGATATCTAACTGCAACGGCTTAACTTTACCGTGTGTTGATTGACTGAACTGCTCTGCTTTTTCAAGACTTCTCCCGGCAGTGAATACTTTACCTGGGTACTTCTTCTCTAATATTTCACATATCGTACGCCCTACATGTCCATAACCACCAACGACAACAATATCTTCTTTATCCTGCATTTTATCACCGCATCCTATATAATAGAGTTAATTAATAATCATTCTCAATTATACGGATTTCGCTTCCGTTCACTATCCCACAAATGTGGGGGTTCGTTATACTACATTCATGACTAGAGGTCTACCCAATGAACACTAATAAACATTTCAGTCAAATAAAGAAACAAATCATTAAGCTAGGAATGGTTACTGATTCATCACATCACTACCGTACTTCCTTGCTGTCTCTTTTACGTGAAGCTGTTCCTTTTGATGCTGCTTGCTGTACTCATGTTGATCCACAGACATTGCTTTCTACGGGTGCAGTTACTGAAGATCATGTGGAGTCCATTCATCCCTACTTGTTCCAGAATGAATATGGGGAGGAGGATGTGAACAGCTATGAGCAGTTGGTTCATAGTAGAATTCTTGTCGCTACATTATACGAAGCAACCGAGCAGCAACCCGAGCGAAGCGCTAGATATCGAAAGGTTTTGAATCCAGCAGGTTTTGGGGATGAACTACGTGCAGTGCTAATTCTTGGAGAAGCATGTTGGGGGTATTTGACGTTGTACAGGAAAGCGGAGCAATCAAAGTTCTTACCAGAAGAATATGACTGGATCGCCTCGCTCATCCCTCTCATTGCCACCAGAATACGTGCTTTCAGTCTTGAGCTTCCTGAGCGGGATGAGACTTGGCTTGATAATCATTATGGTTCCGGCATTGCTGTTCTATCTGATCAACTTACTCTTCTCTCCTCCAATCCCGCAGCGGATCGCTGGTTAGATAAACTTCGATCATTGGAAAAGATCGATGCTCATATCCTGCCACGGCCAATCCGTGCGGTTAGCACGCAAGCGCTCAACAGCCCCTCCGAATCTACGGGAACTCCTAAGGTATGCATCCGTATGAATGAGGGGCCGTATTTAGTCATTCGGGCAAGCCGTCTTCACGCTTCCGACGGTCAGTTCCAGTGTGCTATTTCATTCGAACCCGCACGTCCAGCTGACATGCTTCCAATCATTGCTGAAGCATATCGTTTGACGGAACGCGAGCAGCAGCTATTACACGGTGTAATTCGCGGATTATCCACTAAAGAATTGGCTTCTGCTCTACATATTTCCGCATACACCGTTCAGGATCATTTAAAGTCTATTTTCAACAAGTCAGGAGTTAGTAGCCGTAGAGAACTTATTTGGTATTTGCATTCACGCTACAATATTATAGAAGCCTAGGCTGCTAAACTTTAGTCCAATGGCTGACTGACAAGCATATGATATAAACCATAGATACTACAGCTATTTAACACTTGAGATGAACATTATTTTTCAGAGAGCAAAATAAAAAAGTACCCTCTCTATCCGTTTAGATGAACGACCGGAGTGGGAACTTTTAAATGAAAACCTTATGCTCTGATCAAGTTACATAACGTTATTACTTCGTATCTATAGATATAGATAACGTCCCATTAGATTCAACTAAAGAAATTTTGGCGTTATCCGTCTGCCATACCTTACGAAAGTTTGTATCTTCGCCATCTTTTTCCGTATCTGTGGTGTTCTCTTCACTGTTAGTGGCAGGCTCTCCAAGCTGTTGCGTAATCTCTTCTGTTAATTCTTCCCTGCTAGCTTGTTCAAAATGAATAGTCTCTCCAATCACTTTTCCAGAGTCATCGTAGGAGACCTGAAGAGTTGCCTCGTGTTTCACAATCTTCTCATCATATTCCCGTGATATAAGGGTAGCCTTCGTACCTTCATTATTAGGTGCTCCTTCGCCGAGTAATTGGACAACTTCAGCATCCTCTTTTCCAATCAGTGTGGCTAATGAGTCAAGCTTATAGCTGCTCTCAGCTCCACTTGGTGCAGTAGTTGGAGGTGGAAGCTGAGATTTATCTGGTACTGGTTTTGAGCATGCACTAAGGGCAAAGGCCATAAGCAGTAACAAACAAGTTTGCTTTAATTTCTTCATGGGTTTCATTCCCTTCCTTGCTAGCTATTGATGTATTTTTCACAATTTATTCAACGATTATGTATGGATGGAGCAAATTCCACACAAAAAAAGACGATATCCCATGAAGTCAACTGACTTTGAGACACCGTCCTACATCATGAAACTATTCATTAAAGAGAAACTGAGGCTTGGCCGACCCAATTCACTAATTGAGCTATGTCCACGGTATCCCCTTTACGCAGTTTCAGTGTTTTTCTCTCCGGGGGGCCTTCAAATATCCCTTCTGGAAACACGAGCTCATTCGTATTAAAAATAACAAAGCTTACCGCATCTTTCGAAGTTGAGATCGCTGCTGCGTATTTACCATTTTTCAAAAAATGAGGCTTCTTATACTGAATTCGTTCCTGCACATCCGGAATGGCTTGATGAACCACCTCACGAAGAGTAGTGGATAACTCCACCTGCCATGCTTCTTTTAACCCTTCAATAAAATCGATGACTTCCTGATTCATTATTCATCTCTCCTTTATGTACATAACAGTTAAAATTTCAGCATGTTTTCTACTACTATTTATTTCTTGCTCATTAAGTCAAAACCCTTCTGCGTGATTGTTAATTTCCACTAGCTACAAAATAAGAAAAAAAGGGAAAAGTTCCGAAGAACTCTTCCCTCAGGCTATCATTAATGGATCGTTAGATTAAAACCACTCTGAATATAATTCAGGTTCGGGTTAGCAATATTCGTTGTTGTTAGGTTGTTAAACGTTGCTGAACCATTCCCTGTGTAGGTGTAGATGGCCGAACCCTGATGTGGCCCGGAAAAACGTGAAGTGGTAATTCCATCCAAGCCGGTACCATTAATATTGATGTTGTTGAATACGATATTCTCAAATCCACCACCATAACCGAACTGGATCGCATCGCGTTGTGTATTGATGATATCGATGTTGGTGAAGGTCACGTTCTTGATGGCATCATTTGAAGCTTCCAAATCAATAGCTCCACGCTCTCCACCATACAGATCTTTACTTGTACCACTTGTAATAATCGTAGTATCGGAGAAAACAATGCCCGCATTATTCTGGAAATGGTAGCCAGGGAACACGGTGTTCATCCGTATACCAGAACCACCTACAGTGTCAATGATGTAGTTGTGATCAGCCTTATGACCACCGCCTCCAAAGAATGCTATAGCTGCTGCACGCCAGTTATTCTCAATGGTGTTATACGAGAACGTATTATTCACACCTGCCGGAGCACCATTCGTATTACTGGTCCATACTGCAAGACCATCGTCACCATTATTACGTACATTGGTGTTTCGAACAATGGAATTGCTAGTGCCTTGGGAGTAGTTGATGCCATCGGCTAGATTGTTCCGAATCCGGCTGTTTTCAACCACAAGCCCACTGGCATAGATAGCAGGCGTATGTGCATAATCGCCTACCCACATACCACATTCAAAGTGTTCTACCCAGACATCATGGATGATTGAATTGGTTCCGAAGTTATCCATAAATCCTTTGTAAATCGCATTTTGCCCATACCGGGATCGCAAATTCGAATTCATATACACATTACTAAAATCTAGCTTGCCGCTAATACGGAGTGAAATACCGCCACCTGCCGCATTAGGGTTGGTAAACTGGATGTTCGTATGCCAGATACCAGCACCCGTAACCGTAAAGTTGTTGATCATATTGCTGGCAGAACCGATTTCCCACATGCTGCTAAGATTGAATGTTCCGGCAGGAATATACATGCTCTTCCCGCTAGCAACTGCTGCATTCACCGTTGCTTTAAAGGCTGCAAGATCGTCTTGACCATCATTAGGTACTGCACCATAATCTGTCACCGACACGGAGTTAGCCGGACGAGCGACTGCCGTAGGAACGGGTTCGATTTCGAGGAAATCAACACCATATTCCAGGCTATCACCATTGTTCTTCTGTATCCGTATGTTATCTCCAGGTTGCAGAGGGGTATCTAATTTCCAGTGTACTTCATCAAATCGGAAGAGTGGACGCCCAGCACTAGGAGCATCACCAGGCATATCGCCTGAGAAATACTGCCAGCTGTAATAGGATGTTAACGATACCGTTTTGACTTTTACTCCATTAACATATACGTCAAGTGAACCATTCAATCCCATACCATCCGATGAGTCAGGCATCGTAAATCTCATAGTCACACCCGCGCCGCCTTGCCCCTGTCTGACCGTCCATCCTATGTTCGATCCATTCGAAGGAAGGGCTACATAACGCTGACCAGACGCTTCTGAAGCAGTTAGGGCTTGATCAAACGTAGGTGCAGTTTTTAGTATAGCCCCCCCGCCGAGAGTAGCATCTTCAGTATCATACCGACTATAAGGCATGCTTGCACCACGTAAAGCATACACAACCAGATTAGTCGTGCTTACATTGTTTGCTTGCTTAGCTGTTACTTCATTCGCATCCACTTCCAAGGTAGTGGTTACAGTGTAATTGCCGTTGACAGCTGTCCATGTCCCTGGAATCGTGACGTTAATGGAAGCACCTGAAGCTAGGGTCCCGGTATAAGATCCATTAAAGGTTTGGATCGTGGAGCCTGCTGAGTTCTTAAGGGCTACTGTAATACCATGAGCACCGCTTGCAGATGCAATGGTCCCTTGATTCTTAAGATTTACATTAAAAGCTACTGTACTATTAGCAACTGGATTACTTGGGGTCCATGAAACTACACCCACTAAGTCAGAGCTGGATACTGGTGCGATAACAAGCGATGTGGGATTCGAATAGCTGTTATTCCCTTCGTTCTGCTCGAAAATCAATTTGCTCTCATCTACTTTAGCGCTCAGAGCATAGGTCGCTGCGGCTTTGGCTCCAGCATTTAATGTCATTGAGGCTGTTGTCGAAGCGCCTGCAGCTAGTAAACCTACTGGAGCAGAACCGACTAGCTCATTGTTTAAGTAGAAATTTACAGTTGTTGCTCCGGAGCTAGCATTTCCATTATTCTTAACCACTGCATTTAAAGTAATTGCACTTGTCTCGACCGGAGATGCAGGTGACCAAGACATTCCCGTTATCATTAGATCAGGATTTGCCCCAGGTGATCCGAATACTTGAAACTCCGCAATTTGCCCCGCTGGAGCGCCAGAGTTCGAAGTAATATTCAACTGCAGACGTTTAACCGTTGCCGTAACCGGTATAGTTACTGTATTGCCTGAAGCTGGATTAAATGTATACGATTGAGCCGATACCAAATTACCGAAGGTAGTCGTGTCTTGATTGTGACCGAGTACTTGAATCGTTTGCGTGCGAGTGCTCCAAGCAGAAGATGGATTCAGCTTCAATACGATTGACGTAATGTTGTGGTTCGCGCCTAAGTCGAGCGTAAGCGAGCTTGGATTGCTGCCACCTTCCCAGTACGTACTTGTGTCGTTATCATTCGCATTTGTTGCTACGAACGTTTGTGTACTGGAAGAAGCGTTAATCGTCTTGCCGACAGCAATATTACTCCCAGGAGCAGGTGTCGGTGTGACCGCCGGTGTTGGTGTCGGCGTTGCTGTTGGTGTGACTGTTGGCGTTGGTGTTGGCGTTGGCGTTGGTGTTGGCGTTGGTGTTGCCGACGGTGTTGGTGTGGCTGTCGGTGTCGGAGTAGGTGTTGCAGGAGGTGTTGTTGTCGTCGACGCTACTGTGATTTGGTCAAGATTAACGTTACCAGAATCACCAGCATCATATTTATATGCGATGGTGTTGTTACCCGCATTCAGATTAAGAACTTCCACTTTAGTGCTCCATGAATCCCAATTTGCCAGGTTAGATAGGGAGGTCTGACTAGTTTTGGTACCATTGACATAAATGCTGATTGTCTTTGCACTGCCACTTGCATTAGCGTATTTCAATGTCACCTCACGACTACCTGCTGCTGGCACGTTAACCGTGAATGTCGTTGTTGCACCTTGTGTCAAATATCCATCCACGAAGCCCGTACCGGAGTATCCGGCATGATCTGTGTTCACTTTAGCTCCTCCAGATAGTGAAGCAGATTCAGCTTCATAAGTGCCGGAAGGCGTTGGAGTTGGAGTAGGACCACTAGTGCCGTAAATCTCGAATTCGGACAGCTGCGCTGCCGGCCAGACGGTGTTGTTCGTTACATTCAGACGAACGTAACGCGTACTGGTTGAGGCAAAGTCGATTGTAACACTGTTACCTGCCACTGAGGGGTTAAATTCATAACTCGCAGACCCTACAATGTTAGTAAACGTTGAACCGTTGGTGCTACCTTGAACGGCCAGTGTTTGCGTCCGTGTCTCCCAACCCTCAGGGAGCTTAAGAACGATTTGATCAATATTCGTATTTGTCCCTAAATCGACCTGAATCCATTGCGGAAATGCATTATTTGTACTTTCCCAATACGTGCTTTGATTACTGTCTTTAACATTATCAGGACTATACGTTTGAGATTGACCGCTCGCTGTTACATTTTTGCCGAGTGCCAGGTTTGGTCCTCCGGAGGCAGAAACAAAATTAAACGGACCCGCAGCCAAGAATATACTTGAAATCAGCATGGATACTACTAGGGACCATACAACATACTTGTTACGCATTTTAATGTTAATCCTCCTCAAATATGTTAGATTCTCAGTAATACACGAACCTATCAGAGTGCCCGAATGATAGCGTTTACAAATAAAGTCATCTCAGAGCACATTAAACAGAACCACACCCTCCCTTCGCTTTCAGACACTTTCATTATAGAGAAGTGAGCCTACAGCTATAAGATGTAATTCTACGGAAAAGGTAAGTGATACCATTATCACAAAACTATGCGATTTACGGAATCTATGACATCGCAATTGGTTTCTTGATTCACTCAAAATCAAGAATGCGATATGTAAAAAATACTTATACTTAGGGCTACGAAAATCTGCCTTCGTCTACCGTATCGTCATAGAATTGGCTCTTTGTTTTACTATTCTTTTTAAACTTTCGGAAATGATAACCACATGAGCCGATTTCATTTTGTTTTTTCGTGAAAGATTCGCCAACTACATTAAAATCCTCAACATTACAGACGTTGTCATGATAGTAATCGCCTGCCCCTTTTTCAAAAAGTCTGAACCCGCTTTTTTGAGCGGTTCTGAATGAAGCTGGATTATCAAGCGCTACACTTGCGGTAATGTATTCCAGTGATAATGCTTCAAGTAAATAATCTGACGCTGCCGCGCCCGCTTCCGATGCATATCCCATTTTGGTGTATAGACTTTTCATATACCACCCCATATGCACTTCATAGGAGATCTTTGATGGGTGAACTGAGATGACACCGATTACGTCGCCAGAATATTTTAAGCATATAGCAAATAAATTGCCACGTTCAGGATGTTGATCATCGATAATAAGGCCTTTGTCTTTCACACTTTGAAAGAATGCTAACATTATTTTAATAAAATCAATCGATACGTCACCTTGAAAAAATGGGTGTTTCATGACCTGCTCGTCGTTTTTCATTTCAAATAGCGCCTCTGTATCTTGTTCTATAAGGTCGCGGAGAATCAGCCTTTTGGTTTCAATGTACATTTCATCACCTTTATTCATCATTATTCTGTATATAAATTTTCATCATGAACATCCGATTAATGCAAGTTAAATCATACTTAAAACAAAAATTAAATTAAATAAAAAGACTATCGACAAGTAGAATGTCGACAGCCTGAGCCTATTTTATCAGGCTACTTCTTTTTTTGCAGAAGGTGCATTTAATAAAACTACCCCTCCTACGATTAAAACGATTCCGGCAAACATAAGAATACCAAATGGATCTCCCCACACGACAATACCCACAATCGCAGTTAGAACAGTACCTACACCCGACCAAATCGCATAAGCTAAGCTTAACGGTAATTCTCTAAGACTTATGGATAAACTATAAAAAGCTATGACAAAGCCAATAATAACCCCGATAGAAGGCAGTAATTGCGTAAAGCCTTCAGACAGTTTCAACATAGTTGTCCCTACGACTTCGCTAGCAATTGCTATACTTAGAGCTATATATCCTACATTTTTTTTCATGCTGCACCCTCCAAATTCTAATGAGCCCCACCAGAGAGCTTCATAACAATTACGCCACCAATGATGAGTAGTAAACCTAATAATTTCTTACGGTTAAAGCTCTCTTTATAAATGAGTACGCCAATTAAGGCTGTCAAAGCTGTACCTACCCCTGACCAAATCGCATAAGCTGTCCCTAATGGAATGGTTTTAAGCGCTAAAGAAAGACTATAAAAAGCGAAACCCATTCCAAGGATGACTCCAATGGAAGGAAGTACCTTTTTAAATCCGTTAGATACTTTTAGCATGGAGCTACCAAATACCTCAAAGATGATCGCTGCTGCAAGCAATACATATGAATTCAAAGATAACCTCTCCTTACTCTGTCATATTTATTAATTTTCGAATGACTTTCTCGCGTAATTCATCATCCAACGCCCCTAATCCGAACATTTCAGAATACCATAAGCCATCTGCTGCCAACCTAACAATAGTAGAAACTACAGGATCAATGCCGTCGTTCTCTATGTTTTGTTGCCATTTGGCATATTGATTTTGAAATTTCTGAAGGATATCCGGATTTGTAAAAAGAGCAGCTGTAAGCGCTGTGCTTATCTCTCCGCCTTCCATACTATCTTCACTCATTACCTCCGTAAATGCTCGGCTCCACTTCCCTTTTTCAACCGTTGCATTCATAGCCCTGTCTTGCAGAGTGGTAAAAAAATCATTCGTTAACTCTTCCACCATCCCTGTTATCAAAGCTTCTTTATTGGGAAAATGGTGCAGTAATCCGCCTTTACTGACTCCAGCTTCTTTAGCCACAGCTTCAAGCGTAAGCTTCTCCACTCCGTTATTTTTCACAATCGTGGATGCAGCGATTAAAATAGTTTTACGTTTAGAATTACTGTTCACGTTGATCACCTCTGTTATTTACTATACCGTCTGGACGGTTTTGTGTCAAATTAAAAATAGCCTGATCATTCAGGCTTATTTCACAAGTATTAGATTAAATCTTTAATATACCAAGCATCACAGGCGAAATGCTCCGAGCCTGCTAAGGGGGCGGGTAAAAGCTTGAATCCATTTTTCGTATAAAAACGGTTAGCTCCATGCATGTTCTGTAATGTCTCTAAATAACATTTGCTATAATGAAGCTTAGCAAAATCCAGAGCCGTATGTAAGAGTTCGGAAGATATCCCACTACCTCTAACGGACTGAGATAGGTACATTTTTTGCAACTCACATATGTTCCCCTCATTCCCGAAAGGTGCAATTCCGCAGCCTCCTAATACTTCCCCGTCCTTTTCAACAATCCAATAAGCCCGATTCTCGCTTTGATTGTAATATTCATATAAATGACTTAAGCTGTCATCTTCCCACGCAAGCCCTGCTCTGTTCCCGCCAAACTCAATTAGGCAGTTCCTAATGATCTGTTCAATTGTGCGATTATCGTTCATATGTATGCGTCTGATGTTCATCTTTAAATTTCCTCCAAGCCGTTCTGATTCATTCGTGATTATACATTATTCTGATTCTAACACATTTAAAAGAAGATCCAATAATTCTGATGTTTGGACACCTTCCACATTGCTAAGTATAATAACTGCTGTTCCCTTAGAAATATCCCTATAGATAAACGATGAAAATCCATTGATCGCTCCGCCATGTGCGTAAATCAAGCCTTCTGCATCATTTATTCCCCATCCCTAAAGGCGACATGATATGATCCTCGATAAACTGACTATAAGATTGGCCACTTACATTTTCAATAACAGCCCCCAGTAGTATATATCCTGAATTACTATAAGCGAATTGGCTTCCGGGTTCGAATTCCAATGGTTTATTTAAGAATTTAGCGATATTCTCTGAGACACTTACCGGGATATCCATCGTGCTTATGAAATCTGGAAATGCTGTTAAGTTCGGAATTCCTGCGGTATGGGTTAATAATTGGTAGAGCGTAACATTTTCATAAGGATAATCTTCAATATACTTTTGAACTGAATCATTAATATTAAGTTTACCCATTTCTTGTAATTGCATGATCGCTGCAGCGGTAAATGCTTTTGTCAAAGAGCCGATTTGGAATACTGTATCTGGTCCGTTTAATTGCATGGTCTCTGAGTTGGCCATATTATATCCTTTTGCAATCTTAACCTTGTTATCCTCGACGAGTAATATAGAACCTGAGAACATATTTTCTTCCATAATTTTATCAACTTTTTGTTCAAAGCCTAAACTCTGCACCACAGGTTCTTCTTGAATCACTACCATATTTTCATCTGGATGAAGAATATAATAGGCTTTCTATTTCGGTTTTAGTGTTATTGTTTTCGGATATGTGAAGTTATGTTTTTTACATGCCTCTCAACAAACTAAAGACCAATGGTAAAAATAACGTGAGACCGGCTAGAATCGCCGCTCCAACCGCACCTCGGTAGTTTTTTTGCTTCCACAGTGTGGGGGTTAGGCTGCCAATGTAAATGCTTCCCCACAAAGAAATGATCCCGAGTATAACGATCTTCATGACTTGAATAATCATTTTACCATTTCATCTCCTTCCACAGCGGGACCCACTTGGTCACCATGTTTTGTCATCGTAAAGTCGATATCTACTTTGTATTTGGTATCCTTGATATGATCACGCCATTTATATCCATACCATTCCTGTAGTGTCGGAAAAGTTGCCCTTAATCGGTTACCAATATGAAAACAATCAACATTCCATTCATACAATGTTTTATCTAGAAGCTTTGAAGCCTGCTGGATCAGCTGCTCTTCCACCGCTTCCTCCAAAATTATTGTGTTTTTGGGTGTAGTGTAATCAACATTTGACATAGAACCTGATAACTCCCCCTCCATATGAGCAATAAATGTAACGTTAATCTGATCGTCTTTCCGCTTTAATTTAAGCTTCGTTTTTTTCTCCGCATTCATATTAAGGGTTACATTGTATTTAGAATCTAATGGATCGTGAAATTCCATGACTGTTTTTTCGAAATCACCACGTAGAATGTTAAGCAATTTCGTTTCCTGAGCGGTGAGATAACCTATCATTTTTTGACCTTTATACACGGCACTGCCAAAAAAATCGATAGGTGTTTCTCCAGTTCTATGAAGATCACCTGCATATATATCGCTAGCAATCGTTTGACGGTCTTTCGACTCTGGTGATGCCTCACCCATCTCATGGTTATTGGTATTTTTATCAACACTAGGATGTACTGCGGACAAAATCGTTGTGCCTCCAGTTCCTGGTTGCTCGATATCCATAATAAAATCGTGAAACCGTGAGTTCTTAGGTGTAATTGCTCCAATATTATGGGGGTCCATTTCTAACTCAAACCATAAATCAATATCGTTTTCCATCTTAGGTTTAATATTATTAATGTAAGTTTCTGCGCTCCCTCTTGCCGTAATTACATTGACGGTTCTGCGGAATTCTTCATTTCTTACTACCTCACCTAAAATGGGCATGATCCCTTGCCGAGTGACTCCATCTCCCAGAATAAAAGCTTTAGAATGAATCAAGGTTAATCTTCGCGCTATAAAGCTTTGGCTAGTAAGGAGGGCTGCGGAAAGACTAGCACCCTCTTCTGAAAAAATACTAACGATACGATTCTGCCCCGAAGGGCTGTTACCTCCACTATTCATGCCACCGTTCGATTTGGGCATCGCGAGTGCAAACGTATAGATGTAATCATTGTTAGGACCTGGATCAACGCCTATAGCCATAATAAAAGCCATATTTTCGGGATCGAGTCTATCCCAGCAGCCTGATAACATAGGAACAACTAGCAGAAGAAGAACGTACCTGTTTATGATCCGTTTAAATCCTCTCATGTCTTTTGTCTCCCCATTTTAGTTCTGACTAGACCGACAAACCAAGTGAGCAATGGTAAACCTATAGATAAGATTGAACCATACGTTCGCAAAATTTCACCGTCCCAAGCTACGGCAGCCATCTCGCTTCTAGGTAGTAAAGCAAAAGTATATACAAGGATAGCCAAAGGAAAAATTAATGGTTTAACCTTTGTCAATCGCAATATTTGAGACATTGTTGCTGCAGCACAATATAACCCTATGGCCAATTTAATGACCGCACAAATCAACCAAGCGATAAGAAATACACTTTCTAATCGTTGAATCCACCGACCAAAAATGATCAGACGGCTTACTTCATACATAGGAACGTTAAGTCTAATGGCCGTTGGGTACGGAAACACAAAGAGGTACACGACTGTGGTGCTGAAAAGTATGATCGAGGAGATTGCAATACACCACCAAGCTGCTTTACTACAATCCTTAGCTTTTCGCATTCTGGGGAGCAAAAAACCGAATACAAGCATTTCTGAAAACAAAGAGCTTTTTATGATGCCTAACTTTAGCACATGTGAACGCCCTGTTCCCCAGAAGGGAGACAACGCGTTTACTTCTGAATGCGTAAATAACCCACCTAATAGGATAAGCAGAACACTTCCGATGATTAACCCAATCGTGATCCAGCATAAACGTCCAACAGCCTCAATCCCGGAATGCGCAATGAAAGCAATGGGAATGAGCAATGAGATTTGAATAATGTTCATTGGCGTGTGAGGTAAAATATCAGAGGCCAATAGCTCCGAGAACTCACGCAGGACCAAAAACGTGATCATAAAGAAAAAGAAAAAATATATAAAATTCAAAAAAGTACCGATCCACGCGCCCCAAATCTCTTCCGTTGCTTCAATTAAGGTGGCACCTTGAGAAGCATTGTTAAGCACACCTTTGATGGCCCACCAAGTCAGAGGACAAAGCGCTGAAGCAATGAGAACAATAATCCAGGCAGCAGTACCCCCAAGTTCAGCAAGTGATCTTTGAAAGGGTAAGAATATTTTTGTAATTATAAATATGATCCCAATGGAAGCAGCTTCTTGAATCCCTATATGATTTTTTTTCATGAGTAAGCACCATCACCCTCTTGATCAGGTGTAGTGGGAACGTCCGTATTTTGAGCATCTGGTTGTTTAAGTCTCTTGCGAGGTCGCACTGATATCGGTCGCTTATTTTGTTTGTACATAGGACTACGTAATAGTGAATTTTCACCAGGATGATGAGGCGTAATCGGAGCAAAACTAGGCACACCAAAATGATTGGATGAAATCCAATCCGTCCACAAAATCATCGACAATAAAACAATCCCAATTAAGCCCATAAACGAAGCGCAGGCCAAAAAAACAAACCGGAGAATACGGGTTGTGAATTGCATGTTATAGTTAGGAATCGTATAGGATGCTAGAGCTGTAGCAGATGTAATGATTACCATGATGGGACTAACGATATTAGCTTGCACCGCCGCTTGTCCCAATATTAAGGCACCCACTATCCCGATCGTTGGACCAATAACGCTTGGAATCCGGACACCAGCTTCGCGAATCAATTCAAACATCGATTCTAACAGGAATGCTTCTGCTGCTACGGGAAGTGGGACAGATTCTCTTGTACTTGCAATCGCCAGAACTAGAGTTGTCGGAATCATCTCCTGATGATAATTTGCAACTGCAACAAATAGAGCAGGCAAATACATGGATAAAAAGAAACCCACCGTCCGAATAATTCTAAGAAAAGAACTATATTGCCAACGAAGATAACTGTCTTCAGCTGTCTGTAAGAACAAGGGAAACTGGCTGGGAACAATTAAAGCGAACGGTGAATTATTCACCATAATACACACATAACCATCTACAATTTGTGTAGTTGCCCGATCCGGCCGCTCTGTACTGAGCAGTCCTGGATAAATGGAGTTTGGTCGATCGTCGATCAGCTGTTCAATCATTCCACTATCACCGATATAATCGATTTTTATAGCAGCGATTCGTCTACGCACCTCGTTTACAAGCTCCTTGTTAGCAATTGATTTCAGATAAATAACCGAAATTTCTGTTCGTGAAATCGTCCCAACAACTCCTGTTTCGACCATTAGATCAGGAGTGTTAAGACGTCTACGAATCAGCGAAAGATTTGTGTGCAGATTTTCCGTAAAACCTACTTGCGATCCTAGAATTACATTTTCAGTTTTAGGGCTCTCCAAGCCTCTTTCTTCCCCACCCTTAACATCAATAGATACTGCTTCTTTTAAGCCATTTACGATTAACACCGCTGCACCGTTTAGTATCTCCTGTACAAGCTCCTCCAGAGATGAGATTGATCTTATTTGACCATTTCTAAGAATTTCATCCTTGAACATATCAGATTTAAGGGGGAGATCCTCTGGAAACTTGGCTGTTAACAATGGATTAATAACAGTTTCGTATAATAATTGGGCATTTACTTGATCATCCAGATAAACAACTGTCCCTTTTGTTAATTTGGAACCTAGCAGAAGGGAGCGTATAATCAGCCCCTTACTCTTAGGATAGGAGAATTTTGTTTTCAGCCAATCCACGTTCCTATCCATATCACAAGACATATTAAAATGGTTATTTTCTCCTCCAAGAGGTCTTTCTTGAGGCAAATTCACCTGAGTCTCTTTCGTTGACTTATTGTTTTGGTTATTGTTTGATGTGTCATCTACATCCCAATGGCCAAGTGAAAAAGAATCACGGGTGTGAGTATCCTGCGATATATCCGCTAGCACGTATTTTTTTAATTTACTCCAGCCATTCATCAATCTCATCTCCTACAGCGATTCTTCGATATGGATGAAAGTAGTATTTCTTCCAACCTGTTTAATTATGCGGTTTGAAATGCTGCCGGCAGCTAATTTACATTGTTTATCCATAAAAAAAAAAGCGATTCATTCATCTATAAAATCCCGATGAGAATCGCTTTTAACCTTATATATATACCTTCAATGCGCTACATTCTTCTTCCATTTCACGTTGAATATTAATAATTTGTTCCAGCCGGGCAACTCGATCCTGAAGCTTTAAGTAATCAGAGTCAGCACACATCTGAGTGGATAATAAAAAGTATTGTGGTACTTCCCAGACACTACGTAAAGCAGTGCTTAAACAATAACCATATCTTGCAAGGGATTCGTCCCCCTGCCATCCGCTTGCCTTTAATCCCTTGATATACGAATGGAATAAAGACTCTTTGAATTCCTCGTAACGATCGATAGGAATCACACCAAGACTCATATTTACGCCAAACATTTTACCAAGATCTTCCCCTAAGCCTGATAAGCTCATAAATTGCCAGTCTATCAAGACTAACTCTCCGGTTTGAGTTAGCAGCATATTCATTTGACTAAGATCCTGATGAGCTAATACTCGCGGCAAGCGATGGAGAGCATTCAAATTATTGTCTATCCGCTTCATGAAGCCTTGGAACCAAGCCCAAAGGCTTTGGTCGTTGTCTCTATATAAATGATGAATATATTCTTCAGGGTTAGGTGCATACATAATACTCGAAGTAGTCCAGGATCTAAGCCAACTTCTACATATCCATTGGTCATTAGGAGTGTTCTTTCCTGAAAGATAAGCTCCATTAAACCGGCCTAACCGTTCAGCGATAATATCAAACTGCTCCTTCGTATGTGCAAATTCCCCTTCAATTCGTTCCATCCATAACCATACAGTACCATCTACTTGCTCCTCAACAAGATAACACTTAGGAGCTTGGATTGAGCCCGGAAGCTCATCCAGAATCTTAGATTCAAAGACTAAGGCTTCTCGTCGCCAGTAATTGTGATGTGCTGGATCCTCTTTTTCTGCACTATCAGACTTAATGATTTTTAATATGATTGACCATGGAAGCTGCTCGTGATTAATTAATGCGATACCCTGAAGATGAAAGATACCCGCTGTTGTAAAGTTAGGTGTTTTATAATCTAAATCCTCGCATGTGAAATTAACTATTTCTACTTCTTGTTCTCCAAAAATTTGTTGAACACTGATGTTAAGCTGATCCATTTTATTCTCTAACACATAGCCCCTCCCATTATCCATAAAAAAGCCTATAAAGCGTAACTGATTCGTTAACACCTCATAGGCTTGTTCAATAAAGAATTGTCTTATTAGAATACTTTTGTTGTCCAGTCTTCGCAATTCCAGATATCCGTCACAATGTCTTGATAAAAATCTGGTTCGTGAGAGATCATGAGAATGCTTCCCTTATATGCTTTCAGCGCACGTTTCAGTTCATCTTTGGCATCGATATCCAAGTGGTTCGTCGGCTCATCCAATACGAGAATGTTGGTCTCACTGTTAATGAGTTTACAAAGACGCACTTTAGCTTTTTCTCCACCACTTAGAACAGCAATCTTACTTTCGATATGTTTCGTGGTCAGTCCACATTTGGCAAGGGCAGCACGTACTTCGAATTGTGACAGGGATGGGAATGTATCCCAAATCTCCTCGATACAAGTCTTGTAATTACCTTCCTTCATCTCTTGCTCAAAATAACCAATCTCCTGATGGTATCCACGTTCTACGGAACCGGATAATGCTTGGATTTCGCCTAAGATGCTGCGTAGCAAGGTGGTTTTACCAATCCCGTTCGCACCGACCAACGCAATCTTTTGTCCACGCTCCATTAATAAATTAAGCGGTCTGGACAACGGGGTGTCATATCCGATAACCAATTCTTTAGCTTCGAAAATCATCTTGCCCGCAGTTTTACCTTCTTTAAAGTTAAACTGTGGTTTTGGCTTCTCTTTTGCAATCTCGATGATCTCCATCTTGTCGAGCTTTTTCTGTCTGGACATTGCCATGTTACGAGTAGCCACGCTGGCTTTGTTACGCGCAACGAAGTCTTTCAGCTCTGCAATTTCTTGTTTCTGGCGGTTATAAGCAGATTCAAGCTGTTGTTTTCTCATTTCGTAGACCTGTTGAAATTGCTCATAATCACCCACATAACGGGTCAGCTTTTGATTTTCCATATGGTAGATCAGGTTGATAACGCTGTTTAAGAATGGCATATCATGTGAAATCAGAATAAATGCATTATCATACTCTTGAAGATAACGTCTCAGCCATTCAATATGCTGCTCATCCAGATAGTTCGTAGGCTCATCTAGAAGCAAAATATCTGGTTTTTCAAGCAACAGCTTCGCAAGCAAGATTTTGGTACGCTGACCACCACTAAGATCAGCTACGTCACGATCCAAACCAATATCTGTGATTCCTAGACCGCGCGCGGTTTCTTGTATCTTCGCATCGATCATGTAGAAATCTTGATTTGTAAGCGTATCTTGGATCGTACCAACTTCTTCAAGCAGCTTTTCCAACTCTTCAGGCGACACGTCACCCATTCTGCCGTACATATCATTCATCTCTTGCTCAAGATCAAAGAGGTATTGAAAAGCGCCTCTGAGTACATCTTGAATGGTCATGCCTTTGGTCAACACTGCATGCTGATCGAGGTAGCCAACACGCACCCGCTTGGACCATTCAACTTTACCTTCATCCGGTTGCAGCTTTCCTGTAACAATATTCATAAAAGTGGATTTACCTTCGCCGTTAGCGCCGAATAATCCGATATGCTCGCCTTTTAGAAGACGGAATGAAACATCCTTGAAGATCGCACGATCTCCAAAACCATGACTTAATCCTTCTACATTTAATATGCTCATTTATGGACACCTTTTTCTTATTTTTCTCGCTATATTATAAGCAGGATTACACAAAAACTCAATGGAGAAGCAAAAAAATATCATATTTTGGCCTATAATACGAAATATCTCAGGTAGTCTGTTCCTATCGTGTGATGGAGATATTGCAGTGGCGATTGCTCACTATCTTTTATATGATAGTATGCAGAGATACATTATGGAGTTGAATTGAGGTTCTAAGGAGAGACAACGATGAACAAACTTGTATTTTTTTTAGGGCCAGCTGGGGCAGGCAAAACGACATTAGCTAAAGCGATCGCTTCCCGGCGTAAAGTACCCTTCTTTGATATGGATATCCTCTTAAGACCAGCGGCAGATGCCATCATGACCTTTCACGGATTGGACCCGGCAGACAGAGACTCCGCCGACTACAAAAGATTATGCCGTGATTTAGGCTACCGGATTACGATGGACGCCGCACTAGACAATATTAGCCTAAATGTAGATGCATTTGTAGTTGGACCATTTACCAAAGAAGCTGCCAATCCTGACTGGATCTGCAGTGAGTTATCTCATATCGGACGTTCTCTGCAAGATGTTGAGGTCAAAGTTGTTTTGGTCGAACTAGCTGATGAGGAATTGTACCGGAAGCGGATTCATGATAGACAATCGCCATTAGATGAATGGAAGTTCCAGCATTGGGATGAATTTCGTAAAGCATTTGGAAACCGTAGTGTGAAGTGGCCGCTTCCAAGTTCCAATGTGAAGGTGGTCGATAATTCTAATCCAGACATAACGAAGACTGTGGCTGTGGTGGAGCATTTTATCTACGACTAGGAATGAATTAGCTCTTCAATAATCATTCGTTTACGAGCAAGCATAAACGGCTTCGGCGTCCTTATAAGGACAGTAGTGTTTAAGCGAGAAATATAAGGATAAATTATAGTGTACACTTATACTTTCTTATATTTGAATAAAGACCGGCAAAGAGAGAACTCTCCAGCCGGTCTTTTATTATTACTGAATATACTTCTGACTTACCAGATCCCCTGCTATGACTTCAGTTGGGATCACGAATTCAACAGAACCCATAGAACCTGGAGCTATATCATATTTATTAAACACAATCACAAGCTTGCCATCATCATTGATATAGAAGCTCTGATCTTTTGAAATAGAAGTAAACATATCAGTTGACACTTCATCCCCGTTCTCCGGGATCCAATACACAATATCGGGGTCAGCCTTCATTTGTGCAATCATCTGCTCTTTAATATTTTGGCTAATCCGCTCAATGTATTGCTCATCCTTAAATAACATTGGTAATGTAATAAGGATTTGGTTCACTTTGTCTATCGTATCAAAAGCAACTTCCTCAGAAGAAGAACCTGACGTTTCTACAACATATCTTCCAATGGAGAAAATACGATCATTGTCTGTTTTGACTTCATAATTCGTGTCCAGACCCAAATGACCTCCGCCCTGCTTCTTCAACTGTTCAATCTCAGATTGGAACTTTTCGTAGAGTGCCTTATTCTCGCTCAAATACTTCTGGTTTAATCCAAGCTCGAGATCCTTGTTCTCCATATTCGTAACGGCAGGAACTTTGATATTGGCATCGTAGCTATCCTCCGCTACTATATATTCTTTAATGGTTAGCACTTTAATGAGTCGATCGACACCTGGAATGGCAGATAATGCACTCGCCACGGTTATACTAGTGTTAATCGCAATCAAAAAGACAATAGCAGCAACACTCACACTGGCAAACCATTTATATTTCAACCGTTTTTTTCTTCTTTCTTTAAGTGATTGCTTCAGAGAGCGATTCACTATTAAATCTAATTGTTCTGGAATAGGAACCTCGCTATATTCCTTATGTAAATCTTTTAAATGGTCTACCATCTTACATAATCTCCTTTGAGGCTTCATCCTTCAGTTTCACCCGCAATAACTGAAGTGCCTGATACAGTCTTGTTTTTATCGTATTGTTGTTCTCGTTTAGAACTTCCGCCACTTCACTAATCTTCATATCTTCAAAGTATCTCAATACGATCACGCTTCGGTATTTCGCCGGCAGATCTTCAAGGGTTCTTTTCAAATCTATATCCGAGTAAACATCCTCTGCACCAGGACAATAGACATCTATCATCTCTGGCTCCATCGTCTGGACCTTTTTATTTCTGCGCAGAAAGTCTAGCGAAGTATTCACGACAATACGGTAAAACCAGCTTTTCACGGCATCAGGATTCTTCAACAACTCAAGATTATCCATCGCTTTATAAATGGAATCCTGAACAATATCAAGAGCATCCTCTTTGTTTTTGACATAGCTGTAGGCGAGTCTGTAGACATTCTCTTTGTTTTCGATGATACAATTGGTTAGTATTTTTTCGGTTTTCCTATTCAACTTCAACATTGTAGATTATCCTTCTCTGTTTGTTATCTAGTGTTGTAATAGGTGTAAGACGTTTAGCGAGTTCAAAAAGTTTGGAGAATTAATTATTTTTATTCACTATCCAAAGCTTTCGCGAGAAGTGAGGCGTAATACTTAGAACCCTCAGGCTTCAGATGCACGCCGTCTTCGTAGAAATAATCGTCTTTCCCTTCACTAGCAGAGTACCAGTCTACTACGGTCGTATTACTATATTCACTGGAAACTTTTGAAATGTTGTGATTCACATTATTTTCCCACTTCCTTGGGACACGTGTATTGACCAAAAGAATCTGCTCAGCATCACTTAGTGAATCCAGGAGATTACGTAACTGCTTTGAACTAAAAGATCCGTTAGTCCCCAGCTCAATGATCACCTTTTTACCTAACCGGCCTTGAGCTTTAAGCTGATCCACTACCTCCTGAGCTTTCGCCATCTGACGACCAATTTCGCCCTCGATGACAATGCCAGGTACTTTCTTTGAGAGGTATGGTGCTACGTCCAAAATGACAGAATCTCCAATGGCCGTAACGTCATTCCCAGCTTGACTCTTCACAGCCACAGGTTTTTTTTCTTCGGGAACAGTTTTGTTCACATCTGATTCAGGCTTAGACACTTCTTTATTAATAGTTCCCACTTTAGGATCAGGTTTGTTCACTTCAGGATCAGGTTTGTTCACTTCAGGTTCGGATGTAGCTGTTGTCATGGCTGGTAAGGATGGTTTATCAGTTTCACTCTTGTCTATCGTTTTGCGATCTATGGGATCATCCTTTATTCCCGAATCTTGTTGTTCTTGCTGTTGCAGCTGTTGTTGTTCATACTGCATATCTGCCGATTCGATCGCAGATGTATCCGATCCAGCATTTAACAAATAGCCTTTACATGCAATAGGGATAAGAATCACAGCAATAATAGCCATTAAGAAGCCTGGACGAAGACCACCCCGTCGTTTTACACTGATGTTCTTCCAAGTTTCCTTAAGTGAACCTCGACGAATAGGCTCCTCTACATACTTATATGATAATGCTGCTAGAAGAAAACTTACTCCTACCTGAACGATAATACGAAGTATGCCGCTTTCTTCAGTACTCACATTCGGACTGCTAAGGATAATAACTGGAAAATGCCATATGTACAAGCTATATGATCGCAACCCGATCCAACGCAAAGGTTTACAGCCTACGATCGATCCCAGGCGGCTAGCAGGATGAGCGAGTACAGCAATAACTACTGCAGCAATCAAAGAAATCACTAGAAACCCACCACGGTAAAGCAAATCATCAAACTCATTAACCTGATTAAAAAGGACTAACAATAGTATGAGTCCTAATCCCCCAACAATATCAAGCATACGCCGAGCCGGTTCTGAGACCTTATCATTAAGTTTCTGACTTGGCCAAGCAACTGCAAGTGCTGCTCCAATGAGAAGCGCAAATACGCGAGTATCCGTTCCATAATACACTCTACTTGGGTCTGTGCCCGGTACGTAGATCAATGCCATCGCTAAGGCCGAGACTGCAGCGCAAGCCATAATCCATGCAATAAGCTTACCTCGCCGACGAGCGATTTTCATCACGATGATGAGAGCTATTGGCCATAGAATATAAAACTGCCCTTCAATAGAAAGCGACCATAAATGTCCAATCGGAGATGGAGGGCCAAAGCTTTCAAAATAGGACATATTATGAAATATTAGCCACCAGTTGTTGAAGTAAAATAAGGAAGACATAAAGTCACCCTTGAGCCCATACAATCTTGATGGTTCTATAATTAAAAGCCATATGGCAACCACAAAAAGCATGACGACCATCGCAGGCAACAGCCTCCGCGCCCTACGAACCCAAAAGTCTAAAAGGTTCAGTCTTCGGTGCCGCTCCCACTGGGTAATGATTTGGTCAGTTATGAGATATCCTGAGATAACAAAAAATATTCCAACGCCGAGAAGTCCACCCTCAGCCCATTTCAGATTCAAATGATATGCGATTACAGCGAGTACTGATAAAGCCCTTAGACCATCAATTCCTGGCACATAACGCCTGCCGCCTACAGATTGTATAGAAGACTGGCTCCTCATATTATTTCTGAAAAGCTTCGTGTTGTCTTTCATTATGTTTCAGTCCTTACCGTCGATTTATCGTTCCATTAGTAAGACGCTGTAAACGCATGAAAAGTTCTGTAAACAAGTGAAAATGTTATTAATTTAAAAAAGATATCTGGCAGAGAAATCTGCCAGATATCTTTTCTATTAAATGCCTTGCACTTCAATCTGTAGAATATCTGTTACAAATTGGACAGGGACATACGTTTTATTGTCTTGAAGCACTGGAGCAGTGCCTAATGCTTTAGGAGCCATTTTTGCTATAAAATAAGAATCTTTGTTAATAGAAACACTCGTCCACTGTGCTCCCTTCATTAACTCAGATGTTTTGGTAGATGGATTCCACTTCAATTGAAAGTTTAATTGATTGGCTAAATCACGTAATGATAGCATCAGCACACCTTGCTTGTTAGTGAAATTGGGGATTTTTTTCAAATCAAGCTTAGCTGCGTCCGTGGAATTACTATTCAAGCTGAAACGAAACTCTGGTGATCCTACATATCCAGGTGCAATACTATATTTAGGGAAGACAACCACTAATTCACCTTTATCGATATAAAATGACTGCTCGACTGAAGTTCCTTTGTACTCTTCCAAAAAATACTTGTCAGTGTCTTTTTTAATCTCCGCAAGAATATCTGCATCGAGCTTCTCTTTGTAGTTAGCACCGAGCAGATCTGAAAGAGTAACCAGTTGTGCCTCAGCTACATTTCTCACATTATAAGTATCAATCCGCGGCATGCTGGTTCCACCTTCAGAGCCTTCAGTAATAACCGTCAAGGAAATAACACCTGCTGGATTACCTGTTCCATCTGACTTCAGTTCATAAGCGATATTAAGAGTGTAGGGATGGTAGTCTTTATTATCTGCTTGTGCTTTTTTACCCATTTCAGCGGCGTCATGCTCCCATTGTGCCAAATCCTTTTCAGCATGAGACAAAATAATATCATTCAGCTCATCTTGGTATTGCTTGTCCAGCATGCCTGTTAGTTGTGGCACTTTAATATCAGCAATTAGATATTTACTTGTTGTGCTAAGAACTTTTTCTTGGATCTTAACACCAGCAAGCGCTGGGGACGGAGATTGCACCATTGAAGAAACACTAGCTGCTACTGATGTGGATGCCATCACATGAACCGGTAAGGAAGCTAAGCTCACCCCCATAATTGCCGCACATCCAACTGCACTCATTTTAAATAGATTTTTTGTTGTTTTGTTCATATCTCGTCATCCTCCATCTCTATTTATAAGTGCCTTCCGATGACACTCATTAGCTAGGACGCAGGGGGACCTCTAAAAAGTTTGCTGATTTTCTAATTTAAATAAAATTTCTTCTACTTCTGTACCCTGAAACTCTACGTAAAAAGGCTGGACAGCATCATTTAGACAATACTCTAGCCGCAGTCTGAGGTTTTTCCATGTGAGCATATTCATTGCTTGTTCTATGGAGAAAAAGCCCACTTCCAAGCTTCGAAATATACTTTGGAGGTGTCATATCGGTTACCTCCGTCATTAAAGCTCTAAACAAGCTTTGTCATTTAAAGCATCGTGGATATTGCGGGCAAGCCACACTCTATTCTCCTCACGTTGTGACTCCGAAAACTCTTGAAATAACAATAGCACTAATTCCAGTCGACGCTTCTCAATAAAGAGCGGGAGCTCTTCTAGCCACTTATTGTCGAGCGCATACTCTCGATTATACCCCTTCATAAAGGACTTCAACATGGCTGCCGCAAGACCAGAAGTTCTACTCTGCTCTACTTCCAGTTTGCTCCAATCCCCAAAGATAGTCGAATAATAAACGGCAATGGCAATATCATGCACCATATAGTCGTATCCGCAATCATCAAAGTCAAACACGGTGATCTGCCCCTCATGCACAAAAAAATTACCCGGATGCAAATCACGGTGACATAGTCCATAACCTTCTCGATGCCGCGGCAACTGGTTAATCTGATCATTTATTTGAAGCAACTTTTCAAAAAGCTGCTGTTCAACAATACCAAAGTTAGCAAAGTCAAACTCTAGCTTACCCTGATGTGGTCTTGCCAGAACACTCTCCGGACGCTCGTATTGCAGAGCTAAAGCATGCATTCTTCCTGTTACCTCACCCCATTGCTCAAAAAGATTTGTTCCCCAATAGGGGTCGGAAGCATTAACATGACCACCAGGAGCTTTCTCCATTACACAGATCATAAATCTTTCCCCATCTTTGACTAGCGTTTGTACCAAACTACCATCCTGAAAGGGAATGGGGGGAGCCAGTTGCACTCCATGCTTTGCAAGATGATCCATAAAGTCAAGTTCAGAGATAACCATCTCCTGCTCCTGATGAGAATGATGAGTTACACGTAAAATAAATTCATGAGCATCTTTTGGAAAGCTATAAACAACATTTTCAAACCCACCAATATACTTTATCGTTGTCCAATCTACTTGAATCTGTTGTGCAGCTTGCTTAAGCATCTCTTCATCGAATTTCACCTGCCAGTTAGGCATTTAATCACCCTCCTACCTTCTAAAGAAAATACCATTTAAATGGAATGTATTACAAAGTTGTGTTTTATAAAGATATTTTAACACTTCACTACCCATAAAAGAACAATCAAAAAGGTAGGAGCAGCCTAGACCTTTAACAAAGTCTATGACTGTTCCTACCTTATTTTTTTCATTACTTATGGACTTAAATTTATTTTGGTTACTTTTTAGCCGAAAGCTCGTCTTCCGTTACCCATTTATGATTTTTCACTTTATCTCCACCCGTAGTCGGTGTGTAGTCAATCATATATACCGTAGTGTGTTCAGCCGCGTTAATTTGAGCGGTTGCACCTTTCATATCTTTCATATGGTCAGCTTCCATTACAACTTCTGAGCCGGATTCATAGGGTTTGTCGGCTGCTTTTTTGATTTCTTCATGAATAATCCACTTGTGGTTTGTAACTGGCATTCCACCTGTTGTAGGTCTGTAAGAAATCATATAGGCTGTAGTATCATAAGCTCCAACTATCGTTGCTGTTGCCCCTTTCATACCTTCCATATGATCCGTTTGGATAATCGCTTTACTTCCTATTTTAAAAGCAGGATGCTCTGCCACTTTCAAATTATCGGGTACTTCACTTGAACTAGAGTGTGCGGTATGTTCCATTTTTCTATCGTTTGAAGACATTTTATTGCCATAGCTATTGTCATTACCACATGCGCTTAGAGTAAGTGCAGCTGCGATTATGAATAGAAATATTTGCTTTTTCATATATAAAACCTCCGAAGTTGATGTGCCTCTGATTATTCATTTACCCATTTCATAAGATCACAAACCGAATGAAGTATTTTTAAAAATATAAAGTGATTATTAGATTACCAATAAATGAGTGTTGTCTCAGTTATTGAAGGTTATTTATAATGTTTTCTGAAAGGAGGCTACTACAATGAAGACTAAAATATTCACTTTGTTGCTTCTTTTGGGTCTGGTAAGCATGGCTACGATCGGTACGGCTAGTGCTGCTCCGGTATTAACCGTAGGGAATTCTTCTGGAGATGTGTGGGATCTTCAGTATCGGTTAAAAACTCTGGATTTCTATACTCAGCCTTTAGATGGTGTATATGGATCACAAACGAAGGCTGCCGTTGCTAAATTTCAAATGGCCTACGGATTAAATGCCGATGGAGTTACTGGTACAAAAACTTGGAATACTCTTAAAAAATATACGCTTAATATTGAGGAAATGGATATTCTGGCGAAAGTCATTTACAGTGAATCCCGCGGTGAGCCTTATAAAGGTCAAGTCGCAGTTGGCTCTGTAGTTATGAATCGCATACAATCAAGTCAATTCCCAGACAATATTAAAGACGTTGTATTTCAAAAAGGCGCATTTACAGCCGTATCTGACGGTCAATACTGGCTTACTCCAAACCGGACCGCCTATTTAGCTGCTCTTGATGCTGTCCGAGGTTGGGACCCAACAAACCATTCAATCTATTATTTCAATCCAGATACAGCTACTAGTGCATGGATCTGGACTCGTCCTCAGAACTTAAAAATTGGTAAGCATATATTTGCGAGTTAACGCTTCAAATAAATGTAATAGCCGGTCAACCACTACGGTTGACCGGCTATTTTTTACTATAAACGATTTTCTTAATACTATCCTTAGAAAGACAGTATTCACCTGAGAGCTGGTCGACGGTTGCACCAGCAGCAAACCTCAGGCAGATCTCAATATTTCTTGATTTCAAATATTTTCTACTCCGTGACTTCTCGCCCCATTTTATATGTAATTCTTCAGGCTTTGAAACGTAGACCATACCACCGTTTATAATCAATTTGATTAGCTTTATCCATTACAAAAATTAAAAATCATCTTTAATTCATCATCAAAAGACTTCTTACATGCTTCCTGAAAGCTATTACCAGTATATTCTTTTAGTGTCTTTCTCCAAAAATGCTGGGCTCTTCTATTTGTAGCTGTGGGATTGGTTTGCAGCTCCCATTTTCCAGTATGAAGATTAAAAACTTCCTTAGCCGCAAGTTCAGCGATTCCCTTACCACGGAAGGGCCTCAGGATAAAGAATTCGTTTAAATAAAATTCACAACCTGGTGGTGTATGAGGTGGTGTGGCTACTAATGCAAAGCCAGCAGGAATTCCATCTTCTTTTATTAAATAAGGATATAAAATCCCCGGCTTCTCCCACCATATGTCGAAGACTTTGTTCTGTTCATTCAGCGTTTGTGTTTCATTATCCTCGTATACCCCGTATTGATTAGGAAGGTTCCCCCATATCTCTGATAGATCGTGTAAGTATAGTGGGTATAGATTGTTAATCATAAACTTCGTTGTGCTATCAGTTAATGTTAGGGTGATGTTCATTTCCTTCTCCCCTTTCTATCGAATGCTTGAATATATTTTTGGAGATCGCTCTCTAATTTCACTTCTATACTCAGTATAATTACGACCACACTCCAGTAATATGCCATGTTCAATTAGAATTAAATTTTATATAAAGTCTATATCTTCTAAAATAAAAAGAGTTCACCTGAGTTTTACACTCAAATGAACTCCAATATCATTAACTGATGGTTAAGTAAGATCTACAATAACCTTGATCGTTTCTTTTGCTGCAATCGCTTTATCGAAGGCGGCTTGAATATCCTCTAATTTATAAGTCTGTGTCACCATAGTAGAGATATTCGTTTTCTTGTCGTTAATATGTTCAATTACCTTTACAATATCTTCATGTGTGTATCCACTAGCTCCAACTATGTTAACTTCTTTACTCATCACTTGAGCAAGGCTTATAGGTACTTCATTTTTATAAACGGCAATGATTGCAATTCTTACTTGTGGCTTTACAATCTGCATCACTTGTTCAAATAATATTGGAGCGCCCGCTGCGTCCACAAAAGCATCTACATTGGGTACACTAACACCGTATACGTTCACTTCGCCGAAGTGTTTGATTAAACCCTCTGCTAATGTTTCAGTCGACGTATTAAATGTTAATGCGCCTAATTCTTTTGCTTTATCCAAACGCCAGTTGTCAATATCCACTACGCAAACATCTTTAATGCCTTCACCAATTAATCCTGCAGCTGCAGATAAGCCAATAGGACCCGCACCTAGAACTACGATTTTTTCACCTAGTTTGGGCAGTACGCTAAAAGCGCCATGGAAGCCTACGCTCATGGGTTCCATTAATACAGCCTCTGTTGCCGAAACGGAATCATCAAATTCATAAAGATTATAATTTAGTGCTGCATCTTCAATTAAGACATATTGTGAAAAGGCTCCTACCTCCAACGAATAACGGCGACCTGCACGTTTTGCAGTAATTGGATTCACACCTACACGCATGCCAACTTTCAAATCGCTTTCCGCATCAGAACCTAATTCAACGATTTCACCAAACATTTCATGTCCAAACTCTGAGCCGAAACGAATACCCATTTCAGAGCCTGCTTTCACTATATTAATATCTGTACCACAAATTCCACCCGCTAAAATACGAATCAACGCATCTTTTGCTCCAACTTGAGGTATTGGACGCTCTTCTATCCCCACACTATTTTGACCGTGATAAATGCCGACTTTCATCATTCATTAACACTCCTTATTACTATCTATTACTTTCAATACTTTCATGGTAGTAGTTATTAAGGAGTTAAGCAATCTACAAAAATACTGAAAGCGTTAATAAAGCAACAGTTGATTCAAACAGATGTACTTGCCATAATTCAGTTGTCAGATGAGTGGCTCTGCGTAGTAAAAAAACTGGATAAATTGTTAATTTAACCCCTATAGTCACTAAAATCGATTATAATAAAATTTATGTTCAAGTCGATTACCTATCCTAAGTTAATAGGATAATCATACGAAAAAAAGGCATAGTGATGAATCGCCTATGCTATAAGGGTTATAGAGTTTTCAAATACACACTTATGTATAAGTGGAGGCGAACGATATGACGATAATGCCTGTTATAGTAATGATCTTTGTATTTGTACCTGCCATTGTACTCATGGTAAGCATGCCTTATTTATCAAGAGAGACGATTAGTTTTGGGGTCACCGTCAGCGCTGTACAATTCCACAGTGAGCCTCTGCGCCAGATGCGAAAGTCATATGCTAGGATTAGTGCTACCTTGCATCCCATCCTATTCATTATTTGTATCATCTGCCTACTATACGGTGATGAACATTCCAAGCAACAAAGTTGGATCACTGTCACTTACTCACTCGCCATGGTCGTAATCTCCCTAGTCATAAACATTAGCTATCGTTTCAAAATGAAAAGTTTACTACCTATGCTGCCTGCTGCTCCGGAACCATCGATCATGGCAGTGGACACTGGATTTCGGAAAAGAAACATTGGCTTGTCTAGTATTTGGTTCCTCATACATGTTTTAATTATTGTTGTTACTATTGTAACTGTGCTACGCAACTACGATCTGATTCCTGATCAGATTCCGATCCATTACAACAGTAGTTGGAACGTAGACGGCTATGCAGCTAAATCTTATAGTACTGTATTTATGCCTACGATAATGCAAGTGTTGATAACACTTTTGTTCATATTTGAGAATTGGAGTATTCGCAGAGTGAAGCAGCAGGTTCAACCCACTGATCCTAATCGTTCCATCAGACAAGACGTAACTTACCGCCGTACTTGGTCATATTTTATGATTACAGCAAGCTTCTTAATAGTTATCCTGTTTTCCGTCGTGCAACTAAACATGATATCTCTGCTTAATATGAATTTCGCTATCCCTATTATCCTAATCATAATAGCCCTTATCATCCTATACGCCTTCGCCTTAACGTTCTGGGCTGGTCAGGGCGAAAGCCGCTTGGAGCGATCTGCCGATCACTCCAATGTCAGACCTGTCCATGATGATGATGATAAATGGCGATTAGGTATGATTTATTTCAATCGCAAAGATCCAAACCTAATCGTCAAGAAAAGGCTCGGAGTCGGCTGGGGATTAAATTTCGGTCACCCAGTAAGCTGGCTGTTTTGGCTCGGAATTGTTGTACTGTTAGTTGTGGTGCGGTGAGAAGAAACGCTTGATAGCAAAACTTAAGAGGAATCAGGAATATTATGGAATACAAGATTACTTCGAGTGACTACTAAATCAAATGATAAGGATGATTGCTAATGAAAAGGTTTAGTCAATGTTTTATTCTTTGTACTATGGTTTTTGCTTTATTAATGCCATCCACTGTGTTTGCTGCTGATAAGAAATTACTCAATGAGGCAAGTATTACTTTGTCTAGCGATGTTATTCCTGTGGGTGGAACTACAAAAATAAAAGTTCGCTTACTAGCTGAAATGACCAGTCTTACATATGCAAAATTGACACCGGAAGTTTCTGATGAATCCATACTTACCGTTGAATTGGATGGATATTCCGAGGTTGGACTGAAGAAAGATATCCAATTACCGTTCTATCCAAGGTTGCTTACGAACAAAAGATGAAAACACCTCAAGAAGTGTTAGATTTCACAACCTATTCTAATCAGATAGGAGCTTTTACAGCAGCAAATAAAAAGATGGATGAAGGCGTGAAATATGAAGGACAGTTTGTAGACTGGATCGATAAATATCGGAAAAAGTATGGTATTTAAGATTGAATGATAATTAAATCCTAAAAATCCACGTCAGAGCTTCCTCTAACGTGGATTTTTAGGATTACAGCTATTTTTTTGTGTAAACAATCTTCTTAATACTGTCCCTTGATAGGCAATATTCATCCGAAAGCTGGTCAACCGTTGCTCCAACGGCAAACCTTAAACAAATCTCAATATTTCTAGATCTTAAGTATTTTCTGCTCCCTGACTTCTCGCCCCATTTTACATGTGCTTCTTCAGGCTTAGGGATATATACCAAACCACCGTTAATATACTTCTGAATTTCCTCTAATAATTCCTTTGGAAAAATCGTATCTGCATTTACATATTTCATAGTCACTCTGCTCCTTAAACTTTTTTTGAGTTTGAAGGTAGCAAAGTCTATTCTAAAAACAACCCTGCACAGTGCACTGGCGGTAAATCAATTTTTATTCGCTCTATACAAACAACCGCCGTTGTTTATAGTCTAGACTTTGCATAGAGCTTATCGCTAATTTTAATTTTCTCACTATTGTCCGCCCTCCTTTGTTTAATGTGTAATTACTTGTTCCAAAATACGTTCCGCTGTCTTCTCTCCATTTGCAATACAATCGGGAATACCCACACCATAATAAGAACATCCAGCAAGGATTACATTCGGATAATGATCTGCAATCTTCTTCTCTAAGGATACTACAATCTCATGATGGCGTTTGTGGTAATTTGGCATAACATCATGCCATTTGGTCACATCGTGGGTAACTGGTTGTCCAGTAATTCCAAGACTGGTCTGTATATCATTCAACGCCACCTTTAATAATTCCTCTTCTGAAAGCTTAATCAAGGACTCATAATGCGGTCCTGAGCTTTTATAAAAGAGTCTGACAAGCAGACGTTGTTGACCAGACGTGTGCTCCCACTTGCGACTTGTCCACGTACAAGCATTACAAAGAACATCGTCACTGTTGGCTGTTATGAACCCTGTACCGTTCGCTGGCAGTTGACTGTCAGGGATATCAAATCCTAGATACACACTAATCATAGAGCTGTTAAACAACTGTTTGAAATCTTCATTCAGCGCTTCGTCTTGAAGTAAATCTTGTGCAGTAGAATGCATCGTTCCTAGTACGGCAAAATCGCTGTCCAAGATTCGCCCATCGGCCAGTGTTACTCGGTACTGTTCTCCATCCTTTGCAATGCGCTCGGCCCGAATCCCTTTGATGATCTCTACATCGGACAGCTGTTCTTCCATAGCATCAATCAGAGCAGACACACCACCCTTAAAAGACATAAACTTCTTATCGCCTTTCCCCTGGAATTTAGCCTTATTCGCGGACAATCCCTGAATAATACTTCCATATTCATTTTTATAATCAATCAAATAGGGAAGGGTCGAGGCAATGGTAAGTTCACTCAATTTCCCGGAATATACACCTGATAGGACAGGTGATATTTGCTTCTCGACAAGTTCTTTTCCAAAGAAAGCTTCCAGAAAATCACCTACAGAATCGTTTTTCGTAAAACGATCATTCGGAGTATAGAAATCTTTAAGTGCTTCAACTTTACCTTCAGCAGAGATCAAATCTGTAGTAGCAAGCGATTCAATACTGAGAGGGATGCCAAAGACTGCATCTTTAGGTATTTGCTTCAGCTTACCTTCTGTGTAGATGTATGATATTCCTGTCGCGTTATATACAACCTCATCCTGAATGCCTAATTCTTCAACCAATGGGGCTACATTTGTCTTGCGAGTGACAATTGAATCAGCACCAGATTCCATGATGAAGTCCTCATGCTGAAGTGTTCTGATTTTTCCGCCTAGTCTATCGCTGGCTTCAACCAAAATGATTTTTACATCCAACTTATTATACTGTATAGATTTCTGTAGATAGTAAGCGGTAGACAATCCAGTAATCCCCCCGCCAATCACGACGACCGTTCTCAAGCGTTGACACCTGCCTCTAAAGTTATAATCTGTTAAATTCAATTGAATACATTATATCATAGGGATTTATATGTAATAACATACTGTTCGTGTCATATATGACACAAAATACCCCCAAAAATATATACCTTCAAATAAGTCTAAAAAAGCCGCGATGATCGCGGCTAAACTTTATATATTCTCCTGTTTTAAAGCATCAATAATATTTTCCTTCTTCACTTTTGAACTGGAGTACAGCATAGCTGAGCTAACGATGATAAATACAGCGACTATGACATACAAGATACTCATCCACGGAAGTGCGAATCCATAGGAGAAACTACTCATCATGGATCTATAGATCAAGTACATCACGACTATGCTAATCGGAAGCCCGTAAAGTAGTGATTTTATCCCATAGAAGATACTTTCATAATTAATCATTTTATTAAAACCGTTTGGCGTCATCCCTACAGACTTCAACATCGCAAACTCTCTTTTACGAAGTGATATGCTGGTTGATATCGTATTGAAAATATTCGCAATCGATATTAAGGTAATCAAAGCAATAAAACCATAGGTAAAAATAGACATTAACATGATCATCTGCTCACTATTTTGTCTATTTTGAAACACATTTTGAACATAGACATTCCGCTCTTTCATTTCCTCAATGGCCTGTTGTGTCGCTAACGGATCAGAGCTGTTCAGGTTTAGTCGGCTCTGTATATCGTTACTCATCGTATCATTTGTTAATTGATCGAAGACTTGGTCAGAGACAATGATGTTTAATCCACCAACTAGTGCTGAATGAACACCCATAGGACGTTTATCAGTTAATGCGACAATTTCTACTGGTGGTAATTTCGTCTCTTTCTCTGTGTTCCAATCCGTATAAATTAAATCAAGCTTCTGACCGATTTCCGAATGAAGAGCTTTGGTCTCAATAATCTTTTTGACGTTCTCATCCTCAAAGGTGACGGTATCATTCACAATAGCTGACATCTGATTGAGATTCGTTAATTGTTCATAACTTACACCGACGGATTCTGCATAGGTTCTCAAACTCTGTTCATTTAGGGCATGGATCTGAATGTAGTAAGGATATTTCCCATTCTTTAAAATACTGCTATCCTTCTCCACGATCTCTTGCAATTCTTTTGCCATATCTTTTTCATCAATCCATGAACTCAAGCTTAGTTCCCTGACCACATTATATTCCGTTATATTGGGTAAGGCAGATATCGATTTCGTCAGCCGATCTACTTTTTGAGCGTCCTCTGTCCCCATATAAACTTGAATATCATAGTTCAAACCATCCTGTGAGAGTTCTACCGACTTTTTCATATTTGTAGTGAATGATGATACGGTTAAAAATAGAACAATACTAATGACAAGGGAGAACACAGTTGCTTGATACCTGCGTTTATTTCTCTTTAAATTCTTCAAACCAATTTCCGCTTCAATTCCAAATAACTTGCGAACGAACTTAGATGTTTTCACCGCTTTACCAGAGAGCTTAACATCGGTTGTTTGTCTGATTGCATCAATCGCCGAAATCTTTGAAGCTTTTCTAGCTGGAAGAAAGGTGGATATAAAAATCGTCAGTATCGATACTATACAAGCGGTGAATAGGGACAGAGGGGTAACAACCATTGTTAATTTTTCAGTTATCCCTAGTACATCTTGAATCATCGTATTGATGAACATAAAAGTGATCCCGATTCCTGCAATTCCGCAAAGGATCCCAATAGGGATACTAATTAAACCGATGATCATTCCTTCAAAAAACACCGAATTCTTCTTCTGCCTCTTTGTAGCACCTACGCTGGAGAGCATTCCTAAATGACGTGCACGTTCCGAGACAGAAATCGCGAATGCATTATAGATTAAAGAAACAGAGCCAATGATAATCACAGTCATAACGATGACCGACAATGAAAGAAGTGCATTACGTAAGCCATCGTTATTCGTCACACCATAATAGCGCAGCAGACTATTATTATAAGAAATCGACTCTATTTTGTTTTCTTTTGCCAATTCCTCTGCATGTTTGTATATGGAGCTATCCACCTTGTTTAATACAACTGTCGCTGTAGCTTTTTCGGCTGCTCCAATCAAACTTTCATCCACATAACTTAGGGCAGTATAACCCGGAGACCATGTTGGTTCCCAAGTGGGTCGCTTTATCACTCCCACAATCGTGTAGTTCATTGGTTTTTTATGAATGATCTCTTCATTCAGGGTATCCTCTTCAGTCCGTAATCGTTCGTTCTGAGATAAGGGCTGACCACTATTTTCATCATCCCTAGTGACTCGCTCTCCGACATCGAGCGCTAAAGTTTCACCAATCTTGTAGGTTACTTTAGCATTTTTTGCAATTTCTTCAGAAATGACTACTTCATAGTTAGTTTTCGGGAGTCTTCCTTCCAGAAGTTTAATCGGAAATTGTTTAAAACCAGCTGCATTATATTCCTTGATATACCAATAGGGCTTGTTCTCATTCTGTCCCCCCACTAAAGGGGCATAGCCACGATCATTTGAGATGACAAGTGTTTTCGTTGCATCATCATCTTCTATCGCTTTGAGCTGAGCTTTAGTAACATTTCTATATTGGACATGCCATTCTCCATTAGTCGAGATACTCTGCTTCCTCATTAATTCCATAAATGAAAAACCAAGCGTTGCCACAGCCGTCACCATAGCCACAGAAATGATGACTCCAATGATGGTAACCATGGTTCTTCGCTTATTCTGCTTCAAATGTCTAAGTGTTAATTTATTTACGATATTCACGGACGAATCACCTCATCTTTAGCGATCCTTCCATCTTCAATGGTAATGACTCGATCTGCTTGCAGTGCAATCCGTTCATCATGAGTAATGACAATCAGCGTTTGATTATAGGTTTTATTAAACATTTTTAATAAATCTATAATTTCACCACTGTTCTTACTATCCAGATTACCCGTTGGCTCATCTGCCAGCATGATTGCGGGATTACTAATTAACGCTCTACCAATAGAGACCCGCTGTTGTTGCCCGCCTGAGAGCTGATTCGGAAGATGGTTTAAGCGATTTTCCAAATTCAACGCCTTTACAGTATCCGCAAATTGTTTCTTATCTACCTTGTGCTGATCAAGAAGTAAAGGGAGAGTGATGTTCTCTTCGACCGTTAGGACTGGTATAAGATTATAGAATTGATAAATCAGCCCAATTTGTCTGCGTCTAAAGATCGCCAGCTGTGTTTCATTCAATTCATATATATCCGTGTTATCTACGAATACTTTGCCGCTTGTCGGTCTATCCACTCCGCCTAATAAGTGCAGAATGGTCGATTTCCCGGAGCCAGATGGCCCGATAATCGCTACGAATTCCCCTTTTTTAATCGAAAAAGATACATCATCCAATGCCTTTACCGCTGTTTCGCCTTTTCCATATGTTTTAGACAGATGTTCAATCTTTAAAATGTCCATTGTTAGACCTCCATTTGTTGATGAGATCAGTATATCTGTCTACAATGACTATCCAGTGACTCTAAAGTGACATTCTAGTCACTAAGCCATATGTGCTAAAAGACTTGTTTATAAAATTTGATCTGAAATTGTGAACCCTTCCCCACTTCACTCTTCACATCGATCGTTCCGGTTTGTCCTGTGATAATGCTTTGTGCCAAGGCAAGTCCAATCCCTACACTATCTTCGCTTGCATTCTTACCTTTATAGAATCGTTTGAAGATATAGGGGATCTCTGCCTTTGGGATTCCTTTGCCGTTATCTGTAATGATAATTTCCGTAAACAGTGTATTTTCTGCAAAAGAAATCGAAATCTCTCCCCCAGCAGGTGTGTGCTCTACACAGTTTTTCAGAATATTAATGATCGCCTCAGTTGTCCAATTGAGATCGCCCGCAAATGTGGTGCTCTCATCTCCATCAATCAAGATGCGTTGTTCTTTAATATCCATTGGAATTAACATGGGCTCCAACGATTTTTGAACAAGCTTGGTCACCGCAACAAGATCTTTTTTAAAATGAATGGTTCCAGCATCGATCTTGGAGAACTTTAATAAAGAGGAGACTAGCCAACCAATTCGTTCGAGTTGGATCGTAATTTTCCGGGTAAACTCCATTCTCTTCTCAGTGTGCAGCTCAGGATCACTTAATAAATCTGCCATCACGGTCATGGAAGTAAGCGGGGTTTTGAGCTGATGAGAGATATCTGAAATCGCATTGGTGAGCTTCATTTTATCTTCTTGTAATTGCGCACTCTGCTCGGATAACATCAGCGTCACTTTATAAATGTCATTCTTCAGGATACTAAGCTCACCTTCCTGATTATCACGAACATCGAGCGAATAATTTCCACTGCTGATTTGACGTAGATATCCTGAGAGCTTTTCAATTTCACCATATCTCCAGCGGGTAAACAATACACTACAAGCTATAAGCAAAGCTGAAGTCCCAGCTGTGAGCCCTACCGCCTCTAACGATATAAATGTCGCCACCGCTGTAGCCACAAGACTGATCAAGCACATCGTAAACAATAACCATCTAAATTCTCTATTACGAAGCATCCTAATCACCTACCTTGTAACCCAACCCTCGAACTGTTTTGATCAGTGTTGGTTCTTGGGGGTTATCTTCTAACTTTTCCCTAAGTCTTTTTATGTAAACCGATAATGTATTGTCGTTCACGAATTCACCTGCCACATCCCAAATCCGTTCTAACAATTGATTTCTTGAGAGAACCTGACCAACATGGTTAGCAAAGATCAGTAATAATCGATATTCTAATGCGGTCAATAGCACTTCATCGCCGTTCTTATAAACCTTTCCTTCAAGCGTGTTAATCCGTATATTCTCTAATTCGATAATGGATTGGGTCTGAGCCTGCTTGTTATATCTCCTTAAGACGGATTTAATCCGCGATAGCAGCTCCCGAATCCGAAAAGGCTTGGTTATGTAATCATCTGCCCCCATATCGAGTCCCATCACCACGTTGACCTCATCATCAATCGCCGTTAAAAAAATTACCGGTATATCACTTTGCGCTTTCACGATCTTGCACAATTCATAACCGCTGCCATCTGGAAGTGAGAGGTCAAAGATGCATAAGGTGAGCTCTGATAACTGCTCTGATAACACCGCCTTGGCTGAGGAGGCGTCATAACATAGAAGGGTTTCAAAATGATCCTGCTGTAATGAATATTCAAGTCCTGATGCTATCGTTCTATCGTCCTCGACAAGAAAAATTTTCATGGATGATCATCCTAACCTTATAATATATTCAATCGTTCCATTCGTTCCGATGATCATTCTCTCATAATTATAGAGTTATACCAAATTACTATTCATATTAAAGTATTTACAACTCCACGGTAAATATAATAAAAACGTCTACTCCATGGAATAGACGTCTCTAAAAGGATTATATTGCAAAAGCACCACACTTATATTGATGTATCTGTTGAAACCCTAGCCGTAGTGCCAATTTTTTCGAAGCTTCATTATCAGTAGAACAATCCCAGTAAGGAATAAAGCCATTGGCAAGCACATCTTCAACTACTAGCGTTGCTAAATGTGCCCCTACTCCTTGTTTCTGATATTTAGGAAGGGTTTCAATTCCGATTGCGTGTGTATCCTGTGTAACAAAACTAGAATAACACACACCCATAACCTCAGATCCCTCAACAGCAGCATATCCGTAGCCTTTTTCGGCAAAGTCTTCTTTCGATGACCAGAATAAATCAATATTTTCATGTACAAATTCTATATTCTTTAGATCTGAGTTCTCCCAATCCAGCATTTTAAGATTTATAGTTCTAATCCCATTAGTCTGCGTCGCAGGCGGCTTGTGAAGTAACTTGAACACCATCTGTTCAAAAGGATATAGCTTCCTAGAAGGAAACATCAATTCCAGATTCCATTCATCATGTTGACCAGAAACTTCGAAATGTTCCATCCCCAGTTCCTTCATTCTAGGTACAATATGATCTGTTACATAACTGTCCAGTGCATGGATAAAGGCTTGATTGGTGTGATTACCGATAAGATAAAACCCTTCAATCCCCTGACTCCACACTAACGCACTCTTTGGTGCTGTAAGTTGATCGACAAAGATCCAACCTGGATTATTGCCTTCAATTAAAGAGAGAATTTCGGGATGGATATGCTCTCCTTGAAGTAGTGGCTTCACTTTATAATAATCCTCATGAGGTATTTCATGCATACAAACACTCCCCTTAATTTCCTTGCAGATGCTGTATACATAAGTATAAAGTAATCGTCCTTAATCGGTTGGTAAAATTAATTCATAACTGAAAATTACTGTCCATGCATAATTGTTTTCCTAGCCTTAATTAATATGAATGAAGGTCTCCTTCTTTCATTTATTAATTTGGGCATCTTCTCAAGACCCTCAAGGTTGGATTCAGGTTCAACAATTTCTTCAATAGCGAGTCCATTTTGGATCAAAGTATTAAGTAATGTTGAAAGCTTTCTATGGTATTTAATAACTCCATCGATTCCCCAAAACTGTGATCTGAGACCTTCTTCGCCATAATTATCAATAGGCCAATGAAGAATATTTTGATCGGGATCTTTAACCCACCCACTTTGGCTCTTATTCGATAGAACAACCGGATGCTCTGTTGAAAATACCAGGTGCCCATTGGGTTTAATCCAATCTGAAATCCTACTAATGAGGGTTTTATAATCCTCGACATAATGAAAAGCTAACGAACTTACTACCAAATCAAATTCATTGCTATTAAAATCGATTTCCGCCATAGAGCCCTGTACATAACGGATCTGAGATCGTTTCCCTGCCATAGCTAACATTTTCTCAGATATATCTACTCCTGTTACGTGTGAAGCATTGTTATCAATCATATAGTTTGCCATTTCACCAAAACCACAACCCAGGTCGAGAACATTCAAATCTTGTAGAGTTGGAAGCAAACCTCTTATTGCAGGTTGTTCAATAAAGTCATTGTATGTAATTCTTGATTCCCTTAAGTTCTTATACATTTGAAAAAACTCAGAGTTGTCATAAATGTTCTGTTGCATGATCCACCTCCACGATATTATTGATGATGTTTACGAAGCCGGTTGTAATATAGCCAAGTTCGACTAACATATGAGCCAAACATTAGAATTAAGATGGCGTACAAGATCAAATTCATGAGCTGCAGTCGATCCAAATTCGAGTAAGTCGATAATTTTATGTTTAATATTATGATATACACATATAAAATAGTGAGGGGTAAGAACATGGCTGTATACGTTAAAGCTATACGTCTAGCCAGTTTCAATTGATTTAACTTATCGCTATAAATTCGAGGTTTTACTTCGCCTGGCACATATTCTTGGCCCCATAAGACCCATTTCTGACTCCATGAACTCGAATGATACAGACATACCCAGCCAGAATCCGTGTGAATGTTGAAATAATTGGTATCAGCAGTATTTTGTAAGTCCGCACAATAACAGATCTTACGAGGCTTCCCTTTTTTAAAATAAAAGGCAGTTCCTGTTTTGCCAACTCTGTACAGATTATATCCCTTTTCTTCCATTTCCTCTAGCCACGCCTCAAGACGATCCGGCGCATACATCCATCCAAGCTTCCACTTCATAACAAGTTGACCTGAACTTTTCAGACGTTTCTCTTCATTCTTACTTAACCTGTCTTTCAGAAAGGATGTCCCTTGGCCATTTTTCTTGTTTGGTTGTATGAATTCCCCTGTTAATCTCTTGTTAGTCTTGTTTAATGTGATCAGCGAATATACGGTGAAAATACATAAGATCATGCTAAGTCCTAATGCAGTAGCAGGAATAAAACCATACGGTCCGTTAAAGACATTAAAATGGCCAAACTCGGAAACACTCATGGCTATTGCACTTATCAAAATTACATTGAGGAATGCAACCATTAAATAAATCAATATCCCCATAAAAATATACATGATCTTCTTGTTATGCTTTACGATCCCTTCTCGATCAGGAAATGTTCTTATTTGTTCTAAAGGCAGCCTGTTCATCGTCACAACCCATTTGCCGCTCTGTAACACCTTCGTCCATCCAAAATTTGATAATCCTTTTGAAAGGGACTGATTTGGAACTTTATCAAATACGATCTGATAGGTAGCTGCTTTCGGTTCGCCCTGCTCAAAGTAAAAATATCTAGTTAAACGGTTGAGTCGGATAAGTGCATAGCCTTTTTCCGCCATAGAAGCCAACCAGTCTTCGGTTTTCTGAACATCATAAGTCCAAAAGGGTCTACATACTTTGATGATCATCTACGTCACCTCCATATTTTATAGCATTCTCGTGTAGCTCTTTAAGTCTATTAATCTCCGTAGCAAGAATTAGCATCCCTATGTCTGTTCTTTCGTAAACCGTTTTTCTCTCTTCATCCGCAAAAACAGTAATCATCCCATCTTTTTGCATCTTCGTTAACGTGCCATATACTGTACCAGAGCCTAACAAAAGACGGGCTTTCGTAATTTTCTCCACATGCTTCACTATTCCATATCCATGTCGTGGCTCATCTAAGGATAAAAGAATATAGAATGCCGTTTCGGTCATGGGTACATATTTCTTCAATACTTTCTCAGGGTTCAACATGCCCAGCTCCCTTTATGAATACGTCGAATTTAAATATGTCTTAACGTGACTATATCACGACGTGACATAGTCTGCAATATTATTTCTCGAAAAATAAAAAAAGTGTGTAGAATCGCTTCATCAGCTATTCTACACACTCTACATTCAACTGCTCCAACCTGCCTAACGAATATCTTTTAGACGAATATTACTTCCTAACAAACTCGAATCACTACTTAATCGGAATGACGGGTAATTCTCATCTGCTTCAAGTCGCATCTGTTCATCAAATAAAGACTCCTGTTGCCGGTCAACCAAAAAAGTAAAAGGCTCTTTCTGCACTTGGATATCTGTGTGATGAGGTTCACTAATGATTTGAATTACGATTACGCCATTGCAACCACAGCCCTCTGTATCGAAGAATAATTTAAAATATCCTGGTCGTTCATCAAGGCTTTTTTCTAACTTTTCAATAGTTTGGGAGTTCAATTGTATGAACATAGGATGATCTACTCCTTATTTATAATTGAGCTATTACTTTCCCAAGTATAATTTCATTTACTTCCATCCTCGTGTGACTGCCATCACTTCTATTTTGACAGACATGCGACTGAGGGGAAGACTAAGCCGCCTTCTGCGTTTCCCGTTCGCCACCTAGCTTAAACACGAGAATACCTCCAACAATAACAATCACTCCGACCAACTGCTTCCAAGTAAAAGGAACCTTTTCAAGCCCTAACCAGCCTAGTGAATCCCAGAGCAGTGCAAACCCAAGCTGAGAGATTAATACGATCGAAATCGCATACGTTGGGCCGAGCCGTTTTGTACCTTGCACAAGGCATATTACTACCCCAACCCCGATCAAACCACTGATCCAATACCAAGGCTCCATATTTCTCAAAGTAAATATGCGGTTTCCTTCAACGATAAGACTCATGATAAATGAAGCTAGGAATCCCATCCCTAACACTAAAGTTGTCGTGGCCCAAGATCCAACCTTTTCATTAACTTTTGTATTAAATATATTTTGCAGACTCACGAATGATCCCGCGATAAGTGCTAATATCAAACCAATAATCATAACTTAACTCCTCCATTTATCGAGTTTGCACAAGGCCATTAGAATTTCAGTATCACTACGCCAACGATCATCACCCCGATGCCGATGAATTGCGGCAGTCTCATTTTTCTCTTTTCCATTCCAAACCAGCCTTTAATATCGATTAAGAACGTCAGACATAGCTGAGCAATCAATAACGAGGATATTGTAAACGTAACACCGATTTGCTGAATGGCCGTTACTTCACTGAAAATAATTACAGCTGCAAAAGCGCCGCCGATCAAATATAAGCGTTTTACTTGCTTAAATCCTCCCCATTTCCCATCTCTAACGAACAAAAGAATTAGGAAGGACATGATGAACCCTGTTAACTGTGTAATTGTCGCTGCCTGCCAAGTCCCGATATCCTGGCTAATTCGAGCATTTGATACGCCCTGTAGTGTAATACAAGCCCCCGCTAAAAACGCAAATATAATTCCTCTCATTTCTCTCTCTCCTCAACTTCGATCTCTTACATATTAAATAGCAATTCAAGGGTTTAAAAAAGGACATCTGTCCTTAATGAGAAGAAACGTTGCTATGGTCCAACGAACGAGCGTTACACGTAGAAATAAAAAGACCGTCTCAAGCCAACTTGCTGGCTTAAAACGGACTTCAAATACTATATATGGTTGATTATGAGAGCAAATTCTTCTCATGCAATTGATCAAAAATAATTTGGGTAACAACAGACACACGATCCCGATCCTTATAACTTAGCCAAGACAATTCCTCGATTTCGGACGCTGGCTTTAATGTCCCTTCATAATCCGCAATATAACAGGTCATTTTAACTATAACACCTTCTGCTTTACCATGAGCTTCTGCCTCAAACGTTCCAAAATAAGAGACCGTCTCTGTCTTGATCTGAACAGAAATCTCTTCCTCGATTTCGCGCACGAGTGTCTCTTCGTCTGTTTCTCCGGCTTCTCTTTTTCCTCCAGGTAAATAATACATATCTTTCCCTTTGGAACGCGCACATAAGACTTGTCCATTCTCGATATGAATCCAGGCGATTTTATCAATGATTGTAGTCATATTGTTCTCCCCATGCTTTTTTTTCAACAATTATATCATACAGCTGAACGTTTACATTTATGCAACGTCAGCTTTAGATTTTTGAACGCGAAGCTTAGATTGAGGTAGGTGATGAAGCAAATAGTATACAGCAACTGAGATAAGCGTCACGAACCCTGCAACTTCGTACATCATACGGTAATCTGTATAAGAAGCAACTACACCCATAATATAAGAACCCGCTCCATACCCCAAATCAAATAACAAGAAAAAGGTTCCATTTGCGCTTCCTCTACGTTCTTTATCGGCTAATTTTAGTGCAAGCGTCTGAAAGCATGGCATAAGTGCGCCATACCCAACCCCCATAATGATGCCTGAGAACATCAGCATGAATCCGGATTTAGCTTGACTTAAGCTAAGCAGACCTACAGCAAAGATCAGAATTCCGGGATAAATGAGAATATGTTCATTATATTTATCGAATACTTTACCGATTAGCGGTCGAAACAGCACAATCATAATCGCAAAGGCCACAAAAAAATAACCGGTAAGCTGTGATTGGTTAATTTCTTTTGTAAAAGAAGCGATAAAACCAGATAAAGAACTATAGGAGAACGCAAGCGTAAATCCGACAAGCGAGATGGGCAGTGCTTTGGGTTCAATGACATCACTCCAGCGAAGACCCTTTCGCATCTTCACAGGTTCCCTAATGGCCTCTTTAACCGTATCCTTCGCTTCTTTGGGCATACGAACGCCTAATGTGAATAACAGCGAAAGCGCAGCAATCACACATACACCTAACAGCAATACATGAATGTTCTCATCTTTCCATAGAAAAAGACCCAAAGCTGGTCCAATGACCATCGCAATGCTCATAAACATACTAAAATAACCGATGCCTTCACCCTGGCGTGAGTACGGGATTAGTGTGGAAGCTATTGTACTTGTCGCTGTCGAAGCAACCGCATAACTCATACCGTGAATGAAACGAATCACCAGAAACAATACAATTCCATTAGCTCCGAAGTATCCTATACAGGCGAGTAGGAATAAGACCAGCCCAATAACCGCCATTTTCTTTTTACCGAATTTATCAACCCATTGTCCTGAAAAAGGACGGATCAATACACCTCCGAGGACATAGATGGTAATGGCTAACCCCATTTGCTGCTGATTCCCGTGCAAGCTTTCCTTCACGTATAACGGGAATGCAGTCGCCAGAATGTAAAAGGTCAGAAACATAAAAAAACTACTCAAACAAACAACAATAAAATTCCGGGTCCAAATTTTCTCTCTAATCACAGCAGACTCTCTCCATCCTACCTATATCTTTTTATATGTTACAATAGTATAGGACCGAAAATTAATTAAGTAAAATACATATTATATGATGGATATATCACATTAGAGTTATGAATAAAGAGAGGTCAATGTTATGGAATTCCTTCAGCTTCAATATTTCCGTGTAGTTGCTCGTCTTGAGCACATGACTAATGCCGCCAAAGAATTAAATGTATCTCAACCCTCACTTAGCAATTCCATCCAACGTTTGGAGAAAAGCTTAGGTGTTCCCTTATTTGAACGCCAAGGCAGAAATTTAAAATTGAACGAATTCGGAAAAATATATCTTCGTCGTGTGGAGCAAGCATTTCTGGAACTGGATGAAGGTCAGCATCAGCTCACGGATATGGCCGGACTTGAACATGGAGTAATATCTATAGCAGTAACACTACCGTATGTATTGCCCACTTTACTAAAAGAGTTTCTTACCCTTCACCCGCACGTTCGGATCATTCAGCGTCAGCTTGGCTCAGCATTAGAAATGAGAAACGATCTGGAGAGTGCAGTGATTGATTTTTGTATATCTTCGACACCTGTTACCGGACCAGACATCGAATGGTTTACCTTAGCAGAAGAGGAATTATGTTTAAGTGTGCCGAAGAATCATCGTTTTGCCAATCGCGAAAGTATTTCTTTGATTGAAGCTGCAGGTGAGAATTTCATTTCTTTGTCTTCTAGATCTAATTTCCGTGAAATTACAGATGCATTTTGCCGTCAAGCTGGATTCGAACCACTAATTGCTTTCGAGCTCGAAGAAGTAAGTGCCGTTCAAACCTTAGTTGAGATGGGGCTGGGTATCACCTTTACTCTCCCTTTAGCCTTAAGCAGGAGAAGTAAAAACACAGAAATCGTTCAATTGAAAATAACCGATCCGTTTTGTCAGCGCACTTTTGGCATCGCCTGGAGCAGAAAACACTTTTTATCGCAAGCGGCTATACAATTCCAGAAATTTGTTGTGGATTTTTTTAGTAAACCTCATGAGTATAGTTAAGGAGAATATGCCATCTTATATCAACCGCAATCACATCTAATAAGCTACTTATACCAAGAGGATTGTAAAGCGTACATGTTTGCATAAATCCCATTGTGATGTACTAAGTCTTGATGATCTCCTACTTCAGCAATTTCTCCATGATACATAACATAGATCGTATCAACATTCTTCGCCCAACCCAAGCGATGTGAAATAAAAATAGCTGCTTTATCTTGGCAGATTTCTAATAATTTCGTATAGATCTCCATCTCGGCATTCGGGTCAATCGCAGAAGTAGGTTCATCGAATACTATAAGCTCCGCATCATTGTATAACGCGCGGGCAATCGCCAGCTTTTGCCATTGTCCACCTGATAGCTGCCTGCTTCCTTCTACTAATTGCCCCAAATTCACATCTAATCCGCCTAATTCATGGAGCAAATCTATCAGCTCACATTGTTCTAGAACCCTTAGTATTTTAGCATCATCTGAAGGTGTATTCGCATCGCCCAATAGGATATTTTCTCTTAGTGTCAGTTCAAACTTTACAGCATTCTGGAATACGACGGACACCTTTCCGTGAGGTTCTAAATGACCCTTCCAGCAAATCGTTCCGGAGCTTGGTCTATATTGAGCTAACAACATTTTAATCAACGTAGATTTCCCTGCTCCATTTTCACCGACGATGGCTATTTTCTCACCTGGCTTTATGGTCATATTGATGTTAGATAAGACATTCTTGTTCGATTTGGCGTATTTAAAATAGACATTTGAAACGCTAATTGGGAGCATAGCATCAGTTGAATTATTGATGTTATTTTTGCGAAAATCCCTGTTCTTATATGTAAGTACTTCATTTAAGTCATATAATTTGCTACTGCTGATGTAAAGCTTGCTTAATGGCCAGGTCAAACTCATAATCTTACCACCACTCGATAACAGCGCTAGAAATAACACCGAAATTGTTCCAATTGTAACTGTATTAGAATCCCCCATTTTGTTTAACAGGTACACTAGAACTACAAAGATAGCACTCGTCTGGACCATACCCACGACCATCCCTGTTTTGATCTCGAATTTTCTGGCGCTAAATCTTTTATTATGCTGCTTCTTCATAATCATTGCCCAGAGATTTGTAAAATAAGAGATGGAGTTATACATTCGCATTTCTCTAATCGCATTAGGGTCTTCCAAAGTGTTAGCAAGATAGTCACCCATTCTTCCATCAAAGGTGAGCTCTCTTCCTGTTCTTCTCACTTTAATTTCCGTAAATAATCGAATGGATAAGGTAGTCACGATCATTAGTGTTACTACGAATGTGACCAAGAAATAACCACTTGTCGCCGACAACCAGATGATGCTTATTAATCCTGAGATAATTCCTACACTCGATACCAAAAAACCTGTAATCCCCTCTAAATCTTCTCCAACTACCTTTTTAGCTCTTTGCAGTTTATTTCCAAACTCTTCATCATCAAAATCCTCAAAATCAACCCGGTTTGCAATATCTATCAATTCGGATTGAAAAGCTAGGGTTAGTTCCGCATTCATTCGATTCTTCATCATGTTGGTTATGCTTAATGAACAAGCTTGTACGCCATGAATCACAACAAACCATAGAATAGGGAGCAGGGTCATAACACCGCGAGCCACACCGTTGATGATATTCACTTGGACAGCGTAAGAATAAAAAGTTAATAATCCACTGATTATAGGGACTATGATAGTGATCGTTGAGGTCATCGGACTTTTTTTAACCATTCTCATGAGTATTATTACAAAATTAGATATGTCAGACTTCAGCATGAATCGCTCCTTTCTCATACATATAAAGAGGACTGGCGATTAAACATCTTTTTGTATTTACCATCCACCCTCATTAATTCATCATGTGTTCCACTTTCCACGATTTCTCCATGCTCAAACAGAAAAATTCTATCGACGAATTTGGACATATACAGCCGATGAGTCACAATTATGGAAGTCTGCTGTTCTCCTAATTTCATAAAAGTATCAAACGCCTGTTGTTCTGCATAAGGATCCAAGGCAGCAGTCGGCTCATCAAAAATCATTAGAGCACCGTCATTGAGATAGGCTCGCGCAATTGCAAGTCTTTGCCACTGCCCCCCAGATAAATCTATCCCTCCAAACTGAGGACCTACTAAGGAGTCCAACGCAACACCATAATGATCAGCCTCTGCTGTTCTCATCGCGGATAATAGTCTTGAATCGTCATGAATAGTAGCCATATTACCTAACGCAATGTTTTCTCTAATTGGTCTTTGTAACTTAATGAAATCCTGAAAAACAACTCTGGTATCCTGTGTCACATTATGCGCTAAGACTTCATGCGCACCTTTAAACCACTGGATGTTTCCAGCTGTTGCAGGATACAACCCTAAGATCAACTTAACAAGCGTAGATTTACCCGAGCCATTCTCACCTACAAAAGCAATTCGTTCACCTGGATGAATAGTCATGTTTATATTACTAAGGGTGTTATTGGCGTTGGTCGGATATCTAAAAAACAACTGGTGAACTTGGACCTTCATCGGATCCGTGTTTCTATTTGAGTTCACCTCCTGATCTCTAAGTACCTGCTCTTCCAAATCTAAATAAGACGTATAATCCTCGTACCGTAAACGACTCTTCACCAAATCAGCGTAAACTCTTGTGAATGCAGGAATAACGATGAATAATTGACTGGATATCTGAAGTAATAACACAAACAGTCCAGCGCTCTGTCCGCTACTTCCAATCGTGATCGCCAAAATGGCAATCGTTGTCCCATTTAATAAGATCATGATTAAGCTTTGGGAGAAGTTGAGGCTTTCAGAATAAATAACCTTACGGTGCATTTGTTTGAAGTTACTCTTAAAGCTCTCTTTCATTGAGGAAAACAAATAGGAGGACATTCTATACATTCTTACTTCTGGAATCGTATTTCTATTAACTAACAAATCAACTAAATAGTTGATCATACGTATAGAGGAGGTTTGATCCGCTGAAATGGACTCTACTTTCTGTGACATTCGCTTCATAAGATAAAGCTGTAGAATCTGCACCCCTAAAATAATCAAAGCCAGAATATAGAAGCCATAAACAGATAAGACAACCATTAACGCAACTAATGTTATTAGGTGAACTGTTACGCTAGTCCATTGGTCTAACAGATCAATCAAAGAAAGTCGTTTCGCTTTTTCTCTTTTAGTTTTTGTAGTGGGGTCTTCCAAAAGTGCCGTAGATAATTTAGAAGTCTTTTCCAAAATACTATGTTCCAGTTCATAGATACAAGTGGATGTTAAATTGGTGATAGAAATGGCTCGAAGAGAACTATTAAAGCCCGCGAGATATAACATTAGGATAAGCAAACTCACTAATAACAAAATATGTTGGTAGGCGTTAGGATTGAAGTTCTGAATGAGGTCGATCACATATTTCGTTGTGAACAATTCTGCAAAAAGGATTGGGGCACTCAGTAAGTTAGTGATAAAATATAAAAGTGAGTTTCTTCTGTCTTTCACATATAATAGTTTTACAACATAGAGAAAGTCAGGCAGGCAGCATCTCTCCTTATAAGTGTATTCCATTCTGTAAACACTTTCATTGTTTAGATGTGGAAACCGATTATAACGTTTAATGTTTATAATTGGAAGAGGTAATTTTCGAAATAACCAAATGAACAGGAGTGTACATTCATGAAACTTCAATTTAACTTATTCCCGGGCGGATTGCCCAAGGCGCTCACCATGAGCTATGATGACGGACAGAAACACGATATTCGCTTGGCGGAGATTTTTGATCAATATGGGATTAAAGGAACTTTTCATTTAAATAGCGCTATGATAAACGCACCCGGGTTCTTATCTTCTGCTGATGTTAAACATTCGCTCAAAAACCATGAAGTATCTGCCCATTCCGTTACCCATCCACATCTAGAGCGTCTACCTTTACCTATGGTAATCGATGAGCTGTTCGAAGATCGTAAGCGACTGGAGAAACTAGTAGATTATCCGGTACGAGGCATGTCCTATCCCTACGGTACATATTCTCAGGAAATCATTGCTCCTCTACAGTCTGTTGGGATTGAATATAGCCGAACTGTCCATTCTACCAAACAGTTTGATATGCCTTTGAATTTCATGGAGTGGCATCCAACATGTCATCATATAGAAGATCTGCATCACGTATGGGAGCGATTTACAATGGAAGGGCCATCCCAGAAATTGAGACTCTGTTATGTTTGGGGTCATAGTTATGAATTTGCACAGCAAAACAATTGGGAGCTTATCGAATCCTTTTGCCAACAAGCAGGTGGACATTCGGATATTTGGTACGCTACCAATATAGAGATTTTTGATTACGTTGCTGCGCTATATTCACTGAAAATGAGTGCTGACAAAACGGTCATCCGGAACAACTCGGCTATAGATGTCTGGGTATCCGTAAATGATCAACCTGTTCAGATTAAGGGTGGAAGTACGATGATGATGAAATAATTCAAAATACAAAAGAGAGCGATTTTAAACATCGCTCTCTTTTTACTTATTACATAAAAGTGATTGAAATTAATTTGTTTGAAGTGTAAATGTCACTGTTTTTGCTTTTTCCTCAAGGATTGGAGTATAGGTGAATGTCATTACATTCCCTTTGCGACTCTTCAACACTAACATTCTGGTCAATACATATGGATCTCTGCCATCATTTACTCTATCCCATTCTTTACGATCCTCACTGGTAATGAGTTGTTCGCTGAGATTGATGATTTTCCCACTGCTGCTATAAACCAAATATAAGTGTGTCGTATCTAATAAACGTATGAGCGCCACATCTTCCGCAGCATACTCCACTATGAAATCTCCAGTTGCTCCTGTTAACTTTTCCATCTCAAATAACTTGCCCAAACCGCCATCCTTAGAAATATATTGCATATTCTTCCCATCGGTCATATACAGCTGAGTGGAAGGCACTTGTGGTGCATGGATATAAGCCGAGTTGTTGTAATGATAGTCCATTTGCTTGAGAATAGTGCCCGCTTTGACCAATACTTGATAACTGCTATTGAAATCCGTGAACATGGCATAATGATTGTCCGTCAACTGGAGTAGGTCCGTACCATTGGCCATTTTTTTAATCTCAAAAGCGTAGTTGTACGCAGATTCCTTAAAAGGTAGTTGCCCAATAATTACTGGTTTTCCAGCTGACGTAGCACGGTAATACAAATTTCCGTTTTTCTGAGATATCCAATAGGATCTTCCATCTACAGAAGCAGAAACCAATTTAGCTTCATCTACAATTTGGATAACGCCATCCGTTTTATTAAGCCCCGCTTTACCTCCAAGTACACTGACCGCTGAGACCAATGGCACATACACCGTGCCTTTTATAATACGCGGGGATTTTGTTAAGGTCATTACCGCCCCGTTCACTTTTGACTTTACAGTACCGGCTGTGAAGATAACCTCACGTTCAGGACGAACAAGCTTGGCCGTTTGGGATGATTGATCCCAAGATAATGTATACCCCATAGCATCTGCGAGTGATTTCAGGGGCACAAAAGTTGTATTCTCCGTGATCACCTGTTTACTGCTGATTCCGATTTCTTTATAGTTGAATTGAATTTGCTTTTCTGCTTGGGCGGATACCGATCCATACCCCGTACTTAAAATCAAAACAGTCAAGATTCCTAACGTTACCTTCCATTTATTCATTTCTTTTCGTCTCCCTCGGCTCTATAATTATATGTAATTAGACGGTATATTTTGGAAAAAGTTTCTTGTTTTCGCTTTAGGCATAAAAAAGACCTGATCCACAGTAGTTTACCGTAGTCAGGTCTTCTGTCTTTTATAAAGCAATCTTAACTCCTAGCAAACTCATAAAACGCCAAAGCGTCTCCCCATGTCGGGAATCCAGCTTGTGCTAATTTATCACTGCCTCCACCTTTTCCATTGTAGGAACTGAGATGCTCTTTGAAAAAGGCTCCACAGGAGACCTTCGCGCTGCCATTCTGTGCAAATACAACTTTATTCTCTGCAGAAGTAGCCAACAATACCGGAACATCACTTTTTGCAGTCAGCTTATTCGCTAAGTTTTGTAAATCTTTCAGCGATTTATCCTCGAACACTTTAGCGATCTGCTTTCCTTCTTGTTGTGTTAAAAGTTCCAGTACGACATAATCATCATTTTTCTCTTTAAGAAGGTTATTTTCAGCCTGCAGCTGCTTTTGTTCATTCTCCCATTTTTCAATGCGATCGATGATTTCATCTTTTCCCGTCTTCAATTTGGAAGATAATGTTCCTAGAATGTGCTGTGTGTTATTAAATTCCGCTAGAGCACGGTATCCACATTTAAAATAAATCCGTGTATTCCCTTTTATTTTCTCTGTTTTCAGTAGCTTAATCATACCAATCTCACCTGTTGCAGATACATGTGTACCACCGCAAGCGTTATATTCAACATCTTTGATCTCTACAATCCGGATATTCTCCGTCACCGTTGGCTGTTTGACCAGTTTAAGCTGTGAAGCCTCATCCCCTGTTACAAAATAGCTAAGGATGTTATGGTTCTGGTAAATCTGCCGATTAACCTCCCACTCTATGGAATGAAGTTGTTTAGGCGACAGTTCTGGCGCTTCAATATCAATAGTGCAATAATCCTCACCCAAATGAAAGCTTAGAGTCATAAACTGGTACAAGTCGAGACAGGTGGCTGAGAGCAAGTGTTGTCCACTATGCTGCTGCATATGATCAAATCTTCTCTTCCAATCGATTTGACAAGTGACGGATAAATCATCAGGCAGACGTTCCAGCTTATGCAGGACAAGATCTTCCTCACTGATTACATCAAGTACCGGGATATCCCCAATAGTCCCTAAATCACAAGGTTGCCCACCGCCATGCGGATAAAAAGCCGTCTCCTCCAAAATAACATAGAGTCCATCTTCTCGTTCTATGGTTTCAGCGATACAAGTCTCCCAATCAGTAAGGTATGTAGAATTGTAGTATAGCTTGTTGGTCATATATGTATCCCTCTCTTTTATACGTTTTCAGCACATTAAGCTTATAGTATCATATCGGATTTCAAAGACAAACTGCACAATGAAAAACGCCTTACGGCGCTTTTGGAAGGAATTCACTCTTTTGTTCTACTTTCAGTTGTCTTCTACCTTGTACATCAGTAATCCTGATCTCTCATCCAAGAATTCCGCTATCATACTCTAGAACCATTACCCTTGTTCAAGGAAAATAATGCCCTAGACTGCTGCTTATTTATTAAAGTATCGTTTTTCGTCAGCTCAAAGACTTGTCTGAGATCGGAATAAAATGCTGCCAACGACGACACAAATTTCAAAATAGGTGGACTCCGCCTCTACCGGAAATTTTCTACCACTCATGCAGAAAAGCATTTAGCGTAGGGGCTCTCTGCCGAGCAAGCGCTTCACAGTGTCATTTGGACTTTCTGGCACCACCGTAGACATGGTTTGAATTTCCACAACGTGGTTCGCGAGCCAAGGACCCACCTGTGGGGGTATGGTTGGTTTAGTGCGAATGATATTGAACTGCTCTTATTAATCAGGACGAGTGGGATCAATTATGGAATAGTGATGATTATCTATGAAAGCAGTTCATCAATCAAGAGGGCTTATCATCCATTCATTCTCAATAGGTTTTCCAGTTTTCCGAATGGAATTAGATCTTCATCGTTCGCGGCCTGCCATTTCAGTAATTGAAAGGGTAAATCTCTCCAATTCAGAAGTTATTAATCTCTTTTCGATGAATCGTGCTTCATGACTGCTTCTTGAGCTTTAAGGACAATATCATCTACTTCGGAAAGCTGATGCTCAATAGAGGCTAGAGCCTTTAGTAAAAACGGAGAACTGATATTTTAAAGCGATTAATCCAGATCTCTAGCCCAGCTAACTAACTCTTCATCGTCAAAATTATATGGATATTCGTAAATATTAGAGTAATAGTACTCCGATTCTAATAAATCTCTAATTACATTGAAAACCTTATTGGTGGCATGAAATCCATTCCTGATGGGCGCGGTGAAAGCAAGCGAGCCATTATGAAATCCATCTAAAGAACCGGAAAGCTCTCGTTTGACTATAGACTCAGCTGTCTCTATCTTTTCTTTAACAAGCTCCTCTTTGTAAATTTGAATGCAGAAGTTTCCACCATGTTTTATTAATTCAAACTCTCCATTGGGATGGAGTTTTATTGTATCTCCTTTCGCAAGCCCTAGAGCCAGCCCAGGAGATGCACATAATTTGAATATTTTATCGCTTATGCATTCTGCAGGAAGCTCTTCAAAGACTGCTTCCTCTGAATTTATGCCGGCAAAAACATTAATTAAGGTTAATTTATGTTCCATACGAATACTCCTCAAAACTGTCTCTTTTAATGTATGAGATTTGAGATTACATCCTCCATGTATCCGCTATCGCTTGTAATTCAACGGGTCGATAATAAAGGAGGTACCTCTTTTTTTGAAAGGGATGACTTCAGGTATTCAAGAAATCATAGCAGGTACTAAAACGCCTCGTCAAGTGTTAGAAGCGGTAGACAAGAAAGCAGTTGAGTATAGTTTAATTCTTCTTGTGTTATTCGTAACTCTACTTTCCGCTGTACCAAACAATATACGCTATACGCATTTTACCAATAAAGCGAACGAACAAAATGCTTATTTTCGGATCGAGGCATTATATCGGTGAGTATATACTAACCATGTTATGCTTGCTGTTAATAATGCCGACGAAATCAGAGCTGTAAGAATACTATATGTTTGCCAAATAAGTATCGTTGGCCAATCTAATACACAGCACATTATACATAGGGCAATCGTAGCAATCAGCAAAATAGCTGTTACGATTTTTCGCTTTTTTGTCATTGGCTGCCGCTCATTCGTTTTCCTTCTATGTAATCCTAAGAGAAAGAACAGAACGGCCAATAAGCAAAGAATAATTGTGGTAGACGATAAAATGATGTCCAAAAGCTGTATGCCGCTTATTTCATATGACTGCGTTAGATTGCCGTCTAATATATCTTTAACTTTTAGTACCATGCTTCTATTGATATTTGCGCCGTTGGTCAGCAAGCAGACGGCTGTTCGTTCATTTGGCAGTATGATCACTTCGGTTCCAAAATTGGGATTGCCCCCTGGGTGCTCTATAATCGTTTGGTTGGCGTTTACCGACCAGCCCGCCGCATAATACATTTCGTTTACAGCCGGAACAGACATATCCCCCTGATGTGACTTTTCGATAACCGTATGGAATATTTCGGGTATGTCCTGCACAATACCCATCTGTATGCCCATCCAACGCGCCATATCTTTTGTACAAGAAATGATGTAGCCTGCGGGTTTATTCCCGGAATAATCCGGCGCGTTATATGGAGTTGTCATAAAAAAGGAGGAACGGTAGCCCTGTGCCATCTGTCCGGTGGCTTGAGCATCTTCTTTATAAACATACGTCTGGTGAAGACCTAACGGCTGAAATACCTGTTCCCTCATAAAGTCTTCATATCTTTGTCCCGACACAATCTCAATAACCAAACCCAATACGTCATAATTAACGGTCCCATAGCTATACTGTTCACCGGGAGGGAACGCCAACTCAGCATCTACCAGCATTTCCACAGTCTTTTGCAGCAAATCTGGTGTATTGCCTTGTGGAATATTTTGAGAATGCCTAACATTTGTTAGGCCGCTAGTATGGTGAAGAAAGTTATTGAGTGTAAGGCTTTGCATATCAACAGGTTCCCCTTGATACTTTAACGTAAACCAAGGTAAATATTTTTGGACAGTGTCAGTCATTGACAGTAGCCCTTGTTCCTCCAACAGCAGAATACCCATGCCGGTAAAGGCTTTACTGACCGAGGCCAACTCATATAGTGTATTTTCACTTGCAGACACCCCACTTTCACGGTCTGCATACCCGGAAGAAAAGTAGAACACTTCATCATCAGCAAGTATAGAGATTGACATTCCCGGCACACCTGATATACGACTGGCATCATCCAGCAACGCTTGTATTGCCCCGGATTGCGTATCTGACAACGACGCATAACTTTGTGTTGCGAATCCTGAGAATAATATAAGTATCGTTAATACAAAAACAATAGACTTTTTCATAAACTCTCCATTTCGAAAAAATTATGCGAGGATAATATAAACAACCCGCAGTACGCCTTATCTGCCTAATTCGTCGTTCCATTATACTTAATGCTAGACGTTCAATGATTAGTTTACTATTGTAAACTTCACAGACCCATGTATATATTTCTTGTTTCGCAAAAAAGGCCCCTCTGTCCCATCTTCCATATCCTTTATAGTATTTATTTGGTATAGGGGTTAAACCCTATTTATGATACGTTTTCCCGCGTTTGAACTTCAACTATCCTGCCCGTTTGCTGAATAAAGGCAGCCGATCACATTGACTGACCGGCTGCCTTATCGTGTTTATTGAGCTATCGTTACCCGTCAGATCAATAAGAAAGAAAAACAGTATCCTCCTAATGTGACAAGAAAAAGCTTTACTTTGATCGTTGATACAAGGATCAGAAGGTTCAGAAGTTCAACGAATTAACAAGCACAAGTAACGTCTTTTAAATTTCTTATAGCTATAGCATTCAGTCGAAGCGCTTCTACGATTGAATCTCTTACTGCTAATAATTCAAATCTTTCACGACTACCCATAGGTAATCTGCAAAGCAATGCTTCAATTCTTTTAAGACTTTCCTTCAGAACCACTCTTTGCTTACGCAAAGCATTCAAAGCTCTTTGAATTCTTCTCTTCTCTGCTGCAGTCATATACTACCACCTCTTTTCGATTGTGATAGTATAAGAGATGCGACAGAGCTTCTATCTGCTTGTACAATCCGGAAGGTAAATAATTGATTTCACTGCTTTTTGCTAGCTTCCATGATAGGAACGGACCAGTCTACATTGGTATACAACCGGTTGACTATTGTACGTATTAATTGAAGCCGATCAGGGATCTTTGTTAGTCCTTCGGCACGGAATTCAAAATATTTCTTTTGGTTATTTGATTGAGATTGAACAATTACAATATAACCATCCTTCCATCCAGAGCCTTTAATAGAAAATGCTCCTTGTTTAGTAAGTTTGTATTCCTTGTCGTCCGTTGTCTTGATTACCCATTCATCATTCATAAACTCATTTCTCATTCTTCCACTAAAATGTAATGCCCCTTCCTTCGCTGATACATTCGCATCAGGAGACGACTCCACCGTAAAATCATTTAACATCAGCTCATCCCCATCAAATGCAAAGGGTATTGGATGTTCTTTCAGTTTCGCTGGCTCAAATTGCACACTAGAACCATCCACCTCTGGAATAGAATACCCATCGAAAACAAAAGTATATGGCATATCCTGCGGTAAATATTTAAACATATAGCTCCAATGTATTTGTCCTGGTTTTTCTCCTGGGGTACTTGAGAAAGCCATCACACTGTCCTTATTTGGTAATTTCCTAGCATTTACACTATGAATCTCTTCCCCTTGCTCATCCTCGAAATGAAATTTCAGCCCTTGCTGCTTCCATAGTTCACCCGGAGAACGGTTTAGCGCCTCTTCACTCAACTCCGTATCAAATTCAAAACGGACACCTTGTACCATATGAGTTAATCTTTTCAAGGTCAATGTCAAACCATCCGGAGAAGTGTAGCTACCTGATAGTGGCATAGAGGACGTTTGTTTATTGGCTTCTGTCATATCCATTGAAAAATTGAAGTTCCAATCTCCTTTAAGAAGAGGGATGTTATTTCGTACATTTCCCAATTCAGTAATATGACCATCGACCGTAATTCGATCGGTTTGCAAAGGTTCAGAAAAATTAACAATCAAATAGTAAAAGTCATTGGTAAATCCAATATCAGATAACTTCCCTAAAATCCTCCCTTGATCATCTTTAATCGCAATACTGTTTCCTTCATTTAGGACTAACCTCTTTTTCTCATGCTTCCCATCAGGTCCGAACAACTGTAGAGCAACAATTACCCGCGTAGGATCTGCCACTGCTTCATCTATTTTGACCGTATAGCCTTTATCCTTCACCTTAATATTAGGATGTTCTACCAACCCAAATTCTTGTGCTCGTAAAAGGCCAATGTCCACATTATCTTTTACAAAAAGAGAACGTAACGTATCTGCCAGTGTGGGTACAGAATATAAAATCGCGGCACTTAGTACAACCAGTAATAATGCCGCACCCATGGTTAATCTCAGTAACCTCTTAAGCTTCGGGTTCTTTCGCTTCCTGTCAGGAACCTTTACTTTCTCTAGTTCAACAAATTCTATTGAAGCCATAACTTGAGCCGTGAAGGAATCTGGTAACTTCTCCTCAAACAAAGCTTGCGACCACTCCCCTTGTTCTTCCAATAGCGTATGATAGATTAAATTGCAATGCGCACAAGCAGCAACGTGGTCAGTGACCTCCAAAGACCGTAAGGTGGGTGTATTTAGGATGTATTGCTCGATCTCAAATGGACTTAAGCACTTCATCGCTCTTCACCTCCTGGTGTGTCATGATTTGCTTCAATCGCTGTTTTGCACGATAAAGATCATTTTGGATCTTACTTAAAGGAACCTCTAAGAGCGTACACATTTCTTCATAGCTTAAATCATTGGTGTAACGAAGCAGCAAAGTCGTACGATAATTAGGCGGTAGCTTCTGCATTAACTGATGCAGCTCTGTGCGATGCTCCGATCGAATGAATTCTTCTTCTGGATTATCTGAAAGAGAAGATTCAATAAGATCATCCGGCAAGCTCGCTGTAGGCCGGTCTTTTTTCCACATATCCTTTAGTAAATTAGTCGCGATCGTATACAACCAAGCCGCAAAGTTTTTATTCAAATCATGTGAGGCTAGCTTACGATAAGCTTTTATAAAAGTTTCCTGAGTGATGTCTTGCGCGTCTAGGTGATCAGCCCCCATTCCTCTCAAAAGGCCATAGATTTTATTCTTATATCGATTCACGAGGTATGAATAGTCTTCCTTATGGCCATCCAGAACGTTTAGGATCCATTGCCTTTCTTCCTTTTTTTCAACTTTCGGTACATGTCCTTTCACCTTAAAGCCTCCTTGAAGCACGATACTGTATAGACGATCCCTATCAGAAAAACTCTCACTTTTATCCAAAAAAAGTAGATCTTCAATTATATTGAAGACCTACCCTGTTATTTAACCATATCGTTTAAGTACTAACTATACGAATTGATCACCGCAGTACTGTAAATTTTTCTGGTTTCATCTCCTATGTTAAGCACACGATCAACCCACCCCTGGTAAAACTGTTCTTCATGAGAAACAAGAATCACAGTTCCACCAAATTGGATTAGAGCTATCTGTAAAGCATCTTTCGTTTCAGCATCTAAGTGATTGGTCGGCTCATCCATAATTAGAAAGTTATATTCTGAAAGCAGTAATAGGCACAACTTAACTTTAGATTGCTCCCCGCCGCTGAGTGTACGTATTGACTGTATTACAAGGTTATCTTTAACAACACACTGTGCTAGATAGCGACGTATCTCCTTTACAGTCAGTTTGGGATCATAAGCTGAAATCACCTGAATAGGGGTCATTTTATCGTCTTCCCAAGTTAGATCTTGTTCAAAATAACCCACTTTAATTTGTTCTGCGAACTGAAACCTACCGCTAATCCCTTGGATCTCTCCAACCAACGTCTTTAGCAATGTTGATTTCCCAATTCCGTTGAACCCGGTAATCACCAGCTTTTGACCACCGCGAATGGAGAACTTCAATTTAGGCAACAAAGGCTTATCGTAACCTACGACTAAGTGATCCACTTTAAGCGCCACTTGTGACATGCATGGAAGCTCCTTAAAGCGAATAGACGCTTTGGAGACAAATGTCGGAGCAGCGATTCGTTCCATCCTATCGAGCTGTTTCTGGCGGCCACGGGCAATTTTGGAATTAACACCTGCACCGTTTTTTCGAATGAATTGCTCAGTGGTTTCTATTTTTTTCTGCTGTGCATGATATTGCCGGATATGACTCTCTCGTAAATGTTCCTTCTGCTTCACAAAATCTGAGTATTTCCCGTGGTATTTTTTAATCGTTTCACCCTCAATGTCGAAAATACTAGTGGATATTTTATCGAGAAAGGCATAGTTATGAGATACCACAATGAACGCTTGATTGAATGCAATCAGATACTCAGCGAGCCAGTTAACATGTTCCTTATCCAGATAATTGGTTGGTTCATCGAGCAATAGCACATCAGGTTGTTGAAGTAAAAGCTTGGCCAGTATAACTTTCGTCCGTTGGCCCCCACTTAATTGCTCGATGGGACGGTCAATTCCAATTGCGTTAATCCCAAGACCCGTAACCAGCTTACTGACGTTGCTCTCCATCGAATAATAGTCTAGCGCTTCTAAGCGTTCCTGGTAGTCTGCTGCCTTTTGTAATAACGTTTCGTCGCCAGTTACAGCGCACGTTTCATAAAGCTCATTCATTTTTCGTTCTAGCTCATATAATTCTGAGAAAGCCTGTCTTAAATAATTATGAACCGTACGGTTTCCGTCCATGACAGCGTATTGATCGAGATGACCGATTGTAATATTGGGCTGCCACTTTATCACTCCATCATCCGGGATCACTTCGCCCGTCAAAATGCTAATTAACGTACTCTTCCCCGTTCCGTTCTGCCCAACAACGCCTACATGCTCACCCTTGTACAGTTCCAAAGAAACATTCTTGTATAGAACCTTATCTCCAAAGGCATGTGATAAATTAGAAACCTCAAGTAAACTCATTTTCTGTTCCTCTTTTCTGGAATTAATTAAGAACGCAAAAAAGCAGAAGACATTGCACCTTTAGGTGCAAGCCTTCTGCTTGTCAGTACACGATTGAACGGCACAAACATACAAATGTCAGTGTAGAAACTGAGCACTATAACACAAAAGGCTGTAGACGAAAATTGTCTACAGCCTCTTAATCATTAACACCGGAAGATAGCATAACCAAATAAGCATGAAATTTCACACTATATTAGACCACTATCCTTCGATGATATAAAAGCATTACGCTTTTGATTAAGCTCCGGACAACGTTTCATCGTTTGTATCCGTTTGTTCGGAGCAGCCTCTTGTACATAACTTTTCAGTTTCTACATGAATCATGTTAAACCATCCCTTCGTTTGGTAACAGTTTAAAACGCATGCCGTTACTTGTCAACTTAGCGCGGGAAATCATACTTGATTTTGGTCTCTAACAGTTGAATAACTTTTTTTGCTTTATCTATCGCTTCTTCTAGAGAATAAATTAAACGATCCGTTACCGTGACAATATCTTCGAACTCTCCAGGCGTATCTAGTATTTCTTTGATGCTTAGTTCCTTTGATTGTTCAGCTGTATTTATTAGTCGAAGAATAGCATTCATTGAATAGTGCGCTGCTCGCAATGTACGAATAATCTTCATTCTGTTTAATTCTCGTTCAGTATAAATGCGATAACCATTCGGTAGTCTAGGAACCGTTAATAAACCATTTCTTTCCCAGTTGCGTAGGATCTCAGGCGATAAATTCAATAACTGAGTGACTTCACTCCGAGTATAGGTTTGATTAGACGATGATTCCTTGCCACTGAGCCACTGTTCAACCAATTGAATCGCTTCTAAAGCTAATTGATATTCTTGTTTAAGATGAGCCAAATAGACATGAGCAAGTTTAAAAGCCAGCTTGAAATCGCTTTTACCACTGCCTTCTGCAATTGCACGTGCTTTTGCTCGACTATGACCTTGAATAATCTCACAATGAAAAGCTGTTCTTGCTACTTGAAGCTGAAATAAATGGAGCTCTGAAAATACTCGATATCCATTCTCTGCACGAGGAACTGGAGAAATATACTTCCACTCTTCATAAATGCGAACGGTATTCGGATGTACGTTAACAAGATTCGCGATTTCTTTGGTGCTATACATCCGTGTCCCACCTTCACTTCCATTTAAAGAATTTGATAGCGCCGCCTATACCAATCAATATACATAAACCAAGAATTATAATGCTAATGAATAAGTGCTGAATAGGTTCTCCAATTGAAACTTGTTTTAGTAAATGAATGCCATGTGAAAGTGGTAAAATATCCATTACCCATTGAAAAAATCGTGGCATAATCTCATACGGAATCGTCGCACCCGAAAATAGAAGCATTGTGAAGTAGGCAACTGAGCTCCATAAATTTGCAGACTTTTGATCAGGAACGACACTGCCGATAAGAATCCCAATACTGTACATCGCACACACTACAAATGCATATGTGAGGAGAAAGACTGTCCATGAACCGCCCATTTCATAATCAAATAATAAAGTATATACAGCAGTTACGCCAATAAACGAAACAAGTGCTGAAGATAACTGAATAATAACTTGTGCAAATAAAATGTGTAAAGGGGACACGGGTGTTACTTGGAATCTTTTTAAAATCCCCCGGTGGCGATAGTCAGCAATGGTAAGGGGTACACCCATCACTCCTGTCGCAAGTACCCCTATACAAATGACAGCAGGGTAGGAGATTTCAAACATGGATGTTCCGCTGGCTGGCACTTCTTTACTCATGACATATCCAAAAAGAGTCGCCAATATGATCGGGAGTATGATCCCGAATATAAGTATATCCATGCCTTTCCAAACAAGCTTACCCTCTATTTTTAGTAGTGTCCAAAATAATTTCATTCCCATTCCTCCTCACCTGAAAAATATAAATAAGCATCCTCTAACGTTACTTGTCCACTAAGCTTTATAATTTCTTGAACAGAACCAGACGCGACTGTTTTCCCATCTCTTAAAATGATTAAATGATCGCAGAGAGCTTCTACTTCGTCCATGTAATGAGAGGTGAGTACAATCGATAGTCCTTTTTCTTTCATAGCTAAAAGCTGTTTCCACAGCAATTTACGCGCCTTAGTATCAAGACCCGTTGTTAATTCATCTAAAAAGACGAGCTGAGGATTGGGCAAGAGGGCCAACAAAACGGCTAACCGCTGCTTTTCACCACCAGAAAGCGACTTCACAACCTGCTTTTTCTTTTCATGTAATCCAAAGGTATGGAGTAAGGGATCGATAGCTTGTGGTTTTTTGTACAAAGCACGCCATTGAATACAAGCTTCTTCAAGGGTTAGGCGATCTTGAAAATTCGTATCTTGAAATTGCACCCCAACTTTTTGAAATACTTCCTTTCGTTCTGTGATCGGTGATTTCCGAAGTAATACAAGCTCTTGGAATTCGCTTTTTTCAATGCCTAGAATTGCAGCAATACTCGAAGACTTCCCAGCACCATTCGCTCCTAGTAAACCAATTACTTCTCCTACACCTAAATGAAAGCTTAAATCCTGGACAGCCATTTTATCTCCGTATCGTACAGAGAGATCTTTTACGGATAAAACCATATTCCCACCTCATTTCAGATATTAGGTTTACACTATATCAAATGAAGTAAAGGCTGGTGTTTTATTGGAGGGTTTGTTTTTTGAAACAAAAAAGAGGAGGTCAGCTCGTATTACGAACTAACCATCCTCTGTCAGGTGCTTATATTTTCAAAAATCCAACAAATTTATTTTCTTTTTTTAACATTACTTATTCTAGTCCCTTGAGGAACTGAAATGAACTGGCTCTTCGATACACCAATAAGCTGTGAAGTATAAATACTACTATGTCCGGAGAATAAATAACTCACCACACAAGCGATGAACATGTATACAGCACCCTCTGAACCAAATAGCTCAATACCCATTAAAAAGCAAGCGATAGGCGTACTGGTAGCTCCACAGAAGACAGCAATGAATCCGAGAGCAGCCAGAAACGGTCCATATACATGTAAAATTCCAGCCAAAGCATTGCCTAATGTGGCTCCAATCGCAAATAGCGGAGTAACTTCACCACCTTGAAATCCTGTTCCTAAGGTAAAAGCGGTAAAGATCAGCTTCCATAAAAAAGCAAACGGCGAGACATCTCCCTCAAAAGAATCCTTGATTAATGGAATTCCAAGGCCTAAGTAATCACGGGACCCTATAAGGAAAACTAAGGCAATGATAATCAAACCACCCAGTGCACCCTTTATCATTGGATTGCTTATCATGGCGGTAAAGGTTCTTTTTAGAAAATGAGTCAGTTCACTGAAAAGCATACTCACGAGACCAAAAATCACAGAGGCCAATACCACTTTTAGAATAATCAATAAATTTAAGGCTGGAAATTCATTCACTACATAGTGAGTATGATGAACGCCCCACAATCGAGTGGTGACCAGATCACCAACAAAGCTAGCCACAAAACATGGAAGTAATGCCTGTTGGCTAATAAGTCCAATGGTTACTACCTCTAGACCAAATAAGGTTCCAGCCAGCGGTGTTCCGAAAATAGAACCAAAGCCTCCGCTAATCCCGCACATTAACAGTATTTTACGATCCAACGGGCTGATTTTGATTAATTTTCCAAACCACTCCGCGAGGCTTCCTCCCATTTGTACAGCTGTTCCCTCCCGTCCGGCAGATCCACCGAATAAGTGAGTGACCAGTGTTCCTAACAATACTAAGGGTGCCATGCGTAAAGGAATGGTCTCTGTCCCATCCTGAATTTGTTCTATAATAAGGTTATTTCCTTTAGCGCTGTTTTTTCCGTAACGCATATATAAGAAACTAACAAATACTCCCCCAAGAGGCAGCAAATAAAGTAGCCACGGATGCTCTAAACGTACATCTGTTACATAGTCTAAGCTTTTCAGAAAGAAAGCCGAGGCAGTTCCTGATAAGAGTCCAACCACACTTCCGAGTACAATCCATTTGATAAATGTACTCCAAAGTGCAAAATGACTCCTTTTCTTCACGAATTCATGCCATGGTGCAGACCATTGATTCATAACAGCAACTCCTAAAGTCAGTATAAATGAGTCTCTACAACAAAACAGACTCCTACCAGTGAAGCACACTCTGGTAGGAGTCATTAGTCTGAAGAGACGGTTGTGGCGAACTCCATCGCCTTGTTATATGTTATTCTTAGTCCTCAGAATCTACGTTATGATACACTTGTTGAACATCTTCTAAATCTTCTAAGGCATCAATCAATTTCTCGAATTGAGCTTGTGCATCTTCAGGAAGTGTTACATAGTTCTGTGGTAGCATGTTAAGCTCAGCAACAGTAAACTCAGTGATTCCTGCATTTCTGAATACTTCTTGTACAGCATGGAACTGATCAGGTTCAGCGTACACGATAACCGCCTCATCCTCTTCTAGAACATCACGTACATCAAGTTCTGCATCGAACATCATCTCAATCACTTCATCGGCAGTTTTACCTTCTACACCGATAACAGCCGTTGAATCAAACATGTAGGCTACAGATCCGCTGACACCCATATTCCCGCCATTCTTACTGAATGTAGAACGGATCAAAGGCGCTGTACGGTTAACGTTATTCGTAAGTGCATCGACGATGATCATCGAACCGTTAGGTCCAAATCCTTCGTAACGAAGCTCCTCATAGTTCTCATCACCGCTGCCTTTGGCTTTATCCATCGCGCGGTCAATAATGGCTTTTGGTACATTGTAAGTTTTTGCACGTTCTAAAACAACCTTTAAGGCCCGGTTTGCTTCTGGATCGGGTTCACCTTTCTTGGCTGCTACATAAATCTCAACACCAAACTTTGCATAGACGCGACTTGTGTTGGCGTCTTTGGAGGCTTTCTTTTCCTTAATATTATTCCACTTACGACCCATATTGTTCCCGCTCTCTTTCAACATGAATTAAAAACAATTGTTACTTATTATACCCTTGATTAATAGCTCTAGTAAAGTGCGCTGGTAGGTTAATCCTCTAAGCTGACACAATACACGCATAAAAAAGGCCCCTAAATCAAACAGGAGCCTTCTAAAAACTTATTTTATTTATAACCAAACCTCTTGGGCTGTTTCAATTACGAGACGTATTTTATCCCACTGTTCTTCTTCGGTTAGGATATTTCCTTCCTCGGTGGAAGCAAACCCACATTGAGGACTTAAGCAAAGCTTCTCAATATCTACATATTGTGCCGCTTCTTCAATACGTGCTTTGAGCTGCTCTTTGCTCTCAAGACCACCATGTTTCGTAGTTACTAGTCCCAATACCACAAATTGATCTTTAATAAAACGCAAGGGTTCAAAATCGCCCGCCCGCTCATTATCATACTCCAAGAAGAAAGCATCCACTTTAGTATTCGAAAAAAGCTCTTCGGCCACAGGCTCATAACCACCAGCTGCGAACCATGTGGAGCGGAAATTACCTCGGCATACGTGAAGCGCGATCGTCATATCATCTGGACAACTGGCAATGCTCTCGTTAATCAGCCTAACGTAATCCTTAGCCAATTGATCTGGATCTGTACCTCTACTTCGTAAATGGGCCCTATGTCTGCCACTACACAGCGTTCCCCAAGTTGTATCGTCTAACTGGAGGTAACGGCAGCCAGCATCATAGAACGCTTGGATTGCAGTTCGGTAAACAGCAATAATATCTTGGAATAGGGTTTCTTGATCCGGGTAAACTTCATTCCCGTTAAAATCCTCCACAAAGTGAAATAAAGCGGGTGAAGGGATCGTCATTTTCGGAATTCGGTCTCCGGCCATTTGTTTCAAAGCGATAAATTGGTCGATCATTGGATGATCTTCAAAGGCAATTCGGTCCACGATTCGAAAAGATTCCGCGCGCTGAGCGGCTTCCGCTCTTCCTTGATTTAAGTTAATCTTCTCAGTTCCTTTAATCCCTACAAAGAAATCGAGATGCCACCAGGAACGGCGAAATTCCCCGTCTGTGACCGCCAATAAACCCACTTCTTTTTGCAGTTCCAGTAGTTTGGCGATTTCAATATTCTCTATTTCATGAAGCAGACTGCCCGTGATTTCACCATTGTCATATTGGAGGCGGGCCGCTTTAATCTCATCCGTTCGTAAGAAGCTGCCAACGATATCGTATCGAAAGGGTGGAGCATTTCTCTGGGTGCCAATTACGGGTCTAATCATACCGATCCTCCTACTGCTATAGTAAAAAATGATTTAGATCAAAATAACTTCCAGAAACCAGGTCATTCAAAATCTCGATATACTTAGATGCCATTACACTCGGTCTGCGATCTTTATGCGCTATCCAGCCAACCGTAAATACTTCATTGCTCTCAAAAGGAATCGTCTTCAGTCCATCACCATTTAGATCGGATGCCAGAATTCCTGTGCCTACCGTATAGCAATCCGTACCCATTAATAAATTGGTCAGTGTCGCCCGGTCATTCACCTTAATATTCTTCTCAATTTGTGAAAAGCTTAACATTTCCTCTGAGAAGTGCAGTGAATTGTTCTCACCCTGTTCAAAAGTGATATAAGGGAACGGCACAATATCATCCTGAGTAATAACTTCCTTACGAGCCAGCGGATGTCCGGTTCGAACATAAAGATGCGGATCGGTATTAAAAAGTGGTGTGAATTTCAGATTGCCATCACTAAACAGTTTATTCATATGCTTATAGTTACTCTCGTTAATATAAAGAATTCCTAAATCACTGCGCAAGGTACGTACATCTTCGATAATCTCGTAGGTTTGCGTCTCTCTCAAGCTAAAGTTGTATTCTGAGACGTCATTGTGCTTCATGAGATTTACAAAGGCGTCAACCACAAAGGCGTAGTGCTGCGTAGAGATGGAAAAATAGATCGGACTACGCTTTTTCCCCGTATAACGATTCTCCATAAGCTCCGTCTGTTCAATAATTTGGCGGGCATAACCCAAGAATTCCATTCCCTCAACGGAAATACTGATTCCACGGTTAGTCCGCTCAAAAATCGTTATCCCCAGTTCACTTTCTAACTCTTTAATGGCATTGGACAGGCTCGGTTGAGAAACAAAGAGCTTCTTTGCCGCCTCATTCATGGAGCCACTATTTGCAATTTCGATAGCGTAGCGGAGTTGTTGCAACGTCACTCCTATTCCCCCTGTTCCAGACCTGTTAGTTCTGTATTCTGTTCTTGCTAGGTGATATCGTAGCATATTTTCATATGGCAATCCAAGATAATCCTTATCTTATTTACGTATTAAGAGTGCTTTAGCGTGTACGCTTCTTAGCAGCATCAATTTTGGAGGGGTCAAGTCCCTTCCAAATATTCGGCATATCGACTTGCTCAGGGTGCTCAAATACAAGAAAAGCCGTAGGTAAATATCGTTCCCCATATTGAGAAGATGGCTTGTTCATAATCTCGTTGTCTTTTACCAGAACGGTAGAAGAACCTCCATCCAAGTTTGCCGCAATCACAGCCCCATGCTTAAGAAGGATTTGTTGCACATCGTATAGATTTGCCCCAATACTATAAGTAGGTTGTCTTCCATCAATAACAACAAATATAATCGCTCCGTCAGCACGCTGACCCATCGCTGTTCGAGGAGCAATACCCCAGCCTTCTGCCGCGTTCTTAATTAATCCTTTTCCATTGACGATCAGACGAGGGCTAAAAGTAACCGCCTCCTGAACACCCATATTGTTAATCTCATCTAAAGTATAATTTCCAGCAACCATCTTCCCTTGTTTATCAAGACCTACGATTTGCGTGGATTTCTTGCCACCGAGACCGTTGTAATATAACTTACCTTGTGAAATCACAATACCGATAGGTTTAAAGCCGTTACCTTTCCAGTTGGGGTCAGCGAATCCACCACCGTTAACTCCAGCGATAGCACCTGTGCGCTTCACCATACTGGTTACTTTCTCACCTGACCCTACTTTATCCGGAATTCCCAAACGGACTTTAGTAGGATCATTAACGATCATGACATATCCTGAATATCCAGTACCTGAGACATTTTCTATCTCGACCAGTGGTTTCTCTTTTACTTCAGGTTCAGAAGTAATGGTATGTGTATCCTTTTCGACCCCCATCTCTTCAAATTGGGCGCTATATTCAGTCACTCTGTTCTTTAATCCGTCCTCACCAATAATATATTTAGCCATGTAGCGGTGCTGCGTTGTAATCAGTGTATCAGCGATTGAATAGCGCAGATTTTTAGCCGAAGGTGCAAAGTAAAACCAACCGCCTCCAGCAATCAACAAAATTAAGCAGAATAAAAACACTTTGGATAGTGTTCGGAAGAAGCTCCGTTTCTTACGTTTTTTTGATGGCTTCTTTTTGCGTACGGTGGAACGTTGAGGTAATGATGAAGTGCTCACTTCTTTTTCCTCCCTGACTATTTCGGAATTTGAAAATAAATGTCTAACTTTATCATAGACGATAATTTCCATGAAAAGTTTCTGTTATAGGAATAATTTTCCTTTAAAAAACAAAACAAGCAGATTTCCAATAACTTGGAAATCCGCTCATCCTCAACCTTTTTAGTGTCTTCCCGCTCCGCCACCACTGCTGGCGCTACCTCCGCCACCTGATGAGCCACCGCCGCCGGAAGAGCCTCCTCCACCTGATGAGCCTCTATCATCATTAGAGTAACTGCTGCTGGAAGAACTTGAAGAATGTCTCCCTGCGCCTCCGCCACTGCTGGAACCTCCTCCACCACGGTTCTCGTTGCTTGAGGAATAACGTCCTGCTCCCCCACCTCTAGTAGATCCGCCTCCGCCACTGTTTCCCCAGAAGCTTGACTGTGAGTTATTGGATGGTGTGTTTCTATGATTATGATGGTGATTATTATAACGTCTGTGCCAACGTCTACCATAACCGTAATCCGCTTGACCGTACCAAATCCCATACCGACGAATATTTCTTGGGCTATACGGATTAAATGGCAAACCGTACATTTCAATATATTTATTGCGTCGTGAAAAACCATATCCGAACAGTATGAGCGGAGCAAATATCAATAAGTAAATTAGAAGACCTTTGCCTACACTAACACTAGTCTCCTTTGATGAAGTGGTTGTTGAGGAAGAATTGGCGGCTGTAGTACCTCCACTATTTCCCGTCGCTCCAACGGATTGATCCGCTCTAGCCAATAAGAAGCTGTACAAAGCATTAGAAGTTGCCGTAGCTCCCGTTCCGTAATCTTTTTTCACAAATTGGGGCTCAAGTACAGTATCCAAAATATTGCTGATTGCATCATTAGTTAGAACCTTGTCGATGTCCTTCCCTTGCAGAACATGATAGTTGTCTCCACCTATGTCTAGCACGAGCATAACATCCTTAGGGCCAGCAGCAACGGAGGCAAACTTCATGTAGGTATAATCCTGAAGTGTTTTATCTCCTGCATTCTTTACAGTAACCACATAAATTCCGCTGCCAGTTGTAGTTTTATATCTGTTGCTAGATTCGTTCAAATAATCCTTTGTTACTTTTTTGAGTACACCGGCATTATCGGATACATAGTTTTTGGTGCCGACATTCTCCACCCAGGTCCCACCCATGGCTTGGATAAAAGCGCCATAAGTTTTACGTGCACCGTTACTATAAGTTTTAGCTGCAAAATCCGGTTCAAGATATTGAGAGAGAATATCTTTAATCTTACTGTTAGGCAACGTGTCCTCAATACCCTTACCTTGTACCGCCCAGTAGTCATCATCTTTTATAGAAAGCAGTAGCAAAAGCCCGTTATTCTTATCCGCAGAGCCTACGCCCCAGCTATTGAATAGCGAAGTTGCATACTCTTCCATCGAAACTCCATTTGTAGAATCGACTGTCACAACTACGACTTGAGCGCCCGTATCCTGATGTAATCGAATCCCATAGTTCACCATGTAATTCTCAGCTTTCTCGTCGATCACATTTGCAAAATCATTCACATAAAATGACCCGGTATGCTTAGGTACAGCTGTCTTGGCTGAAGTTAAAACCGGAAGAAGCAAAACACTTAACATCAGGGTGGCAAGTGTGGTAAGAAGCATTTTTCTGAAAATTCTGTAGTTCATATGTACCTCCTGCTCTATCATAATCTCTTTTATTTATCGGTTACGCATGGCTTAAGCAATAGTTCCATTTTATTCTATTCAATAAACCACACAGTAATATGTTATATTAAGCCCCGGCCGCCTGATTCACATAAAAAAATTAGCGCTTTCAGATTTAGATATAGCTATAATAATAAAAATAATAATCATCAGGTTAATCAATATGCTTATGAAAACTCTGATAATTTATTTTGATCTCTACGAAAAACTAATCGATTTAACTGAAACCCTCATGATATTCCCTCACCAATTAAATTAATAGGCAACAATATTAAAGGAAAAAGGGCTATTACATAGAGTAATTCCCAAAGCAGCGCTCCAACAATAAATGAGAGAATTACAAGACCAATATGTATCAACGGCCACATTAAAATGATTGTACTGAACACGGATGTCCCTTCAATTAAAAACCCAAGCATTATTCCAACACTAATCAACAAACAAATAAAACTCAAAGAGGACCCTACGGGTACAGCCGCGTGGCTCAATAACTTTCCATCGAATTGATCAAATACTTCAGTACCATATATAATTTACTTCTCAATTCAGCTAAACGATATGTACTTATTTCACTATCATGAAATCTTTCTCTCCCTCATGAATAGGCAGATCGCTCATCGTCACTTTTTTTACTGATGCCCGTTTCAATGATTGCATGCAATCAACTAAAAAAGAGATTTGCTGCTCTTCTCCTTGTACCTCTACCTCTACACTTCCGTCGTTTAAATTTTTTACCCTACCCGTTAATCTCATTCTTACTGCAATCGTATATATTTCTAACCGAAATCCCACATTTTGAACTCTACCTGAGAAAATCACTTGTTTTCTAACGACAGGGCTTGAAGGAAAATCCAGTAACTGAATACGATTGGCATGCCAAATCACATAATTATTTCTAACTTTTTTGAACACATTCACACGTTTCATACTCCTTTTTTAGAACTTCTACGATTTATGCTATATTGTACCATAGCCATTGGGAAAATAAGGGGCTGAATTGATCACTCTTCAATCACTAAATACACAAAAAGACTCAGCATTCCGCTGAGCCTCCAAATTTGTATCAACTTCAAGTCATAGGTTGGTTCAAGCTATTCATTAAAATCAAACAGAGTAGTTGTTAAGTAACGTTCACCCGTATCCGGCAAAATCACCACAATCGTCTTCCCTTTATTTTCTGGACGTTTAGCAATTTCTGTGGCTGTGTATACCGCGGCACCAGAAGAGATCCCTACAAGCAATCCCTCGGTTTTGGCAATTTCACGCGCTACATTAAATGCGTCTTTATTCTTCACCTGAAAAATCTCATCAACAACCTCTTTATTGTAAATCTCCGGAATGAAGTTAGCCCCAATCCCCTGAATCCCATGCGCACTAGGCTTGCCCCCAGATAGGACTGGTGAATCAAATGGCTCGATTGCGACAATATGCACCGAAGGATTCTTAGCCTTCAAAGCTTCCCCAACCCCTGATACGGTGCCGCCAGAACCAACACCCGCAATAAAAATATCAACATTCCCATCCGTATCCCGCCATATTTCCTCTGCAGTTGTTGTTCTATGAATTTCAGGGTTAGCTGGATTGCTGAATTGTTGTGGAATGTATGCATGTGGGGTTTCAGCAGCCAATTCCTCCGCCTTTCTCAAAGCACCGCTCATCCCTTCAGCTCCAGGTGTTAATACAAGCTTAGCACCAAGTGCAGCCATTACCTTACGGCGTTCAATACTAAACGTATCCGGAAGAACGATAATCAGCGAGTAGCCAAGACTGGTCGCTGCCATGGCAAGGCCGATGCCGGTATTGCCACTTGTTGGCTCAATAATTACAGAATCTTTATGAATTAAACCTTTATCTTCAGCATCTTTGATCATCGCATAACCTATACGATCCTTAACGCTACCTCCAGGATTAAAAGACTCTAGCTTGGCAAGAATTTTCGCTTCAACATTCTGAGATTTACTATATTTCGAAATTTCCAATAACGGTGTGTTGCCAATCAAATCAGTTATGCTTTTGTATATATTAGCCATAATATTCTCCTCATTTCTTATTACCCCATCAGCTTACTTTGTATTAAGTCTAACAGGGTTTAGAGTATATTATCAACTTGTTGTATTCCGTCTAACAGAAACGCTGGACTCTCGCACGATTAAACGCGGATCAAGCTGCACCCTCTGATACTCTCCAGTAATATTATCCTGTATCCGTTGTAAAAGAAGCTGCGTAGCTAATCGAGCCACTTCATTCCCCATGATAGAAACGGAACTAATTTGAGGCGTTGTGATGGTTGTCCAAGAGTTATTATCTACCCCAACCACAGCTACATCTTCTGGAACACACACACCCAGTTCTTTAAAACGGTTTACAATCCCTATAGCGACCATATCATTTACAGCATATATTGCATCTGGCATATGGGTCAGGCTGTAGAAATAATCTGCGGCTTGTACCCCCGTTTGAAGGGAGAAATCCTCTCCAAAATAAACCAAAGCAACATCCACTTGATTCAAAGCCTGCTGATAAGCAAGATATCGATCCTCAATGAGATCTTTCTGAGCACCCGCATAAGCAATTCTAGTTCGACCAATACTATTTAGATGCTCCATGATTAGCTGACCTTCAAAACGTGACAGGCTAACGATATCTGCTTTCACATTCTCCGTAATACGCTTACCGTAGTTAATGATGGAGACCGGAACACTAGATTTATTAATTAGCTCTACCATCGTCTTTGGATAAGCAAGAGGCATGATAATGAGTCCATCGACATGTAATTTCTTGATCTCACGAATCGTTTCGAGCTCTGTCCGCGGATTTCCGGAAGTATTAATCTGAATGACTCGATAACCGTCCTGTTTAGCGGCTTGCTCCACGGACCAGGCGATATCTGGAATGATAGCATTTCGAATATCAGGAACAGCCAAGGCAATTTGCTTCGTTTGGCGAATCTTTAGGCTTTGTGCAGAGGTGTTTGGGGTAAATCCCATCTCCTCGATCACTTGAAGAACCAATGCCTTTGTCTTGGAACTGATTCCCTCGGAATTATTTATTGCTCTGGAGACAGTAGCAATCCCTACTCCCGCTTTTTTTGCTACATCCTCTATGGTTACTTTGTTTTTATTAGCCAAGTTGATAGTCCCCTCATTTTCGGAATCGTTTCCGTTATCATTGCTATTATTAAATCTGCCCGTCTCCTTTAAGCCGTTTTTCCAATATATTTATTATAACATACATGTGCTTATAAAAGCACTTGTAGCAAGTACAATACAGTCTATATATGCCTGATATCGCTGAGTTTAGGTGAAAACTTTCACTAATTTTCGATATTAATATTTTAGTATTTAAATTTGACAATATGAAAATTATGTGACATATTTGATTCGGAAACGTTTCCTCTTTTCCGGAATAAACACACTATTTATTATCAATTTATGAATCTAGGAGATGAATGATATGCAAGCATTAAGATGGCATAACGTCAAAGATCTACGTTTAGAAACGATTGATGAACCCGCTGCGCTTGAAGGAAAAGTGAAAATTAAAGTGGAATGGTGCGGAATTTGTGGCAGTGATCTTCACGAATATGTTGCCGGTCCAATTTTCATTCCTGAAGGCACGCCTCATCCCCTCACAGGCGAAAAAGCTCCAATCGTGATGGGCCATGAATTTTCCGGACAAATCGTTGAAGTAGGCCAAGGGGTTAGCAAGTTTAATGTTGGTGATCGAGTCGTCGTCGAACCTGTATATGCATGTGGAGAATGTGTGGCGTGCAGACAAGGCAAATACAATCTTTGCGAGAAAATGGGCTTCCTAGGTCTCGCCGGTGGTGGCGGTGGATTCTCAGAATACGTTGCAGCAGACCAACATATGGTCCACAAAATTCCTGACAGCTTATCCTATGAGCAAGGTGCTCTGGTAGAACCTTCTGCAGTGGCTCTGCATGCTGTTCGTTCCAGTCAATTGAAGGTTGGAGATAAAGCTGTAGTATTCGGTGCGGGTCCAATCGGTTTGCTTGTAATTGAAGCTTTGAAAGCATCTGGCGCGGCTGAGATCTATGTTGTAGAGCTTTCTGAGGAACGTAAGAGTAAGGCTGAGGAGCTTGGGGGTATCGTAATCGATCCTAAGCAATATGATGTGGTTGAGGAAATTCAAAAACGTACAGATGGTGGCGTGGATGTTGCTTTTGAAGTCACAGGTGTCCCTCCCGTTCTAACACAAGCTATCAATTCCACTAAATTAAGTGGTCAAATTATGATCGTTAGTATTTTCGAGAAAGATGCTACGATTACACCTAACAACATCGTACTTAAAGAACGTAATTTAACGGGTATTATCGGATACCGTGATGTATTCCCAGCAGTAATTAGCCTGATGGAACAAGGTTACTTCCCTGCGGACAAATTAGTGACTAAAAGAATCAAATTGAACGAAGTGATTGAACATGGGTTCGAGGCGCTTTTAAAAGAAAAAAATCAAGTGAAGATTCTTGTAAGCCCTAAACAATAACCATAAGCAGCCAAGTGGCTGATCTATAGAAGAAGAGTCCTTCTCAATATGAGAGGGACTCTTTGCTTCTTTTATCAAATCACGCGTACTTCTCATTTAATAAATAGTGCAGATTCTCTTTGACCGATGGCCATTCTTTATCCAAAATACTAAAGACAACATTATCATGAATCGAACCGTCAGATCTGATTCTATGTTGGCGCAGAACCCCTTCTCTTACAGCCCCTAATCGTTCTACTGCTCTTTGCGACCTCAAGTTAGTCTTCACCACTGTAAATTCTACACGTATGAGCCTTAGGTCTTCAAAGCAATAGTGAAGCAGTAATGACTTAGCCTCGGTGTTCACACTAGTTCTCCAATATTCAGGCGAGATCCAAGTACATCCGATTTCAGCATTACGATGAACCAAATCCGGATGCATGATTCGAGTGGTACCGACGATTTGTCCAGTAGCTTTATCAATGATGACGAATGGAATTTGCGATTCATTGTTTTGATTTGCAAATGCGGTTGTGATTAAATCCTGCACCTGCTCGTCCGACGTTATTTTTCGCCAGGTAAATTCCCAGATGTTTGGATTTCTTAATACTCTCGCTAGCCCTTCTACATGGCTGTCATCCATTGGAACCAGCTTGACTGTGTTGCCCTCCAAAATTGAATTACGAGGTTGGATCATTTCGCACACCGCTCTCTTAATGATATATGTTGGATGATAGCCGCAATTTCTTCTACTCGATAAGCGATATGATCTACTCCAGCATGCTCTAGTTCTCCTTTAGGACCGTAGCCAAACGTCACACCGATAGATTCTACTCCACAACCAATAGCTCCGATGATATCATGTTCGCGGTCTCCAATCATCACAGCTTCTTCTGGAAGAATGGCATTCTGATCGAGGACGTACTGTATCACATCTTTCTTTTTAGAACGGGTGCCGTCTAGATTACTACCACCAATATGATCAAAATAATGATCTAGTTTGTAACGCTCAAGAATTTGTTCTGCAAAAACAGTAGGCTTAGAGGTAGCTACATACAACGAATATCCGTTATTCTTAAGACCTTCCAGCAATTGCGGTATACCATCAATCACCCTATTCTCATACAGTCCAACGACGCTGTAACGCTCACGGTAGAAGATAACCGCTTGACGCGCTTGTTCCTCTGAGAACTGATGTAGCTCAATAAAAGAATCGTAAAGAGGTGGGCCTATATAAGGAAGAAGCATATCTAAATGCTCGATTTGAATATCAAATTTGTTTAATGCGTATTCGACGCTTTTTGTAATCCCTTCTTTAGGGTCCGTTAATGTCCCATCCAAATCAAATAAAATACTTCGTAGTCCTCTTCCCACGCTGTCTTGCTCCCCTCGATTGTAATTAATGGATGTATTTATAATACATTCGTTTCTACATACTTTCCACATACTTCTTTAATACGATCAGTGCGAAAGTTATTTTTATATATCGGAGGAGTATTTTATGAATATGACCCATTATATGTCTTTGCTAGCAGATAATCAGCCTTGGAACTTGATTTTATTCATGGCGATCCCTGTGATTTTTGCTGAGACGATCACCGTTACAGAGTTTATTATCTTGTTCACCAAAAATCTAAAGAGCTCTTTACGAACCTTTAACAAAATCTGTAGCATTCTGGCTGGGTTGTACTTCACAGGCGTATTCCTCTACTTGTTTCCTACCGCATTCATCCCTTTGACAGTGAATGGTGAGTGGCACACATGGGTTGACGTAGTAGCCGTAGGCTTCTATTTGAGCGGAGTGCTTTTCTTATTACCGCTAGCTTTGTTAGATCTTGGTCTGATCGCTCGTAAACGAACAGATGAACAGAAAATGAAGCTTCATTTTATATTCATCAGTGGATTCTTGATTGTAGCGCATATCGCGATGATCTTCGGGATGATCAATCCGGAAATTGTAGGCAGCATGGGTGGAATGGGCGACATGACGCACTAACTAAGGGTATAAAACATAAAAAAGCAGATCAAGGTTTAGCCCTTGGTCTGCTTTTCTAATGTGAAGCGAAGGTTATCCCGCACTCTGAACAGAAATCACACTACGCTTCTTGCGCAATAAAAACATAAGTGGTAATCCAAGCAACACGATGATTGAGCCGACTACGAATACATCATTCACACCCATGGTAAACGATAATAATCTTATCGTATCTGCATTATCTGCACCTGAATTGATCAATTCTTTAGAGTGCAGTATGGATCTTGTGGACAAAATAGAAGTGAACACCGCAATCCCAAGTGAGCTTAACACATTCCGAACCCAGTTGTTGATCGATGTGGCATGACCTGACCATTCGACTGGAATTTCCTCCATAGACGCAGTGCTGCTCGGGACGTTAGCTAATCCAATCCCTAAATTGCGAACGACCATCGCCCACATCACAAAGCTGTAAGAAACGTTCGTATGCAGCCGGCTCATCATGAATAAACCGATGAAAATAAATAAAATACCAGCAGAAATTAACTTCACAGGTCCGAACTTCGGATACAGCTTACCCACAATTGGGCTTAACAATGCAAGGAGGATCGAAGATGGTAATAAGATAAGCCCGGTCTTTAGTGTTGTTGCTCCTTCTACCGTCTGTAAGAACAATGGTGTTAAATAGGTTCCAGCATACATCGCTATCGTCACCAGACTATAGATACTTAGCATGGCAGTAAAGCGGCGATTTCGGAAGACACGTAAATTCAGCAACGGTACTTCCGTCTTGAGCTCGTGCAAGACAAAGTAAACTAGAAGAGCTATCCCCACAAGTATTAATAAAATAGTCTTCCATGAACCCCATCCCCAGCTGTTACCTTGGCTAAATGCGGTTAGCAATGATAAACTCCCCAGTACAACGGTAAGGAATCCGGGAATATCAAATGACTTCGGAACATTCATTCGATAGTAAGGAATTAACGTTACGGTCAGAATAATAGCAATGATCCCAATGGGAATGTTAATTAAAAATAACCAGTGCCAGCTTGCATACTGAAGTAACCATCCGCTAAATGTCGGCCCTATAGCTGGGGCAACCATCGCGGACAGTGACCACAAGCTCACGGCAAAAGGTCTGCGTTCAGCTGGAATCACTTGGAATATAATCGTCATCGTACAGGCCATAATCAGCCCGCTGCAAGAGCCTTGAAGCATCCGAAATACAATCAAAGTTGTAGGATTCCAGGCTATTGCACAGAGTAAGGAGAATATGGTGAATCCCGTCAAGGCGAATAAATAAAGTCGCTTATAGCTGAATCTGCCTCCAAGATAACCGGCAAGCGGTGCAGTTACACCCGTAGCTAGCATAAAACCTGTGACCATCCATTGCATAGTGTTCAGGCTCGAATGGAAATGATTCATTAAAAGAGGAACAGCAATGTTGATAGTTGTTGTACTTAAAACAGAGACGAAATTTCCGAAGAATATGGCAATCATTATAGGCCAAAAGAGAATTTTACTTTCTTGTTTAACGTCCACGCTAACCCTCCTATATCTTTTCATATGTCTACTTTTACATATATCAATTAACTTAAATAATGTTATAATTGTATGGATAATATGTCAATCTTGACATATCCCCAAAATTCACAATATAAACGGATTTATAATAACTGGAGGGTATCAGAGTAATGAATACACTGTCTTACGGACTTCTAGCTTTACTTACTGCTAACCCGTTGTCTGGATATGAATTAACTCAGAATATCAAACCGTTATGGCGGGCCGGACATAGTCAAATCTACCCTCTTCTAATGAGCATGGAGCAGCAAGGATACATTTCATATCAGCTTATTGAGCAATCCGATAAGCCGGACAAGAAGGAGTACTCCATTACAGAGGCAGGACTAGAGCAATTACGTAATTGGGTGGAAACCCCAGCTGAACCTCCAGTTCTACGGGACGAGCTACATTTTAAGCTGTATAGTTTATGGCTCTCCAAACCAGAGGAAGCAAAGGCCCTTCTGCAGCAACGTGCGGCGTTTTGTAAAAGCGAGCTAGAACGTTACAAGATCTTGCTGAAAGCCAACGATGTCTTACGTGATGAACGAAGGGAGACTCGTGAGTTAAAAGCTTCGACTTTTGGACGTTATTTACTCATCCGTAAACGAGTGCTTGATATGGAGAGTTCTATACAATTTTGTGAGTGGGCACTTGAAGAGCTTGAGCCAGCAAAATAGTTTAGTAGATTGCACATAAAAAGAGACTTCGCGTAAATACGCGAAGTCTTTTTCGGCTCTTACTTTTCGACGAATGGTAATCTAGGCAGCTGCACCTCGCAACGAGTTCCAATGCCAGGCTGACTTGTAATTCGAATCTTACCGCCGTGTAATTCCACAAGCTTTTTAACAATGGATAGTCCAAGTCCTGTTCCACCATATTGCCTGGATCGTGATTTCTCAACTCTGTAGAATCGTTCAAAGACATAGGGTAGTTCTACCTCAGGAATACCTATACCGGTATCTTCCACAATAAATAAAACGGAGTCCCCATCGACATCCTCATCTACATGGACAGTAATCTCACCTGCATCCGTATAGCGGATCGCATTCTCCAGAAGATTCATCATAATCTGTTCCATACGCTTTTCATCTCCACGAACCCTACACGAATCTCCATGATACGTAATATTCAGCAGAAGTCCCTTTTCTTTAGCCTTCAATTCCACTCTTCGTACCGCTTGTTCTGTCATGTACTTAAGATCTATCCAGTCCAGCGTAAGTGTGATTTTACCTTCTTCCATCTTTGCCAGTTCAAATAAATCTTCTACCAGATGCTCAAGCCGATGCGCTTCCTGGTGGATAATATCCAAATACAGATCTCGTTCCCCTTCGGTCTCATAAAGTCCATCCTTTACAACCTTGGTATACCCCTTCAAATAAGTGATGGGTGTTCGTAGTTCATGAGAAATGTTGGCTAAGAATTCCTGACGCGTATCCCTGTATCTTTGCAGATCTACAGCAAGGTCGTTAATAGCTCCTGCCAAAAACCCGATTTCATCGTTACTCCGTATGGAAAGTCTCGTTTCCAATTCACCGGCAGCAATTTTTCTAGTCGCCTTCTGCATCTTGATCAGCGGCCTGGATAACAATAAACTAATGATTCCCGTGATCCCTAGTGCCAATATAAAGGCCCCAATTCCTGCGAGCAACAGCAGATTACGGATAGAAGCCAAGGATTGCTTCATGTTCTCTGTAGAGGACATTACATATAGTGCAGACTGGATAGTTTGACCATTTGAAATTGGTTTTCCAGTGATGAAATATCTGTGTCCGGTAGGATCTGTATACTCAAAATTCACACTTTTTCCGGCAAATATCCGACTAATATCCGAAGCATTGATGAATGAACGATCTGCGCGGTCATGAACACCCGAATGGAGAATGACACTACCGTCTTTTGAAATATTAAATATACTCACGTCCGAAAATTCTGCAAAAGCACTCATCATCTGCTCGTTTGAACTATCCGGTGATTCAGCCATTCCGATAAAATGCGAGGTTAACTCCTCAGTTTCTTTTTGCATCTCGTTATAATAAAAGCTGGTAAACATTCGGTCTATCGTTATCCCAAGAATTAGCAAAACAACTAAAAAAACAGACATAATAACCGACCCGAGCTTCAGTCCGATCATATTATTCTTCATAGATGATTACCTGGGATCTCAAATTTATAACCTAACCCCCATACCGTTTGAACAGGATTATAAGAGAGACCCGCCTTATGTAATTTCTCGCGGATATTCTTAATATGCGTGTCGATGACACGGTTCTCACCCTCATAATCGTTGCCCCATAAACGCTCCACTAGTTCTTCTCTCGTAAAGACACGGTGCGTATTTTGCGCCAAGGCCGTTAGCAGATCAAATTCCTTGAGTGTAAATTCAACCGCTGTATCCAGAATATACACCTCACGAGCATCCGGGTAAATCGCTAGCTCAGGGTAGCTCAGAACCTTTTTCTGAGGTTGTTGGGTCGATGTAAGCATTGAACGCCGTACCAAAGAATAAATTCTTGCCACTAATTCCTCTGACTCGAACGGTTTGGTGAGATAATCATCCGCTCCTATGCCGAGACCACGAACCTTGTCCTTAGTTTCCGAACGAGCTGTCAGCATTAGAACGGGGACAGAGCTTACCTCTCTAACGGTTTTACAGACTTGCCAGCCATCCATATCTGGCATCATCACATCCAGCAGGATTAGATCAAAGTTATGTTGTTTCAGCAAAGTGAGTGCCTCATGCCCCGTTGACGCTTCTCTAGTCGTTATTCCTTCTTTTGTTAAATAAATCCGAATTAAATTTCGCATATTCCATTCATCATCAACGATCAGTACCTGGAGCTTATTCAAGTCATTCACCCTCTTCATTGCCTAGTGACTGGAATGGGAATTGCCGCCTGCAGCCGGAGAGATTTCCAGCATATCATCGATTTCGCTTTGGGCACTCTCTTTGATGGTATTGATGTCCCCTGTTAACCAAGTATGGTTATAAGGACCTTCTGCTGGCGAATCTTGAAATTTAGGTTGAAGGGTCATCATATATTCCATCACGGAATCTGGCAACCCGTCTTTTTCAGTAAAGATAAGCGGTGCATGTTTCCCTAAATGAGAAAAAGGTGCAGCGGCGATCGCCAGCATCGTTGAGTCGGTAGTCAACAAAGACAAATTATGGCCAGGCGTCGTTATGCCCCAGCCGAAACCGTTGCTGGCGTCCTTAAAAGTAGCAAAAGCAATGGCATTCTCATAAATGTCTTTTCCAGCTATACGGGTTACTGTGCCGAATTCCTGTAATTGCTTTTCTACTGCTGTAGATACAACTTTTTCAGGTCCTAAGATATAAATCGTAGCCGAACCTCCACGCTCTTTCAAAGCATTAACCGTAGGGCCTGGAATTTCATCTTTTGTTACATAGAGAAGCGGCTCTGGCATATGGGCGATCCAATTCACTGCAGGCAGTGTGTACTCAGGACTATCCATAGAACCTACAATGACTGCCTTTGGAAGTTCACCGGAAGCTTTTGCATAATAAGTATCAATGGCTTGTGCTATAGCTGCCGGCTCGTCCCCTTCAATTCGGTCTACTTTCAGATCCAGTGTCTTTAATTGTTCTTCGACATTGGAAGCCATGGGTCCGACGAGCACTACTTGTACACCATTATTACCTTCTGCGCCTAAAGGATTCAATCGCTTAAGCTCTGCTATCGTTGCCTCAGGAACACCCTCTTTAGTTGTAAAAAGAATAGGGCCATTATTCGGATGATGGATCAAATCCGCACTAACTGCGGCAATCTGCCAATGGCTTACATCCGTTAATACTACACTTGAAGGTCTGTTGTTCTTCGTCTGTGCAGTCCAAAGGGTTTGTGAAACAATAATTGCTGCCTCAGTAGGGTCAGATGTATTTATACGAGTCGTGTTTTTTGTTGCGATCCACGGTTGATCCACTGACGATATAGAAGCTTTCTTATCTGATCCAGATGGGGAGTTATTGCTCGATTGACAGCCAGCTAACACTGCACTTAAAAGCAATGTAACAGCAACTATGGGTATGATTTTTTTCATCCTAAACCCTCCATTTTGAATTTCTCGCTTGATTTAGAGTAGTTTAGTCTATAAATGTGTAGAAAGTATGTAGAATTTAAAATATATAAAATTTGTATATGATGCAAAAAGAGCACCTGTAAGCCACGAAAGACTTAGGATGCTCCATGCTCTTTTTCTTTAGAAATTCCGTTTCTACGATTACCAGTGTTTCGCGATAAAGGTATCCCGTCCGGATTGCTCACGATCCTCTTTATAATGCTTGGGATTCTTGTGATGATAGTCCTGATGATATTCTTCCGCCCGATAAAAGGTTGGCGCTGGAAGGATTTCCGTCACGACAGGACCTGAGAATCTGCCACTCACAGCAACCTGCTCCTTCGTGGCAAGGGCTGCTAAACGTTGTTCTTCATTATAGTAAAAGATGGCTGTCCGGTATTGTGTCCCTCTATCCTGAAATTGTCCATCGTCATCCGTGGGATCAATCTGAGGCCAATATAATTCAAGCAGCTTCTCGTATGAAAAAAGCGCTGGATCAAACGTAATTTGTACCACCTCGTAATGTCCTGTTGTTCCTGTTTTGACTTCTTCGTACGTTGGGTTCTCGGTTAGTCCTCCAGCATATCCCGATACAATCCCTTGGATACCTGGTAACTCCTCGAACGGTGTAACCATGCACCAAAAGCAACCACCTGCAAACATTGCTTGTTCCATATGTTCAAGTCTCTCCCTATCCATCATCATCTAGTAAATAACATATGCTATGACGATAATGCTTCTAGGTTATAATGTCAAAGGAAATCATTCTTTTACATTCGAATTCGATGCTTTAAGGCGTTATAATATAACAAACAACGGAATTAGAAAGGAACACCCTATGAATAAAAATCGCTTGGGCCAGTCTGATTTATATGTAAGTGAAGTAGGACTCGGATGCATGTCCTTAGGTACGGATGAGGCAAAAGCCATTTCCATCGTCCATGAAGCGCTCGATCAAGGCATTAACTTTTTAGATACAGCCGATCTGTATGATGAGGGTCGTAATGAAGAGATCATTGGTAAGGCGATTCGCCACCGCCGCGGTGAGGTGATATTGAGCACAAAAGTGGGTAACCGCAGAATTCCAGGTCAAGAAGGCTGGAGCTGGGATCCATCAAAATCCTATATTAAATCCGCAGTCAAAGACAGCCTAAGACGCCTCCAAACGGATTATATCGATCTGTATCAGCTGCATGGCGGAACAATTGATGATCCGATGGATGAGACTATTGAAGCCTTTGAAGAACTTAAGCAAGAGGGGCTAATCCGATATTATGGGATCTCTTCTATTCGACCTAATGTGATTAGAGAATATGTAAAAAAATCAAATATAGTCAGTGTAATGAGTCAATACAGCATTTTAGATCGACGTCCTGAGGAAGAAATTCTCCCTCTGCTGGCCGAGCATGGGATCAGTCTTATTGCCCGGGGTCCTTTGGCGGGTGGCATCCTTTCGGAGAATGGCCGCAGCAAGGCAGAGAAGAAGTACTTAGATTACAGTAGTGAGGAGCTTCTGAAGTTGCATAATCAGCTTGTGCAGGAAACGAGTCACTCACGCCCCCTAGCACAAACGGCGCTTCATTATCCGCTTGGTCATCCGTCTGTGGCGGTTATTATCCCTGGAGCGAGTAGTATGGAGCAATTGAAGAATAATGTAACGGCTGCTAAGTCAGCCCCACTGTCTTCAGAGGAAATCGAAATGATCCGCGGGTTGAGTAAAGCGAACCGCTACACACTACATCTGTAAGGTAATCAGTCATTTATAAAATTTAGAGCGCCAGTTAAGAAACTGACGCTCTTTTTTATTTTCTTTTACCGATGTATAACAAGTGTGATGAGATGCCCAAGATTGAAGGATCATTTGCTTTGTATATGAGAAAGTTAATCAAGCTCTCTTCCCCCTCTTGGTGAGTCCAATACTGTTGCTGCTCTGCAGATAACATGGCTGCAATGCTTGATGAACCAATTAAATCTATCGACTCAAATCCATTCCTTTCCATGAAAGGCTGAATCTCATCAATGTTAAAATAATAAGCACCTGTAAACCGGCCCTTGTCACTATGATTAAAGATTCCACTCTCATAGAATTCATTGATGGTGTTCATATTATCGTTCGGTTTCCATTGCTGCGGGGATTGTAACGAATTAATGGTCATTCTCATTCGACTTTGAAAAGCCACAAATACTAAGCCATCTTGCTTGGTCACGCGATGCAACTCTTTTACTGCTAAAATTCGTTCCTCTTCCTTCTGCAAATGATACAAAGGACCAAGCATCAATGAAACATCATAATTCTCATTAGGTATTCCTTCTAAATCTATAGCATTTAAGTTATAAAACCCGTCAAATTGCTCAGTTAATTCTAGTTCAGCTGCCTTTTTCGTTGCTACTTCAACTAATTTAGGTGTGATATCTGAAAGGGTTACTGTATATCCGAGCTTAGCCAGTTCCATTGCGTATTTACCGGGTCCTGCGCCATTATCCAGCACCTTCCCAGCTGATGGCATATATTTCTTGATATAATGGAGATTAATTATGAACTCTAAAGGTTCTCTATCCAGCCTGCCCCACTCGTCAAAGCTAGAGTAATAATCAATAATATTGCTCATCTTCATAACACCTGCTTTCTTTTGAGATATATTATCTTCGATACGTCCAAATTTTTCTATAGTTCTTTCTTACATTTTATCATTAAAAAGTTTATCGACGGTTTATTGATCATGTCCTTGTGGGGCTCGTCAATTTCAGAGAACTCAACTAGTCCATAGGTTTCAAACTCTTGTGTAATGGATTCAGCCTCATAAAAAAATATTTTTACGCCATAATCTGTCTCGTAATAATTTTTATCCAATAGAGTACCTTTTCCAAACATAGGCGCTTTTTTCGAAACTGTTGTAAAAATCATATAACCACCTGGCTTTAACTGGTTGTAGCAATCCTTAATGAACTTTTCTCTTTCATTTTTATTCAACAAATGAATAAGGCCATGGCAAAATATTCCTTCATAGAGGTTATTATCATAAGGCATGTCATTCACTGAACCATGAAAAATGCTAATATCAAGTCCATTTTCTCTCGCCAAATCAATCGCTGTTTGAGAAATCTCAATACCCGTTACATTTATCCCACTCTCAATAAAAACCTTTGCATTTCTGCCATATCCAATCCCTGGTACCAATATGTCTTTAACATTCCTCTCAAGGAAAAAGTCCTTAGTGGCGATCGCAGAGTCTGTAGGTTCAAATCCCCACATTGTTTGTTTTTCTATAAAGCTTGATTCCCAGAATTCCGTCATATTTCATTCCCCTTTATATTAAAGTCATTACGGATTTATATTATCTTTAATTGTTTCCAAAAAAGAACGGATCTTTACTCCGTCTTCATTGTTTTCGCCAAATCTGCAATTTTCTTGTTCTCCAAGTACTGCTCCATCTGTCTTTCAGCGTCAATCACAACCTGTTGAATCAAGCACTCGCTACCGTGATCCAGGCTACATTCGAACAAAGATGCAGTCCCTTCGATCGCATGGATAATATCCAGAAAAGAGATCTCTTCGGACTTCCGTCGGAGACGATACCCACCGTTTGCACCGGGTGCAGATTGAATCAATCCAGCCTTGACTAGCTTGGTCATCATTTTGGACAGATAGGTTTGCGAAACACCCAGCTTCTCAGCAAGTAATTGAACGCCTACAGGCTTATCGGACGCCGCCGTCACCAGATAAAGCATTGCATGAAGCGCATAGTCTGTCGCTTGGGAATATTTCATTCAGCACCTCCATTAACGACTTTGAAAATCCATAATAACTCTAATCGTTAAAAAAGACAAGCATATCAATGTGCACCATCGGCTTTTTAAGCTGCATTTGAAAGATATTCAAATCTATTTCATTTCCTTTACAACTGGTTCCGATGTTGAAATAATATCAACGACATGGTCAATACAACAGATCCCATAGTGCTTATATGGTTTTGGAAAATCCTTTGATGCGAATATTCTATTAGAAATAAAATCAAGATACCTTGATTTCTTATAAATCCTAAATGTATTTCCGTCAAATTCCTCGTAATCATCCCAAGAAGTAAAGAATTCATTTTTAATCGAATATGCAATATAGGAGTGAAAATCAACTTGTATTATGGGAGAGTTTTTCTCACCATCCATAAGTGGCTCAGCTATATCACTAACTTTGCTTTTACAAAAAGATAACCTTAGTTGATTTACCTCTGGCTCTATTAGACCAAAGAAAAATACATCCTGCAATTCTTTCAAATCTGTATATTCCATCTCATCTCCTCCTCAACACTAATTTGTTCTTACTCCATGTACTACTATTTCCTTTGAAGCCAATACTCTACTCTTTCGCTTTACGGTTAGCTTTAACATGTTTAAGCTGAGCAACTATAATGACACTAATAATGACCAGAAGGAACCATGAACTGATCTTACTAACACTAACCACATGCCATACCTGATTCTGATCAGGATATTTCCAAGCATTAAAGAATGTAGCGATATTCTCAGCTAACCAGATAAAGAAACCTACTAAGAAAAAAGCCAGTGTCAAGGGCATCCGATAAGTAGTGTTTCGTACCCGATAAATGATCCAAGTTTTCCAAAAAACAATGAGTACAAGCCCCTTTAGCCACCAGCGAAAATCAGGAATGAAGTGATGCGTGAAAAAGTTAAGATAGATAGCTGCTCCGAGCGATCCCGCAGCAGCAAGTCCCGGCCAACCCGTCATATCCATTTTCAGTCTACGCCAAATTTGACACATATAGCTCGCGACGCTCGCATACATAAACCCGCTATACAGTGGCACTCCAAACACCTTGGTTAGCCCGGGTTCAGGGTATGACCATGACCCCATTCTTATCTTATAAATTTCCAGAAGCAAACCTATAATGTGAAATACACAGATGACTTTAATTTCATCTAGCGTCTCTAATCCAGTACGGTACATAAGATATTGAACGATAAGCAATATAATAAGAATGGCATCATATCGGTATATGTAAGGCAGATCTATTAAGTTAGAAAGAGCTAAAGTCCCAAAGATCGCAATAGGAAATATGCAACTCATCGCCTGATGATAGCCAAAATGCAAAAGCTGCGTTATTGATTTCAAATGATTCTCTCTCCTTTCCAGGCAATGCTGATCTTTTTAATCTGCGGAGTCGATTACTCATTACGATTTAAGCATCTTCGTCCATTAGGTATTCTAAAATATCTCCAGGCTGACATTCTAAAGCTTTACAAATCGCATCAAACGTCGATAAACGAATCGCTTTTGCTTTTCCATTTTTCAATATAGAAAGATTGGCCATTGTTATTCCAACCCTTTCTGTAAGCTCTGTAACGCTCATTTTTCTTTTAGCTAACATCACGTCAATATTCACAATAATCGCCATTACATTCACCTCAGACTGTTAAGTCATTTTCTGATTTTATTTCTATGGCATTTTTCAAGAGCTTTTGAAGAACAGCAGCAAAGACCGCAATCACAATTGGAGCACAAGTCATGACAAGTCCGAGTACAATTAGACCTGGTGCATCAGCTTCCTGTGCCATTTCGTAAATAAGTGGCATACCCGCCGCATATAAGATACTGATGATGATTGCACAGTAAATTATATTTTTTAAAGCCTTAATAGATAGTTCAGAGAACGCTTTGTTCTTGTCAATGTAGCTTAGAAGTCTTAATGCCTGATATAAAGCTACGAAATAGGCTATCACCGTTACATAAACTCCTATAAGAAGGGGATAAACTAAATATACGGGATAATCTCCAGCTGCCTTATTAGGAATCGTAGGTAACCAAAAAATACACAAAGCAAGAACCGGGAGTCCAATAAGAATTACAACTATCTTCAAAAAGAGTGTTTCTCGTTTCATAAACTGCACCTCACAAAGTTAATATTCTGGATTCAATCTAGCACATAATATATCGTTTTACAATATATTTTAATTGTATTACAATTATTTTTTATCTTTAATATATCACCCCCTTTTATTTCCCACCTCCAATCATTGCACATCAAAAAGGCCCCCTCCTCATAAAGATTGAGAAAAGAGCCCTGCCTCTACCGTTCATTTATTTCTTAAGTCTCCTCGTCACTTTTGTATTCTAAAATATCGCCAGGCTGACAATCCAAAGCCTTGCAGATCGCCTCTAATGTTGATAATCGAACCGCTTTCGCCTTTCCATTTTTCAATATAGACAGGTTAGCCATTGTTATTCCAACCCGCTCCGAAAGCTCGGTCACGCTCATTTTTCTTTTAGCCAGCATCACGTCAATATTAATAATAATCGCCATTGTTTTCTCCTCAGACTGTTAAGTCATTTTCTGATTTTATATCAATAGCTTCCTTCAAAAGCTTTTGGAGCACTGCAGCAAACACTGCAATCACCATGGAAGCAAAAATCACAACCATCCCAATGACAAAGAACCCCGGGGCATCATCTCTCTCCGCGACGAGATAGAAAAGCGGCAATCCTACTACATAAATTCCACTGATTAAGATTGCACAGTTCCTGATGTTTTTTAATATCTTTACAGATAATTCTGAGAACGCATTGTTGTTGTCAATATACCCTAACAGTTTAAATGCTTGATATAATGCAAAATAAAAAGGTATCGCCGATGCATACAAAACAATGTACAAGAGATATTTAATATAGGTTTGATCGGGATATAATTCTGCCGCATAATTCGAAATCGCAGGCACAAAAATTATACACAAGGCAAGAACTGGAAGCCCAATAAGAACAACAGCGATCCTTAAAAAAAGCGTTGATCCAAGTTTCATAAAACACACCTCACAAAGTTATTTTCAAAATTGAATCTAACATATAGTTTATCGTTTTACAATATATTTTAATCGAAATATAGTGTTTAATGACTGTTTTATATTTCACGACTAAAAGGCCGAGGAAATTGACTATTAGAAGTCATTAGCTCGGCCTTTGTCCTTTTTATATCTCTTTCTGTTTCTTTATGTCTCTTTATATCTAATTTTCTATTCTAAAAATTATGCTAGAACTGACCGAGATCGATAAAATTCAAATCCATGTTAGCTTCATCTTCAGCCTGATTTGCGGCCTCTGTTGATATTGCTTTTCCTTCGTACTCAAGGTTACCGCTTGTCAAATTAAATACATATAGACGATTACCTTTGAAATTCTTATAACCTATAATATAGAGATGGTCTTGTTTAAAAGCATAGGTAATGTTTTCACTTAAATCTATATTTGTATTCTTCAGAGTAGTCTCATATTCTTTACTCACAAGATCGTAAGAAATAACTGTGAATCCTATATTTTCCTTACTCGATACAGCTTTTTGCAGGAAATAAATTTTCTGTCCATAGGCATTCATAATATTATTCAATAACATTTCATGCCCTTGGAATGCGAGCGGCGAGATTTGTCCTGTCTTAACATCCACTTGATATACCTTTCTATGATTATCTCTACTAATCCTTAAAATCCATTGCTCAGTGTGCTCCAGATTTTGATTGGCTAACCATGCGTATTGAGTATCCCCGTCTGCTGCTACAGATTTACCGCCTGGTAACGCGAGCGGCTCATTCTTAATCTCTTTTGTTGTTAAATTGACACGGAGGATCTGCGGTTCAGATACATAACCTTTGGCACTGTGATTCATAAACACCATAGCAACAAGCTGCTGATCAATAAGCTGTACATTTTGTACATACATATCTGAAATATCACGATCTACATTGATATCGGATGTGATTTCAAACGTATTGTTCTTCTGCTTGTTGAGTACAGAAATACTAAGCTTTGCATTTCTCTTCGCTGATGAATCATTTGATCGTTTCGTATCTACTGTCGCATTAACATAAGCAAGCATTTCCTCATTCTCATAGAAACCAGATGTGTTTGTCTTACCGCGCATGAACTGACGATGCTCTTCAATCCACTGATCCAATTGCGTTTTCATTGGTCTTCGATTTAAGCTTTGGCTTGTCGCAGACTTTTCATCTGGATAATCTGTACCTTTTGTAGTGATATAAGCTCGTTTGATACCAAAAACACTATCCTTACTCATGTAATTTCCGTATACTGCTATACCTTCAACGAGGGAAGCATCCCCTTGAACCGTCGTCAGCTTATAAATAGGTGGTGTCTCTTGTGAAGCCTGTACATAATACGTCCCGATTGTAACAACCGTGAACACTACAAGAACAGCGGTAAGCATATATTTTCTCATTCCTTAACCTCCATACCCCTTCTATTATACCGATATTTTCTTACGCAATAGATACAAGCTGTACCAAAGCGAACCTCCAACAATGATCACTATTAGTCCGAGACAAACGCCTATAATTTCTCTTGGATAGAAGTAGCTATCGTATCTGCTATAACCCATGCGATAGGGTATTGAGGCCAATCCAGCCAGAATCGCTAAGTATAGTACGATAAAGCCCATCCCTTTCAGTCTGTAGCTTCGCTCCATTAGAATCGCTGTGAACAAGACGATCAAGCCCGTAATGCCCAGTCCATAGTATAGTAAAAACTCAGAAAAGTAGGGCGGAACCAGAACTTTAAGTATAGTAGGATACTTCAAATAATCAAATATCGAGATGTTCCGATATAATTCAGCAGGAAGGATCGACTGTGCTATCAAACGCTCCAGTGGAACAAGGATAATTTGCAGGGCGACAAGTCCAAATGCGAATAGCAAGATCGTAACCAGTTTGGCAAAATATAAATTCGCCCGATTGGATGGCAACGTGAGCAGACGATATACTACCGTATTTTTACCTCTCCAGTCACGGTACCAGATGAAGCAGCTATATATTAGCAACACTGTTATGCTCAAAAATATGGGTCCGAAATATAGCAATCCATTATAGCGAGCATACATCATACTGTTTAGCTGAATATATCCTTTCACATTGTGATATTGCTCAAGCGTCCATTGATTCACTCTTATTGTTTCATTGGCAGAATCAAGCCAATGATTAGCACCAATGGTGACGGCTACAAGTTGCAAGGCGACTGTCAGCACCATGAGTCCAATATATATTTTGGCAAATCGGTTCATTTCAAAATTCAATAGCTTCACAAAAGCTCTCATTTCATGTACACCTCTCTCATTACGTCCGTAATGGACTTACCTTCCTGCTCGCGAACTTCTTCACAGTAGAATTCACGTTCTACCTTCCCATATTGCAGTAAGACTACTTTATCAATTAAATGCTCAATATCGTTAATTTCATGAGTTGTGATAATCACACCACGATTCTCTATCAATTCGCTCGTGAATACATCAGTTATTTGCTCGCGGCTGAACATATCAATCCCCGAGAACGGTTCGTCCATTAGGATGTAATCACATTCCAAGGCAAGTCCGAGCAACAAATTTAACTTCGCAGCCATCCCCTTAGACAATGAGGATACGCGATCTGAAGAGCTCAGTTGGAAGAACTTAAGCATTTCCTCTGCACGTTCAGCGTTCCAATTCCGATAAAAGTCAGCCATAAAGCTCAAGCAGTCAGCAATTCGCATATTGGAGGGCATCGTTAACGAATCTGGAATGAAGGTGATTTTCTCATACATCGCAGGGGTTAGTGACGCATTATCGATTAAGACTTCACCTTTGTATGGTGTCAGTCCCATGATGGACTTCAGCACCGTTGACTTCCCGGCACCATTGATTCCGATCAGGCAGGTAATCTCTCCCTTGGCAGCTGTGAAGCTAACGCCATTTAGGACCTTCTTGAATCCATAATTCTTCACCATCTGATTCACTTGGATCATCTTGTGTCACCACCCTCTGGAGATAACTTTCGCTCCGATGTATATTTTGTCTTTATGATCTCTACCAGTTCTTCAACTGGAATTTGAATATTCTGAATGGAACCGATGAATATATCCACTGCACTTTCGATTAATTCAGCACGAATCGAGCTTAGGATCTGCTGATCCTGTGTAATTCGGCTCGGGGAATTTCCTTCTGTTACGATCAAACCCTGTTCCTCCATTTCCTTATACGCCTTCTGCGCCGTGTTCGCATTAATCTTCATTACGGATGCCAGTTCACGCCGTGAAGGAATCTTATCTCCTGCTCCGATTTGCCCTGTAGCAATCTGTTCTTTAAAGTAACGGACAACTTGAATATATACCGGCTCTCGAATATTAAAGCTGACACCTGATTTTTGTTCTTTTGTCATACAACCAACTCCATATACTAAGTGTGTGTACTAAGTGGTTCATACATCTTATTTATGTACTATACGTGTAATACACTTTTCTGTCAATCGTTCAGATTTGAGCATAGGCTTCTAAGATTATCGTTCTTAGCCATTGTATTTTGTGCAACAGAACTTATTTAAATCGAGCTGAATGATACTTCTGTTGTATTTTGTACAATCGATCCAATGAAAATTGCCCATTATAGCACATTTCCCGTAGTTTGATTGCACAAAGTACAGTATATGGTAGTTAATGAGCGAGAATAGTGATTTCTATTGTACAATCTGCAATGGGAACGTAAAGTTGAGTTGTATCCACTAGTTTAAGTATTGATAATTCCATAAACCGCAAAAAAAGCTGCCGTGTGGCAGCTTTTTGCTTAAAAAGTATAGCATCTCAGAAAAGATATCGAGGGTAATAAACAATTATAATTAAACATGCGGGTGATGGCGGACTTTTATCCCCATCTCTCTAATTTTAAAAAACGATAGTTATTTCTTATGTAGTTAAATCCTGAATAGATAGTTATGACTAGTGAAAAATAGATTAGGATTTGATCGATAGGTATATTCGTAATAAAAGCGAATGGATGATTGTCTAACATAACAGCAGTAATTGCAATCACTTGAGACACCATTTTAATTTTTCCGTATCGATCAGCTTGCAACACTATTTTCTGAGAGACAGCGACAAGCCTAATCCCTGTAATGATCACTTCCCTTGCTACTATAATTAATGCTACCCATGCGTATAATCTATGCTGACTGACTAGCAAGACCAACGCAGCAGATATGAGCAACTTATCCGCTAATGGATCAAGTAACTTTCCAAGGTTCGTAACCTGATTATACTTTCTAGCAATATACCCATCTAGTTTGTCAGTGGCAGAAGCCAGTAAAAAAACAATGGCTGCATAATAAATCCCCTCTGGCCAATCAGGATATTTTGTGAAAATCACTATAAAGATAGGGATTAATAATATTCTGGCGATTGTTACTTTATTTGCAAGATTCATAATTCCCTCCTGAATTCATTTTCAAGAATATAGCCTTCTTTGGAATTTTTTATAACGATATCAAAGTTTCGATGAAATGGATGCATGAATAACTCATATTGAATTCTACGGTCTTCATGAGATTTTCTTAAATATTTGATGTCTGTTCCTCTTTCAGAGACATCACGTATACTCCTTCTCATCAATTCAGTGTCTCCATCCGTATATAAGTAAACCTTCAGATCAAATAAATTTGGGTCTGCAAAAGCAACGCTCATGCCCTCTACAATATTCACTCTGTTTTGTGAAGCTATCATTGTACTCTTTACATAATTCGTGTCTATTGTATAAAAATCTAAACCATCACACATCATTCGGATGTCTCTCTCTAGAGCAGATATATTATGAGCAGAAGGATGACAAGCTGTCATTTTATTACTATGACGTTCATTGTTATATTCATAATCGATTATTGTGTACTTTCTAAGATGAGAGCCGATAATATAGGGATCAGTATTCATATAATTCACATTCTCATGACCCAGAAGCTTTAAAAGATTATGGGCAAAAGTTGTCTTTCCAGATGCACCATGACCCGAAATCCCAATAGTAACTCTTTTTTCCTCACTGCTTATCAAAATGGCTATTTCATTTAATATTTTATCCATAGTTTCCTCCATCTTGTCCTTATATGTATGCTCTTCTATTCTAGAGGCTTGTTATACCAAAAATAATCTTAAACGCGTTATAACTTTTCTTACTTTTTTTAAAACCTTCCTTTAAGTCTAAGATTACTACAGTTTTGCCAATCCAAATCCTGAGATATAACGAACGGAAGCTTACCGGTTTCACAATTCCTTTTTCTTCAAATTCACTTCCATCCTCTAACTCCGTTTCAGTTCTAATAAACCATGTATTGCCGAGACCAAATTCAATATATTTCAGAATCTATCTCCCCCCATGAAAGAGTAGGCCTTACGCCCATTCATATTATCATACTAATTAGGATTAATATGGTAAATAACAATATTATCAAACTACCTTATCTGATAAAAGAACAGGCTGCCGAATAATTGTGGCAGCCTGTTGTGATTGTGTTATGATGTTATTTCCCTTAGATAAAACTCATATAATTGATCAATCGATGAACTTGAAAAGATAGATGTAGCTTGTTCGATTTTCTCACGTTTCCAATCGAACCAACGCATTTCCTTTAACTTTTCGATTTCACGATCTGCAAATCGTTTCCTAATCTCTTTAGCAGGGTTGCCACCAACTATTGTATATGGTGCAACATCTTTTACAACAACCGAACCTGCCGCAACAATAGCACCTTCACCTATTTTCACACCTGGCATTATCATTGCATTCATCCCAATCCAAGCATCACTTTCTATGATCGTATCCCCTTTGGGTTCATAAGAGGTTTCAATCTGGTCTAAAAAGGGATACACGGTAATCCATTCAGGATGATGATTGTGATTTCCACCCATTAAAATAATTACACCACTTGCAATACAAACATAATTTCCTATAATCAATTTATCTAAATGCCACCCAAAATCTTCGATCGGGTTAAATAACTTTCTTGACGGTTCATCTCCCCAAAGATATCTGACGCACCCGTCTTCAAAAGGATGACTATCGTAATAACCAGAGTAATACGAGTAATCCCCTACCTCAATCATTGGGTTGGTGACAATATCCTTCAAATACTTCGTTTCTGACCAGTGGTTAAACAATTGCTGTTTCATTCTTTCCCCTCGCTTCTAAGTAATTTATAGCATTTATACTTAGAAGCTTGATACAGTAGCGACATTCTTAAACCGTTTCAAATGACGAACCATCGTCCTCATCCTTTTCCTAATTGATGGGGCCATTGTAACAAACGAATGATTTGTTCGTCAAATCCCCTACGATCTAACAGAACTTTTATTTTTCTACCTTACTGACAATCTTGTTCTGAAGTCATTTTCATACGTAATGTACTGAACATCTTCATATCCATTTGCAATCGCATTATGGTACAGCGCTTCAAGCTTTCCTTGGTCTTTACAATAAACTGTAGCATATTCACAATCAACGACTAAAAGTACAAGCTGGCAATCACTATTTAAGAACTCCTCATAGGTCTGAACATCAGTTACGTCCTTCTCTTGCGGAAAAGCCTTGAAGTTCGCAAAGATGATATAGTATTCGTTATTCTCCAAAAGTTCTTTCAGAACTCAACAAAAAACCTATGAATTAAATCCATAGGCTTTCTCGAAGAAAATCTCTGTCAATTATCAGACTTTCGAGCGATTGATCATTTTTTAACTATTCACTCGCTCTTTTCCACCTAGACCCAAAGTAGTTGCCGTTAATGTGTGCACTTCATGCAAAAGCTCTGGATTGTCCAGTAGTGACAGGCCATAAGAAGGAATCATTTCTTTTATTTTCGGTTCCCACTCTTTTATATGCTGAGGGAAACATTTATTAAGTACTTCAAGCATCACGTGAACAGCCGTAGAAGCACCTGGGGAAGCCCCAAGCAATGCTGCAATCGAACCATCTGCGGCGCTAATAACCTCTGTACCGAATTGAAGAATACCTTTGCCGTCCTCTGTATCTTTGATTACCTGCACGCGTTGGCCTGCTACGACTAGATCCCAATCCTCTATTTTGGCATTCGGGATAAACTCTCGTAATTCCTCCATGCGTTTTTCCTTCGATAACAACACTTGCTCGATTAGGTATTTGGTCAAAGACATGTTTTTTGCACCTGCAGACAACATCGTTAGGAGATTATCCGGTTTTACGGAAGTGATCAAATCAAACATTGAACCGGTTTTTAAAAATTTTGGTGAGAAACCAGCAAACGGTCCAAATAGCAACGATTTTTTGTTGTCAATAAATCTAGTGTCCAGATGCGGAACAGACATTGGAGGTGCTCCAACCTTAGCTTTACCGTATACTTTTGCATGATGCTGGGCTATAACTTCTGGTTTATTACACACCATAAATATTCCACTTACCGGGAATCCACCAATATGCTTCCCTTCAGGAATACCTGATTTTTGCAGGATATGCAAGCTTCCTCCCCCGCCACCAACAAAGACAAATTTTGCAGTATGATGTTCAATAGTACCGCTGTCGTTCTTCACTCTCAAGTCCCATGACCCATCGCTTGTACGTTTGATTCCATCCACACAATGTTTATAATGGAGTTCTACATTTTTACTCTTTAAGTGATCAAATAATATACGCGTTAAAGCACCAAAGTTAACATCTGTGCCAGAGTCTATTTTTGTTGCTGCTATAGGTTCATTCGATGGACGATTTTGTATAATAAGCGGTATCCATTCCATTAATTTGCTAGAGTCATCGGAAAATTCCATACCTTGAAACAATGGATTTTTTGAGAGCGCTTCAAATCTTCTCTTCAAAAAAGCTACATTCTTCTCCCCTAGTACCAAACTCATATGGGGCAAGGGCATAATAAAGTCCTGCGGATTATGTATCAGCTTACGATTTACCAAATAAGACCAAAATTGCATTGAAAGTTGAAACTGTTCATTAATTTGGATGGCTTTACTTATATCCACAGTTCCGTCGGATTTTTCGACAGTGTAGTTAAGCTCGCAGAGCGCCGCATGTCCAGTTCCTGCATTATTCCATTCATTAGAGCTTTCCTCACCTGCATTTTCGAGCTTTTCAAACACTTTAATCTTCCAATCCGGCACTAATTCTTTTAAAAGTGTTCCTAAAGTCGCACTCATGATTCCAGCACCAATTAAAATGACGTCTGTTTCAGTTGCACTTTTGCCCATTATTACCATCCTTATCCCCTGAATTTTGCAGAAAGGATGTGGGCGCTCCTTCTTAGGCGTCACACCTTTTCTGTCTCAATTATACCCTTATCCGAGTGTATTACAATTATTTATAAATTTAATATCTACTATTATATGAAAAAAATAAATTATTTAAAAGCTTGCAAAAAAGAGAGAAATAAGTCCTCTACGGTAAGGAACTTAAGCTACAGCCATAAACCCGCTTCATGCAAGGATTAATAACACCTAAGCATTATTAATAAAATAAATAAACATGCTGCCCGCCGCAGCAAGATCAACGATTACCCATAAGAAGCTTTTTCGAATTAACATGAGTAAAGCCGCAATTAAGCTAACGAAACAAGCAATGAGCATAATAAAAAAGGTGGTGAATAATCCGCCAGAAAGAAACATCAGTACGTATAATATGACAAAGGTAAAAACAATAGTCTGCACAATGGAAATTAGCTTGGTGTTCGTTCTAATGTTCTGTAATATTTTCTCCATATTGTATGCGCCCTCCAGATATCTTGCTGTATATAACCTATACTTACTTTAGATTATTCCACTAAGGAGAATTAATCAAATCTATCCTCGGCAAGTCGTAGTCTTCTTAGTGTTTAACCCAATGCGGGAAGTCCCTAAACACGAAAAAGCTGCTTCATTTGTAGATAAATCTACATATGAACAGCCTTCGCTATATTTATGACTTATTTGTTCCTCTGCGATGAGCTATAAATATGCTTCACCAGTTCCAGCGCTTTTATCCCCTCAGGACCATCCAGCCAAAACTTTGATCCACTGAAAATGTGATCATAGAAGTCCTCGATTAGTCTCTTATGCCCAGTCCCCCAATACGATTTGCCTTCCGTAGGACTGAATATAGGCTCACAAACCAAGGTTTCCTTCCCATCTTTCCAAAGATACAAATGCTCTCGACGGAGGTTAAGAGTCCCCTCTTCAAAAACTAGCTCCAACTCCACGGGAGTGTTCTCGAGATAGGTATTTGTGCCATAAAATAGCCCGCGAACATTATTGGCGAAGTCAATACAAGCATGGGCAGTATCTTCTACTTCAATGACGCCATCCAGCACATCTGTGGTAATACTGCCTTTCACGGATTTAATTTCACCCCCATACCACTGAAGTAAATCCAAGGTATGAATAGTCTGATTAATTAGAACACCTCCGCCTTCCGTGGACCATCGTCCCCTCCAATTGCTATCTTTGTAGTAACTTTCATTTCGATGCCAGGTTACGACACCTTTCATACAAAGCAGTTTCCCTAATGCGCCAGAATCAATCGTCTTCTTCATATAAATGGAAGCATCATTATAACGGTTCTGGAACACCACACCAAGCTGGCCGGAGCTCTCTTCCGCTGCTTCCAGCATACGCTTGGCTGAAGGAAGATCGACGGCGATTGGCTTTTCTGTTAACACATGCTTCCCTGCACGTAATAGCTCTACAGCCATTTCTGCATGCAGATAATGAGGTGTACAGAGATGTACAACATCAATACGATTATCATTTAGTATTTCTCTATAATCATCTGTGGCATCGCAGGCATATTCTTTTCCTGCTCGTGTAGCTTTATCAGCATCAATATCTACAACTGTAAGTAGGTTCACCTCTTTTATAGCTGATATTACTTTAGCATGGAGAGGAGATATCGCCCCGCAGCCAATAATCGCTACTCCAAGTTTGTTCACCTTTACCACCTCCATTCATTATTCCATTCGCTATTTAAGTTGATTAGGGGTTAGATTCATCGCCTGGGCTTGAGCCTTCAAACATAGTTCAGCAGCTTTGAAGACATGTGCTTGAGTCATGGCCAGCTCCGTCCGGTTCAGACAATCGAGGATAAGCTCACCAAAGAACGGAAATCCAACCTTTCCAGCTACATGCTCGTAATGCTCCCCTTCCCCGTTCACCCAGTACACATGATCCGGTGTATTTGAACGACCAATATCAGTATATTTGCGCAGTTCAATGTAGCCTTCCGTTCCCATAATCATGGTGCGCCCATCTCCCCAGGTTCCGAGCCCGTCAGGCGTAAACCAATCTACACGGAAGTATTGGGTTGAACCATTGTCCCCAACAAGCGTAACATCACCAAAATCCTCCAATTCAGGGTAGGATGGATGATTATAATTTGCTACCTTACTGTGAACAACTGTAGCATCCTGACACTCTGTATAATACAAAAATTGTTCTATTTGATGACTGCCGATATCACACAGGATGCCGCCATATTTCTCCCGCTCAAAGAACCATTCCGGCCGACTAGAAGCATTTAATCGATGCGGACCTAATCCAATGACTTGAAGAACACGACCAATAGCCCCTTGACGGATCAACCGGCCTGCATAGATTGCGCTTTCAACATGAAGACGCTCACTATAGTAAACCATGTACTTCCGATTGGTTGCTGCGACCAAAGCTCTAGCAGCATCCAGCTGTTCTAGTGTTGTAAAAGGGGTTTTATCCGTAAAATAATCCTTTCCATGAACCATAACCTTATTTCCTAAAGGGCCTCGTTCTGAAGGAATAGCTGCCGCTGCAACTAAGCGAACCTCTGGATCTTCCAATATATCATCCATAGTCTCAGCAGCCCTAACTCCAGGATATTTGGCTATGAATGCTCTAACTTTCTCTTCATCCGGATCATATACCCATTTCAGCTCAGCACCAGCCTCAACGAGACCATTACACATCCCATAAATATGACCGTGATCTAGGGCAATAGCTGCGATGATGAATTCACCCGGCATCACTACGGGTTTAGCTTCATATGTGGGTGCATAGGTCATCCCATCTATTCTATTCATCAGAATCCTCCTAATGGCTTCTTATCGATTCTATAATAGGCTAATAAGATAGCGCAGACTCACCTCTAAGCTCTCAAAAGGATCACGTCTACAAACATCCTGCTCCACAACGTACCATTCAACACCCGTCTCACGACAAGTAGTAATGATTTCCGCATAGTTCATGTTTCCTTCGCCTATTTCAGCAAAAACCTGTTTCCTATCAACTATCGCCATATCCTTTAAATGCACAACCTGCATTCTGCCTTCAACTTTACGTATCCATTCTTCCGGACTCGCGCCACCTGCCTGCACCCAATATAAATCAAGTATGAAACCAACTGATGGATCAGTCTCATTAAGCAGTACTTCCATTCCAGTAAAACCTTCAAAGCATTCAAATTCAAAATCATGGTTATGATAAACAAATTGCAGATCATGTTGTTCTTTTAGAGTTATTGCAATTTCAGATATCAATTTCGCGAATTCCCGGTAGCTTTCAAGCCCCGTACGAAATTCTTCCGGTAAACTTCCAAGTCCAATATATTTGCAATTCCACAGCTTATGCTCTGCGGCCAGCGCATCCAGATCATTCAATAACCGATCCCAGGACACATGGGTCGCACATATCGTCAGCCCTGATTCATCCGCATATTGTTTAACAAGCTTCGGATCGATTGGTCCAATTGCTGAAATCTGAATGCTCTCATAACCCATTGCCGATACCTTTTGAAAAGTTGATCTTAAATCCTCCGCAGTTTGAGTATAGTCACGTAACGTGTACATTTGAGCCGCAATCGTCGAACGTTTCATAGGATTTAACCTCTCTCCTTCGATTTAATGAGTTCCTTTAACATTCAATGTTTTAGTTTCTGAGGCTTCCTTTTGGAAAGTCGAATTTTTTACTTTGTCCATCAGCTTTTCGTAGAATAAATCCGAATCCATCGGAAGCTCCACCCAATTGTCCGTCCAAGCCGATAAATACATGGCATTTGAAAGGGTAAGCCCCTTAATCCCTTCCTCCCCGGGAGCAAGTAAAACCTCATCATGCAAAATGGCATTCGTAAAGTTCCGTAGAATCCCTTTATGCTGCTCCCCTCCGCCATCTTGTACAGGTATCTCACATTTCCAACATTCCGGACTACCGAAACCTCCCGTAAACTCTGCGTTGAACTGCGGCTCCGGTGTACGTAAACGCCAAAAGGTTAGCTTCCCGTCCTCCACTACGATTTTCCCATTATCGCCATTGATTTCAAAACGATTAGTTCCCGGTGCCTCTCCAGTTGTAGTAATAAACAGACCTGTAGCGCCATTCTCGTATTCCACATAAGCGGTTACATCATCTTCAACCTCAATGTTGCGATATTTTCCAAAGTGGCAAAATGCTCTTATCCGCTTCGGCATCATGCCTGTCGTCCATTGCCATAAATCTAGCTGATGAGGATCTTGATTAAGCAATACCCCGCCACCTTCACCCGCCCATGTCGCCCGCCAGCCACCAGAGTTATAGTAGTTCTGCGATCTATACCAGTCGGTAATAATCCAATTCGTCCGGCGAATATCACCTAACTCACCAGACTGAATAAGATCTCTCAGCTTCTGATACAAAGGATTCGTACGCTGATTGTACATGATTCCAAATTTGCGGTCAGACTGTGCTGCAGCATCGTTCATCTGTTGAACAGCTTTCGTATAAACACCTGCAGGCTTCTCCACTAGTACATGATAACCATACTGAAAAGCTTCGATTGCAAGTGTAGGGTGATCATAATGCGGAGTACAGATTAATACCGCATCCATGATACGTGACTCGAATAATTCCTTCGGCGTAGAATATTTCCTAACATTCTCAGGTAATTGCTCTTCAGCCCATTTCAAACGTTCTTCTCTTATATCACATACGGCTGTAAGCTCAGCCCCCTTAATCTCACTCAGAAGACTTTGCGCATGTGCGGTTCCCATATTTCCAATACCAATAATCCCATAACGAACTGTACCCATCTCTGATCACTTCCTTATTAATGGTTATGGTTAGAGGATATACTTTATTTAAGGACATGAACATGATCGAAATTAAGAACTATTTGTATTTAAGTAAGATGTTTTAGTTAAATGAAACCGTTATAATGAGGATATAAAAGCTTTAAAGGAGTTAAATGATGAACAATTCAGGGAACTTATCAGGACGTCTCCTGCAGAATCTCAAGGTTACTGTGACCCATGCCCAACTTAGTAATAGATATCCCGGATGGAACCGCACGCTGGAAACCCCCGCTTTTAATCGGCTATATTTTATTGATGGGGGTGAGGGGAAAGTAATTATAAACGGGATTACCTACTATCCGAAGCCAGGTCAGCTAATGATCATGCCTGCGGGGAGCACACAAACTACCGAAACTTCTATCGATGATCCATATATCCGTTATTACTGCCACTTTGATGCTGACATTGGAGAATGGCCTTTATTCCATGCGGAGAAAAAATTATACATCTGTGATTCGCCTAATCCAGATTCAATAAGGGCAATTTTCGTGGAGATGATCGAACAATTTCAAAAGGACGATGTCTTATCTATCCTTCGCACACAGGCTTGTTTGCTTAATCTCATTGCCACTTGTCTTGAATCGAGCGACAGTAGTCATACAGACTTTATGACGCAATTCATACACACCGGAGACCATGGTAAGCTGGCTCATGTGCTCCATTACATCGATAATTGTCTAAATAAGCCCATAGAGATTGATGAACTAGCAGAGCTTGTCCACCTGCACCCGAACTATTTTATACCTTATTTCAAAAGATTCATGGGGGTAACTCCCATGGCCTATGTTCAATTGAAACGTATGGAGCACGCTAAAAGACAGCTTTCTTACACAGATTACAGCATTTCAGATATTGCGGAACAAGTCGGCATGGAATTGGCTCATTTCTCTAAATATTTCAAAAAGGCGATGGGTCTCTCCCCATCCGCTTATCGAAATAGTACGAAGTAATTTACATAGAGATGTTCCTCTGAATGAGATGAACTATAATAAAAAAACAGCATGAAACAACATTATATTAAGGTGGCGGATGATCATACATATTAGGACAGCTTCATTTAGCGATACACAAGATATTGCAAAACTATCCAGTGAGCTCGGATATCCTTTAAATATCGAACAGCTAGCAGATAGACTTCAAGATATCAGAAATCGTAAAGATCATGCTATTTATGTAGCTGAGTCGGATAGCCAATTAATCGGATGGATTCACGCCAATGTGCGAATGTTAATTGAATCTCCACCCTTTGTTGAAATTTGTGGTTTGGTGGTCGATGGGCAGTATCGTGGAGAAGGGATCGGCAGACAACTTGTTGAAACCTGTGAACGCTGGGCAGCACAAATTGGAGTGAACAAATTAAGAGTGCGTACCAACCAGACTAGAGAAGATGCGGTACGTTTCTATACACGTATTGGATTTTCGCAGAAGAAAGCTCAGTTCGTGCTTGATAAGGAATTTTAAATACATTCGGGACTTTTAGTGAGGGAATTCTATGATTGTGGATACATTACGGGTTTTCGTTACAGTTGCTGAGCAAAGTCATTTTTCTAAAGCAGGAGAATTACTGAATCTATCTCAACCCGGTGTCAGTCTACATATCCGGAATCTTGAGAATGAACTAGGCGCAAAGCTTCTACACCGATCTCCGAAACAAGTAAAATTAACCGAAGCAGGTACAATACTTTATAATCACGCCAAACAAATATTGGCCCACTTCGAAGAAGCTCATCAGGAAATACAAATGCTTCAGGATGAGGTTACTGGCAGTATACATATTGGTGCCAGCTTTACGATTGGAGAGTATATACTACCCTCAAGACTTGCGGAATTCGCAAATCAATACCCACAAGTCAAGCTTCAGGTGACGATAGGTAATACTGAAGAAATTATTGGTGGGGTTAGAGCCAATGAATTGGATATTGGGTTTATCGAAGGAGAAGCCCATGAAAATGATCTGATCGTCACTCCTTACATGAAGGACGAGATGATTATCGTCTCCCCTGCCAACCATCCTTTGTCAAAAATAGTCTCTGTGGAACATGGAGTGCTACAAAATCAGGTTTGGGTTTTACGTGAGCTCGGCTCTGGAACGCGTGCATTCAGTGATCATTTCATTCAAAAAGAAGAGATTTCTGTCAAAAGATCCTATGTCTTCAACAGTAGTCAAGGGGTTAAGGAAGCCGTTGCCTCTGGTTTGGGAATTGCGATGCTCTCCAGATGGATTGTGCGCAAAGAATTAGCAAGTGGTGAAATCTGTGAGCTCCCCATCAGACATCATCATCTTGAAAGACAATTCTCGATTATTCGCCATAAAGAAAGCTCCTCCTCCATGGCTACCCATGTCTTTATTCAAAAACTACTTGTCTCTAGGAAAGATAAGTAATCAAGTAAATCTTATAACTATGCCGGTCAATCTCCTAAGGATTGTCCGGCATTTTGTAATTTATTCGATTCATTACCTCTCTAATCATTGCCGGAGATAATCTGAACGCAGCTCATGCCCGAATTCTATTAGAACTGGCACTGTCATTCAGCAGTGATTTCAACACGATTAAAGGCTGGTTTGACACCTATGGCTCAGGTCAAGTCACCATAGCTGACAAATAAGAACAAACCCTTGTTCACACACAAAAAAACGATTCATGCCATAAATAGCATGAATCGTTTTTTCACTAATTTTTGCTTAACTCATGTTCAACCAAATGTCCATCTTCCAGATGTAGCACCCGATCACACCATTCGAGCATCCGTTCATCATGAGTGACCATTACGGCAGCTTTACCCTCATTCTTAACTTCGTCAGCAATCATTTGCACAACTTCTCTACCTCGTTTGAAATCTAAGCTTGCTGTTGGTTCATCTGCAAACAAGATTGCAGGTTTATTCATCCAAGCTCTTGCGATAGCTACACGTTGCTTCTCTCCGCCTGATAGTTGCTCAGGATAATGGTTTCGACGTTTCCAGATATCCAGACGCTTCATCAAATCAGCTGCCCGTTCCTTAGCTTCTTTAGAACTCATCTTCCCCTGTTTAGCTACAAAGAGAAGCTGCTCTTCTACCTTCAAGTAAGGCAATAGCTGTGCGCTTTGGAACATAAAGCCTATTTTTTCTAATCGTAGCTCAGTCAGCTCACTTTTACTTTTATCTGTAAGTGATTCTCCGTCGATGAAAATTTCACCACTGGTTGGCGTAAGAAGCGCACCCGCCGCTGATAGGAACGTACTCTTCCCTGTTCCAGATGGTCCAAGGACAGCAACGAATTCTCCTTCATTGACTATAAGATTCAAATTGTTCAGAACAGATACTGTTGTATCGCCGTCTCCGTAGGTCTTGGTTACTTGCTTCATCAATAATTTCGCACTCATGCTCCAGCCCTCCCAATTGCTTCTAATGCATCTACTTTTGCCACTTTAGCGACAGAAATAAGTGATCCTAAAAGAGACATCCCCACGAACAAGCCGCTGGTTAATAGAATCGTAGAAGGTTCCAGTTGGAACGGCATAGTGTCTGGTAGTACCTGATTCATTCCAAAGGTTAGCAGCAAGCTAATACTAAGACTTGCAATGGCCAAAATCATAACTTGCCCTACTACGCTCCAAGCCAAGTAAGACATTTTTGTACCCATGGCTTTCAGAATGCCAAACTGGCTTGTTTTCTGAATTGTAATGACATAGAAGAACACAGCCAGAACAAACCCAGCGATTACGAACAGAAAGGCAATCATCATAAGCAGGGAACCTTGTTCTGATGAATAACCCGGAATATTAGAGATCGCTACTTTTTGTGTAATAACTTCCACATTTTTTGAACTAGCAGAGATCTTATCCACTTGCCCTGCGTTTGCATTGAGCGCAATGACATTAAAAGGCACTCCTGATGTAGCCTCACTACCTTGATTAACGCCTTGTCTCATTTCCTGCCAATCTTTATTGTTAATATAGACTACTGGGGTATGGCTGTATGAGCTATTCTCAACATATCCTGTAACTTTAAATTCCTTCCCGGTTGCCTGATCTTGGATCGTACTGCCAATCTTAATACCCGACTGTTCCAAGTCACGATCAACGATGACACTTCCCTGCATATCATTCGTAATCTTGTCACCTTCAATCACTTTTGGAGCCAGTAAACCGTTCATATCGACTGCGAAAAAAGTCACATCTGCTTTAGCATCCGCATCGTTCGTAGTCACTGTACTCATCTGTAGAGCGAGTGAAGAAGCGTTATTATCTCCTACTACTGCTCGAACACTACCCAGCTCCGTATCCGTTAACTGAGAACGTCTAAACGTCTGATCCGCATCCTTCTGCACCACATAATAGTTCGCCGGCATATTCTCTATTGCTGAGATATTAGCATACGCTAATCCTCTGGCCAGGCCCGTTACGAAAAGCACAAGAAAGGAAACCAATAACATGATTACCATTATTAACAGGTATCTGGCTTTAGAATGTCGCATTTCCCTTAAGGCTAGAAACATATTACCACTCCTTCTAATCTGTATAGTCACAGTTTAGAAGATGAAAATGAACGGAGTATGAATAACGAGTTACAAAAGCGGAAGAGTTACAGTAAAGGTCGTACCTTTGCCAATTGTACTGGATACCTCTATGGTTCCGTTATGTGTCTCTACAATTTTTTGCGTAATCGCTAGTCCAAGACCGCTACTATGCGTTTCTCGTGTACGTGCCCGGTCGACTTTATAAAAACGGTCAAAGATGAGCGGTAAATCTTCTGCAGGAATGCCTTCTCCAGTATCCGAAAAGGTTACTACACAATTCCCTTCGTCTAGCTTTGCGGAAATCATAATGGACCCCTCAGCAGGTGTATATTTGATAGCATTAGTAATGAGGTTCATCCACACCTGATACAATAGATTAGAATCACCATGTACGCTAATGTCCGTAAGAATTAAACGAACCGCTAATTGCTTCTCTGTTAATCTCCACTCCATGATTTGTACAACCTGCCGCAGCTGTGCACGCAAATCTATCGGTTTCTTCTGCAGGGAATCCGGATCATAATCGAGGGAAGATAACGTTAGCAGCTGTTTACTAAGCATCGATAGACGATGGCTTTCTTGATCAATGATATTGAGGTACTCTATCCGTTCATCCTCTGGTAATGTAGCATCTTTAAGGGTTTGGGCAAATCCTTGGATAGAAGTTAATGGTGATTCGATTTCATGCGATACATTCGCAACAAACTCTTGACGGGCACGATTGGTCCGTTCCAGCTCACGACTCATAATCATAAAGTGTGAGGCTAACTGGCCAATCTCATCCCGGCGCCACGTATTTAATTTAATATCATATCTGCCTTTTGAAATCCGTTTAGTCGCCGTTGTCAAACGAGTGATGGGTCTGACCACATGCAGTACGCTGATCATGACGAATCCTAGACTGAATAACACGGTAAAACCGATAATCACAGCAAAAAACACGCGTAGTTCACCGAACTGAACCTCTGCATCCGGCCGCATGAATAACGCAAATGTCTCATGATTGACTTCAATAGGAACGCCTATCGTATTGCGTAATTGATTATCAAAAAAACCTGTAATAAATGCGCTGTCAGGAAACTCAGCAACACCGTGATACACTTGTCCATTCAGGACCTTCTCTAATTGTTGCGGATCTAAATCCTCTTTCCGAAATGGCTTGCCGTAAAACCGGGATTGACCTTCTGCATCAGTTAAATAGATCTTATATCCCAGTACAGCTACACTTCGCAGGTAATCCTCCATAGATTCCGGGTGAGATTCTGCAAACTGCTGGATTTCAATGGCCATCCCCGTAAGCTTCGCATCGTTCTGCGATTTAATCTGAGCTTGGTAATAAATATTAGACACCAAGAAGCCAAGAAGGCTGCTCACCACAATGGCGGAGCAAAAGAGAATGCACATTCTCACATACAAAGACTTCACGAGCTCACCATCTCCAATTTATATCCAATTCCCCGTACCGTCCGAATCACAAAGTCATTCTGATAATCCACAAATCGTTGACGCAATCGCTTGATATGTACATCCACCGTGCGTTCATCACCTTCATAATCCATTCCCCATACTAGCTCAATCAACTCACTGCGTGAATACAATCTTCCAGGATATTGGGCCAGTTGTGCGAGCAGTTCAAATTCCTTTACCGGTAACAATAGTACTTCATCACCATCAGTGATCTCATAATTTTTACGATCGATAACAAGTGAATTCAAGCGAATCCGATCATCTGAAGCGATGGAATAACGCCGAAATAAAGCTTTGATCCGAAACAACAATTCTTCCGGCTCAAAAGGTTTCGTTACATAATCATCTGTCCCCCGCAAATAGCCTTGTTCTTTATCACTTAGCTGTTGACGGGCTGTTAACAAAATGATCGGTATATCATACGTTTCTCTTATATGCTGGCATAGCTCTAGCCCATCTACGTATGGCATCATCACATCCACAATGGCTAAATCCGCAATGCTTTCTTTCAGTTTATGTATCGCGTCCCGGCCATCGCTGGCCTCCATTACTTGATAACCTTCTCTGGTCAATACATGCTTTAATAATGTACGAATATTACTATCATCATCTGCTACTAAAATCTTTTTCATCGTTTACACTCCCTGAATAACGGATGAACCCATAGTATCAACTTTAAAGGGTTAGAACAACTAAAGAACCGAAAGAGACCATTTTGGGCCATTGTACATATACTACTCTAACACTAACTTAACAGGAGGTTATTAAGAAATGTATTGGACACCCTTTTCTCAGAACAGATCTGAATTCAAACCTATATGGTCAACCTCTCTTCCACAAGCATTAAATTTAATTCAAGAAGCTGTGCAAGGTGAACGAAATGATGAGCTTTTCTATGATGAAATTATCCAACTAGCCCCGAACGCCGAGCAAGCCTCCATTATCACCTCCATACGAGATGACGAACGGGGGCACAACTTCATGTTCCGGGGGATGTTCAAAGAAATTACCGGGCAAGATATCACAGGGATTAGTAGTGAACAATATCAACGGATCAGTTCCTATGAAGAAGGATTAGAAAAAGCACTCCAAGGTGAACTGGCTGCAGTCGAAAAGTATCGCAAAATATGGTTTGGTCTGCCTGTTGGAATATATCGCGATACTGTATATGGGATTATATTAGATGAATTAAAACATGCCAGTAAATATAATTATTTACTTACTTTAGATCGAACCACTATATAGTAGAATTAGTCAGGATCATTATTTAAACCTGAAGAAAAGTGAAAAGACTTTCCTTCAAAGGGGTAACAGGCCGTCCCATTAGTCTCTCCATATCTTTTGAAGTAGAAGCTGTATCTATTTTCCCGAGGAATGAATAAATCCAGTGCTGAATGCTTGAATCCTGCCGATGAACGATTCTTTTTCCTGTCAGCTCGGATAATACCTCCGCAAGTTCGCTGAAGTCCCAAGCGTGTAGTGCAGCCAATCGCCAAAGCGAATCTCAACTCCTTTTCCCAAAAGATCATTTGCTTTCTCCCGATCACGAACACATGCGATAATCTGACCTGCTGGAACAAACTGAAGAAGAAGGTCTATAATCAAACTTCCTAATTGACCTGTAGCCCCAGTAACCATCATTGACATAACACTCCAACCTTTCTGTTGCATGTTTTCGAGACCACAACATTATTATTTATATCTAGCCATTGCTAAGCTTTTCTAATAAAATGATGAGTTGCCGAAGCTCTTGTTCATCCAGACCCTGCATACGTTCAGCGACCACTTGACGATTTCCGGGAAGATGCTCTAAAAGTAATCGCTGTCCTTCGCCCGTGATCGAAATCACGCTTTTTCTACCATCCTGGGTATGAGTCCAGCGGGTAATCCAACCCTCTTTCTCTAGGGGTATCAGCAACAGACTAATATTACCTTTGGTAACCCCAATATTGTGAGCCAATGTAGAAGGTGAAATCGTTCCGCCCTGTTTGGATATTTCTACTAGGATACGAATTCTTTCAGCATTTAATCCTTTTGATTGCCAATATTTATCTGAGACAGAAACTAAGCTTGCAGTAGTTTCACTAAATTGAAAAATGCCTGAGTATGCAAAGGCTGATTCAATACGAACGGTTGTAAATGATCCATCAAAAAAAGAAACTGCCCATCTCGCAGAAAAATCCTACGGATAAGGCAGTCTCATACCAATTAAGTTCTATGTTAGATTAACACCGTTTTTGTAGACACGGCTTCTTCACTGTACTGCTTAGTCCCTTCTAATACAACTTCAAGCTTGATAATCTCCGAACGGCTGGCTAAACGGATTGGAGGTCCCCAAGTCCCATAGCCAGAGGAGACAACGACATGCAATTTATCCTTTCGGAGGTAACCCCAGTCCAGTTCGAACAACCGCTTGGTGATCCAGTGATTAGGAGCAATCTGTCCACGGTGCGTATGCCCTGAGAGCAAAATATCTACTCCTTCCTGGGCAGCGACATCAAATCCGGTAGGCTGATGATCCATCATGATCACAGGACGTGTTAGATCAAGGCCATTCAATAAGGAGTTTACGCTTAATCTGCCTCCGGCTTCCATCGTCTCGGCAGTCTTATCTTTTCTACCTACAATATACGATCCCGCCACTTCTTCAACTTCATCCTGTAGAACTTTAATACCTATGCTTCTCATTAAGTCTGTATATTCCTTAATCGAACCACCGTAATATTCGTGATTGCCCAGTACCGCGTAGACACCATGGCGCGCTTTTAATTGCTTCAGCTGTTCACTCATACGATTGCGAATAAAAGGCTCAATACTATCGTCAAGTACATCCCCAGCCAGCAAAATCACATCAGGCTTCATAGCGTTCATTTGGGCAACCATTTTTTTGAGATGCCGATTGCCGACGATATTTCCTAAATGCAGATCGGATGCAACCGCGATGGTAAGTGGTGTGCTAGTTCCGATGGATTTATCAATGGGAATAGGATGTGTACGAACCACTGTACTCCAAGCGTTGATCGAACCCCAGACTAGAAAAACAACCAATAATATTAGCAATGTACCACCCGCTTCTGAGATGTAGCGCGTTCGATCGACACCCATCCACCCCAGCAGCACATATAACAGATCAGCTAATGGCAACATGATAATAGCGAATTCCATGCAAGCTAGATAATACGACCCAATCACTTTAAAGAATCTGGCTAACGGCTTCACTATTGTAGGCCACGGTATCATTCCAATGACATACGCAAAGGCAACAAGCAGGAATAATGTCCAGAACAGAACAGCGGAAGCACCTGAGAACCATTCATGGACAAGCAGCCAACCGTGATACCCAATGTAAAAATTAACAAGGCCCAGAATAAGCAGCATAGCAAACCCTGAAGCTAACATTCGTAATGTTTTCATCGTTCCACTCCCCTTTACGGTACTAACTCTATACGTCTTATCTCAAATCATAACACAAACCGTTAACCCAGTATAAATTACGGTGCTGACTTCGGAAAACGTATCAAATACGAAATACAATTCTTTATCACATTCCCCGTAAAAAAAAGAAAATGCCCGTCGGCATCTTCGTTGGAGGAGGTATACTGTTATACAGCTCTTTCACGCGTAGCCATACATTCACCAATTAGCTTATCGCATTTATTAATGTGATTCAGAAGCCAATCGGTCAAGGTACGGTTAAGCTTAATTGTTGAGAGAACGGAAACTCCCTTGGTTTTAATGGTTTCTTCTAATTCAAGAACGGCTTTTACAAAATTAGCATGCGTCTTACGATGTTCGGCCAATTCAGGAAAATCGATCTCTTCCATCAATTGCTCTTCATTGCTAAAATGCTCGATGGTATATTCCTTCAAGAATTTCAGCGTTTCTTCGATCTTCTCTTTCCCCTGCTGCTTACTGCAAGCATCAAAAAATTCATTCAATTTCGAAAGCAACAGTCTGTGCTGACAGTCTATTTTCTCAACACCGATATCATAAGAATCCTTCCATTCAATCACAAAATCACCATTCCATTTCCTGAAATTAACATATCGATAAATACAATTAATTCTCCACCTTTCCGCTCAAAAGATCTATTAATAAAATCACAGAGAAAATCCCATATCCATCCAGAGAAAAATCACACTACGTGTTTGCCTCTACTTCAGTCCCGGTTCTATGTGTACAAGCACAGTTGACACTTGGTGCCTATCTTTCAATTGTTCTTCAATTTCTTCCGTAATATCATGACTCTGCACCACACTAAGCTCGGAATCTACTAATACAGTTGTATCTACTAGCACGTTATTCCCGTGGATGCGAGCTTTGATATCTTTTATAGATTGCACACCTTCAATTTCAGCGACGGTTTCTTTCATGAGTTCAAGCTCTTCGGCATCAAAACCATCCGTTAAGTCATGTGTAGCTTTACTAAAGATATCCCATGCCGTCTTACAGATAATCAGGCCAACAATAATCGCTGTAAGCGGATCAAGCCATGGAATTCCAAATCCAGAAGCTACAATCCCGACAAAAGCACCTATGCTAACTAAAGCATCTGATCGATTATCTAGTGCTACAGCTCGCATAGCGTTACTATTAATTGAACGGGCCAGTCTAATGTTATACCTATATACGCCCATCATTATCACAGCACAAAAAACTGCGGTCCAGGCTGCTATAAGATCTGGACTTTCCAGTTCGGGTTGTATAAATTTGTTCACGCCCTGGTACAGTACCTGAAGTCCTACGACAATCATAATAAATGAAGCAATTAAGGATGCTACGGTCTCCGCTCTGAAATGCCCATAGCTATGATTGGAATCCGGCGGTCTCCTGGAGATCTTAAGGCCGATTAGTATGGCGATAGAAGCGATAATATCCGTACTGTTGTTCAGTCCATCTGCAAGTAGCGCTTGAGATCCCGCGACTGTACCAATAAACAGTTTTATAGCGGATAGGAATATGTAGGTAACTATGCTTAGCCATGCTCCTTTTTCACCTTGTTTGATGTCGTTGTAATTTTCCAAAAAAAAGAACCCCCAAAGAATAGTATTGTTCTATACTACACTCCGAGATTCGGGTGGGTCTAGAGAAACAGTGTTGCTAAGAGGCGTAATAGTTCCCTCCGTCAAATAGAGTTGCTAGGTCATAACTGTTTTGCGGAGTGTAACATAGTTTGCCTTAGTTCAACTTTAATTCCATTCTTATGAATAGTAACTTTTTGCCATTTATAATGTCTAATTATAGTAATCACTATTTTGAGGAGCGTGAAACGATGATTCAGTCTTTGCACAAGACTATGATTAAAGCTTTAGCTGTTACATGCATTGCATCCCCAATAGCTTACAACGGATCATTATCCGTCATTTCCGCAGAACAAGCCGTCATAAGTACAAGCTATCCTTATTACAATGAAGTCAAAGCACCCACTCTTACTCCTGTATGGTCGTTTTCGACCGCTATCTTAAAAGAAGATCGGATTACTGAGCAGAACGTTACAGCCCTTGCCGAGAATGGGAAAGTTTTTGCCTTGCAGCGGAATGAAAAACTAGTCGCATTGAATGCTATAACAGGTAAAAAAATGTGGGAATTCGGAAGTGCATTAGCTCCATTGTTCACTTACAGTAATGGATATATCTACGGACTGACCCAAAGTGGCTCTCTGTATGCTGTTAATGAAGCTGGTAAAAAAGCATGGTCGGCTTCATTATCACTACCTAAAGCCACAAGTATCCAACGGTTAGGCTCCACCATTTATGTAACACAAGAGAGTCAACTTGCAGCGGTCGATGCTGTCAGTGGGAAGATCAAATGGAAGGCTGTCGAGGAGAGCAATAACTTTACAGGCTTATCAGAACTTATGGAAACCGATGGGGTTGTTATTCGAAGTTATCTCTCTCAGGGAGCCTTAACAACTGCCGCTCTTGCCGCTTATGACAGTCTGACAGGCAAAAAACTATGGGACCAGACCCGACAATGGTGGCCACTAGCAGTAAAGGATGGCCTTCTCTACTCCATGACCAATACGTTAATGCTTGATGATAACCCTGTAAATCGTAATGTAAAAGTTTCTGTATTCAACGTAAAAACGGGTGAACTTAAAGGAGAACGTTTATATAAATGGACAGATACCGACAATAAAGATGGAGTGTTCGCATTTGGTGGTGTAAACGGGACTGCGTTCTTGGACGGAAATGACTTCTATATTTTTCAGGGCAGCAAGCTTGTGAAATATAATTTTTGGAATTACTCAGCGGAAGGTAAACCTGTTCAAACCTGGACCTCTATGGCTAAAGAGAAGGATTATCCACTTCACCAAGTTCATCAACAAAGAATGTTATATTCCAATTATGATACGGGTACGCTATCCGCACTTAAACTTGGAAATGGGCAGGCTGTAGTGCTCAATAATGGGGAGAATCCTGTCGTTCAGACGGATCTTTTTGGAAACGTGGTGTATAGTGGACAATCAGATGGCCTATTTCACGCTTATGATCTGTTGACTTTGAAGCCTATTTTTACCGTGAATACAGGATCTCGTAACTTTACTCCTTCGCTTAAAACCGGAGGCATGCTGATGATTCGAACGGATAATAAGCTGCTTGCCATTAAACTACCTTCAGCCATAAAATAAAAAAGCCTGATTTCTCAGGCTTTCAGATCTTCAATACCTTCACTTACTCAGCAGGTGCTGTAAAAGTACGTGCAGCAAACTCAGCATCTAGCATGTAGAAGGCGTTGCTATCTTTATCAATTCGTTTCAGTTTACTAATGATGTTGCTAAAGAGTGCTTCCTCTTCTACTTGCTCGTCAATGAACCATTTCAAGAAATAGATCGTTGCATGCTCACGCTCATCCAGCGCCAAGTCAGCCAAATGATAGAACCGTTTTGTGTTTTGTTGTTCATGCGCAAAAGCATGTTCAAAAGCATCCAGCATCGAACTGTACTCGTTCTTCGGTTCAGGTAGAGCTTCAAGTGTTGCCCGATTATCGCGATCATTAAGAAACTTATAGATTTTCATGGCATGGAATCTTTCTTCTTCAGCTTGAATCAGGAAAAAGTTTGCGAATCCATCCAGACTTTCACCGGAACAATAAGCAGCCATAGCTAGATAAACATGAGCGGAATAAAACTCGAAATTCATCTGTTCATTAAGTGCGTTCACTAATCCATCTTTCATCTTTCCGTCACCTCATAATTCAATTTTTTATATGTAAAGATTTAAGTTCATCTTATCACCGAGTATCTAAGTCAGCAAGGATTCATCCTTCTGACATCTAAATAAGCAACGAAGGGACGTCTTTTTTAATGAACAGATTCACTCGCAATACCCTAAAACTGAAATTCTCTGGAACCCTCTTATTGACTTCAGCTATGTTATCTATGGTTCTGTTAACTAGCTGCTCCAATAGCAGTAACAGTTCTCAAGCTGTCGCTACAAATGCGCCGACTGCTGAATCTACACCTACGCCAGTTACCAGTTCCACAGCAGCTCCCTCCTCAGAGAGTGATCCAATTGCTGTTCAGGTTTCCAGTATGAGCCTTGAAGAGAAAATTGGACAAATGCTCCTTGTTGGTATCGATGGAACCGTTCTAGATGATCAAGCAAAAAGGATGATTGCCGAAGACAAAGTCGGTGGAATCATCCTTTATAAGAACAATATTCAAGACCTGAAGAGTATGGTCAGCCTCATTAATTCCATGAAAGAGAGTAACAGAGGCAACCCTGCCCCTTTATTTATGAGTATCGATCAGGAGGGCGGAAAAGTCAGCCGGATGCCTAAGGAGTATGCTTCTTTCCCCTCTAATGGAAAGGTCGGTACCCGTAAGGATGCTAATGCTGCCGAAATGATGGGCAAGCTGCTCGCTAGAGAAGTATTGTCAGCAGGATTTAATATGAACTTCGCTCCCGTCCTTGATATCAATAGCAATCCAAATAATCCTGTAATTGGTGATCGTTCCTTCGGTAGCTCCGCTGAACTAGTCAGTACGCTAGGGATTGCCGAAATGAAAGGCATGGAGAGTGAAGGTGTAGTGCCTGTTGTCAAACATTTCCCTGGTCACGGAGATACTTCCGTCGACTCCCACCTTGAGCTGCCGATTGTGAATAAGAGCGCTGAAGAACTCGCTAAGTTAGAATGGCTCCCTTTTCAAGCTGCGATAAAAGAGGTAACAGATGCCGTTATGGTCGCTCATATTTTGTATCCGAAACTTGATCCCGATAAACCCGCATCTTTATCAAGTAAAATCATTGGTGAGCTACTTCGTGATGATATGAAATATCAAGGACTCGTAATCACAGATGACCTAACTATGGGAGCGATCATGAAGAATTATGACCTTACCACAGCTGCGGTAGATACTATAAATGCAGGCAGTGATATCTTACTTATCGCTCACGGCTATGATAATGAGAAGCGGGTATTAGAATCGCTTCTGGACCATGTAAAAAAAGGCAAGGTACAGGAATCACGGATTGATGAGAGCGTCTATCGGATTTTAGCCTTGAAAGCTAAATATAATCTATCCGATGAGCCAGTTCCGGTTCCTGACCTTACCGAGCTAAATAAAAATATTAAATCTTGGCGACTCACGATTGAGAAATAGGCTTAGGTCTATTCCAATCTATTGAAGCACAACAACATCTCCAACCTTTAACCCTGAGACGGCCTCTGTTTTGTCAGCCGTCTCCATGCCCACTTTGATATCTCTTCGTTCATATTCCCCATTGCCTTTATCCACCATCACGTAGGAGAGATCCCCTTCATGCATGACTGCGATGCTGGATACAACGATGGCATTTTCCTTGCGAACCGTCTCGATTTCTCCGCTCAAACTTAGTCCACCAATTAAACGCTCGTTAGGTTGCAGTGAGATTACCACTTCAAATTGCGGAACCGAAGTAGCAGTAGTATTTTGACCCGAAGCAGTCTTAGCAAATTTAGATACCTTAGTCACTTCTCCAGACAGCTTTAAATCTTTTAAAGCTGTCATTTTAACATCGACCTTCATTCCCGTCTTAATACGGAAGACATCTTGTTCACCTACAAGCGCTATGAATTCAAGCTTGTTCATATCTACAATTTTGCCGATGTATTGATTATCTGTTACCGTTTGCGGAATTTCACTCGCACTGTCAAATAGAAAAACACCTGTTGCAGGAGCATGGTAGAGGGCTGTATTTAGCTTAGCCTTCTTTTCTTTTAATTCACGAGCCTGAATTTCAGCATTTACTTGGTTAAGCTCATTCCCTAGTCTTGCTGATTCTTGGGCTGCAAGTGCCTTTATACGTTCAGCTTCTGTTGCACCAAGGGCTGCATTCTCCTCGTCCTGCTGACTAACAAATTCATTTAGTTCCGCTTCTAGCTGTGCCTTACGAATGGTCGCCTCTTGAGTAGCAATTTCATTCTTTAGGGCTTCCTGATCGAGGGTAAACAGTAAATCCCCCTTCTTAACTTGAACACCATTCTCAACCTTCCATTTGGTTACCTTTGAAGCATATGGTGCATATACAAGCGTTTCCTGCTCATATTGTGAATTCCCTTTGACCTGAACAGAGTTGGTGATGGTTTCCTGTGTCACTTCAAAAGTTATCGCCTGTGGGGGTTCAACAGGTTCTAGCTGTGCCTCGGGTTTATACATCTTGGTGTATACAAAATAACCTGCTGCAATAATGATCAATACCAATACAATCCACTTGATTCTCCTCTTCATCACTTCTGCTTCCTTTCAACTAAAAAAATAGCTAATCCCGTTTTATCGCCGTGAGCGCATTTGTTCTGGATGCGCTGATCGCCGGATAGATTCCCGATAGTACGCCTGTCATTACCGCAAATGCGATCCCTATTGGAAGGGTCATCAGAGGAATAGTGATTACTAAGGGCTCACCCATCCCCATTCCTCCTGTGGAACCAATCAGCTTATTTATGCCAAACACAATCAAGTACGAAAAGCCTATACCGAGCAGCCCACCAAGCATACCGAGCAATGCCGCCTCTGTAATGAACATATTTCTGATTTGCCCCATATTGGCGCCTAGCACCTTCATAATACCGATCTGGCGACGACGCTGATGGGTGGACATGGTCATCGCAACAATGATCGAGATCGAAGCAATAATTAAAATGAATATACCAATACCAAGCGCTGCTTTTTTGAACATACTGAAAGTAGACGCCATCGCCTCTTTTTGATACAAATTCGTACTTGTATTTAGTGTGAGTTTCTGGATAAGCTTCTCCACTTGCACAATATTGTCAGTATTGTCGACCTTTACAATGGCTGAGTTATAAACACCCTTCTGCCCAACGGTTCCATTCATTAGTTTCAGTTGTTCTACTAGCCGCTCACCCGTCTCTAACGACACGTACATCTTCTTGTCGTACATCGCCATATCAGGGTTCCCCCCAGTATCCAATATCCCAACAATTTGAATGGGTGAGCTGACTAAGGACTGTCCACTTTGAGAAGCAGGGTCATATGATTGTAATTGAACCTGTTGTTTGTACATATCCGACGGAAGCATGCTTAAACTGTTGTATTGTTCCATAATTTTATTATTATACGGATCTGAATTCAGCTGTTCAAAAAGACGTTGCCGAGTCTCGACATCTATCAACCCTACAGTTGCTCCATAGTTTAGCACTGCCATTCCAATCAAATCAGATGGACCACCTTGCTTGAACTTCTTGTCGTATTTCGTTAGCAACCGAAGGTCCGTTCCGATAAGCTGTACATCTGTAATTTTATTATCGATAGTAGTCATTTGTATGTAGCCAAGCTCTTGAAAAGGTGCTGCTGCGGTAACATGCCGCAGGCTTTGGACAATTTCCAGTTTCTGAGCCGTCAGCCTGCCGGGATCGAGCTTTGCATCAGAAGCAGAAGCTCCACCCCCTCCCCCTTGTGAAGGGATGCCGCTGTTCGGAGTCACCGTTATTTCATCCATTTTGAAATTCCGGTTAATTTCCCGCTCCGTATAGCTTTGTGCGGAATCTCCTATACTTAAAGCAACAATAATAGCAGCACAGCCAATCGATATACCTGCCATACAAAGACCTGTGACAACTTTCCGTCGTTTGACTTGTTCCCAAGCCAAACGTGAAATATCACTAATCCTCAATGCGTTCCCCCCCTTCGAGTTCTGTATCCGAAGAAGTTGGTTTCTCAGTAATCATATATCCGTCCTGAAGCGTGAAAATCCGTTGCATTTGTTCAGCAACTTTGAGCTCATGTGTTACTACGATGAAGGTGGTCTTCATCTTCTTGTTCAGGTTAAGCAGGATATTGATAATTTCCTCTTCTGTCTTTGAGTCCAGATTTCCGGTCGGTTCATCTGCGAAAATAACGGACGGTTCTGTGATCAAGGAACGTGCAATACTGACCCGCTGCTGCTGTCCGCCAGACAACTGTGAAGGGAACAGGTCGGCTTTATCCGGAATGCCGACCCCTTCCAGCAAGGCCAGAGCTTTTTGCTTACGTATTGATGGTGAAACGGATTGGAACACAAGCGGCAACTCAACATTTTCCCGGACAGTCAAGCTAGTAATCAGCTCATAAGCTTGAAAGATAAACCCGATATGCTTCCTACGAAATTCAGATAGCTTGTTTTCGCTCATCTTCACAATATCTTGGTCAGCAATGTAAATGTGGCCTTCCGTAGGCTTCATCAGACCTGCCATCAGGTTGAGCATGGTTGACTTACCGGAACCCGAGCTCCCCAGTAATGCAACCATCTCCCCCTTTTTCACAGAAAAATCTATTTGATGAAGGACTGCCGTCGTTTCATTACCATTCTTAAAAGAATGCGTTACATTTTCCACTCGCAACATTGGAGCTGCTCCTTCTCGTACATTAATAGATATGAATTCTTACTTCTCAGTTACTGATCTATCGATCTTTATGCTATATGCCTGGCTGGCTAACTCGATCCGTTCTCCTTGGAACTCATCATACAGTGTGATTCTGTAGGCGCCACCTGACAAGTTTTTATACATATTATTGGTAAAGGTTGCAGTATACGAGTTGTTATTTCCTTCGAGAAGCTCAGTCCCGATGTTCAAGCTTCGTTCCTGTGATAGACCATATGGATCTGTCATTTTGAGCACCAGCTTATGGGTGAAGGTTCCCATGTCATAGGTACTGTCACGAAGAAGGTTATAATTCATAACGATATCTATTGTGTTACTACCTTGCATAGATCGCCCTTCCGAACTTAGAACAGACATCGTGTACGGATATAGCGCAACCTTCGTCAAGTTATTCTCCGGTGGAGTAGAAACTGGATTTAGACTCAATGAAGCAATGTTAATGAACCCAGTTGGTTCCTGCCCAGGTTCAGACAGCTTATTTCCAGTAATCCCTGGACCTAGATACATACTAACGTCTGATGGAATAACGGATTTAGGCAATTTTGCCCAGTACGTAATTAATTGCTTACCACCCGGTGTAGCTGAAGTATCTGGCTGATTCACTGTTGCTTCGAATAGCTGGCCATCTCCCGTTTTAAAGTAACCCTGAAGGCGAGCCATTTTGCTTTGTCTTTTTTCCTCACTGCTAAGCAGTAGTTCTGTATATACGATATTAGAATTGAGACCTTCATAAATAATGGTTTTGTTCTCTTGAACACTAGCGTTTTTGCCTTTACCGGTAATTGCATAACTTCCCCCACGTTCAATAGTCGCTACAGCATTCATCGTACTGTTCGTGCTAAGCGATAGGAACGAGCTCTTCTCTTCTTTTACCGTTGTAAAGAGGTTCACTTTTAATTTATCGAACTCTTGCGTATAAGGGATTTTGGCAAATACATAGATCTCCGCATTTTTTCCAGGCGCAATGATCGAGGTTTCCTTGTCCATAAACAGTTCTGTTGAAGAAGATACATCGTCATTGTCTACCTGGACAGATCCTTTTAATTCTGGAAGCGTTAATGCCACCGATTGGGAATTCTTAATATTTATTCTTGCAACAACGATATCATCATCTTTCCAAGGAAAACGCTGTAATGACAGCAAGTTATAAGTGAAAGAGCCATATTCATTCGATGCGCTATACTCTACGCCTTGTTGAATCTCAGGTCGTAGCGTATAGGAAATTGTGTAGTAAGCAACGGGTACTGTCAGCTTGGCTGTATTTCCCGTACTTACATTATTCCCTTCAGATCCAGTTCCCTCACCTGCACTGCCCGAATCTGGATTAGCTGGAGCTGAAACAGCCTCTATCATTTGCAATTGCAGCGAACTCTGCTCAACCTCAAGCGGAATTTGTGCGGTAAGCGGAATGATTTTTTCCTCCAAAGGCTTTATAGTTAAGCCGCTTAATCCCTTCGCATTGATCGGAAAGGCTGTCCCTGTTGAAGATTTAACGGCAAGCTCATAAGTTGGCAGCGTAACTGTCGTCTTCCCTACATTTTTCACTCGAAGCTGGAAGGTCCAAATCCCTTTATTATTCTCAGCGTATACGTTTGCGTTGTTTAACTGAGTTTCTATCGGATTATTATTAATGGTGATTTTCTTGGTCACACCTTTACCTACCACCAAGTTAGGTGTTGTAGCTGCTGGCAGCTTGTACGAAGATTTAGCGATCTCTAGCTTCAGTGCTTCATCTTTTTGCGTAAATTGCAGCTTCATATTGTCCGTCTTCATATAAGGAGGAATCTCGGCAAGATAATAGATAATCTTCTTCTCCTGCGGCTGAATCTTGTAACTAATCTGAGAACGATCAAGTGCTAATTCATACGAACTGCCACCTGCAGAGAGTAAATAAGCCGCATAACCCGGATCACTGAGTACCTTGCTGCCCTTATTAGTCAGGCTTATTCCCACCTTGGCATAAACTTTCCCATTATATTTATAGAGCTCCAAGGACTCACTTTTGGCGATGACAGGAATGTCATTCATTGTGGTGCTAACATTTTTTCCATTTACGGCAGTTGGGGAATAATTAGCTGGCACAGTAAAACTTCCTGCATGTTTTAAATAACCTTTGGTTTTGGAATCCCATACATACATGGGAATCTTAATCCCTTTTAAAGAATTGGTCTTGCCTATGTTGACGTAATATGTAACCCGCAAGCTTTCTTTAGCACCAATCTTCTTCTTAGCCGCGTCAGCGCTCAGAGGGTTACCTGGAATAACAGACCCCCCTGGCGTCGTCACTCTCGAAAAATAGTACATTAGGTTTGCGTTTTTACTGCTCCCATTCGAATAATTCAGGGTATAGGTTAAAATATTCCCACCAGGTTGTGACCAAACATTGACATCTTCTAATGTAGCTTTGATATTTGCACCTAAAGAAATGGAACCCAGATTGCTAGGGGGTGTTACTGTCGCCGCAGCTACAGCTGGATTGGTACGAACATCATTAGCGGATGCCGCTGAAGCTGTATGGCCAGTCAGTTGACTGATGACAAAGGTACTTAATAGTAAAACAACATATGTACTGCTATGCTTTCTCATTTACTTCCCTCCACGAGTATTTTGCTAGAATTATTATAGTAGTAACTGCAAATCCAATTGTATCCATGTTGTAACACTTTTGAAGCGTTTGTAACCTATTTGTTCCTATTTGCACGAATTTGAAGAATATTCTATTCTATAATTTCATTTCATCTTTCAATGCAGCCACATCATCCGCAGAAGGGTTTTCTTCTCCATATCTAACTTTTTCATATAATTCAATTAATGAATTCGACGTATTAACCGTACGTTCTTCGGCCTTATGTTTAACCTTGTTAAGAGCAGTCCATTTTATAATATCGTCTTCTGTTTCCTTCGGCGTAAGATAACTCTTAACTTCATAACCATGATCGTGCTTCAAATGAAGCCAACGCCGATATAACCAACGAACACGTTCCGTTTCACTATTCATCTGCTCCCAGCGGTCTTTTCGATGTCTTGGTGTAAGGCGAGTACTCCAGAAATCCTTAAGACCTTGAAGCGTTTGTTCCCATGTAAATACACTTTTTTCCTCATCAAGATAAGTTGTATTGTCCTTTGGAGTATGCTCTCTGCGCAGCATGGATAACAAGGCATCCATGGCTCTCTTTAATTTCCCGCCGGCATTTCTATACAACCACCGAAGTCCATAATAAGCTGCAACGACCAATAACACTGCTCCAGCAACATATAAAGCAACATCTAATATAGCAGCTAGTAGACCAGGCTTTTCATCTCCAACAAAAGGTAGTTCCGGACTCGCTTGAGGCTGTTCTACGGGCGGAGGTAGCGGCTCACTTGACCCTGAGAATAAATTACTAATCCATCCGAAGAACGAACGTACCATATTCCATAGCAGTGTCCCTATAGCTCTTCCGACTCCCGCCGCTAACACTGCCGCAACAATTCCTATTCCAATGACATAAATACGATTATACCTTTGTAATCCTTTTGGCAAAGCTTTGCCCTCTTGAGAAAGCGTACTATATTGTAAATAACTACTATTATAAATAAATAATGTGAGCAATAGACACAAACTACCGCACCAGGTCAGGAGTGTAACACTCTCCTCCAAATCGGTAATTCTCCCAAAGACAATGGTCGCAACAAAATAGATTACAATACCTATCCAATACTTCTTACTGGATTGTTCTCTAGAGTCAGCAATCATACCGAGAAAAGCGCATATAAAACCTGCGACACCTAAAGGCAGACTCTCGATAGACAGACTTCCTGCTGACAAAGCCCCAACCACCGTCCCAAGGATTAGAGCTGACAGCAGCTGCTTCCATCTAACACTACATTGTTTTCGTAGCAGAATACCTACTAATGATATTAGTGGTATGGCGGTCAGCCACATAGGTTCAACTTGCTTGGGTAGTACATAAACCTGAAACAGAATCCATACAGGTAAAACTAATAATAGTTCTAGGATGGAGAATATCCAGAGTTTGACCGTATTCCATACGTAACCAGATAACGGAAGTTTCATGCGCTCTCTCCTCCCTGTTCCGGAATATCCAGCCATTCTACACCATTGCCCAACACCAATAAGAGGTCAGCAGCCTCTTGTAATTGTGCTCCTCTATGACAGCTAATGATCAGAAAGTCTGTATCACTTATTCCACTCTCGGCCTGCATGGCTAGCAATCGACTCATAGGAAGCGTTCTGTCTAGCTCCAGTTTCGCTAACAGCTCTAGCAAGTCTTCCAGCTCAGCCATAGATTCTGCTTCAACAGGATCTCTTTCGCCCCCGTTATCCAATCTGCCGTTACAGATAAATCCCGTCTCAATTCCATGGCGCATGGCGTATTCGGCGATAGTGGCTGCATACCGTATCCCTTGCTCGATACGTTCAACATCTGTTACCGCTCTCCACATGGAATCACTGTCCTCTATATTCAAACAAATGACGAGCCTGGAATCCGCAGTGTAATCTTTCTTATGCACCTGCATAGTCCCTGTGCGCGCTGTTGCCTTCCAGTTTATAAGCCCCATAGAATCTCCTGAGCTATACTCGCGAATACCTGCAGTCAGGAAAGGATCTTGTACGATCCATCTTTTCACTGGAAGTTCACCCAGCCAGCTATGTATCGGAAGCGGAAGATCGTCTAAATTCAACAAATTAGGATAAACTAATAACTCTAATTGGAGAGGATACGTTTTATTTTTCCGGATCAATCCAAAGGGATCTCCAGTGGTCATGGTGACCGATTCCAAACGGTATATCCCGCGCCGCTCGCAAGTTACTTGATGCCGCCGTTTAATATGACGGTAAGATTTAAGAAAGAACAAGCTGATATGATTCTGGTAGATTTCACCCGTGCTAATGCCGAGATTATCCTGACTTCCAAATGCCAAGCCTCTGGCAATACTAGATTCCAGTCGAAGCCAAGGTAAGGGCAGGAGCTTTGCATTCACGATCTCCTCAATCATCTCAAGGTTATCCCCTTCATAAGCGACTTTCGTCGAGAAATACCGAGTGTAACTAAGCGCTTTCAGACCATTCCGTTCATAGATCACGGCAAGTAGGAACAGGAGCGCTATTGTAATAAAAATGAACCAAGGCAACGCCATAGCTCATTCCACCTTTCCGCCTCTTAAGGACGCAACAAGTTCTGTTGGCACTTCTACCTCACGAAGCACTTGTATCACAATTTCTGCGGCCTGACCCTCTTTTGAACCTAATCCACGATGAAGCAGTAGACGATGTGCAAGCACCGGAACAGCTACGGCTTTAATATCATCTGGTGTAACGTAAGATCTACCTTGAATTAGAGCATATCCTTGAGATGATCTGAGCAATGCTCCGCTTGCACGTGGGCTCGCCCCTAGTTTTACTGCCGAAGATTTACGAGTAGCTTCCGTAATCCGAACGATATAGGCTAGCAAATCATCACTAATACTCACGGAAGCGGCCAAATGCTGTGCAGCTTGAATATCTTGAGCGCTAGCCACAGCAAAAGTCTCTTCAAGCGGATTATTCTCACGGAAACGCTGTAAAATATGAATCCCTTCGTCAAATGAAGGATAACCCGTAGTAATCCGCATCAGAAATCTATCTAATTGAGCTTCGGGCAACGGAAAAGTGCCCTGGTTATCAATCGGATTCTGAGTAGCAATAACGAGAAAAGGTGCATCAAGACCATGAGTCACACCATCAATCGTGATTTGCCGCTCCTCCATACATTCCAGCAGACTGGATTGTGTTCTTGGTGTTGCACGGTTAATTTCATCAGCCAATAAAATATTCGCAAATACTGGACCTGGTCTAAACTGAAATTCACCTGTCTTTTGATTATAAAAATTAATCCCGCTTAAATCTGAAGGCAGCAAATCTGGTGTAAATTGTATACGCTTAAATGAACAATCTAAAGATTTTGCAAGGACTTTGGCTAGCAAGGTTTTACCAGTACCCGGAACATCTTCCAGCAGAACATGGCCATTCGCAAGTAATGCGGTTAGTAGCAGATCTACTCCATCCTCTTTTCCAACAATGACTCTAGCTAGATTGGTTCTAATAGATTTGATGAGTTCGGTAACTTCTTGAAGATTCATGTAAATGCACCATCCAATCCGAGGAAATTATTGTAATAATTTCTTTCATCATAACAGAAAGTGTATCCAATATATAATTCACAAGAAAAGGCCCTGCCAATTAAAAAGGCAGCACCTAGATTTCCCTCTCTGTTTTCATTTACCTCGCAGGTTTATTCCGATATCGAAAGTAAGCCGTGATGGCATAATAGATCGGGATGCTTTCAACAATTAGCCAAATGACAACAATAGCATAACTATTATAGTGTTTATAATAACTGCCTATGTGTCGTGAATATAAAAAAGCTATCGATATTGAAGCTATTGTTAAGAAGGGAATGTACATTTTTCTAGCTTTTGTATTAAACAAGCCCGATACACATCTAGAGGCTACGTAGATAAGAAAAGAGCTGTGAATGAACATAGAAGATGACCATATTCCAATTAAGAGCGGATCCGAATTACCTAGCAAATTATCTTGTTTGGAGCTACGCACCAATTCAAGGAAAGGATATTGCAGTTGCTGACCCAAATGTGGACCAAAACTCATCATCGTCAGTGACCAACCAATTAAGACAGTGACTAGGACAAATACCCCCGTTAATACTAATCTTTTGAGCATCTTCGCCTCAAGCTTTAGATCGGGCACAACAAACAAGAGGACAATCCATTCTCCAAACCATGACATGACTACAATAGAGTCTTTCAGGGCAATCCCGGGATCATGATAATGAATGAAGGCTGGCAGCATATTGAAGTCCGCATTCGGTAGAAATAAATTAAATAAAATGATCATCGTGATGAAAAAAACAAGAAAAAGACCATCCGCCATATACGCTATCGTTGTAAAGCCTAAACTTGCCGTATACATAATCACTAGCCCAATTACACATTGAATAAACAGAGGCGGAGTTCCTCTCAAATAATTAGAACCAAAGAATAACACAAAGTTCTCAATATCATAAGATGCATAATAAACACACCAGCTTAAGAGCAATAGAAGCATGAACTTGTGTGGCCATTTACCTATGATCTCTTTTCCAAAGCTAACCCACGCTTGATTAGGGCGCAACATACCGACGTAAAAAGTAAACCACAATAAGATCAACCCTAATAATGACCCCACTATTAATGCAATCCAGCCTTGATAGGATGAAGTAGCAATTAGAGTCGGAATCAAAAAAATAGTGGTTTGAGAGCTGAAGAAAATAATGAAAAAACGGAACAGCTGCCATTTCGATGTTCGCATAACTTCTCCCTCTAAACGTCTTATTTTGCTGTTCCAAAATCCACAATGCTAAAATCTGTCTTCACCTTAATATCAGCCTCTTGAGCGTAATAATTATCCCAGCGCTCTCTAACTTGCTTCCATTGCTTTGGATCGTTCCATTCCAGTAACAATCCGAGCTGTAGAATATCGGCACCTGCTTTTTGGGTATTACGAATAGCTTCGGTAAGATGATCAGAGACTTTCTCTTTAAGCTTTGCAATGATAATTTGGCCGAGTTCCTCTGCATCCCTATTCTTAGGGTCCCTTAAATAAATAACACTAGCTTTCCCCTTTAAATTCACTGTAAACACAGGACCATTATCCGTTTGATTTACCTTCTTTGATGATTTCGTGCTTACAAATATAACACTTGCGCCACCATTGCCCTCATCCCAATCGACGGAGTAAACTGCCAGCTTAAGACTGCCTGCCGCCCAAGCTAAGGCCCTTCCCTCTTTAAGCTTAAGAACTCCTTTCATCTTATCTTTTTGAAAAAGCATTGCCCCTTGGATTCCTGCCCAATACTCCGGTTTTCCATCCTTAGATGCTGCTTCTTCTTTTTTACCAAAGGAAAGATTGTTTATAGCAAAACCAACACCTGATGCTTCTGCAAACAAGCAATCCTTAACCGTAGTAGAAAACAAATATCTCTCTGATCCAAAGTTCTTTAGTACATCCGAAGGCAATTGCTCGTAAATAGGTGCTAGTGTACTCATTTCTTTGGCACTTCCGGGGCTAGCCATAACATACGCACCCAGAGGAAGACTAGGTTCTCTTTCAATCCATAGCAATAGTTCACTTATGCCTTGTTCAGCAAAGGTTTTCCCTAAGACAATTACTTTTAATTGAGCAAGACTAAGTTTACGTGTTAAATCTTTTTGAATTAACAACATAGCATCTGCAATCGTTCCTGAGGTCTTAGAAACTGTAGAATAAGTTTTCCCGTCTCCTCCTCCGCCACTTGAAGGTTGTCCAGCTGCGTTAAGCCGATTGGGCAAGGGTGAGTTAATCGTAATTTCAATAGTACCTTGTTCTTTGCCTTCATCAATAAACATTCCGTATACAAATGTTAGTTCATCCAATTCTACCTTTGACGACCAGCAGCCTGTTATATTTAGGAGCAAGATTAGAATCACTCCTATCTTCAGGATTCTCATTTCTCTTTCTGTCTCCTTTTATTCCTATCTGTATAGAGGTTGCTGCGTTTCGTCATAAAGTTCGAGGGAAAGCGGGCTAATGTATCCTTCCAGTCCTGTAACACAAATGGGGCAACGGGTTGCAAATATGGAGCACCTAACGGCCTTAAATTAGCTAAATGTCCATAAATCAAAAAAGCTGTAATATATACCCCGAGCAGCCCCATGGTTCCACCCATAATCAGTAACGGGAAACGAAGTAGTCGGAAAGTCAGACCAAGCTCATAATGGGGGATGATATAAGTGGCAATTCCAGTAATAGAAACAACAATAACCATTGGTGCAGATACAATTCCTGCTTGGACCGCAGCCTGACCAATAACGATACCCCCAATAATTGAAACCGTCTGCCCAACAGGCTTTGGAATTCTAGTCCCAGCCTCTCTAAGCGCTTCAAAGGTTAGCTCCATAATTAAAGCCTCGGTAAGCGCTGAGAATGGAATGTTCTCTCTCGCTGAAGCAATGGTAATTAACAGATTCGGTGGAATGATTTGAGGATGAAAGGTTGTAATCGCTACATAAAGTGATGGAAGAATCATGGATATGATTGAGAACATAAATCGAACAATACGAATCCAGCTTGCCGCATAAAAGTTTTGGTAATAATCCTCAGAGGATTGCAGCATTGTAAAAAGGGATGTCGGTGCAATCATCGCGGTTGGTGTTCCGTCTTGTAAGATTCCGACCCGACCTTCCATCAGCGAAGCCGCTACTGAGTCAGGGCGTTCTGTATATTGAAATACCGGAAAAGGGGTGAAGTTTCCCTTTCTCAAATGTTCCGATAGGTAACTAATACCCAGTATCCCGTCAATATCTATTTCATCGAGTTTCTGTTTAATCTCAGCTAGAACTTCTTTTTTGTAAAGTCCTTCAATATAGACCACATACACATCAGTTTTTGTATATTTCCCAATTGAATAATGCATGGTTTTTAGATCCGGATGTTTAATTTTATGTCGAATCAAAGAGAGATTCGTTTCAATATCTTCAATGAAAGCCTCTTGGGGACCAATCACTACAAGTTCGTTTTGTGATTCGGTCACTGATCTTTTTTGATATTGGGTAATTTCAAAATAATAAACATAAGGAAGGTCCTCTATATAAAGCACTACTTTCCCTGCAACGATCAAATCTACAATCTTTTGTAGGTCATACATCTTAAAATAGGAGACGGGAAAAACAACGCCTTGATCTAACCTTTCTAAGAAGTCAGGCCATTCTAACTTTACATTGGCTTCTGCGATTAGCGGTAATGCAATACTTTCATGAAGTGTCTTAGAATCGATGATGGAGGGTAAATAGATCAACTGACAGGTATGCCCATGAACAGAAATGTTCTGATACACCATATCACTGCTTCCCACCAGTTGATCTTTAATGGTCTCTAAAATTCCTGACATTGGCTGTATACCTCCTTTTTTTGCGTTGTATCAATCTGGCTTAGTTTGCCAATGGTTTACCAGGTTTATACTTTCTACTCCATTTAGCTGCAGACAAAGAAAGAACCGGAATGAATAACCGGTTCTTTCGTGTTTTTGTATGAGGTTTGTTAGCGCCCATCAACTTTGGATTAAAGGCTTTAGCACTTTCAAAGATGCTTGCAATTGCTCTGAGCACTGTTCATACATTTTTTTTGCTTTTTCATTATCTGTCGACAAACTGAACATTTCCAGATCCGCTTCACATTTTTTGAGCAAAGCATATAATTGTGGTTTATCTTGTGGCTGTGGAACTTTAAAGTTATCAGCATACAAATCGACCGTCAGCTCACCGTAAGAATCAACTTGCCCGAGAAATACATTCTCGACGGTTAGCCCCATTTTCTCAAGCGCTCCATCAAGCCAGCTGCGTGTCAGATTTAAGGTGTCTAGCGGTTTATCTAATACTTTCCCATCCATGATGACAGCTTGTGATTCTTTCTGTGGGGCTACCCTCACGCCCAGATCCTTTGCCGATAGCGGGAGATACTCCTTCTTAAGCAGAATATTTATCGCTCCGTCAGACTCCATAATCGCAAACTCAACTTCAGATATGTTGAATACATCTTTAGCACGAAGTTTCGCTAATAATTCATCTGTAGTCAAGAGTTCCTTTTTCATATTATCTTCGAGTATTTTACCGTCCTTAATAAGTACAGTAGCCTTAAAATCAATAAAATCTCTTGCTTTCTTACTCTTGGTCTGAACAAATTCAATACCAAGCGAACAGGCCACCCAAACCACAAGTGCAATCAGGCCCAAATGCCAATACTTATCCGTGTCCATAGAAATGTAGGCGGCCAAGCTACCGATGGTTATTCCCGTAATGTACTCAAAGAACGAAAGCTGTGAAACTTGTCTCTTTCCCAACAATTTCGTTAATAAGAAAAGGACTACCACAGCAAAGAGTGTTCGAACTACAACCTCCAACCACTCCGGCATTACAAATACCCTCCTTTTAAATCAACCCTTGTTTATTAACACTCATTATTTGTTAAATACGGTTTATTCAATCCTAAATTAGACTACTTTTTTATGGAAATCGGGTTACTTGAAAAGTTTGTATTTTTTTCCTGCATAACTAAAGTGGGGGTTGAGGACAATAGGAAACGTCATGCTAAAAACTTTAAACAGAGGAGAGAAACCTAATGACAGTAGCCTCACAAGTAAAAACATGTTTATCTTCTTTAAAAGGTGCACAAGCGAGCCTTGAGCAATTTGCACTTGAAACACAAAACGAAAGTGCAAAAACGTTATTTACAAATGCAGCTGAGCAAACGCAGCAAATCGTAACACAGGTAGAGAATCGGGTAACCGAATTAGAGTCTGAAGAACCTCAATACAAAGGCTTCTAAATTTATCACATGAACAATCAAGGGGTCTAAAAGCTAGCACTAGCTAGCTTTAGACCCCTTTCTCTATAACACAACACCAATGCGCCTTACTTTCTTTTTTTAGCAGGAATCAAGATCTGAACTGAAGTGCCAATTCCGACACGACTAAAAATAGTTACGCCATACTCAGGCCCATATTGCAGTTTAATCCGTTGATCCACATTACGGACGCCATAACCGGTGTTCGTATGACCCTTCGAATCGAATATTTGATCAATCCGTTCCTGTCTGATGCCTATACCATCGTCAATGATTCGGAAGAGAATACTATCGCCTTCCTTACGTCCTACTATCCGCAAATGAATGTGATCGCCGCACCAAGCATGTTTTAGCACGTTCTCGATAAAAGGTTGTAGAATCAGTTTAATAGTCTCGTAAGGCCAGATCTCTGTATCAAAATCAAACATAACCTCCAAGCGGTCACCATATTTAATTTTCTGGATTTCTAAATAGGCGTTGGCTTGCTCAATTTCGGTTGGAACCGGAATCATCGTACGGCCTTCATTTAGTGTTAAACGATAAAACTTCGCTAACTCCAGTACCATCTTCTGCAGCTTCTCATTTTGACCAAACTTGGCTAATTGAATAATAGACGACAAAGTATTGTACAGGAAATGTGGGTTGATTTGCGATTGTAGGATTTCAAGCTCCGCTTCTTTCTTCTGGAGCTGCGTCAGATATACCTCTTTAATCAACATATCAATATTCTCACCCATATCATTCAGCGCAGTTGCTATCTGAGAGAATTCATCCTTCCCCCGATATTTTATACGCTTGTGAAGATCACCTTCCCGATAAGCATTAAGTACATAAACGAACTTATTAATCCGAATCGAAAAATAACGGGATATAAATATGCCTACAAAGCTAAAAACCACACAGCATATGAGACACATTAAAATAATAAACAAACGTACCTTCATTGCATCCTTTTCAAGGATTGCAATTGGAACAAGCGCGATTAATTGCCATGCTTGGTTAGCAACCATAATCGTTTCTTTAATCGTAAGGTAATCCTTATTTAGTTCGGCTTCATTAGTATAGTTCTCCGGTAGTTCACCCGATTGATACATCGTTCTTCCAAACTCATTTTTTATAATTAAATTACTTCCTTTTCCTATCTTCGTATAACTGACACTGTCAAATAGATCTGGAATTCTTACATTAATCCGCAGGAATCCTATCTCTTTAGGCTTAAGAGGTTCGTATGTATCAATTAGTCTACGGAGCAACGAGATGCGGTTATTCTCTACATCGCTCTCGATCTGCCACCATTTCATAGTTTCTGCGTACTTTTCAGTTGGAAAATCATAGTACCAGGATTTACCTTCAATTCGTTTCATGTGGTAGAGATGATAAAAGCTACTATTATCCAAATAGCCCTCAAGTGAATTCGAATAGATCTCAGGGATCGATTCATTCTTTAAGAATAGCGACATTCCTATCTTCACACCTGTAGATTGAATAGCTACGTCAAGCTTCGGCAGCACCTTCTTAGACATCCGATCGTAATTTTCCCAGCCTTCCTCATAACTTCGAAGATTTCGATAAAAATCAAAATCACTGTATAATTGCGTTGATATTCGAGTAACTTCGTCCATTTTATAATCAATATTGTCACGTATCTGCAATAACGTCCCTTTAATATTCGTATTGATATGTTCGCGTAATGAATCATTATACATGGAATGAGAGACGAACCCTATCAAGGATATAGGAATAATAATAAAAAACATATACGTCAGCATTAACTTATACCCAATCGGCACATATTTATGTCTTCTTCGCATTTTCATAGAACATTATCCCCCATCACTTGTCGCGCTTACGATACTCCATAGGTGTCATACCATAAGCCTCTTTGAACTGTCTGCTGAAATAAGGGAGATACCGATAGCCTACCTTGCTAGCGATTTCATAGATTTTGCATGTCGGATCTTTTAAAAGCTTGCCTGCTTGATCCATTCGAAGCTGTGTAAGTACTTCGCTGAACGTTTTCCCAGTTTCCTCTTTGAATAGGTAACCCAAATAGTTAGGGGAGAAAGAGAACTGCTGCGCAATATCTTTAAGCGTAAAGTTATCGCTCATTCTGTCCTGCATCGTTTGGATGATTTCTCTAATCAATTTATGGTTCACTGAATCTGATTTACTACGCAGGTACTCTGAGATCTCAAACGTTTTGAGTACGAGCCATGAGCGAATATCGCTGATCGTATCGAATTGGTGTAAAACATCTAAACTATGTATCTCCATACCTAAAATTTCAAATAAATCCTCACTAACATCCTTTAACTGCTGATCCAGCTTCCAAATGATATACATGGCCAGATTATGAATCGTGAATTTGGATCTTAAACTACTTACAGAGCGGAATAACTTGTCTATCTCATCATAAATAAGAACTAACTCATACTCTTTCACCGCTTTAAACAGCGTATCCATACGGGTATCTAACATACGGGCATCGATCATCCCCGGTTCGCTGCTAACGGTTTCATACATAATTAGATTGCCCTTGCCAATAAACATTTTCCCGTCCACAGCTTCCATAGCTTGTCGATAGGAGATATGAATCTGTTCCATAGAAAATGTTGGTTTGCCTACACCTACAGTCATTGTGACTGGAAACTTCGCTCGAATCGAGGCGTAAATATCCGCAGTAAACTTTTCCATTTCCTGCTCGTTAATCAATAATGCAATCCGATAGGCCGATACCTTGTAACAATGTGGCATTCCGTGCTTCTGACCTATTCTATTCACTTCATAAAGGAAGTCCTTGGCCATTTGATGTTTAGATAGATTATCCTGTCCTTGAAGCCAGTTGAAGTAGTCAAGCTCCAAGACAGCTACACGAACAGGCCAATTCAGCTTATCCAAACCGTATGACTTCACAAGCGACAACATTCCGGCCTGGCTACCCTCTTCCCATTCTCCTTCGAATAAGCGGATTAACAAATCATTTTTGGCCATTGGAATCATATGCTGATAGGCTTCTTCAACATCACGGCGCTTACGTTCATCGTCTAAATCCTGCCTTACTTTCTGAAGTGCAGCAATGAGTTCACTATCATCCATGGGCTTAAGGACGTAACTATACGCCTTTAGTGACAAAGCTTGCTTAACATAACTGAAATCTTGGTAACCGCTTACAAATATCACGCGTATATCCTTTTTTTTCTCTATGGCAATTCGGGCCAGCTCAAGACCCGACATATTCGGCATATTCACATCACTTACGATAATATCAATCACATGCTGGTCTAAAATATCGCACGCGGTAAACGCGTTATTTGCAGCCTCCACAACTTCCATACCAAGCTCATTCCAAGGAATAAATTGTCTCATACCTTCTAGATCCAACATCTCATCGTCTACTAATAATACGTTGTACATCAACAAGTCCCCCTTTGAAATGCATTAATCAATCCTGTAAATTCTACCATTACTCTTTCCCAGTATACCATTCATAAATTTGTCTAACAGTCTATAAACAATGAGTCATCAGAATACAACGTAAAAACGAAGGCTTGCCTATTAGCAAACCTTCGCATTACTAATTATTATTTTCCTAAAGCTTTCTTGTTTTCTGTCCATACTTTTGTAACATAATCAAGGAATTTCTCATAGCCAACCTTCATGGAATCATCATGAGCTTTGTCAAGAATGGCTAATGCTTCTGCATCGGTCTTCGCATACATTGATTTCGCTCTAGCAGTTAGCCAGATATCTCTTACGCTTTGTCTGATAATGCCTTCTTCACTGTCTGGAGCCGGATCCCAGTTTAGGAACTCTGTAAAATCGCCTTGTGAAGCCCACGTTACTTCCATCTGCCAGCGGTTACTAAAGTCGATCTTGTCAGCTGGAAGGGTTTGCAACATCATTTTCTTCGTATTATCCAAGAAAACCGTGTTTCCTACCCAAACCAAGTCACCAGCCTTGCCACTGATTTCAGATAATGCTTCTGGCTCATTCAGATATTTTTCTTTATTGAATTTAGGAGTAAGTCCATCTGCTTCAAATCCATCCCAGTATGCGTCTGGTCCGGGAGGGCCCCAGTTAAGCACCATAGAACCTTCTGCACCTGTCATCCAATCAAGCATTGCGAATACAGCTTCTGGATTTTTAGCGTTTTTAGTGATTGTAGCAACGTTCCAGCCTAACTGATTGTACGTTCCCGGAGTGATTTTACTTTGATCCAAGCCCGGTTTGTAGATTGGTTTAATAAACATATAACCCTCTTCCGGATTTTTCTTCTTCATCTCTTCATCAGCAGTAGCGAGCAATTTCATCGGATCGAATGTCGCAATCACAGCGAACTTGCCATTCATCGCTTTCTCTCTAATTTGGTCTTCTGTTTGGGTGTTCGCATCCTGTGTCATAAGCTTCTCACGCATTAATTTAGCACCAAAGACAACGGACTCACGGAACCCTTCATCTTTGTAAATGGAAGCCATTTTGTCGCCATCAGGTACAGCGTATATTCTAGTATACGAAAGGTTATTCTCTTTAAAAGAGGAGAACAACTGATCAATACCGTTACCATCTTTAGCTAAGCCAGTCTCAAACGGAATAACATCTGGGAACTTCGCTTTAACAGCATTTAAGTAAGCATACAAATCATCCGTAGTCTCTAGCTTTGGAGAACCAAGTTCTTTGTATATTTTCTTATTGATTGCATAACCGGCATTGCCGTTTGGCTGTGTTGTATAGTAATTCGGCAGCTGATAGATTTTCCCATCAGGAGAACGAAGCAATTCCAAATGTCCAGCTGTTAAGTACTTTTTAAAGTTTGGATATTTATCAATATATTCATCCAAAGGAACTAGCATATCTGCTTGACGAAGACGCTCTACGTCAGCACCTTTCTCCGTCCACACAATATCCGGTAGCTCGTTACCAACGATCATCGTTTGCAGCTTTTGAGCATTATTTCCACCAGAACTAATTCCAGTGACATTGATTTTCAAATTATCTAAAATCCATTTAGAAGCAGCATCTTTGCCCCATTTCGGCATTTGATACCAGCCGTAGTTTCCGTAGAATGATACTTCAAGCGGTTCTTTCCCTAACTCATACAAATCAGCCGCTGGAGCTTCAGTCGCTGTGTTAACCGCTGTTCCTCCTTCTTTCGCTGGTTCAGCAGTTGCAGCTGGAGCACTTGAATTGTTGCCACTACACCCCGCCACCACTGTCGACAATAGCAAGGTAGACAACGTTCCGAGAAGCATCTTTCTCTTAGTCTTCAATGTATTTTCCCCTTTCAATTTGTAATCTATGTTCAAAGCAATACGCTCTAAACCCCATCTCATTCTATCATCCTACTCTTTCAATGATCCGACTAAGACCCCTTTAACGAAGAATCTTTGCAGGAATGGGTATACACATACAATCGGAATGGTTGCAACCATGATCGTAGCCATCGTTAATGACTTCGACGTTATTTTCTTGGCTGAGTTAATATGAGCAATGGAACTTGCATCTACATTAGACAGCTGTTCAGAAGCAATATTAGAGAACAATATCTGTCTCAAGATGGTCTGAATCGGCATTAACTCTTCTTTCGTAATGTAAATACTCGCTACGAACCACTCATTCCAGTGATTGACTGCTGTGAACAATGATAATGTTGCGATGACAGGCCCTGACAAGGGAAGTACGATTCGGAGAAAAGTTCCCCAGTATCCGCAGCCATCAATCTTTGCTGACTCCTCTAAACCTTGCGGAAGACCTTGGAAGAAGGTCCGGAATATGATCATATTCCATACGCTGACAAGCGCAGGAATAATAAACACCCAAAATGAGTTGAAGAGGCCTAAACTTCTGATAAGCATGTATGACGGAATGAGTCCCCCACCGAAATACATTGTAATGATACACATAATCATGTAGTATTTGCGACCCATTAGTTCGCGCTTCGACATCCCATAAGCAAATATCGAAGTAGCCAATATCGCTGTTACTGTACCAATTACCGTCCGCAATGTTGCAATGACGAATCCACCCATTAAACGAGAATCTTCAAATACGATCTTATAATTCTCAAGCGTGAACTCACGGACCCAGAAAGTAATTCCGCCTTTGGAAGTATCCATCCCCTCATTAAAAGAAATCACAAGTGAATTCCAAAATGGATAAAACGCGGAGAAAGCCAGTAAGGTCAAGAATACATATATGAATCCAATAAACAATCGGTCTCCTATGTTAGTACGTTTCATAATTCAGTCCCCCTATATTGAGTAATTCATTACCACAAGCTGTTTCCCGCTCTTCTGGCAATGAAATTTGCAAAGGTAAGTAATGTCACACTGATAACGGCCTTGAATAATCCGATAGCAGTCGCATAGGAGTACCTGAAGTTATCTATACCGACACGTACAACATATACATCAACTGAATCTGATACCTCTCGTAGAGCCGGATTGGAAGCAAGGATCAAAATATCTTCAAATCCTGCATTCACCAGATTACCGATAGCCAGAATCATAAAGATGATCACAACTGGCATAATGGAAGGCAATGTTATCAAATATATTTGTTTAAAACGGCTCGCACCATCCATCGAAGCAGCTTCGTATAAGTGCGGATCAATACCAGCAATGGCAGCTAAGTAAACGATTGAGGCAAATCCAATTTCCTTCCATACATTGGTTGTAACTAAAATTCCCCAGAAATATTCGGTCATAGAAAGGAAATTAATCGGTTCATCAATAAATCTCAATTTCTCAAGCAGCATATTTATACTGCCATTATCTACGGATAGCATCGAAGTAACCATCGAGCCGATAACCACCCAAGATAAGAAGTGAGGCAAGTATGTAACGGTCTGAATTACTCGTTTAAAAAACATCTTACGAACTTCATTCAGCATTAACGCCAGAATAATTGGTGCGGGAAATCCAAAACAAAACTTCAGTAAACTAATGATGATTGTATTTTTCATAACCACTTCAAATTCAGGTGCATTAAAGAAGTAAGTAAAGTGCTTTAATCCAACCCAATCACTGCTAATAAAGCTATTCCCTAACTTGTAATCCTGGAAAGCAATTAGAATACCGTACATGGGGATATAAGCAAAAATAAAAACTAATACGAGTGCTGGCAATACCATAAGCTGTAGATCTATTTGCTTAAAAAAGCGTCTTATCCCGCTGGTCTTATGCTTGCCGAGATCCGGTCTTGATGTCTTGTCTGGTGCGACGCTTGCGTTCGCCATATGTAAGTCCTCCTAAACCTAGATTCATATAAATAAAGCATCTTTCATGGCTTTCTCTCTTTTTGCAGCCTTGGCTCTCCTCTACTCTCCCTCCGTTGATTTGCTATCTTATGAATTAATCTTAATATCTAAGCGCTTTCAAAGGTATATGACAAAACAACTATTATTGATACTTTGACACTTTCTTGAAATAGCTCGTCCAATTTAATAAAAGCATAATTAATAAAAGCCCTATGCAGATATCTCTGCATAGGGCTCTTCCATCAATTCGTTAGAGCATTCAATATGTTATCACTTATTTTGTCTGTAAGTACCCTTTGGATCTTTCCATCATCCAGATAAACTATAGAAGGTACTGAATCTATTCCCAGCTTGGCAGCAAGTCCGGGTGATTTATATACGTCAACCTTTGTGACCCTGGTCTCAGTATGGGATTGTTCAAACGCTTCAATGCGCGGTAATAGCTCCCGACATGAAGGATCAGTTGCATTCCATAAATAGACAACGGATGGTTTTCCTTGATTTAGAATTTGATGCTCGTAAGTCTCACATTCAGAGATGTACTTCTCTGCACCATACCCTGCAATGGCACCATCACCGACAGCTGTAGCCACTTGCTTAAGGAACTTATCACACACATCCCCTGCTGCGAATACACCAGGTATATTCGTTTCCATTTTTTCATTGACAAGTACATATCCATTTCGATTCAACTCGACTACACCTGAAAAAATTTCTGTGTTCGGTGTATAGCCAATAAATAAGAAACATGAATCGACCTTTATATTTTGCAAATCATTCGATTTTAGATTTTTTAAGACAACGGAACTCAAGCGCTCTTCGCCCTCGAAAGAACTTACTACCGTATTCCACATGAATTCCATTTTAGGGTTTTCTAGTGCCTGCGTTTTGGCAATTTCATTACAATCCATTTTGCCAAGATCATGAATGACAGAAACGATCACTTTATCTGCAAACTTAGTCAGAAACATCCCTTCCTCAATAGCTGCATCACCACTGCCAACGACCATAACTGTCTTCCCTGTATTTGCCGCAGCGTCACAGGTTGCACAGAAAGAAATCCCTTTATCATATAAGAACTTATCTTCATTAGCAGCTCCAGTAATTCTTGGCTTGCCACCACTAGCAATGATTATGACCTTGCACTCATAACGAACCCGAAAGGTCTCCACTACCTTAATATCTTCCGCTACCGAAACAGATTTTACATCTGTCATTTTAAAATCCACACCAAATTTCTTAGCTTGTTTATGAAATAATCCCATAAGGTCTGTACCGGTCGTACCTTCAGGAAAACCAGGATAATTTTCTATTTCATTAGTATAAGTGGCAAGACCACCTACCAGTGATTTTTCCAAGAGAAGAGTCTTTAATTTTGCTCGTCCACAATAGATTCCCGCTGTTAATCCAGCAGCCCCGCCACCGATAATAACGACATCATACTTTTCAGTCTTCTTTTCCATTTCTTTTGTCCCTCCTGTGAGTCTGTTCCTTAATAAAATAGGCTGACTCTCGTCAGCACTATAAGCTCAGCCTATTTCACTTTTCACATAAAGAATTTGGCTAATAATTTACTGCCTATAAATGCACCTACCAGCAAGAACAATCCAAAAATCCAACCTGAAAGCGATAATGAAGCTATAGCCGTAAACAATGCACCAATATTACATCCATTAGCCAGTCTAGCTCCGTACCCCATAAGCAAACCACCAAGAGCCGCTGCTACAACCTGCTTTTTGGACTTAATTTTCTTCAGCTTGAATTCGGAAGCAAACAAAGTTGCTGCTAAAGCACCTAATATAATCCCTACATTTCGAATGGAACCACCATCATTCAAAAATCCGGAAGATAATGTTTTTTGAGCTTTCTCAGTACTAAAGTACGCCCAGTTATCTACATTTCCTCCTACCAGGCGATACGCCCAAGCTCCCCAGTCTGCAAAAGCACTTGTTACTCCCCATCCTTTAGAGAAAACAGCCAGATGTGCTGTAGCGAACACAGCGAGAAGTACAGCTCCAGTTACATAAGTAAACGGTTCTTTGAGCAATTGCTTGTAAAAGCGGTTAGACGATATCTTCAACCAGAATTCATTCACCGTTTCATTCACCGTCCTTTCCTACTCAGCGATCCTATTTTACCTTCTCAATAACAACTTCCCACTCGCCATCATCGACCTCTTCGATTTCCACATGATGTCCCTGTTTTCTCGCCCATTCTGGTACGTTTTTCATTGCGCAGCTATGATCAATAGCAACAACAAGAACGTCTCCAACATTTAGTTCAGTCATCTTCTTTTCTGTTCTCATTAACGGAACCGGACAAGCTTCTCCCATGCAATCAAGTGTAAATTCAGACATTTAAAAAACCACCTTTATATTTTTTTGAATTACTATTAGTGAAAATATTCACGTAATAACTTAAACTAATCTGCGCTTCCCATCTTTTTCTCTTGCCATTTAACTGCAGCGATGTACAACAGAAGAATTATCAGGAACTGAACAACCAGTGCTCCAAGCCAACCGAATACATCAGGCAAAAATACAGTTGGTGCATCCTTTATAACGTTAGCTCTCCACCACCCCATATCATGTGATCCCCAAAGTGAACCAATGACAAAGAATACAAGCGACAGCATCTGCATCGTGAACCCTTCACCTACACGCATCAATGTACCCGAAGCGCAACCACCTGCAATAACCATGCCAATTCCGAATAATACAGCGCCAATGATCAAAGCCAAGCTGATCTGACCCACATTATCCATCCCAGGAATCGGCTTACCTTCCAGAAACGCTGGGTACTTAATCGCTGTAAATCCGATGGTTGCAAGGGAAAAAGCAATCAGAACCGCTCTTGTAACTGATGTGCTGCCTGTAATACAGGGATCTCTTAGTGATGCAGTAAAGCAGAAACGTGATCTTTGCAAAATAACGCCAAACGAAATACCGAAAAGCAGGTAGACAACCATTTTATCGTGGGAATGGTCTAGGAAAAAACCAAACCCAATAATGAGAGCTGTGACCAGCAACGCGATGGGCAACTGACTCTTTTTAGGTTTTCTTGGAGCTCTGGTTCGGGTTGATCTCGTTTCGGGACTTACGGTTTGCCCCATAGTCTAACACCTCCATCGTTTTTATGTAATTGACTATGTGAAAATAGTAACACACTTATTTGAGCTGTAGTTATCGGCTTTCTTTATGCTGTATAAGTGTTACTAATGGCACAGATGAAGCGCAATCAAGTATGCTATAGTGTGCACTAACAGCGGACAACAGGAGGAATAAGTATGAATATGGAAACGCTTAAATTCTTTTTAGATATTGCAACGTTAAAGAGCATTTCTAAAGCCGCTCAGAAATCTCATATCACCCAATCCGCACTTAGTCAGCAGTTGAAATCCTGGGAGAGTACCTTAGGGTCTGAGCTTTTTGTGCGAAGCAACAAAGGGGCCAGCCTAACAGAAGCAGGAATTATTGTAGAGAAATATGCGGGGCAAATCATCAAATTGTATGATGATATGGTCACAGAGATCAATCATTTACAGCCAACACAACATGAGCTGTCTATTTATGCGATTCCAGAAGTCTGTAATTATGCCCTGCCATGTACCTTATATGAGGTAAAAAAACATTTTCCCAATTGCCATATTACTCTAAACGAAGGGGCATCGTCACTAGTAGAAGAACGTTTGCTTCTTGAAGAAGGTGATATCGGGTTTATTTCCGGTCCCTCTCCAAAATCAGAATTAAGCTCACATATGGTATTTTCTGATCAAGTTATGTTGGTGGCAAGCCATACGACCGTTTGTCCTGATAAAATCACACTGAATGAGCTCCCCAATTATCCTTTAATCTGGTCCTCACAGCTTCACTGTGTGCAAAGGGCTTTGAATACCGTGTCAGTGGGCGAGCTTAAATTAAATATACTATTTAATCTAGACTCTCTTGAGGCGGTAAAGCTTGCTGCCATTAGAGGGCATGGTCTCGCCTTTCTCCCTTATATGTCCATAAAAAAAGAGTTGTATAGTAAACAACTCAAGATCATTCCTATTGATCAGTTCCAGGTCAATAACGATGTCTACATGATAAAGAAACAAAATCAGCGCTGTGACAACGATACGAAACAATTAGTTCGATATATTGAAAAGACTTTAGTAGATACTTTGTGTTGAGCTTAAGCCTCAATCGTAATTTCCCATACTCCATTAAACACTTCTTGAATGGAACAGTTTAAATTTGAACCACGACAGTAATCCGTGATAGAAACTTTCGCGCAGCTATGATCAGTGACTAGCATTACCTTTTCACCCTTCTGAATAGCTTTTTGATGTTTTTTTAACATGAGTACAGGTACTGGACAGATTTCACCCAAACAATCAATTTCTATCATGATGCTGCCTCCATTCCATAGATCATTAAAACTCTAGTAATGACCCAGCATAATCTTCTTCACAAAAGGGGGTAATGCAAGGCTGTTTAATTGTTTAATTTCTATCCACTCTGCCCCATCAGAATCTATTCCGTCCCCATCGGTCTTAAGCTCAAAGCTCACATCTGGCAAGGAAACATTATAAATGATGCCTATATGGTGTAACTCTTCTAACTGGGTATCATTGTATGGATAAACTAACGTATAGGAAATGGAATCATGAAGCAATCCTTTTAAACTTGTAATTCCGGTCTCTTCCCAAAACTCCCTCTTAAGGGTCTCATAAGGTTCCTCTCCAAACTCTATAGATCCACCTGGAAAGTCCCACTTTCCCGTATGAGGGCCTCTTGCTTTCTTAATTAGTAATACTTTATCGTTCTTCACTAAGACTCCATACACTCCAAGCTGAGTATATTTTATCATTTCCATAAATCCACCTCCCCCACAAACACCGCAGTTCCAGAAATAAAAACATCCATTCTATCAGAATCTAATCGATACACTTCTACATTTACTTTCCCATCTCTACCGATTTCTTGTCCTTGTTCTACATCAAATTGGATCGAGTCCATATGCGGATCAATATATTTCAAATAATAAGCCCCCATAACTCCCGATGCTGTACCTGTTACTGGATCCTCGACGGTTCCCGAAAAAGGCGATGAGAAATGTCTAGCGTGCATTAAAGCGTGCGGATCAAGCGTTTGGAGTGAGAATGGGTGTACAGATGCTTTTGGAAGCTGCGTTAAAATGTCTGGAAACAATGAATTTATCGGCTTCATTTTATTAAAGCTATCTATACTCTTAATTGGGACTAATAGAGTCCATGCGCCAGTACTGCCATAAACAATAGGTTTACCTTCTTCTAATTCATCCACATGTAATCCTAAGGCGTGCGCAAGCTTAACCCTATCACCGTCAAATTCAATAAACTCCGGTTGATCTTGCTTCATTTTTATTAGTAAGTGATTATTGTTGTCCATACTGAATTGGATGGGTAGCACACCCACATTTGTTTCGATCTTTACCGAGCTAACCTCTCCAAGGATACCCTTTGTTTTCAAAGCAAATAAAGATGCCATTGTAGCATGTCCACAAAGATTGATCTCATGGCCAGGAGTATAATATTTAAGCCTTAAATCAGCTACATCTGATGAGATTACAAAAACTGTTTCGTTAAAACCGACTTTATGAGCTATTGATTGCATTTCACTTTCGCTTAAATGATCAGCTTCTAACACTACTCCCGCAGGATTCCCTTTGTTCGGATAAGGAGAAAAAGCATCATAATGAAGGACTTTGACATTGTTCACTGATCTGTCTCCTTTATGTAGATTGAATATAGACTGACTAAGTGAGAAACTCTGCTGTGAAAATCTCTATTTCGCTTAAAACTTCTTGGCGGTTAGATATCGCTTTACATATATAAAAACGGTCTTTATTGTGCTCATGAAACTGTTTAATTTCATTAGGCTGCTGATCGAAGAATTGTTTATGAAGAGCTTCACAATCAATTTCAGGATGAGTATCATGAAGTTCCTTGAGTTCAAAAGCAATGACATCTTTTTTACACTGGATTATTTCACAGACCACATCTTTTGCGTATATACCGTGAGTTAATAAGATTCTCAATGCCGAAAGGTCATTGGCTTTTTCCTGTGAAATCTTAATTAATTCTGCTTGTATCTGTACGACTTGTATCGTATTCCAATGATTAATTAATACTTCAAAAATCCAGTACACCCATTCTTGATCTTCGCTGTGTTGATTTAGTACATCTTTAACATATGGAATCATCGGATCCCCTATTTCAAGTAAAAAATCAGCTATTTCCCCCGCGCCTGGCCAATTCCTATCTTGTATCCATTCAAGTAAACCCGGCAATATGCTTTTCACACGTGGATATCCTAAACGTATGACTGTTTCAGCCGCTCCATCCCAATATTCTTTTGAAATAGGCTGTAATAATAAATGAAGATCTTCATCCCTTATGTATTGTAACTTCTTCATTGCTTCTTCCTTTTCATCTTCGGGCGTGCCCCAGGATAACTTTTTGATTACATTAGATACATTTTCCATTACATCCACCTTCTCGTCATCATTTCGTCATCACTGCAAGCTTCATGGATAACCTATTTGGAAGCGCAGCATTTCCCATCTGGTTCAAATCCCCTACCATAAATAAATCTTTAACCGTTTATAAAAGGCAAAAGACCCTGTCACCCAAAGGCATACGGATAACTCTAAACCTTTGATTTCTTTCGTTTCATTATCCATATTATTAATAACACAATAATTAAAGACCCTAGTATAGAAATCCAGATCGTTTTACTTTCCAATTGACCATTGGCATATTGACCTTTATTAATGGCTTTGACAAATTCAGCTTCGTGGGTCTTAATGGCAATGATTTCTTTTGGATCAATATTCTTAATTGAATAATATGGTGTGCCCTTAGGGTAAGTATTTGAAAAGTTGCCGCTATACGTTCCTTCGTGGTCTGAATATCGTTTTACTTGCCCTATCTTAGCCCAGTCCGCGTTCATAGAGCGCATTGGCATTAAAGCAACAATGGTTAAAATTACAATAACGAACTTCTTCATTACAACCTCCTCTATCTACGAGATTCAATTGCTTTATAGAGTTCATTAATGCTCCACCTTTATTTAATCCTTCAATAAGTTCTGCTATACCTGATTTTCCTACGACCCCAAACCATCTAGCAACTTCTAAATAGGCGATCTCATCAAAACATGGAGTTCTACGATAATGCCAAAAAGCCCCCTTCAGATTTCTCATTTTAGACGGAGGCTTGAGTTTAATCTTCATTCTTATTGGTGTTAGAGTGTGAAATAATCTTTTTCCATTTACGAATCTTCGAACGAAAAGTCTTAAACGGTGCTACTGAATTAATATGAATCCATTTGACCATCGGCCATCTTGGATTGTTTCCTGTCCATTTCCGCACACCTTGCGTAAAGAGCTCTTCATCACTTAAAGAATCAATCCAGTTCTGCCATTGTTGTTCTGTCTCTTTCAATAAAGATCTTAATTCGGCTAATGAGTTAATGGCATAGGTATGATAAAACGATTGATATAATCCGCCAAGTTGATTCCATTTATAATCCGGTGAAGGCATAATGACAGTTAACCCTGCTTTTTCATCCCTATCCCATTTCATCACTAGGTTTAGCCATCCCAATTGATAGGCAAGAATTTCTGCGGGAGTACGGTCGACTCCTTCCATACGAGTATCTTTTTGAGCATTTTCAATGCCCTCAAATTCAAGATCGAGAGATAAATAGGCAGTATGTATAGCATTTTTCAATGCCTCTTTAGATGGGTAGTCGTGTGTAGACATCATAACTCTCCTTTATGAACCATCACTAAATCACTTTATAAAGGTATTTTTTACACGCTCTGATTTAATAAAATACGCAATCCAAATTGCACTCGTCATCACAGGTCTAATAATATTCCGGAGTGACTTTCCAGTTTCAAGTTCTCTTACAAGAGGAATTTGTATAAGAAGTACGTAATCAATGATTCCGACTAAGGGTACCAGCACATAAAAAATAATTAATAATCGAGGTAATATCGATTTCTTCCCATAGAAATTAATTAGTATGTATACACTGAAAAGCAATATAGCTAGAGTTAATACTATTTCAAAAACAACGGTAGCTCCCCATAAAGGATGATAAAATTCTGATTCGTTTGATGTTAAAGCAGTCCAGACTTCAGTATCAAACATCATAGAAGTATTCTGGAAAAACTGCATGATCTGAATGACAATCGTCCCATAAAGACCAATCTGAACAAGGATTAGCCATCCCCCAAGTCCTGACACTCCTAAAGGTTTGTAATTTTTTTTCTCTTCGATTATATTTGTTTCCACGACAACGCTCCCTATTTTTACATCTAATGGATTATCAAAGGTTTCCTTATAAAGTTATATTCTCACCCACAACAATACACTTACTGTCACTACCATGCCCGATCTCGTTCGTCTTCACGATAGGAATCCCGCTGATCTCCTTCAAATACGTTTCAACGATTGAAAATTCATTATAGCTCTCAAGCTCAGTAAACGACCCAAGAATCACTCCAGCACATTTTTCAAAAGTTCTAACTTGCTGAAGCTGAGCAAATAAGGAGACGATTTTGTTAGCTCTACCACTTAAACTCTCTAAGAATAAAATCCTGTTCGAAGGGTCTGGAAAATAACTTGTTCCTGCCAGCTTCAAGAAACATCGAATATTCCCGCCAATTACAATCCCACTCATCTGGTTCCCACGGACCCAATGAAAGTCGAAATCGTAAAGATCGTTATGTCCTTCGAAAAATGTGCGATAAAAAGCAGCTTGCTGCTCCACCCCATCAGAAGATACGAGATTCATCAACTGATAATGATAGGATCTTGAATTACTTTGCGTATATAATGCGTTTAAAATGACTGACAAATCACTCATTCCGAAAAAAGGCTTTGGATGTAATCGAATAATATTGTAGTCTATATACTCCAAGATCTGGTTCGCAGAATCCCCACCTGAAATATCAAAAATTGCATTGATTTCCTCATTTTCAAATAGACGATTCAGCTCCCATGCTCTTTCCTTAGGGCTCCCACTGAAATAACTATCTCTTCTAAACAAGGTGTTGGACATTACAACCTCTAGCCCAAACGAATTCATAATTCTAATTAATTTTTCTACTTTAGGCAGGTTCTCTACTCTCACACCATCAGAACAAGCGATAAGTCCCACTTTATTCCCTCGAGTGAGCTTTAAAGCTATACTCATCTCAGTTCTTCCTCTCATTTCTAATATAACCGGTTCTCATAGCTATCCTTTAATGACTTGGATACATCCTCTTGAGAGAGCCCCAGTTTTTTTGCATGCTCTGCTATGATTACCGAGGGTTTAGGCAGCATTTCTTTCAATGGCCAATACGTATTGTCCCATAGATGTGATCTCTTAAAAGCTTTAGCACAATGCATATAACATTCTTCCACTTCAACAGCAATGCCCAATCTTGGTAGTTTCCCTTGAGCCTCCATATGAACCAATATTTCAGGATCTTTAATAATCCTTGCATGCCCATTTATTCTTAAGGTCTCTTCCAGTCCGGGAATAATAAAAATCAAGCCTACTTTAGGGTTGGAGATGATGTTACGCAAAGAATCAAAACGCCGATTACCAGGGCGCTCAGGAATTACTAAATGTTTGTCATTTAACACATATACAAAACCTGCAGCATCCCCACGTGGAGATACATCACAATAGCCAGAAGAATCACTTGTTGCTATAAAGAGTATTGGTGATTTGGAAATATAATCTCGGCAATGGTGATCGATGAAGGTTATACTCTTGTTATTTACCAATTCACTGGGATATCCATACATTGATCTTAATTCTTCTTCAGAGTCTATAACTTCTTTGAAAATATTATGGTGCATCTTTCTCCCTCCTACTTTCGCAGTTTAAAAACCAAAAAATCGCTGCAGCGAAAATCCTCCTCAAATGACGGATACTTCTCAATCATTTCAGCAGATGGCTTCGGCTCAATCATTTCTTCGATGTGAAAACCAGCCCGCACAATCGTATTTACATAACTGGATAACGTCCTATGAAAAAACAGAAACTTTTCCTCTTGATCTATAGGGAAGTTTTGATTATAAGTGCCCTCGAAGAAATAATTATCCACTTTCCAATACAGCTTTTCTCCGGTATCCGACTTCACCCATCCGCTGCCTGGGGTTACAAAGCAAGGGTGTAGAATTGAGAATATAAATGTCCCACCATCCACTAACAATCGGTTCATTTCATGAATCGCCATCTCATAATCGGATAAATCATGAAGCACCATATTGGAAACGATGAGATCAAAGCTCTTATTTTGGAGAAAGCTAAGCTCTTCACAATTGCCATGTCTAAAAGTAATCTTTAAGTCTTCCGGTGATTTACTCGTAGCCAGCTGAATCATGTTCTGCGAATAATCAACGCCAGTTACTGAAGCCCCTGCTTTAGCAATCATTCTGCTTAAATACCCTTCACCGCAACCTGCATCTAACACCTTCTTATTTTCAACTGAACCCATGAGCCTGAATAAGGTTGGATTCAAGAAAATTTCTCGATGGATATCCCCAGTTTCACCATACGAAGATGAGATCAGTTCTGCGTATTTATCCCATCTTTTTATAGCATCTGTACTGCTCAGTTCACTTTTCATTTGATCACCTCTAAATTTCTGAAATAATCCATTTTACTATCGATAAATCCATTGTCAAAGTCAGCTTGACCAATTAATTCACCTTCATCAAAACATAAAGCAAACAACCAAAGCTGTCTAAGCGCAACGAACATAGGAACAGCACTAATATCATTGTCACTGAGGTCTCTTAAACTTTTATATCCATTTAAAAATGCTGCCCATAACCGTTCTACTTCATCTTTATCATGGCCACTATGAATCTCTCTTGCCAATCTAAACTCGGCGATATCATAGGCTCTCCATCCGTAACCACAAATATCGAAATCATAATGTGTTAGCTTACCCTCGTCAGTGAAAGCCACATTCGTATTCCCATGCAAATCACCATGGCAGATACCCCAGTCTAAACCCGCTTCCAGATTCTTTTCCAACTCCGCTTTTAATCGCATTACTAGGTCATACAAGAATTGATAATCCTCTTGTCGATGTTTCATATATTGTTTGATCGTATGAAGAGGTTTCTCAATTAAATGTTCAAAATCTAGTGTGCCCCTCACATGTTCACTCTTAAAATTATCTGTAGCTTTGTGGATTTGTGCAACTGCCTGACCAAATAAGTAACTGTCTTCTACAGCATGAATAGGCTTTTCATTTCCTTCAGCATAACTAAACATAACGCCATACTTCACACCCTCAGGCACCAGAATTTCATTAATCATGATCCCATCTTTTCGAGGAATAGGAATGGAGACGTTTACACCTTTTTCTTGCAAATCGTGCAATAACTCTAATTCAAAATCAATCTCCGATTTACTCCGTCTATCCGCTCGATAAACACGAAAGATGTATTTTTCCAATACCGTCTCTAAGATGTATGTATCGTTCATGCCTCTAAGAAAATACTGCAGCTGTACTGGTTCTGGAATTTCATAATGTTCTTTAATATGTAATAATAATGCATCTGTTGCTAACAGTGAGTATGTAATAGGAAAAAAATTCAAGTATATCCCATCCCTTTAGGTATTTGATAGTAACACTTACACAATACCATATATAGGTAGTTGAATCATTTCCTTCTTATATTGACGAAACCAATGTATGGTAATATAAGTATAATAATACAGAATTAAATACATGGGGGTGCTCGAATGCGTAAATCACCGTTGATATTGAGTATAATTTTATTATCCCTAACGTTAATTATGGGCTGTAGCTCAGAAGTGGATGATGCCACTAAAGCCGCTGAGAAGTACAAAAATGTGGAATATACCGTTAAGGTTAAAGAGGATTTATTTTCCGAAGAATCCATTCTAGCGCGAAATGAAGAAATGAAACCCTATTTTACGGAATACTATACTGAAAAAGCGATTGGGAGCCGAATCACAACTATCCCTTACAATATCGCTAATAAACAAAAGCTTTCTTTAAAACCAGATCACCTAAAGTTCACCCTTTCCGAACAAAAGAAAGATATTGTTGAGTTAAAATATACTTGTGATCTGGTTTTGTTGGATAAGGATGACAAAGAAAGTAAACGTGTCCCTTTAGAGGGAATACTGACTATGTTTGATGTGGATGGTCAATGGTTAGTGCAAGGAGATCGTTTTGACTCAGAGGCTTTAATGAAATTGATTTATGACTAAACCTTCTTATTTTGAAAAAAAGAGGGTGTCCCAAGGTTCCTTTTTTTATGATTTTAGAAGATTTGTAGAAACTTTACCCGCTTAAATAGCGGAGAGAACGGACTGATTGTGGAAAAGCGTCAGCGGTCGCCTTGGTCTCCGGATTTTCACCGCGCTTAGGGGAATGAAAAAAATTTGGAGAGCACAGCGATTGGAACAACGATCCGTTCGCGAATATAGATATTACCCCGATTTTTAGGGAGGAATTCCCTGATTCCATTCATTTAGAGCAATTATCGGCTATTTTCAGGGAGGTTTTCCCTAATTACTCCAAAAAAAAAGAAGCTGCCCCATAAGTAGAGTAGCTTCACTACTTTTGAGACAGCCTCCTTTGAATTACATTAACTTTTTGCTCATCCGATAATTAACTAACAGAACCCCTCTTCGCTCTACACTTTGTTTCATCATAAGCTGGTATCCATGTCGTTCAAAAAAGGGCTTAGCTGTAATACTTGCTTCAGTATCCATTTCGTGAAGACCCAGTTCTCTCGCCTTCTGTTCAAGCTTGTGCAGGAGAGCAGAGGCTATGCCTTGGCTTTGGTAATCTTTATGGACATAAAGACGATCTAAGTGTCCTTCCACCGTCATATCCGAAAAACCAACGATACATTCGTTAATTTCAGCTACATAAGTAATGTTGTGACCTAATGAAGCACTCCAAGTCTTAAGCTTGTGTGCTCTTTCCTCATTAGGAGCCCAAGCGTCAAGCTGTTCCTGTGAATAGTGTCGTTTATTTACGGAATGAACCGTCGCATAGAACAATGAGATAAGCTGACTAATATCTGATTCTTGATAAACCCTAATTTCCACTATGAGTTCTCCTTGCTGTCATGGCTACAACCCCACTACATCTTTAAGCTCCAAAAGAGAACTAATCATATAGTTAGGCTTGAGGTCTTTAGGAATCTCTATATTTTGACGATTGTAATAGCAGAAGTCAATGTCAGAATTCACAGCACCATGGTAATCATCCTGTAAAGAATCACCAACGAACAGCACTTCATGATTGCTTAGCTGGAGATCTTTTAAAGACATTTCAAAAATCTGTTTATCAGGTTTTCGGATGCCCACTTCATCGGAGATCATAATGGATTTGAATATTTCATAAATCTTACCAGCTTGCAGTCTTTTTCTTTGTGCCTCACTGATCCCATTGGTGATGATTCCCAGCGCATATTTATCTTTAAAAGAGGTTAAGATCTGTTCCGCTCCTTCTTCAAAATAACAGGAATTGCAAAAATAATTCCAATAAGTATCTGACAGTTTACTGTGCAGAAGTTCTTCCTGTTTAAGCGTGTCTCTAAAAGAATATCTCAATACCTCTCCTATGGTCTTCACCTCACCACCACCCACATAGTTCATCCAATGGCGAAAATTATGACCTGAGAACTCTCCATAAAATAAAGACCACGCATCAGTATCTTCAACAAAGAGATTATGATCGGTACAGGTTCTTTTCATTGCTTCAATTTCACAAGTACTATAATTTATTAAAGTATTATCTAGATCAAATATAATGGCTTTGTACATAATATCCTCCCGAATAATGTTCTTATCTATCATAACATGAACATTAGCGTTTGGATAAAATTAACAAAGGGTTTCTCACAGCTCTGCGGTATTCATGAACTCCACCAGATTAATTTTTCGGCCTGTTTTAGCACTTTCCAGCGCTCCGAATACCATTGCCATACTATTACGATTATCTCGACAATTCGTCTCTGCAGGACGTCCCTCTGCTAGCGACAGGAACATTTCCTCCAGACAGCCGTGATGGAAGGTCTTGTTCATCGTAATCACTTCGCCATTTACACGTTCAACGTCGCGAATAAATTTATCGCTCTGGTCTCCTGTTGCGACTACTTCTGCATATGGCAAATCATGCCCATCCCAAATCGCAGTTCCTTTTTCCCCATTAATCCGCCAAGCTGCTTCCCATGAGGTAGAGGCACCTTCCGCACACCAAGACCCCTGATAAGTAAATATGGAACCATCCGACATCTCAAAAATACATACTGCTGATGCATTTCCCTCATACCATGAACCAGGAGGATTAAATTCCTGACAGTAAACAGATACAGGATTCGCACCACTAATGAAACGGGCCTGATCAAAGGTATGAATCGCCATGTCCAGCAGCAGCGGACTTGCCATGACCTCACGGAAACCTCCGAAATGAGCGCCGAGGAAAAAGCTTGCACCGATAAATCCGGTTCTTCCAATCGTACCTGATTCGATGATTGTTCTTAAAGAACGAATACGAGGATCGTAACGGCGGTTCTGCATCACGGCATGAGCATTTCCGGTTCGCTCCGAGATCTCAACGATCTTATTACATTCCTCCATCGTCTCAGCTAAAGGTTTCTCACTAAACACATTACAACCCAGCTCTAATGCAGTGCTAGAAATATTAAAATGACTTCCTGGAACGGTTACATCAAAAACTAGATTTGCATCGGTCTCCTGGATCGCCAGTTTAATGTCAGTAAACGTCAGACAGGGAATTTCATGTTTCGCGGCCATCGCTTGAGCTGACTCCAGCCGTATATCTACAAGGGCAACAATTTGAATATCGGAACGTGATAAAGCGTATTCAATCCAGGCGTTAGCCATTCCTCCACAACCTGCAACCGCTACACGGTACTGTGCTGTCATCATTCTCCCCCTCAACGGTTAAAGTGGATTAGGTACAAAGCTACCACCCCGGCATTGTTTTAAATAGTTCAAAGCATGAACTTGTCCCATCATCTCCAGCTCATCCCGATAAACTGGATCATGCCAGCCTTCAATATCAATGGTGCCTTTATAACCTGCCTGACGCAAAATAGAAATGATATCCGTCCAGTTCGTATCTCCAAAGCCCGGAGTACGATGCCATACATAAGGCTTAGGGCCGTGGATTCCATACTCTTTTACGATATCCCATGCGATTGTGGCATCCTTGCCATGTACATGAAAGATCTTATCTGTCCATTTACGTAGCTGTGGTATCGGATCAATCAACTGCACCATCTGATGACATGGCTCCCATTCGAGTCCAATATTGTCAGCAGGTACAGCGTTGAACATCTTCTCCCAAGATAATGGATTGTGAGCAATATTCCAGTCACCTGATTCCCAGTCTCCACCCATTGAACAGTTCTCAAAGGCGATTCTCAAACCGCGATCCGCTGCTCTTTTGGACAACTCTCCAAATACCTCAGTAAACTTCGGAATGGATTCATCAATGGACACCCCTGGCAACCTTCCCGTAAAACCTGATACCATATCCGTTCCGAACAAATGAGCATGATCAATCAGTCGCTCCCAGCTCGCTAGTACATCGGAATTATCACCCGCATTCGTCAATGGATTGCCGAAGATCCCAACGGTGGAGATCACGAAGTCATGTTCTGCTGCAAGCTCTTGCACACGCTTTCCAGTTTCCACAAGATCTGTTTCCCCTGTAGTTTGCCAGAAGGTTAAGCTAAAAGATTCAAATCCATGTCCTACAATTTGCGGGATCACTCTGACAGCATCTCCACCACCCACTAATGTTCCAATTCGCATTGTATCCTTCATCTTGTGACCACTCCAATATTGGTTTATAGTAAGTTCTATAATCCGAGTATAACCTGCTTTTGTGCTTAAAACTCTTATTATCTTGTGTTTATATAGTCGTATCTTGTGGGAGTTGAGTGAATTATGAGCTATCCCAATGATCTTAAAGAATACCCTCAATTAGAAGGAAGCAACTATCCGTTTAGATTGTTTTTTAATGAATGCAGATATGCAAAAGCCGGCCAGAACATTCTGTTTCTTCATTGGCATGAGCATTTCGAAATCATCATGATGCAGGAAGGCAGTGCCATCTTTCACATAGACAGTAAGCCGTACGAGCTACATCCCGGAGAGGTATTATTCGTTCCTTCTGGGGGATTACATGTTGGGTACAGTCTGCGGGAAGATCATGTTCGTTTTATATCCATCGTATTTCATCGTTCTTTATTTAAGGATTGGAAGCAAGATCCACAGCACGAGCAATTCGTAGCTCCCTATTTAGAGCACCGATATCAACTTCCGGTTAAACCTGCGGCGCTTGTTCCAACCTGCTCCACTTACTACTCCTTGCTGGACACCATCGTAGATGAAGTGTATCAGAAAGGTCCTGCTTTTCAATTAATCATCAAAAATCAACTGCATCTGCTTTTTGTTTTGCTTTCCCGTACCTTTTTGCCTGAGCAGGCTGCTAGTAACACGAATGAACGTCATTCCTTCAACCGCGAGCGTTTCAAGCCACTGCTGGAGTACATGGAGAACCACTTTGATGAGAAAATGACCATTGAGAGCGCCGCCAAATCTGTAAATCTAAATCCGTATCATTTCTGCAAAACCTTTAAGAAGCTAACGGGTCGGACCTTCATCGATTATGTCAATCTGTGCCGAGTAAATGAAGCGGAACGGCTGCTACTAGAGACCGATTTCACAGTGACGGAGATTGCTGGAAAAGTGGGCTGCGATAATCCTAATTATTTTACCAAGCTGTTTAAGCAATATAAAGGGATTACCCCTTCAGGGGTTCGAAAATAGGAGATTCGATCTCTATACACGAAGAATAGCACCGTTTGCCCTACCAAACGGTGCTGGCTATAGGATTATTCCTTAGCAGCAAGTTCCATCCGCCGCACACTTGCTTGCGCAGGAAAGGAATCAGCCACCATACCAGTACTCCATAGCTTAATCTGCTGCCCTACTTTCAAATCCTTAAAATGGATCGATTCCCCAGCTTCGTTAAACATTTCAGATTTCTCATTAAATGAGAACCAGTAAGAGGGCTCTTCGTTTCCAGGCTCCAGAATCAGAATCCGCTTCGCCTGTTTGGTATCGATATCTACGATTTGACCTATTATATGTGGTTCGCCTAGCTCTGAAATGTCGTAGGTCAACATATCCGGAGCGATCCATTTTTCTATCTCAAGTATGGCAGTGTCAGCATAATCAGATGGAATTGTGATCGTTACTTTATTACCAATCGTATCCACACTGGAACCGTATAGATTAAGCTTCTGGTAGAGTTCTTGTTTATGCAAAAGCTCCTGTGCAGCTAATAACTCTTGCATCGAATATTTAACATCATGGAGCTCATAAGTACCTGCCGCGAAAGTCTGAGCAAACCGCTGCTCAATCTGCGAGTTCAAACCCACTATATTGATATGAACCTTATTATCCTGTAGATAGATATCTCCGTTAGGAATCTTCTGAGCAGATAGGAAAGCTTTAACCGCTTCAGGATCTTCTATTCCATCGCTCGCAGTACCCAAGATATCTGGAGTTGCAGTAATTGCAGCAGTTGGAGCCGGCTCCTTGTTCGATTGTTGATCTTCTGAACAACTACTTATGAACAGGATAGCAGCAGAAATCCATATCCAGCCGCTAATCTTGATCCGCATCCTTTTCACTCCCTCACTCTTTATTTTCTCAAACGGAGATTGGAAGTGATAGGTTGCAGTAATAGAATGATTTCTCTAATCCAGTGTATAAGGAGCGAGCCCAATCGGAAGCGCTTCAGGACGAGTGCAGGTACTCTCCATTTCGTAGAATGAATGACCATCTGAAGAATCATGGAACGCCCACATCGCTTCTAGTACATGATAAGCCAATTCTCCACTAGCGCGGTGCTGTCTTCCCGTCCGAATGGCATAAGCTATATCCGCTGGACCAATTCCACGAGTATTTTGATCATATCCAGATAACAGTGGTTGCTCCGTCCATTCATTCTCACCCATAAGCCGGTATTTCACCGGACCTCCAAAATTATTAGGATCCGGCACTTGAATCGTTCCAAGTGTTCCATAGATTTCTATATGCGGCAGGTTACTTCCGCCAAAGATATCAAAGCTAGTAATCAGCGTTGCTATGGCTCCATTCTCAAATCTTAATGTTCCAGCTACATGGGTCGGTATTTGCACAGGAATTTTATTCCCCAATTTCTTCTCACTTGTAATCGTGCGTTCTTCCAGCGCTTTTCCAGTCATTCCGCTAACCGTACGAATAGGTCCGAGCAACTGCACCAATGCTGTCAAATAGTACGGCCCCATATCGAACATGGGTCCTCCACCTGCGGCATAATAAAATTCAGGATCTGGATGCCAATGCTCATGTCCACGGCCCATCATAAAGGATGTAGCTGCAACAGGTTCGCCAATTACGCCCTCCTCGATCAGCTTCAATACGGTCTGAATGCCCGATCCGAAGAAGGTTTCCGGTGCGCTGCCCACAAGCACGCCTTGTTCACGAGCAGCAGACAGAACTTGACGTCCTTCTTCTCTCGTCACAGCCAGCGGCTTCTCAACGTACACATGTTTACCCGCTTCAATGGCTTTCAGGCATACCTCCGCATGAACAGCTGGAATCGTCAGGTTAATTACAATCTCTATCTCCGGATCATTCAGTAACTGCTCTGTGGTATAAACGTTAGGAATATTGTATTGATCCGCTTGTTCCTGTGCTCTAGCCAAATCTAAATCAGCACACGCAACTAGATCCAAGATCTCGAACTTTTGACAATTCTCCATATAGATACTACTGATTTTACCGCAGCCAATAATTCCGACTTTGACTTTATCCATTCGTTGATCGCTCCCACTGTTTATTGACTGTCTGCCATTCCGCTATAGCTGGTACTTACCGTTGAAAGATTGGATTGTGTAAGGGCTTTGCCTTCAGCCGCCCATAGCAGTCCTCTACGCATCATTTCCTTTACCTGTTGCATAGCTACAATATCCGCATGATGACCAAGAGAATTATAATAAACTCTGCCGAGCCCCCAACGTTTTGTCCAAGCTACCGGCATATCTACAGCTTTATTGTACGAATGAGGACCTTCTACAACTGGGAAACGAGTCGTTGCTAGTATTTCTACAGCTGGATCTACATGGAGATAATATTGCTCCGAACACACGCTGAAATCTTCTAATCCTTCTACCAATGGACTTGAGCTTTGACGAATCTCGACAGTATAGTTCACACCGTCATTGCCAGGATGAGCTACCCATTGCCCTCCCGTCATAAACTGCCAATCTACATTATTTCGGAAAGAATCACACATCCCACCATGGCAACCTGCAAGCCCTGTCCCTTGCTGCACAGCAGCCGAGACATTGTCCACCAGCTTCTGATCGATTGTACCCATCGTCCATACCGGAACGATCAAATCTAATCCAAGAAGCTTATCCGCATCGGCAAAAGCCTCAAGCGTGTTCGATACCTCCACTTCAAACTGTTCCTCTTGCAATACCTTAGCGAAGATATCAGCGACCTGTTCAGGCTCATGACCCTCCCAACCGCCCCATACAATCAATGCTTTTCTCATCTTCAGCACGCCTCCTTATGATAGATTACATCTCAGATAAATCGACCCAGCGGCGCTCATCAATAGAGCGTTCTACAGCTTCCAGCACAGCTTGACATTTCACCCCATCATGGAAGTTAGGAACAGGCTGACGTCCTTCTTCAATCGCGTTGGAAAGCTCCAACATCTCGTGAATAAAGGTATGTTCAAACCCAATCGTATGACCCGGCGGCCACCAAGCCTCTGCATATTCATGCGCAGGATCTGTAGCCAGCACGCGCCGAAAACCCTGTACATCCTCAGCGTCTGAAGTCAAATAGACTTCTAATTCATTCATCCGCTCGAAGTCGAATTTCACACTGCCAAGACTTCCGTTGATTTCAAAGGAATTGGTAGAGCGATGACCTGCTGCGAATCTGGTTGCTTCAAAGCTACCCATGGCACCGTTTTCAAAACGGGCTAAAAACAATGTGGCATCGTCAACGGTAACCTTACCCTTTGGGGCATCCTTATCACCTTTGGCGCTTAATCCGGTCATTTCAGCGGCGAGTGGGCGCTCTTTTATAAAGGTCTCACTCATGCCGATTACTTCCTTCACGTCACCCACTAAGAAGTGTGCCAAATCAATTAAATGCGCACCTAGATCTCCATGTGACCCTGAACCTGCAATCTCCTTCTGCAATCTCCAAACTAACGGGAATTCCGGATCTATAATCCAATCTTGCAGAAACCAAGCCCGAAAATGATAGATCTCCCCCAGCCTCCCGCTCTCTACAAGCTTCTTAGCCAGTCTAACCGCAGGTGAAAAGCGATAATTAAAACCAACCATATGTGTAACCCCTGCATCTTCAGCGGCTTGCAGCATCTCACGGGAATCCGCCAAGGTCAACGCGAGTGGTTTTTCACAAAAAATATGTTTACCAGCTTTGGCTGCTGCCAGAGCAATCTCCTTATGTGCGTTACTTGGAGCATTTATATCAATAAGATCGACATCCTTACGGGCGATCAATTCCTTCCAATCCGTTACACAATCCGCCCAACCTAACTGAGCGGCAGCTTCCTCAAGCGCTTCAGGATTCCGTCCACAAATCACAGACATTTCAGGTTTAAGCGCTTTCGGGAAAAACATTGGCAAACTGCGATAAGCATTACTATGCGCTTTACCCATAAATTTGTAACCGATCATTCCAATGCGAAGCTGTTTCATCTTATTCCTCCTTAGGATTCATAATTATGGATGAAGCTCGAATAACTAGTTCTGTCGGTAGTTTAATCTGGATGACTTGGGAGGATGATGAGGTTTCTGAGAGGCTATTCCCCAGCAATTCTAATACCTTAGCCACAGCGATTTCACCTAGCTCATAAAAGGGAACTCGCACACTGCTTAAGGCTGGTGTAGTTAGCTCAGCGGCATCTGAATCATCATACCCCACAATAGCTGGAATATGATCCCTTGGGATACCTAGCGCCTGCAAGCCTTGCTGCAATCCAATGGCCATTCGATCATTGGCGGCAACAATAGCATCAATCTCATTCAGCAGAGGCAACATCTCCTTAGCAGCCATAACACCGCTTTTACGACTGAAATTGCCTTCGAATAAAAGCGATTCATCCAACGGAAGGTTAGACTCCTCCAAAGCGCGTGCATAACCCGTTAAACGATCTCGGCTGTTCGAATAAGATGCTGGCCCGTTTAGAAAGGCAATTCTTGTAAAGCCCTGATCCAGTAAGTGCCTGACCGCTTGCCAGCTTCCTTCGACATGATCAGCATCCACCTCGTGAAAAGCTTCTTCTTCAAAATGCTGATTAATCAGGCAAAATGGATAACCTTCCTCCTTTAAACGACGAAGTGAATCCAGCTCACCAGGCTCTTCTTTGGCACCGAGTACAATGCAAGCATCGATCTTCCGCATCTTAAACAAACCGCAATAATCCATGGGCTCCTCGGCATTTCGAAAGAGCATTAGCAGATCATAACCCTCTTCTCGCGCCTTACTCCCAATTCCACTTAATATTTCAGAAAAATAATAAGTGGAGAACAAGCGTGCATTTGGCAAATAAGGCATTACTACACCAAGGTGCCCGCTTCTTCTACGAGCAAAGCTCTGCGCGAGTGAACTAGGGGTATATCCCAGCTTGAGCGCAGCTGCCAACACACGTTCCTTCGTTTCTTCCTTGAGCGGACCTACGTTGTTTAACACACGAGAGACTGTGGCTTCTGAGACTCCGGCAAGCTCGGCAACCTCTTTACGGCTGGCGATAGAAATCCCTCCTACGAAAGCGTATTCATTTAGATGTACGCGCGTACATTCTCTCATGAACCATGCCCTTCGTCAACCCTATTTTTGGATATTTATTAATAATAAATCCCCTGAATCGAATCAGGGGATTGAGATCATTTGAATTGGATTACTAACTATTCAGGGATTCCCCATTAACCACGCTTGCACATGCTTTAGGAATTTTCTAGTAGCAGGGGAAGCGTATTTCATGGAGTGTACAGCGATCCCAAGCGATCTAAAACTTCGTTCCTCCAATTCAAGCATGGTTACGTTATAATTTTGACGGGTTAACACAAGCTCTGGCAAAATACTAATCCCAAGCCCCTTCTCCACCATTGCCATAATGGCATAGTCATCACCCGCTGAAAACTTAATATTCGGTTTGATGCCTGCCTTATCCAGCACACGTCTGACATCATAATCTGAACCTGCCTTCGGGATGATGAAATCCTCCTTCGCAATTTGGGATAATGACAGAAACGGCTCTGCGCTAAGCGGGTTATCTTTGGAAACGATACCTAACATCCGGTCCTTTTTTAAGGGAATCACTTCGAACTTCTCACGGGTAGGCAGAGAAATAAAACCACAGTCAACAACTCCGGCCTCAATCCATTGTTCTACCTCTAAGTAACCCCCCTCCATTAACCTAATTTCTATATAGGGGTATTCACTGCGGAATTGCTTAATCATCCCTGGCAGCCAATGTACGGATACACTGGTAAACGTCCCAATGGTAATGGTACCGACCTCTAGCCCATGAATATCCGCTACTTCCTGCTTCAATTGTTCATTCCACTTTAGAATTTCACGGATCGGCTGCAGTACTTGCTCACCGTTGACCGTTAATTTAACCCCAGATCTATTTCTAATTAATAACGTGAAGCCAAACTCCATCTCCAAGCTGCTAATCGTGTGGCTAATCCCAGATTGCGTAAAGCCCAGCACATCTGCTGCTTTGGTTAGGCTCCCCAGCTCCACAACTTTTAGAAAAATCTCATACTTATTAATGCTCAACCTCTATCCCTCACCTTTATAAGTTGCATAAGTTTTACTCATGTATCCTATGATAAACATTCAGTTACCTTATGTATAGAGCCGTATTATAATATGTTGAGTTGATGATAAAGAAGGATGATGACGAGATGAAACCGCTCAAAGCTGAGCTGCTGCTGTTAGTTGTAACATTATTTTGGGGCTCCTCCTACATATTTATGAAAATGGGTTTAGGTACATTAGGCGAATTCAATCTGATTGCACTCCGCTTCGGACTTGCTTTTATATTAGCCACAGTGATCTTCCACAAACGATTAAGACAAGTAGACATCAAAACAATAAAATATGGTGCTCTACTCGGATTCTTACTCCTCGGCGTGTTCACATGCATAACCTTCGGACTGAAGACTACAACAACCTCCAACGCTGGATTTTTAGTTGCCTTGACGGTCATTTTTGTACCGATATTAGATCGAGTTATTTTCAAAAAGAGAATCGCATCTGCGCAGGTTTTCGGCTCCATACTCGCTATAGCTGGAATTGGACTCCTTACCTTAAACGCAACCCTATCGATTGGGCCAGGTGACTTCCTTTGTATTCTTTCGGCGGTATTCTATGCGGTACAGATCTTATTTACAGGCAAGGCTGTAAAAGAGTGTGATTCTCTGAATATTGGAATCTTACAGTTGGGTTTTGCCGGAGGCTTTGCTTTAGTGTTATCTGCACTGTTCGAGACACCTTCGCTTCCTTCGACTTTACCGGCATGGATTGCGATCCTCGCACTTGGGATTCTCTGTAGTGCCTGTGGCTTCATCCTGCAACCCATTGCTCAAAAATATACTTCCCCATCACGCACCGGACTGATCTTCTCCCTTGAGCCGGTATTCGCCGCACTGTTCGGCTATTGGTTCGCCGCTGAAAAGCTATCGATGCAAGGATATGCTGGTGCAGCCCTTGTACTACTGGGGATTGTGGCCTCTGAGCTATTGGGTAAATTGTCTCTAACCCCAGCGTTGGTTCAGAAGAAACCAGAACATCTATAGATAGATTCTCTAATACAAAAAAGGCGTCGTCAGCTAGGCAAGCTGAACGACGCCTTTTTATCATCTAATCTTATGAATTAATGCCCCATCATCATTGCTGCATCCGCCTTCTGGCCTTCTTCGGAGGAGGAATCACTCGAAGAAAGCTTAGGCTTGCGCAGAATAATCGACATCAATACTCCGACTACAGCAATACAGCCAGACAGGAAGAATACATCATCGAAGCCTAGAACTGCAGCTGTCAAAGGATTGCTCCCTGCTTCCAAAGCACCCATATGCACAGTGATTTGACTGGTCAGATAACCCGTCAAGCCTGCTACAGCAAAGGCCACAACCACCTGCTGTGCCGCTGCGGTAAGCGATGTAACACGGCTCACTAATTCACGCGGTGCTGCATTCAGAACATGTGTATTGAGTGGCATCATCGCTATACCCATTCCAAATCCTAATAAACCAAGATACGTCATAATTAAGTTTAGACTAGTATTTATCGTAATTCCTGACAGTAGGAATAAGGTAACCGTAATAATGCTCAGACCCACAAAAGCCAGCGGTCGTGCCCCTATCTTATCAAACAGTTTGCCGCCAAGCGGCATGCCGATTACACATGCTAAAGCTTGTGGAAGCAGTATTAATCCCGTTTCTAGTGGTGTATACGCCCGAATCTGCTGTAAGTATAGCGGCACGAACAGCATGGAACCAAACAATGCGGCCTGCATGACCCAAGTTAAAATAATGCCGCGGGTGAAATCTGAGGAGCGAAACACGCGCAGATCCAGCAAAGGCTGTTTATGCCGCAGTTCAACGATTATAAATAGAATTAGTGCAACGCCCCCAACAGATAATCCGAGGATTGCCGGAGTCGATGACCAACTATTCGCTCCACCTTCATTTACTCCATAAGCTAGCATAGAAAACGCAATCGGTGCCAGTATTATGCCTAATATGTCGAGGTTGCCTTTCCCAATCTTCTCCGTCCTAGGTAGGTACTTAACGCCAAGAATAATACCAACAATCCCAATCGGCACGTTGATCAGGAAGATCCAATGCCAGCTAACGTATTCAACAAGCCATCCGGACAAAATTGGGCCAAGGGCAGGAGCAAGCAGCATGGGAATCCCTAACATCCCCATAATCGACCCTCTTCGTTCTGCTGGAGCTAACTTAAACACCATAGCCATCCCAATAGGAGCTACCATCCCCCCACCAAGTCCTTGGATCACACGAAAAATAACAAGCTGCGAAGAAGTTTGAGCAACGGAACATAACATGGAGCCAAGAATGAACAACGTGAGCGTCACCAGAAACACTTGTTTAGAACCGAAGCGATCCGTCATCCAGCCTGCGAGCGGTATTACAGCCGCTAAAGCTAATGTGTACCCTGTAATCGCCCACTGAATCGTTTGGAGATCGGAACCGAAGTAGTCCACGAGCTTGGGAACTGCTACATTAACCACCGTACCATCCAGAATAACCATTATCATACCGACGATAATTGCAAGAAGCGGGGGGATGATAGCTCTTAGCGAGAATGGTTGTTCTTCTGTTTGGCTACTCCCAGTTATTGATTTTGTCATCCAGTGCTCCACTCTTTTCTCTAATTTAGTTAAATGCTTTAACGATTATTTCAAATTTTAATTTACCTTCGATGAAGGCGAAAGTCAACAAATAAAACCCTTTTTTACAATAAAAATACATTGTATTTACGTTCCTCTCAGAATGTTAATCCAATCAAAAAAGACTATGCATGGTCCCCTTAAGAAATTTCCTTAAGGAACGTACGCATAGCCTGTTGTGCCTGAAACGGTATCATTAATATTCTTTCACTAAATGGAAGGAAGGTTTCCCTTTAATTCAATAATCTTACCAGACTTATTAAGAACAAACTCCAGAGAGGCTTCAGTCACAGCAAAGCCAAGTACACATTGTATGGACACTTGATCTTCTTTTTGACTACTTTCCGTAGACTTTATGCCATGATATGTACCTGCTCGTGCCGTAAATTCAGCCCAATATTTCTGTAAACCCGGGACGGAAAGCGAACGCTTCATTTCATCACTAAAGAATCGATTCTCTAATTCTTGAAATTGTCCAGTGCTTAGCAATCCAGCGATCACGCTTGCTGTAACCTCAGGCGCATAAACTTCCACTAGATTAGCGTCAGCATTATAGGAGGTAACTAGTCCTATGCTAGTGAAAAAAGAGAGGGGAACATATAAGTGTTCCTTCTTAAACACAACATTATCCTTAAATTCTCTTTTCTCTTTATCATTAATGGTAATATGGTCGTCTCCTACCTTATACTCAATCTTTTGTTTGACTCCAGTTAAGGTAATGGTGTCCGTGCTTTTTTGATAAGTGGTTTGATATTTCAAGACGCTTGTTGCTTCTCGAAGGGGAATCATTACCGTAGAACCGTTAGGATAGGCTGAATATTGATCTGCTTTTAGAACCTGACCGTTCAAAACTACCTTTACTTCACTTACATCTGCCCAAGCTGTAGAATAGGTAGTTCCTCCAAATCCATTTACCAATAACAGTACACTTAGCACTACAACAACCGCGATTTTGTTCATCCGTTCGAAACCTCCCTTTTTTTGACTATTAGTATTATGTGCGTTTCCAGCATCTGCTAATCCTAATGGTAGTCAAGCTCAACAAAAAAAGTGAATCGGTTCTTACATGGACATTCAAGTTCTAGGTTATTCCACTTTGAAGTCAAAGTATTGTTTAGGATAAGGTTCCTTCGTCAATGTAAAATGCCACCATTCTTTGCTGTAAGGTTTAAATCCCTGTTGTACCATTGCCTCTTTGAGGATCGCGCGATTTGCTTTCTGAGTCTTGTTGATTAAGGGTGTATCATAATAGGAGATGTCTCCGAAAAAATCAAACGGGCTGCCCATATCTACTTCGGCTCCCGTTTCTTTATTTACGATCGTTAAATCGATGGTGCTACCTCTGGAATGGCCTGATTTTTTAGCAATAAAACCAAGTTTAAATAGATTACGTTTATCCAGTCGCGGATAATATTGCTGTTTCATCTTAGTATCTGCGGCATTCTGCGACCATCTTACAAAATGATTCACCGCCGTCTGCGGGCGATAAGCATCATAGATTTTAAGAATATAACCTTTGTTCGCTAAATCCTCACTAACCGCTTTTAAAGCCGTTGCCGCTGTCCCCGAGAATATTGCTAAAGGCGCCTTATAACCATCCATCCGCTTCCCAACAAAATTGTTGTCCCCGTAGTAACGAATCTCATATTGTGCCGTAGGAATCACTTCATCCAAATAGACAAAACCTTGCGGTAAATGATTTTTCTTCGCAAGTTGCATCTGCTGCAGCACGGAGTCCGTTGAAGAACCGACATAAGCGGCTTCTGCACTACCCATAAACATACTGTTTGTCCACAACGACAGCACAACTGCGAAAACTGCGATTCTTGTTCTTCTTGATCCTATTCTCAATTCATCCAGCCTCTTCTCAGGTGTTGTCTTCACATACTCTAATAATTACGAGTTTACGGTTTCAACTAGAAATTTTTCTATTACTGGAGTGAATTTATTATTCGTGGAATTAAGTAATTGTAGTAGCTTTTCTAAAATCGAAAGAATTCTAGTATCAACCTTGCTATTTTTTAGTGCATTTTCATACGCCTTTTTTACTTCTGGCTTGATAACTTGCTCATCATAGTCGTATGCAGGTGTATTACTTGTTCCATATAATAAGCGAGACGTTGCAATAAGAAGTTCTTTTTGAAGAGCGGTTGAACGGTTAGAAGCAGGATATTTCGTCACAAAATCCTCTATTGCAAGCGCTCTACTCGTTAACTCGGTCCAACTGATTACTATCGCTGCATCAGATACACTCGGTTGATTAGATTCGGTGGCCATGATGTCAATATAAGCTGCGATGTCCTTCGTAACAGAAGGCTTAAAGATCTTAAATCCCTCATAATGCATCACCGGATAGTACATGCCCTCACTGGTCTCCAGCTTATATCCCTTATCTCGACCTTCAATTAACACATTGCGTACGTTGGAATCGTTGATCGTATTAAGAAGTGCGGTAAAGGTTAGATTTTTGTTTTTGGAAAAAGCACTATTTATCTCTTTCTGCATCTTGTCCGGAAAAACCTTTTCTGAGTATACAATTAAATGCGCCTTCTGTGCATTCTCGAGCTGAAGTGTCATCTGAGTCGCTGTCCAGGTATCCACTTCTTTGATATGGTTAATTAAATAATTACGTGCGTTAGCAAGAGATGTCGGCTTCTGTACATACTGCTGAAATTGATTATAAACGCCTGCAGATTCCGTTGCCGTGGCGGCAAGTACTGGCTCTATGCCCCAAGTTCTTAATCCCGTCACTGAACCAATAGTTATAGCAATACTTAATAAGCTTGCTTTTTTCCAGTTCAATCCATGACCTCCTTTTGCCATATGTGTAATTGTACTTAATATATGGACATACGGGAAGATCCTGAATCTAACCTAGTACTGTATTCTCTTGGACGCCTCCAATATCCTTCCTGCGATAAATGCCCATCAAAAGTCCAATGGCAGCATATTCAAACCACACATGACTCCCATAGCTGAGGAACGGAAATGGAATTGATGTCAGCATCATTCCCCCGCTCAAAACAGCAAGACCGTAGGCAAATCTTATCGCAAGAAAAAATGCTAAGCCAACAACAAGTGCTTGTCCGTAAGGTTCACGAATCGCTCGTATCGTTGAAAGCAGCTTAATCAAAAGCCAGGTTATAACAGCTGCCAGAAGCAATCCACCCGCCCAACCAAAGCAATGGATCAGATAGACTGGCAACATATCAGAGTAGACATACGGCAGCTTTTGTTCTACTGATCCGAACCCGTGACCCCACCACCCTGCTGAACTTAAAACTTCACGCATGACTTGATAAATATATCCATAACCTTCCGGATCTAAAGATGGGTTTATAGCATTTATGAATCTAGCCAGCAAGTAGTCACTTTTAATAATAAAAATCAGTCCAATTATCAAAAAGAACCCTAACAACACGACACTCTTTAACCAATCGCGAATAATCCATAAATACAATACGATTGAATAGGCAAGATACATCACTAACTCTGGAAGAGCATTTAAAGAGAGGAGAAACAAAGCGGGTAGTAACAGAATACCTACTTCGAACAACCCACTTCGCAAAGTTTTCTTGTTAGCTGCTTCCCTACGATTTACTAGAATCCCTGTTAGAGCGACAATCAGCATAAAAGGACGATAGGATGTCATATCAGGTAAAATCAAGAAAATCCTAGGACCATAGTTCATGCCATTAACTTGAGTCCCCCAAAATATGCTCACTAAAATACCTATTAAGGAAGTACCATATAACACCCAAGAAAGTCCCTTTAATCTTCTGAAATCAATGAAGTACAATCCAAACATTAGAACAATTCCAATAACTATATTAATCGACTGCCGTCTAAGCGCATTATCTAAAAAAGAACCTTTAACAATATCACTATAGCCAGCATCCACAGAGCCCATTCCGATCAAACTAATCGCGGACAACAAAGCTATAACGCCAAACAATCCCCAAGGAACTCGTGGTTTATGTATTTGATGAAGTTCCCTCCCTAACGTTTGCGGATTTCCCATTTGTGCAATTGCCCAAGCTATTGCTTCATCTCTAGGCATGCCAGTCGCTTCTTTTTCACAGATTAATTCTTCCAGATGATTAGCTAATTCTAGACGTATCTCGGGGTGAGTTTTTTTCGCTTTAATCTCTGCACATACTTTATCCAAAAATTGCTGCTGCCTCTCTTTCATCATATACCACCCTCTCCCAGAACAGAGTCAACTGCCCCTTTAAACAAAACCCATTCCGCCCTTTTCTCCTTGAGCTTCTCTTTACCTTCATCCAGAATTCTATAATATTTACGCTTCCTTCCGTCTACCTCCATCCAATAAGCTTCCACCCAACGTTCGCTTTCCATCGCATGCAGAATCGGATACAAGGTTCCTTCTTTCAAAGCAAAAACACCCTCTGATCTCAGCTCCAGCTCTTTGATCAGCTCATAACCATATAATGGCTTCTCCAGTAAAAGAGTCAGAATCAACGTGCCTGTACTGCCCTTCAGCATTTCTTTACTTACTTTCAACGGTCTACACCTCCTGATCTCTAAACTCCATTGACTACATCTGATTATCACGAATATTATTTAGCCTGTTATACCTAGGACAACTATACATCGTAAATCTATGTATGTAAAGTATTAACATAGAATGACAGTGATATATATTTGTTAAATATATATTGACTCAATATATATTGATCTGATATATTGTGATGGCGATATACAATTTTTTCTAACTACTAGGAGGTTTTGTTTTGAACAGTCAGGACGTTATTTTAGGCATGCTTATGAAAGAATCGAAGACTGGTTATGAAATAAAACAGTTATTGGAGGATGTCTTCTCTAATTTCTATAGTTCTAGTTATGGAACGATTTATCCCACACTTGCTCGAATGGAAAAGGAGGGTTTGATCACTAAGGAAAATGTGCAGCAGGAAGGTAAGCCTAACAAGAATCTTTTAAACATCACGGATAAAGGAAGAGATAGTTTTAATGCCTATTTGCAAGCCCCACTAGAGGCAGATAGTATCAAGAAATCTGATTTTATGATGAGGCTATATTTTGGTGAGTTTGTTGGGTATGACAAGGTGATTATTTGGTTGAAGCAAGCCCAAGAAGAATCACAAAATAAGTTAGACCAATTACTTGAGCAGCATTCGCTCCATAAAGATGAAATGCATCCAGCACAGATTATCTGTATCCAAATTGGCATAGAAGAATATAAAGCAAAACTCAGAATCATCGCCGATGGTTTGTTAAGCATGGAGCAGTTAGTGCTTACGAAGTAAGTTTTGTACGTACCAAGTGAAGATGTAACACTCAGAAAACTTTTAGGAGGAATTGTTAATGAAAACAATTTTTATAACGGGTGCTTCGTCTGGCATTGGGAGAACTACAGCAAAACATTTTGCTGAAAGAGGATGGAACGTTGTAGCAACGATGCGTTCACCTGAACAAGAAAGTGAACTTATTACACTTGATAATGTATTGGTTTTACAGCTTGATGTTGAGAAGGCAGAGACGATTCAACCTGCGTTAGCGGAAGCAATTAAGCATTTCGGTAAAATTGACGTCCTCCTCAATAATGCGGGTTATGGAACAATGGGACTTATTGAGGTAGCGACAGATGAGCAGATCAGAAGACAGTTTGAAGTGAACGTATTTGGACTTATCAGTATGACTAAAGCCATCTTGCCCCACTTTAGATCTAATCAAAATGGTTTGCTGATCAATATTTCTTCTATGGGAGGGAAAGTAACCTTTCCTACGATGTCTCTGTATCATTCAACGAAATTCGCCGTAGAAGGTTTTTCTGAATCCGTATCTTATGAATTAGCATCACAAAACATCAAAGTAAAGATAATTGAACCCGGTGCTATTCAGACGGACTTTGGTGGAAGATCGATGGAGTTCTTTTTTAATGAGGCATTAACAGATTATAAGCCCTTTACGACTGCATTTTTAGGTAAGCTGGGTGAGATGGAAAAACAACCTGACTATGCTTCACCTCCAGAAATCGTTGCGGAAACCATATATCAGGCCGCCACAGATGGGACAAGTCAATTCCGGTACATCGTTGGAGAAGATGCAAAAATGCTCATTCATATGAAAGAAACTACAGATGAAGAAGAGTATCTGACTAATATTGCCCAGCATTTTTCTTAAAAAGAAGTTAGGTGGAGGCCGCTTCTCTGTATGCTACCAGGGAGAGGCCCTTCTTTCTTGTTGTAGGCAAAAAAAGTCCCCTCCGATCGACAGTGATGAGTCCATAGGTTCATGAACTTTCACCACTATCTAGCGTAAGGGGATAACGGTTTACCTTATTTATTAATGCATTGAAGTATTCATTTTATGATTCACAACTACTCTTTTAATGAAGAAAGCAAGTATTAGTCCTACAATCGCCATACTCATTCCGAAAATAAAAGCATTTTGCACACCTTGCGTGAACGCAGGCAACATATTCGCTGGATCGGCAGGATCGGCCACAGTTTTCAAATAATTCTTAGAACCTGCGGACATAATGCTGACCGCTAATGCGGTACCGATCGCACCAGCAACCTGCTGCAGCGTATTCATAATCGCTGTTCCATCTGGATATAATTCTAGCGGCAGCTGGTTAATTCCGTTGGTTTGTGCAGGCATAAATACCATCGACACACCAATCATAAGGGTACTGTGAAGTACGATTACGAATACGACCGTAGAAGCTACAGTAATACTGGAGAAGAACCACAAGGCAGCCGCTGCAATAGTTAGACCCGGAATAACGAGCCATTTCGGACCGTACTTATCGAACATACGACCCATGATCGGGGACATCAATCCGTTAATAATCCCCCCTGGAAGTAGCAGCAAGCCTGCCTTGAACGCTGTATATCCTTGACCCTGTTGAAGATACATCGGCAGAATCAACATGGATGATAGGATAACCATCATACAAATAAATACCATAGCCACACCAATGGAGAACATCGGATATTTAAATGCTCGCAGATTAATCATAGGCTGCTTCATCTTCATTTGACGCAAACCGAATAGTAAGAGTGATACCACACCTACTACGATAGCTATGATCACTTTTGGACTTCCCCAACCAGCTTCTTCACCGGCGCTACTGAAACCAAACACGATTCCACCAAATCCGATTGAAGATAACACTATGGAGAGAATGTCAATCTTCGGCTTCGTAACCTTCGTTACATTTTGCATGAAGAGGATCCCGAATATCAATGCGATCACCAGGAATGGCAGTGACAGCCAGAAGATCCAGTGCCAGCTAAGGCTTTCAATTAGAAGACCAGCAATAGTAGGACCGATCGCTGGCGCTACCATGATAACCAACCCAATCATCCCCATTGCAGCCCCACGTTTTTCAGGAGCAATGATGATAAGGATGGTATTAAACATTAGTGGTAATAGGAGCGCAGTACCCATTGCTTGTACCACACGAGCTGTTAATAGAAACTCAAAATTAGGTGATACTGCAGCTAGAAACGTTCCAAGTATTGAAAAACATAATGCAGCAACAAACAACTGTCTAGTCGAGAACCACTGAAGGAGCATTCCCGAAATTGGGACTAGAATCCCCAGTGTAAGCAGATAAGCTGTCGTCAACCATTGTGCTGTTGCTGGAGTAATTTGAAGGACATTCATAAGATCACTTAAAGCTACATTTAGTGCGGTTTCACTGAACATTCCGATAAATCCTGCAAGTAGTAATGAGACTAAAATCGGAATGGTTTTAAACTTCTTTACTTCATTTTGTTGCTTTCCTTGCATAGTTGCTTCCACTCTTAATCCTCCTGATATTCTTATCTATTTTTCTATATCTAACCAAGTATTGCAGGGATAATCTTTGCCGCCGCGAGAAGCGGTTGTTCATCCCTTAAAGTCAGCGTCTGAAGAAGTGCTCCTTCAAATAATGAGACTATTACTGAAGCCTTATCGGCTGCAGTGTTGCTCTCCACACCTTCTTCCAGAAGGCGTTTCTTGATCACATCCTGCAAGTCCATAAACACAGATTTACATGCAGTCCGCAGCTCCTCACTAATACAAGAGGTCTCCGCCGCTAACCAAAAACTGAACGGAACAATCCCCTCGAATGAGGATTCTACTGCATCTTTAGCCATTCCTAGAATGAAATCCTCCATCGCTTCAGCAGCATTATTGCCACTCACCAAATGATGCTTAATCTTCTGAGCAACTATTTCACCAATTCGGTTAATGCATGTTAAAACCAGCTCTTCTTTGCCGTGGGGGAAGTAATAATAAAGAGACCCCTTCGGTGAATCGCTGTCTTTAATAATCTGATTTAGGCCTGTTGCATGATATCCCTGAGAAAAAAATAATTTCGAAGCGGTGTGGAGAATCGCCTCACGCGTATTCGGCTTGTTCGACAAGCTGACACTTCCTTTGTATTATAACAATTGGTCTATATAATAGAACCATATTTTAAAGAGATATGTCAACATATAAATTACTTAAATTCAAAGTAATCTACTTCCCATTCCCTCAACCTCAGCGTATACTATAATTATTCCAATGAGAAAGGTGTGAATAAAATGCAAGACGTGCCCAAAGGAATTCCACGGCCATTAGTAAAGACTAATCAGGCGTTTATCGTCATTTCTGTAATATTGACATGGCTAACAGGACAGCACTGGATACTAGCGCTGCCCTTGTTTGCCGGATTGCTCGGACTGTTGTTCGGTTATAATCCTATTATTAAGCTAGCTGCCAAGTTTCTGACAAAAGAACGTTCGCACTATGTACTCGAAGACTGGTCACAACAACAGTTTAACCAAACCATTGCTGTATTCTGCCTAACAAGTGGTCTAATCAGCTTTATCGCGGGCTGGACGATTGCCGCCTATATTTTCACTGCGCTTGTTGCAGTGGCAGCCACTGTAGCCATTCTTGGTTTTTGCATCGGATGTTTTATCCATTATCAGTGGAGAATGTACAATTATAGACGTAAACAGAGCAGCACACATTAAACTTTTTAATGTTTCTCTTCTCCAACAACATCCCAGCGATGGCGAAATTTTAGAAGCCTAGGATGTAGTGATGAAGGGGCGGCTGGCAGCAATAACCGAATCTTTACAATCCACTCTTCAAAAGAGGAATACGAGGCAAACTGATTCGCCACCTCAGGCGTAAGATACAGAAAAATCGGCGAAGGGTAGATATCTGCAAGATGTCGAAACGCAGAATCAAGCGGAGTATATTTCTTTCGCTTCCCCTCCAAACTCTCTATCGTGATGAAGCTAAGTCCTTGATCCCTCTTCCATTCATGCAGCCGGTCCTCCCGCTTATAATAAGCGCTCACCGGCTCTTTGGTCATCCGTCTCACCGTTTCTTCATGAAGCGGATATAGCACTAGCTTAGTGAAACGCCGATCGGTGGCCGTTTTTGCCGCGATTACAAGCTCCTGATCTGTTATATGTTCAAAAGAATCGTAAAACACTAATGTCCCTTTACGTTGTTCAACCGGTGGCTCATAGCCGTAGGGAACATGCTGAATGTCTTTCCTCAATGAAACCCCTCCTGCTTGTTCTATTTATAAATCATATCATGTGACAATAGCGGGGCTATCATTCTTATCTTGCAGTTGAAGCAGTTCTCACTTCCCACCCGCCTCAACAATCCCCTGCTCTATCCCAAGCTAATTTAAATTCCGCTACACTCTGATACCGCTGCTCACGCTCCAGGCTAACCGCCCGTAAAGCAATATCGTAGTGCGCTTGGCTCGCTTCCCATTTTGCAAACGACCGTTCGGAGGCTCTTCCTAATAGAACAAATGCTGTTGCGCCCATATTGAATACATTGGTAACTTCATCAATCGGTGCATCCAAGATAAACTCTTCCGGTGACTTGAATCTGGATGAACCCCAGAAGTTCTCTCCCAGATCATTTACAGTTGGCTTAGGTCTATAAAAATCAATATCACAAATCCTTGTTTCATCGTTCGCGAAATTATAAAGAATACTTCCATCGTAAAAATCGACAGCGACATAACCCTGCAACTCAACATGTTCATGAAACGCAAAAATTACGTCTAAGGACACTAAACGTTTTTCAACAGATAATTGCTTATAGCGGTAAAAAGGCGATTCCGGATGATTCAACTTAGCTTCTCCCGAAAACAGCCAATGCGAATGTAAACATTCACCTTCAAACCATTCAAACACCGCTGCATATCCCGCTCCAACTTCAAAGTGTGACACCAGATTGATCAGCGATTTAGATTCAAGTTCATTATACAACGGAACAGCTTTAATCAAATTATCAACAGCATCTGAGGGGTTCCCATCATAAGTCAAAGGCTTCGCTCCAGCAAATTTCACAAAAACCTTCTGACCCTCCTTCTCCACCCCAAAAGAAAGATTTCCCGAGTCCTGCTGATCGAACACTTTGAACACCCTGCCAAGTTTAGATAACCAAGCAAAATCACAAGGCTCTTGCAATTGAAAAGTTACTGCATCGATTTCGTATGTAAAATATTTTTCGCTCAAATGTACCTCCGCATTTACTAACCTAAGTTAGCTCTATTTTCATAAAAATTCCGGCGATGTTTGTTTCATGAGGACCTGTTCTTTTGACAATTTCATACGGCTTAAATCCTAACCTGGAGTATAATAACATCCCATTAGTATTCACATTATGACAAACCAGATGTAACTCTTGAAGCTGTAAGTCCTCTTTAGCTGCAGCAAGCATGGTACGAATCAAATACTCCGCGGCTCCCTTACCTCTATAATCTGGTGAAACAATAAGATTTCCTAGCCAATATAAATCTTGTTCCTGTCATATTGCGGCATAGTCCGCAGATGCGGCTTTTCGATAACTGTACGTCATTCCGTTTCCTACCTTCTTAACTTCAATCATGTTCTTGCTCGATATTTAAGCACTAGAATAATAACCAGCAGTACAACACATAAGGACATCGTATTCGTAATCAAAAATGCTAAACCTACCCCAGTAACCGCCAAACTGATCGCATAAGCTTCCATAAGACTAATCCCAAGCAGCATAAGCAAATACGACTTCAAATTTAAATCGGCTACGGATTTGGACTTCAAGATCTGAACAATCTGAGGAATCCATCCTACTGAAAGAATCACTCCACCTATTAATTGCATGATTGCAAACATAAGAGCACCTCCACGGACTTTATTACTGTTGTATTCCGGGCGGCTCCGTCTGGTTCCAATCTATGTCAAAATAAAAATAACAAGCAACGTTCAGTTACTCTGCTTCATGAAGCTTACTATACAAATAAGAGGCGGCACCAATCGTTCCGGCCCGACTCCCAAGCTCTGCTTGAACAATTTTACACCTACTGCCAGATAGCTTCAACGCATGCTGATTTACAGTTTCTCTAACAGGTTGGAGCAATTTATCGCCCGCTGCTGCCATCCCCCCACCTACAATAATAAGATCAGGGTTAAGCATATTCACTACATTTGCTAGTCCAAAGCCAAGTATAGTTCCAGTCTCCTGCATGACCTCCATAGAGAGAGCGTCTCCGAGTTCGTAGGCTTCAGATATCATTAGCGCGGTAATTTGCTCTTCTTGATCATTAGTCCAGGTCTGAATCATGCTGGCTCGGCCTTCCTTCAGCTTCTCTTTAAAAGTGTTCACCATGCCAACCGCAGACACATACCGACCCAAGCAGCCACAGCTCCCACATTTACATGGTCGTCCATTTCTGTACATATTCATATGCCCAATTTCACCAGCGCTATATGATGTGCCGTAGATTACTTTCCCGTTGTTCACGATACCCGACCCTAAACCCGTTCCCAAAGTAATCAGAACTAGATTGTTGTAGCCTTTGCCTGCACCTTGCTGCCATTCTCCATACAGATTTACCCTTACATCGTTATCAATAAAAATAGGAAAATCGTAAAACTGCTTCATCTCGTCAACAACATGTACTTGCTCCCACCCCGGAAAATTCGGCGAGAAAAAAGAAATGCCCGCTACCGGATCAAGTAATCCGGGCACTCCGATTCCCATACCTTCTACTAAATCTAGCGAAATATCCGCTTCAACCGTAATCAAACGTACTGCATCTCTAATCCGTTCCAACACATGTAATGGACCTTTAGCAGCTTCTGTTGGCGTGGATACTTCTTTTACTGAAATAAAATCGTTATCATAAATTCCTGCTTTAATATTCGTTCCACCGAGATCAATTCCTATCATGTAGCGTTTCATAAGACCTCCAGAATTAGAAATAACTTCACCTTTCATTATGAATGTCTGAAGGCTGAAACTATAGAGGGAACATTCATGTTAATATGATAAAGTTCCAACATTTCTATTATAAATGACTACAACTAACTGTCGCTTCTGCTTCGGCTAACATCAGTCTGTTCACACCCATCTTAATCTGATTCTCAGTGAGATTAGAATAGCCAACCAGAAACACAGGTCCCTTAGGTTTACTCTCCAGAAAATAAGAAGATGCAGGATATACGCGAACTCCGTAACGGAGCGCCACTTCAGCTATACGCTTCTCTTCGGCATCCGACTCCAGCTCTATCAGTAAATGCAGTCCCGCTTCCTCACCATAATATCGCACACGACTCCCAAATTCAGTATTCAAGCTGTCTACTAGACAGGCTCTACGAGAAGCATACAGCTTTCCCATCTGTGTAACATGCCTTGCATAGTGGCCATTCTGAATAAATTCAGCTAACGCTTCCTGATCCAAAGCAGAAGACATGCGATCTGTAATCCATTTAACGGCCAAAAAAGGTTGAAGCAAAGCCGGAGGCAACACAACATAACCTATCCGCAGAGAAGGAAATAATACTTTACTAAAGCTGCCTACATAAATGACTCGACCCTCAACATCAAGACCAGCAAGCGCGGATAATTTCGGACCCTCGTACCTATATTCACTGTCATAATCGTCTTCAATAATAAAAGCATGATTAGCCTTCGCCCAATCCAACAGCTGAACTCTTCGTTTCAAGGACAGTGTCGTCCCAAAAGGAAACTGGTGAGAAGGCGTAACATAGACTAGCTTTGGCGATTTTTTAAGATTACCTTCTTTATCGTTATCACTGTTTGTTTGGATCTCTTCCACACAGATGCCATCTTGATCTACTTTAACAGGTATGACCTCTACCCCAGCAAAAGAAAATATTTCACGCACAACGCTATGTGATGGATCTTCAACAATGACTTGATCACCTTTAAATAAGAAAATCCTCGATAAAATATCAAGAGCTTGTGTAGCTCCAGAAGTAATCACGATTTGTTCTGGAACAACGGGCATAGACCGCGTGGAACGTAATAAACGAGCAATCTCTCGGCGTAGTCCCAGTGAACCCTCCGCAGGGCCATAGCCTAAAGTATCCGGTGAGGCACGGCGGCAAGCATTCATAAGAGCTTTTTGCCATTGATCCATAGGAAACGCGTCCCAAGCAGGTACACCATGTCGAAAATCGCAAAACACCGGGTTCAAATGATCAACTTCTCTAGTAGAAGGAGGATTAAGCGTAAGGATATCAGGTCCCTTCGTTATAAAATTGTAAGGGCTCTCATAATCTTTTGTAACTTTCTCCTCCAACGTCAACTCCGCAATAAACGTCCCCGCCCCTTTTTTCATCTCCAGATACCCTTCTGCCTGTAGTAGCTCATAGGATTGAAGGACCACGCTTCTAGATACGCCAAGCTGATTGGCCAAAGTTCTAGACGGAGGCAGGGGGTCCCCCCCGCTTAAAGCTCCTGAATGGATAGCATTTCGAACTTGCTCGTAAATTTGACGGCTAAATGGTATCTGTCGTTCTTTATCGAGTGTGATCAGCAAATCGTGCTTCATAAGAGGTCCTCCCCTTCTGTTCCGACTTTTGATTTAAAAATATGGGGTTAGCATTTTTACGAGTATTGCTGCGGAAACAGAGCCTAGAATCACGAAGAGCAGCGGAATTTTTCTAATTAATACCAGTATAACAGCGACAGTCCCTGATGCGATACCCACAAGATTAACATCTGGATCTACCTGAATGATTCCAGGTACCGTTAATGCACTAAGAACCGCTATGGGCAAATACTCCAGCAGCCCTTGGACTTTGGAAGAACCATTCGTATGGTTCGTAAGCAGTAAAGGCACAAAACGAAATAAAAATGTAATAACAGCCATACCTACGATGATTAGTATAGTCATACGGATACCCCCTTCTCCGCTTTGACTTGACCTTTAATTAAGGAACCTACTGCCATGCCGATCAACATAGCTATAAGAATCGAAGAGTTTCCCAGCAAAGGGTTCAGTAGCCAAGATGACCCCGCAGCTGATATACATATAGCCATATTCCGTAAGCTGCCTTTCAATTGAGGTACAACAAGTGCAATAAGTAAGGCATATAATGACGTGTTTAGCGCCGGTAAATATAAAGCTGGGATATAGGAGGCAAGGGTTATCCCCGAAGCTGTTGCTATCAGGTTAGCAACATAGGGAGGGATTTGTAGACCTAGCAGATAAGGAAGTGCTAAGGGCTGGTTCGTTTTTTCATTCTCCGTTTTACGATTTACTTCTTCTCGAGGGATCATACTAACGGCATATACCTCTTCTGTTAAACTGAAGCCAATCCAAGTTCTCGCTAGTACACTGATGTTACGATTTAACTGCCCTCCAAAGGATAAGCTGATAAACAAATATCTTAAGTTAATGATCAGGGTAAGCAGTAAAATCACTGGAGCGGCTGCTCCTGCGGCAAGCATTTTTACTCCGATAAATTGACTAGCCCCCGCAAATACGAGCGCTGACAATAAGAATACTTCCAGACTTCCTAGACCTAACCCCTTACCGACCAATCCAAACGTAAAGCAAGCTGGGATAAATCCTGCAACAATTGCGATAGAATCTTTTAGCCCTGTTCTAAACATTACTTTCTGATCATTCATAAGTTTTTCTCTCCCTTATCGTTGTTACTAGAGAGAGCATACTTGGATACAGTTCCAGTGGAAATAACCACATTGGTGCGTATGTACCATACCAATTTCTTTTCTCACAAAAAAAGACCTGACGTCGTCCTTGGGGTAGAGTTACAAGCTGAGTACATCCGTAATTCCATACTCGTATCCATATACACCTTCGTAGTGAGGTTCCGCTTCGGACCCTAATTGCTTTATTACGATGAAATGAGCACATATATTAGGGACGGACCGTATTGCACTTTTTCTCTAATAACAAGCCCCTTCCCGGGTGATCTGGGGCGAATAACAGCGCTGGCTCGTTTACGCTACAGGCGGCACATTGTATTCGATTTTTCGCATACATTTGGCTCGTTTACGTTACCGGCGGCACATTGTATTCGATTTTTCGCATACATTTGGCTCGTTTACGTTACCGTCGGCACATTGTATTCGATTTTTCGCATACATTCGGCTCGTTTACGTTACTGGCGGCACATTGTATTCGATTTTTCGCATACATTTGGCTCGTTTACGTACCGGCGGCACATTGTATTCGGTTTTTCGCATACATTTGGCTCGTTTACGTTACCGGCGGACATTGTATTAGATTTTTCGCATACATTTGGCTCGTTTACGTTACCGGCGGCACATTGTATTCGATTTTTCGCATACATTTGGCTCGTTTACGTTACCGGCGGCACATTGTATTCGATTTTTCGCATACATTTGTCCGTAGGCTCGACTAAAACATGCATTTCGGAGGATATAAGTTCCTCGCGGTTTTTAGAATCTGACGGATGACTCCTCGTTTATTCCATGTCTCCTGCTTCTTCACGTTCACCCCTCCTTCCTGCTTCTTCACGTTCACCCCTCCTTCCTATTTCTTCGGAGATATCCACATTTTTTTGTATTGTATAATTTCCTAAACAACAAAAAAGACCGCCCTCTAGAGAGCGATCTTAAATGTAGGTTTAAACCTCCAGTGGACTTTCAACAATCTCGTTGATTTCCTCTAAAATCTGCGATTTAATCTTGTCTACTTGATCAAAATCCACGGTTGAAGTATAGATTTGCTTTAACGCAACTAGGAATACTTTTGCGTCTGTAAGATGCTGTGTGGATTGCTTCATGGTGCTCGAATATCGCTCTTTAATGCCAGCTATAGCTTCAGAGTATTCTTCATCTGTACCAGGCAGTATACACCGGGAATACATATCGACGATCTCGTCGGTGTCCCGATCTGGATAGTACTCATGGGGAGCCGTGCTATCAAAAATAGCAAATCCAAGCTCACGCACAATAATCATATCAAGGCTGTTTGGATCGAAGCCACAGTGGTAAATTTCAACATCGAAACCACGCTTGATGCCTTCAGCCGCTATTTTTTTCAGCAGTGTAGATTTTCCGGAGCCCGCACGTCCTTTAACCAGATATCTTTTTAGTCCTGAGGTTAGATTAGGAACAAAATCCACTGCCCCCTTAGGCGTCGCCGCACCTAAAAAACGATGATCTACTCGGCTAGCTGTTTCAGATCTCTGATCACCGAACAGAAGCAGAATATACTCCTGTGTCAGCTCGTCGGCTGCTTGAAAATCCATTTTCGCGATGTAAATCGCTTCCCATTCGTCATGTATGCGAAGAGCTTCAGCAAAGCCGGCATAAGCCAATTCATGTTCTTGTTTAATGGCTCCAACTAAATTATCGATTTCCAGCTTCTGCTGACACAACTGGAACTGATCTGCGGCCTGCTCCAAATCTACGAATACGATGGACTCTTCAGGCAGTTCAGGGTTTATTACTCGCGGAGCTGTTCCATCCACAATTCCTATATTTAATTTGGGAATAATCACACCGTCGAATGAATCGTTATCTGATGCAGTGTGGATGAACCAAATCTCAAAACCTTGTTGATTCAACTGCTCTCCAATTTCTCTAATCAGTTTGGTCTGCCCCGTACCTGGGCCTCCTTTTAAAACATACAGACGCGTTAAACTTTGCAATGACGACTCATAGAGGCTGTAAAAGCCGTGAGCCGTATTCCCGCCAGCAAAGAAATTGAGGATTGTTCCGTTCATAATCGCACACCTTTCCGGGCTAATGTCATGGTTCATATTTCATCGTATTATGATTTGCTGGGAAAGGTGACACTTGGCGTAAGATGTTCAGTTATTCTTGCAGTTCAATTTCATCTTTTCTAAATCCCCCAGTAAATTCATTCTTCTAAAGTTTCCCCAAGCTCCATAATATAATTACTCAAACGAAACAACACCCTTCTACTTTTAAATAAGCACATAAAGAAGACAAGCATACGTACTTTACTGCATAGAAATTATACTGTATATTTATACCATTTAAGTGACGTTAATGGAGGGGTTCACTTGAAGAAAAAGAAATCAAATTCAAATACTCTCATTGTCTTCTCTCTTCTAACATTTGCGAGTTTAATCATTATCTTCTCTTATTTCTCATTAACTGGCTTACCCAATAAGAAACGCGAAATAGCAGATCAAGTAAAAACCTATCTAATCAATAAAAGATTAAATAATTCTGATAATATTCAGGATGTAAATGGAGTATACGTTTTAAATATGGATACTATCAAGCTGTTGTGAATTTTAAGGATGAACCTAACGTTAATTATACTTATGAAAAAAGAGATGGGGTTTTCACACTCATTGGAGTATCAAATTTACATGGAAATCATATAGATGAAACATTTTATTAAAATAAACATCCCGATAGGTAGCCATCTACCACGTAAAAGCAAAAACACACTAACTATTATTTAGTGTGTTTTTACTTAAATATCTTGACCTTCTATGAAAACTGTTAACGTGATGACTTAGGAGTTGCTGTAGGCTTAGGAACTTTAAAACCATATTCTTGTGCGTAATTTTCAATACTCCAGATGCCGATTCCCTGCTCTCTTGCTTGATCCTGAATAGCTCTAAATTGATCTACGTATTTCGTATTAGGTGCAAATACATATGCCACACGTGCATAACCCTGCTCTAGCAGAAGCTCATTAAACATTTTGCCATCGATATAGAGATAACAGAGTAGACGACCATATTTATCTCGTTCTGATACATCTAGTTCAATTTGCACATCTTTATTTGTAAGCATCTTTTTGGCATAATCAGAGGCTTCTATCGTAAATGGCTGAGGCTCAGGGATATTCGGATTTACGGATTCTGGAGTATCGACTAGTAGTAAGCGCACCGTTTCTTTTTTACCGTCAATCGTCAGCTTCATGGTGTCACCATCAACTACCCGTGTTACCTTAGCATCTAATAAGCGTCTGTTGTCCTCTTGTGCATTCTTTGCGGTAGCATCAGATTTAGGGTTAGGACTTGTTGTTATAGATGGAACTGGATCTGAAGTAGACTGTTCGGCGATGGTGCAACCGGTAGCTATCCCTAGTATGAGGGTGATGGCTAAACAAATTTTTAATAGATACATTTTACTCATGGATAAACCTCTTTCTTATACATATGTAATAGCTTCATGGGGTCTAATTAAAATAAATCAAAATAGTGAAAAACACAAGTTTGTATTACTTAATATAGAAAACAACGACAGCTATGTACCAGAAAATAAGATACATGGCTGTCGCTGTTTTAATAAATTCATAATGTCCGTTAATCACCCATCTTAGCTTCTGTTACGTTTAATTTCGAAATTTTTATTTTAATAATGATCGTTAAGAACGCAAGCAGTGAGAACACAATCCCCACCCAGATGAGTTGATGTATTCCCGAATGAGAAATAAACCAACCGCCGATGGCAGTCCCTATAGTAATTCCAAGATTAGAAAAAGAGATAAACAAGCTATTACCAAATTCAGGAGCTTCTTTTGCCTCGGTCGTTAACCAGGCTTGACTGACAATGAGTCCGCCGGAATGCACTGCCCCCCAAATGATTATGATAATAACCATCGGAATGAAATAAGATCCTAGATAATAAACGAAGAGGTAAGTTACCGCATATAGCAGAGGAAACATGATGACGGTCTTTGGAATGCTTTTATGTAAAAGGCCCCCAAATAAAAAGTTCCCAAAAATCATGACTATACCAAAGACCATCAACATGATACTAATCCATGATCCATTCATATGTGTTACTTGACCAAGATACTCAGCGAAGTAGCTATATACAGAAAACATAGCTGCAAAGATAAAAATAACCGTTACAATATTTAACCATAATAGGGGTTTGCGTAGTATACCAAGCTGCTTGCCATAAGACATTTTTTCTTTAACGGGCATGGAAGGAAGCCAAGCGAGTATCCCTAAAAAGGCAATTACACTTACAACAGCACCAAACAGGAAAGCAACTTCTAATGATATTTTGTCCGCGAGATAAGAAGTCAAAGGCACACCAAAAGCAAACCCGACTGTGATTCCAGCGAAAACCTTTGTAACTGCTTTGGTGCTCTTTTCTGGAGGGACAAGTTGAGCAGCGGTCACAAGAGCAACTGAAAAAAAGACAGGATGAAAAATAGCAGGGATAATACGAAAAATCAGCATTACTTCAAACATAGTTGTATAAGCGTACACAACATTTGAAACTGCAAAAATAAGTACAGCCGTTAATAGAATAACTTTACGATTAATACCAGAAGCCAGTAATGTTAGAAATGGACCAGAAATAGCAACGACTAAAGCAAATATACTTACAAGCCATCCAGTCTGTGAAGTCGATATATTAAATTTTTGAGTTATTTGCGGAAGAACACCTATAATCCCCATTTCCGTAGTGATAATACCAAATACACCTAAAGCCAGAATAATGATGAGCAACGGGTTAATCTTTTTCATTTTTAAAATAATCCTCCATTTTATATTCACATATACAGATTTGTAGATGTGTATCATCAAAAAAAAGGCTTCCCTCCTCTCATTTATAGTTTCTGTTTAATATACTCGGAAAATTCCTGAATTGTCTTCTCGTTCCGACGATAGTACGTCCACTTCCCAATTCGCTCAGATTCCAACAAACCAGCTTTTTGCATAGTCAATAAATAGCTCGAGATAACAGACTGTGCTAGTCCCGCTTTAGCTTGAATATCTCCCACACATATACCAGTTCGAAAACTTAGGCCTTGTTGTAAATAAGGCTTCTCATCAAAGTATTCCTCCGGAGTTTTTAACCACATCATAATTTGACTACGTGTCTCGTTAGACAAAGCTTTAAATATCACTAAAGGTTCCATGCATTTCATTATATCTACTTTTATAGATTTGTAAATATAAAAGAGTTATTTAGTGCATGAGATATTTCCAAATTAACCAGCAAATCAGTATGGAAACCCACGAAATGAAACCGAATATCATCACGATTTTGTTTTCGCTCCATCCGTATTTTAAACTAAAATGGAAATGGATCGGAGCCATCCGGAACAGCCGCAGCTTCGTGCGTTTGTAGTACCAAACTTGCAAAATAACCGACACCTGCTCCGCAAAATAGACGAAAAACAAAATCGGAAGCAAAAGCTCGACCTTCTCAATGACAGCCAAAATAGAAAGGGAGCCACCGATCGCCAGTGATCCTGTATCGCCCATAAACGCTCTTGCCGGATAAATATTGTAAAGGAACAGCCCAAGCAAACAGCCGATCATGACAAGTGAAAATGTCTGCACTTCAGGTTTGTCCGAAATCATAAAAAAGAAAAAATACGTTGGAATGGCTACATTGATCAGTAGCCCATCAAGACCGTCCGTAAAATTGATGGCATTTGCGGAGCCCACCACAAACAGCAAAATGATTCCGACATAAAGGTACAAAGGCAATTGCAAATAGTGCCCTTGAAACAACGCAATATCGCTCGTCAGGCCGAATGAATGGAACAACACATACAAAATGGATCCAGTAAAAATAAATTGTAACACTAGCTTTGAGCGACCGGTGATGCCGGACGGATTTTGCCAAAAAGCCTTTTTGAAATCATCCAGAAATCCGACGGAGCTGAACAACAAAAACGTGACGCATAAGAGTAACATTAGAGGTCCGGGATGAAACTGTAACGAGATCGCTATTCCGATAAGCAGGACCAACCCTGCCATAAGCGGTGTACCACGTTTGGCCTGATGATCCGCTGGTAACTCGGAGCGAATTGGCTGCGTTAGCCTCAGCCTGTGCAGTGTCCAGATCAACAACGGCGTAAATATCGCCACTAGAAGAAAAGACAGGCCGGAAATAGCCAAAATTCCAAACATATAACAAACTCCCCCATTTTTGAAAAGCATTATTTTAACACTTCCACTCCATGTACTCTACTCTGGAACCTAACTCACACTCACAAAATTGTTTTGAGAGTTATTAAGATCGCTTAAATTATGTAAAGTTTTATCCCTCTCACTTGTATCTTTATTAAAATGATATATGTAAATAAAATTTTGATAAAGAGAAAGTATTCTATTTTTATTTCCTATTTTCGCTCGTCATTTAAGAAATACTTCCGATCAATAAATAAAGGACTACCTATTCGGCAGCCCTTCATTTATTTCGCATCCCCCTTTGTTTTCAAAATCGATAATTACCTAAAAGTCTAGCTCTGCTAACTCCTGAAGGTTTTTTTCAATATCACCATCAGGATTTAACGCTTTGATCATCTCTTTTGTAATAGCTGCACCCTCATAAACTTGTGCAACAACCTCTAAGGGGAGTGAGAGTTCAAAATAACCTTCGGCAAATTCCACAAAATCCTCTGCTGTGCGGAAAATAGTTCGTAGCAAAAAGTCCGAACCATCCTCTGCTCCCGTTGGAATCTCTACCTTCCCCTTCTGCCACGTCAAGTCATTATTTTCACGCCAAAAACAAAAAGTAACATCATCCTTAGTTATCGCCTCATCTTCCAGTAAAGACAATAGTGAAGTTGGGGCTTCTTCATAGATTCCTGGCCAAACTTCATGTTCGTCGCGCGCATATGGACTTACTTCTGACTCATGATCAAATCCTTTAATTATCGTTCCTTGAGGTGCAATAATAATAAACAAATGATCACCTGATCCATTGTCAATCGATGCTAAGGAAACGTTCTTATCGAATTCAGAAACAAAACTATGATAGCGAAGTTATTAATGATTTTAGCATATTCATGAATTAGGAGTAAAAAAAAAGACTACCCGAAGGTAGCCTTTCCAACATAACAAGACACTAGCTTAACTCAAGAGCCCGCTCCCTTATATCTTCTAACACCATAACTCCATGCTAACAGACCAATCCCAAGGAATATCGCACCTACAACAGGTGTCATCAGCGCAAGGTTTGTCATCTCATCACGCTGCAGGAAGAGCGCTGCCGGATAGACTCCGACGAATGCAAACGGAATGACCCACGTAAGCAGCACCTGAATGGCGCGATTGTAGATCGTTACCGGATAACGACCGTAGGTCTGAATGTTGTACATTAACGGGAGAATCCCTGTTGGAGCATCAGAATAGAATGATAAAGAAGTCAGTGTCGTATAAATCCCCGTATAAATGGCGACGGCACTTAACGTAAGAATGATCAGAGCCGGTATCGTCCACCATTCAAAGGGAAGACCCAGATTACTACCACTGATGGCCATAATAATAATACCTATGAATGAGCCCATTAGTGCTGGTGGATCAACATTTTCCAAAAAGATCTGGAACAGATTATGCGCCGGACGCGTCAAAATACGGTCCATCTCACCTTTGACGATATAACGCTCACTAAATCCCCATAGATTCACAAAACAACTAAACACCCCAAAAGGCACCATAAAGAACCCATAAACGAACACTACTTCGTTCTGATTCCAGCCGCCAAGGCTATCCGTATGCATGAAGATTACTAGTATAAAGATAAAGTTTGTAGCCTGAAAGAGCAAATCCGATATGACTTCTACCCAGAAATCGGCGCGATAGGTGAGCCGGGACTTCATATAATTCTTGATGTATTCAATTAATAATCCAAGGTAATACACGTTTCCTCAACCTCCCTGCACGAAGAGACGCTGCCGCGCCGCATGATATAACCAGACAATTGGAATCAGTAAGGCCAGGAACCAAACGATCTGTATCCCCAGTACATTCCAAATTCCAACCCCTTGTACCCGTCCTGTAAATACAGAACCTGGCAAGTAAGTAATCGCCTGAAACGGCAGCACCTTAAGTATAGAAGATAGCCAGTCAGGAAACAGACTGATCGGCACGATCAGACCAGAGAACAGATCAACAATTACCCGCTTCATACGCATCATGCCCTCATTATTCTCAACAAAGAAAGCCGAGAGCCCCGTAATAATATTGATCTGTGAATTAATCAAAAAGCTGAAAAAGAGCATTACAAGAAAACCCGCCCAAGCAGATGGTGCTGTCGGTAATTGAACCGGGAACAACAACATCGCTATAGCCATACCCGGAATCATAAACAAGAGGAAGCGGAACATTCCCTCACCGAGTCCTTGCATCATTTTGACTAAGACATAGTTATAAGGCCTTATAAACTGGATAGCGATACTTCCGTCTCGTATATCCGTAGAGATCTCACGATCTAGATTATTAAAATAAAACGCACGAGCCATCCAAGAAACAGCGACATAAGACGTCATTTGAGTTGCGGTAAAGCCACCAAGTGAATCCCCATTACCATAGATGGCCATCCACGTGAAATAGTTAACTCCGATATTCAGTGAATAGATCAGAATACCTGAGTAGTAGTTAATCCGATAAGCAAGCATGGTAAGGAACCGGATTCGTATAAAATCTAAGTACGCCCCAAATAGTAATCTACGACTATTCTCTGGAAGACCACCTGAAGAACCTCCTGAGGACGAAGACATAGCTGTTGCAGCATTAAGCTTATCAGACATGTAAAGCCTCTCTTTCATCCTTCAGAGCGGCAGCTTGTTTCTCTGGTTTATCCGCAGACCCGGATTGATAAATACTGCGAACAATATCATCCGTATTCGTCTCAATGATTTTGATATCAGTAATGTCGGCTTTCCCTACTACCCGTCCCAAAACATCGGATACATTAATATCCAGCGGTATCCAAACCGATGCTCCAAGATCGTTGTCTGCAGACCAAGTAACCGGCATCCCTTCAGTCCAAAGCTCAAGCAATTGCCGTTTCGTTGCATTTCCGAATTGAAATTGAACTTCACGTCCGGTTCCCCAGCGCTGTTTCAGATCTTCTAGGCCGCCGTCATAAATAATCCGACCATCATCAAGCATGATCACCCGCGAGCAAAGAGCTTCAATATCTTGCAGATCATGTGTAGTCAACAGTATGGTTGTTCCATGCTCACGGTTCATATCTTTAAGGAATTCACGGATCTCTGACTTCACCACAATATCTAAACCAATGGTTGGCTCGTCCAGAAATACAATCGAAGGGTTATGAAGTAATGCTGCGACTAATTCACAACGCATCCGCTGACCGAGACTGAGCTTGCGAACAGGACGATTCAGTAGTTCTTGCAACTGCAATCGTTCGACCAATTCATCCAGCCGTTTCTTGAAGTCTTGTTCAGATACCCGGTATACCTTGCGCAGCAGCTGGAAGGATTCAATGACCCCAATGTCCCACCACAGCTGGCTGCGTTGCCCGAACACCACACCGATGTTCTTCACGAATTTCTCGCGCTCCAAATAAGGAACATAACCGCCCACCGTAAGATTTCCAGAAGTGGGTACGAGAATACCCGTGAGCATTTTGATCGTGGTTGATTTCCCAGCACCGTTCTCACCGATATAGCCACAAATCTCACCTTCGGGAATGGAAAAGGAAATATCCTTCACAGCCGTTACTTCCGTATACTCCCTTTTAAACAAATCAGCGAAGGCCCCTTTGAGACCTTCGCGGTTTTTTTGTACTTTGAATGTTTTGCGTAAGTCTTGTACTTGAATAGCAGTCATATTGTACCTCACTAAGCTTAAAGTTGGGTTCCAGTAACCCATTATAATCGAAGGAGTGCAAAAGCACTACCTCAATTTTTACTTAGCCAGTCTTCCTACAATTGGATTCGCTTCTTTCACTGCCTCTAAATGTCCTGAACGAGCCACTTTGGTGCGTAAGTATTTCTCGTTAAAAGAAGATACATCTCCCCACAGCGCTACTCTTTTCACTGCATTCATACCTGCAGTCTTGAGAGCTTCCAGTTTCTTCGGATTGTTCGTAATTAACGTGACTGGTTTATGACGCAGATGCTGTAGAACGCTAATCGCTTCTTCATAATTTCTTGAATCATCAGAAAAACCCAGCTCTAAATTAGCCTCAACTGTATCGTATCCTTCTTCTTGTAAAAGATACGCTAAAGATTTGCTAAACAATCCAATGCCTCTGCCTTCATGGTTAGCAAGATAGAATAACGCACCTGAACCATGTTCGACGATCATTTTCATGGACTGATGCAGTTGGAAGCCACAATCACAACGTTTGCTGCCAAAAATATCGCCGGTATGACAAATGCTATGCATCCGTATCAAAGCTTCATCTGAAGCTTCGAAATCACCATATACTAAAACACTGGATTGCTGACCATCTGCGAGGCTCATGGAAGGTAACTTTGAAATCAAAGCAGCTGTTGCTTCACTATTATCACCAAGAAGCTCTGCATCCGTAGTGTTCAGCCAGTTGTACCATTTAAAAGTAACAGTCTCTCCGTCTAAATTCACGGGTAAAGTAATCGGTCCAACCAATATATTTGTACTGTTTTCTAAAGGAATTCGAGTAATTTTATTTTGTAGGATAGAAATAATATCTGGTTTTGTCATGTGTGACACCTTCCTCAATGTTCATCTAGTATAGTTTCAGCTATACATAAAGATTGAATATTAGTTAAAATATAAGTAACTATTTGTAAGTAAGTTTATCATTGTAATATAACTTCGTCAAGTTATAATATATCTTTAAATATTTATAATTACTTTATGTAAGTTTATGATATAATGAATGTCGAGGTGATATTATGAATGATTTCAACATGTGTCCTCGCTTTGAAAAAGCGGTAGACTTGCTAAGTAAACGTTGGGTCGCGCTGATCGTTTTCGTGCTTATGCCTGGCCCTCGTCGTTTTGGCGAAATTGAAAGCTGTCTGTCCAATTTAAGTGGTAAAGTGCTATCCGACCGATTAAAAGAAATGGAAATCGAAGGTATTATTGAGCGAACCGTATATCCAGAAATGCCAGTACGCATTGAGTACTCCCTTACTCCAAAAGGTACCGCGTTGGCTCCTATACTTGGTGAAATTGGAAATTGGTCTACGGATTGGATTGAGCTTAGTGTTAAAAATTAATCCGACTTATACTAACTTGAAGAGCCCTTTTTGTTCCGAAAATCCGGCAACAAAAAGGGCATTTTAAGTTTTTCGATATATTGTTAAACTGCTATAGATCCTTCCGTTGAAATCGATACAATCCAATTAAGAGGGCCAACAGTGTATAGAAAATCGCATAGACGATAAATGTATTAGATGGGACTGAGGTCAAGTTATCTAATCCAAATAGACTATTGGAAGCATTAAACATCCCGTTCATTTCGTTAATACTAAACAGTTCAGCAGTCATTCTGCGCTGTAACCCGTCTACAGGCATAAGTAAGGACATTATCCCCGTCATATTATTTAGAGTGCTAAGTGCTTCGGGCTCAGATAATAAAGTACTACTTACCTTGTCAATCATTCCTCCAAGCCATCCTGCTCCATAAAGCATCGTCATAAAGACTCCATTCCCAAGGGCTGAGAAGAATCCTGAACCCAGCATAGAAACAGTTATTAGCAACGGTACGATGGAAGAAAAAAGCAAAAATGATTTGAATAACGCTAATCCATCTCTTGGAATTGCGGCATGGGCTTGCGTAATTAGCAATATAGAAATAAATAAAATCAGCGCATAACCTATTCCCAGTGTTACATAACCAAGCCAGCGGCCTGCATACCATTTCCAGCGCGGAATGGCTCTTGGAAGCAAGGCTTGCATCACTCCCTGCTCTGCCTCACCGGATATGGCGGAAAATGAACTAAAAATAGCTAAAAAAGCAATTACAAAAGCTCCGAAGAAAAATCCAAACGATAAAATAAATAAACCATTTGTAAAACGAATAAGAAGTTCTTCTCCGCTAGGAAAATTAGAACCGTGAGACATAGAACTTTGCCCGATCGTACCCGCAATAAACCAGAACCCAATAAGAAAAACCACGGTCATAAGTAATGTCAGCACCATTACTCTTTTGCGCATCAGCTCTTTCCAGGTCATAACCATTATAATTCTCATTCGTGTTCACCTCTGTGGCTTAGTCCTGATACAGCATTCATAAACCACTCTTCTAGACGTTCTTGCTGATGTGAAACTTCATATAAGGTCATCCCTTGTTCTATAATCAGTGTATTCAGCCAACCCACCTGCTCTTCACTTTCCAGCTCCGCTTCCAACCAAACCCTGCTACTATCTATGGATTCTTCGGTATGGGAAGACACCCGGATCTGCAAGCCTGTCTGATCTTTTAGCCACGACAATAAAATAGGCGCATAGCCGCCTACTTTAAATCGCCAGCTCATACGCTTGTTTAACACCTCGGACACTTTACCATGCCGGAGAATAACTCCGTTATTCAGTAGCGCCATTCGGTCGCAAAGCACTTCAACATCCTCTAACAAATGAGAGTTTAGAAATATCGTAACCCCTTTTTCTTTTAGAGTCTGTAATATACGCCGGACTTCCTGACGTCCGATTGGATCTAGAGCCGATGATGGCTCATCCAAAAACACGATAGCCGGCTCATTAACAAGTGCACAAGCTAATCCCAGTCTTTGCTGCATTCCTTTAGAGTAATGCTTCACTCGGTCACGTCCACGCTTACCAATTCCAACCTCATCAAGAAGTTGTGGAATTCTCTTATCTGCTACAGACCGCTGCATTCCGCATAGTCTTGCATGCAGCCTTACAACCTCCTCACCCGTCAGCCATTCCTGATAACGATACAATTCGGGTAAATAACCGATTAGCGATTTCGCTTCTAGCGAACCAATCTTATGCCCGAACAATGTTCCACTGCCACTTGATGGATGAATAAGACCTACAAGCATTTTTACAAAGGTGCTTTTACCTGCACCGTTAGGGCCGAGGAAGCCAAAGGCTTCCCCTTTCCCTACAGTAATACTTACATTTCGACAACCGCGTCCGTTATCATATTCCTTGGTTAGGGACTTAGCTTCAATTGCTGCAGTACTCATGATTCAATCAGCTCCTGAACCTTGGTCATAAGCTTCTCTTTACTCGAATAGAGCTCACCTGACAAATTGAATAGCTGTCCATCCTGAATCCATGTAGCTTGATATACAGGACCGCGGCTGTATTCATAATTGTCAACTATAACTAAAGTGTCACCCACAGTTATTTGCTCCGTATTTTCACCAGCGATTAACGGCATTGGGATTTCTCCGGATAAGACCCTGCTTTGCATTAAACTAGTCTTCAAGTAATCTGGGAGCAGTGGGAAATTCATTACAGCTTCCAAAGCCTCTTCCACTTTAATAGAAGGATCAACGTTAAGTACAGGTGCATTCATCTGCGACAGACTTGCCCAGTGCGTTTCATCAGATGAGAGATTGTAATTCACATATTCCGGGATATGAAGTGTAATTGGTTTACCGTCAATCGATTCGGGCAGCAGATGTTCTGCTCCAATTTTTTTCAGGGCTTTGTTCACTTCGTCTACTTTCAGATTAAGCGTGATATCTTGTGAAGCACCCACTGTAACTGAATTATGCCCTTCCACTAAAGCAGCGGTTTTCGCTGGATAGCCTAGGGTAGCCTTCAGTTGATCTGCAGGCAACTCACCAATGTAAGCCCCGCTAGCGTTTGTAAACTCACCGAATTGATTAATGGATCGATTAAGTTCACCATCTTCAGCCACCTGTGTGAAAATATTACGCAGATCACTCTCATGAACAACCGTGACCTGTTCCATCCGGAACTGATTCAGAATAGATGCCATTGCTGTATTGCCTATTGGGGTCGCAAGTATGACTGCAAAAACAGCTACACTTGCAGCTACAACTCCTAGCTTCCGACGACGGTTCATACGCAGTCGGCGCGGACGTTGTACATTCTTATCATGAGTAGTTACAAGGATGTCCTGTACTACTGTTGGTGTTGACTCTGATTGAAGATTCTCGACATTTGCTGGCTGACTTAAGTTAACAGAATCCTCAGTTTGAGATTCACTAATTTGACTCCATTTTGCCCATTGAGGATTATAAGGTTCATTCTCTAACTTACTCTGTAGCTTGAGCCAGGCTTCGTCTGTACTTTGCTTATCTTTATCTTGCTTTCCTGAATTGTTATTCATTATTGTACCTCCTGATTTTAAAGATTACTTCGTAACTTCTCCTCAAAAGAAGCCTACTTCGTCTGGGGTATCGCCTTCGTTGCATTTTGTCTTAGTTTCTCTGTCGCTCGGTGGAGCAGGGTCCCTACTACTGGAGGTCTTACTCCAAGCTCTCCCGCGATTTCCACATAACTGTACCCCGAGTAGCGAAGTAGAAGTGCTTGTCTGTCTCTTTCAGGCAATTCATTCAGCCAGGCGTGTACATCTTCCTGATCTAGCTTACTGATTATGACATCTTCACCTGAAGGGGGAGATTCACTAGCATCATAAAGCTGCTCTTGTTTATTCTGCAGTCGCCGTTCCCTTGCTTTTTTGTCCAAATAATCATATCCAATACGAGTAAGGACTCTATGAAGCCAGGCCCCCAGCGCTGCTGGATCATCTGGTGGATTTCGGTACAATCTCAGAAAAACTTCTTGAGCTAAATCATCAGCCGCCGATTCATCACATACCAAAGCGGCAAGCTTACGGCGGACAATAGGGTGATGTTCATAAAATATTGTTTTAAAAATTTCAGATTCCGGAATTTCCATCGTGTAAATCCTCCTTATCAGCTGCAGCTATAAGTAAGACGACTGTCAGTACATTTTTGTATCAGAATTCTTCATAATTATCATAACCCATCATAATACATACAAAAAGACAGCCCCTAATTAATAAGGTAACTGTCTTCATTATTTCTCTTACAACTCTATTTTGATCCCAATTATCGAATTCGAATATACCGATTAAGAATCTTCTTGGATAAAATACTCCGCTCCAGCTTAAGCTCTAGAAGCTGTTCTTTCCAATGTAACACTTCATCTGATTCTTCATTCTTACGCAGCTTCTCAAACAACTTCATGATCAATATGTTAACGGAATCAAACTGTGACCATAGTTCTATCACACTTTCTTCTTGAACTTGAGGCTCTTCCGATACCGTGTTAAGATTCTTTAAGCTCTCTATGATGTCAGCCTGCCACTGTCCATCATTAATTGCTTTGGCATAATTTAAAAGGTCCAGATAATCGTCGACTGACATATGTACCGACTCCTTCGTATGTTTATACCAAGTATTATACTAGGCATTGTGTATATTGCAACACTTTATCCCTCTGAATACACAAAAAAACAAGGGCTAGTATGCGGACTAGCCCTTGCTAATTAATTTTAAACGGAGTACGTTAAGTTATAGTAACTTCTCGATTTCCTCTTTGTATTGCTCCGATTTCGGACCAAATACGATTTGAACAGCACCTTGACCAAGTCTCATGACTCCAGAAGCACCGAGTTGTTTCAGTGCGGAATCTTTAACGGCTTTCTCGTCTTTAACGATCAGACGAAGGCGTGTAATACAAGCGTCGATATTTTCGATGTTTGAAGGTCCTCCGATGTGCTCAAGAATTTGAGCAGCCTTGGAAGAAGCAGCTGAACCCGTTGCGTTACCTCCAGTTGGTGCTACAAGCGCATCATCATCATCATCCTCACGTCCAGGTGTCTTAAGCTTGAACTTCGTGATGATAAAGCGGAATAACACGTAGTACAGAACGAAGAAGCACAGACCTACAGGGATAAGAATCCATGCATTGGTGGATAGTTTCATGTTCACTAGATAATCGATCAAACCAGCAGAGAAGCCGAATCCAAGTTTAACATCTAGAATGTACATTAGAGCCATAGAGAAACCTGTCAGTAATGCATGCACCAAGTACAAAACTGGTGCCAAGAACATAAAGGAGAACTCAAGAGGCTCCGTGATCCCTGTTAAGAAAGAAGCAATGGCAGAACCGATAAAGATAGAAGCAACCATTTTGCGTTTTTCAGGTTTAGCTGTATGAATAAATGCAAGCGCTGCACCTGGAAGCGCAAACATCATGATTGGGAAGAAGCCAGTCATAAACATCCCAGCTGTTTTATCTCCAGCGAAGAAGCGATACAAATCACCATGTACCAATTCACCCGCTGCATTCGTAAAGTCACCAATTTGGAACCAAGCAATCGTATTAAGTACATGATGTAGTCCGATTGGAATCAATAGACGGTTAGCTGTACCAAAGATGAAAGCTCCAACCGCACCGAGAGACACAACCCAGTTTCCGAAATCACTAATTACATCTTGTACAGGACTCCAGATCATCCCAATTAATACGGCAAGGACCATCGTGGAAGCTGCGGTAATGATTGGAACAAAACGTTTACCCGCAAAGAATCCAAGCCAATCTGGCATCTTAATATTATGATATTTCTTATATAGGAACGCTGCCCAAGCACCGGCAAATATACCACCAAGCACACCCATATTCAACACTACATCATCATTGATGAAGGAGAATTGAAGAGGTACAACTGCTAGAATCTTGGTCAGAACCATGTAAGCAATTACTGCTGACAAGGCTGCTACAGCATCCTTAGCAAATCCAATAGCGACCCCTACCGCAAAGATCAAAGCAAGGTTACCGAAGATTGCATTCGCTCCAGCGTTTAAAAAGGGCGCAAAATATTGATTCAGGAACCCCCCTACCGTAGCTCCTAGATGCAAATCTTTTTCATAGTTAAGCAAACCAAAGCCTTGAAGAATAGCTGCCGCTGGCATAGTAGCGACAGGAAGCATAAGCGACTTACCTAATTTTTGTAGAAAAGCCAACATAACAATATCATCCTTTCGATTCAATAGTAGTAATGCTCTATCAGCCTATTACTTTGAAGCCACTGTAAGAATCAGATCCTGTCCTGCTGTAACCTGACCATAATGTCCGTTCACTTGAGGTGGTGTTTCCTCCGTACTAGTCACGATTACAGGCGAAATTGTGTCACAGCCTGCTGCGCGAATAACATCCAGATCAAATTCGATTAAGGTTTGACCTGCCTTCACTTGATCTCCAGAGGCAATATGACTGACAAATCCGTTGCCCTTAAGACTGACAGTATCGATTCCGATATGTAACAGCAATTGCACACCGGAGGAATGTTCCAGAATAACTGCATGACTCGATTTCACGATATGAGCAACCGTGCCATCAAAAGGAGCTTTTAGTATTCCTTCAGAAGGTCTGATTGCAACTCCGCTACCCATATGACCACCAGCAAAGGTTTCATCCGGAACCTCTGTTAATGAAACTGCCTCTCCGCTGATAGGTGCCATGATTTCGATTGTATGTCCAGTATGTTTCTCTTCTTTTTTTGATTTCCATTTGGAAAACATATGCTCCACTCCTCTAAAGATGTTAGTTTTGCTTCACTAAAGTCTGAAATAATCGGTGTAAGTGCATTGCCAGGAAACACAGCTCTTCTTCCGGGATATCTACACCAAGAGATTTTTGCATCACTTTACCGAGCTTTTGAGATAACTTGTATTCTTCTTTGTATTCCTTCTTAATATGTTTCACAAAAGGATTATCTATTAGTGATCCTTTTAAAATACGTTCCAGTGAAAACCGTAAATGGATCATTAATCGAATATGATTCATACTGCCATGCTCAAAAGTTATATTCCGTTCTTGCTGTATCATATCCAGAAGTTCACTTACAATATTAGATGCTTTTACTAACTGACCCACCGATACATTGTTAACTGCGGAGTACACATGATAAGTTAGAAATCCAACCTCATCTTCGGGAATTTGCACCTGAAATTCAGCGTTGATCTTCTCTGATGCCTTGTAAGCGATATCAAATTCCTTCGGAAAAGACATCTTAGTTTCTTGTAAAAAAGGATTAATAATATCCATCCCGTTGCGCAGACGGTAAATGGTGAATTGAATGTGGCTCGGGAGTGCCAAATAAATCTTGTCGTTTAATTTGTCAGGAAATTGACTTTGGATATCAGCAATTATTTCATCAGTTATTCTCATCACTTTGGGATCTATGTCTTCCAGCAATATTTGATACTGACTCCAGGATTCGCGGTCTTCTAGACGAAACAATTTCTCAATACGAGGATCGTTTCCTTCAATCACACCTGAACCTTTCACAGCAAAACCAATGCCTTTACCGATGATGACATATTCCTTGCCGTTCTTGCTTCCCTGAACCATTACAACGTTGTTCCCAATCACACGCTGTACTTGAAATTGCTCGATCTCCCGCGACAAGCTCATCACTCCTTTCCCATATTATCGTCAATTAGGAACAAAAAAAGCCAAGAAATGTCTCATCGAGATGAAGACAATCCTTGGCTCATGCCCTTAACGGTAACACGCCACTAAAATATAAATGATCATTTATGAACATATCATAAATCATGAACTGCTAACTCGTCAATGGTAAATTTATAAATGTCAAGCGCAGCTCCTGAACTCAAAATTCTCGACTTATAAATAGCTTTCGATTTGGGGAAGCTTATCTTTAAGCTGACGAACATTGGTTTCCAGTTTTAGAATGACCTCTTCTAAGTCCTTTGGGTCGATGCCTCGAAGTACTGGGACCTGAATAACCTCTGTGGCTTTGGTTTCTGATTTTAATTCGCGCATCTCTATTTGCTGCTCCTGCCATTTATCCATCAGATCAGCAATTGTGGCATAAAAACGTTCGTAATCCTTGATTACGCTATCTAAAAATGTATCCACTTCCTCCGCATCGTAACCACGAAGCTTCATACTGAATTCTTTTTCATGTATGGTTAGAGCATCTAGTGTGATGCCAAGTTGGCTGAATAGCTTACGTTGTTTGTCCAATCGACGTTTCATATGTTCATCCATCATTTGTTACCTCCAAGTATATACTGCAATTATCCGGCAGTAACCATTATAACAGGGTGAGAGCATCCTGAAAATATAACTATAGTTCCAGTTCTAGAAGTTATCCGCAACCGCCTTGTTCAAAATACCTAGACAGCGGTCAAGATCCGTCTTCACCTGCTTCTTATATAGCTTCGCTTTCTCTTCACCATCAGAAGTAAAATGATATAAGACAATTTCTTGAAAATCCACCTTCGGGTCATTCCCTTTTAGCTGTTTAGTACGATATAAAATCCCTTGCTGTACCAGCTCATGCAGCGCGCGATAAATTTCGCTCTGTGGGGGGGAATAGCCATGTGCCTTGAAATCTCGACGTAAATCCTCAAGCATTTGGTATCCATACCCGCGATGTTGTTCTACCATTGTTATAAGATACACCTTGATAAAAGCCCGTTGAGCAATCATAAACGCCATATAAACCCTCCTCATGTTGTGTTTTTTGGTTAATCTTACCTTCTATAACTCTAGTATAAGCACTATTTTCCAACTTTCACAACCTGAAATGTGGTAGTGGGTTCACTTTTTCCGATTTGTATAGAAATTTAATAGGGATAGATGATGAATTTATTGAAAGTAACTAGATAGAGTTGTTTTTTGTGTTTTTCTATTGTGAATTTTTCATATGATGAAAGTACAGAATTCTTTGGTTGTACATGGTTGTATACCTTAATTAATCTAAATTTTCGTAGGTTAGATCCGTTTTGCTCGTACGTATCTGCCATCGGACCCAGATGATCAAAAACGCTGTATTACACCCCTTTGGGATTGCTAACGGACTCCACTCACGCTATTGGCATAAAAAGCAACAAAAATACAGCTATTCTTAAGGAATAGCTGCAACTGAGTCCGAAACTACGCTCTCTAATTCATCGCGTTTTTCTCCATAAATTCTTCCTTCGTCAATCCAAACAATATCAAATCATAATATCGTCCGTTCGTGTAAATAACTTTCCGCCGCACACCCTCTTGCACGCAGCCGACTTTCTTTAACATCCCTATTGAACCTTCGTTGCCTTCAAGCGCACATTCATTAAATTTATTTAGCCGTCGCTCAAAAAAAGCATACTTTAAGAGAATGGTTATAGCTCTCGTTCCATACCCTTTCCCTCGATGATCTTTATCCACCTGCACGCCAATGCTGAACGTACCATTTTTCTCGTCAATGCTATTCAGATTTACGCCTCCAACATTTTCACCATGCAAATCTTCGATCGTAAACATTAGTCTATCTGATGAGAATTCAGCGTAAGTCTCCGCAAAATTTTTAGCTTCGGCAATGGTGGGTGGTAGTTCTACAGCACACTGTAAGAGTCGCCGCGCTGGAGTATCGAAACGATTCGTATAATAGCCTTCCCAATCCCCTTCTTGAATTGACCGTAATCTTATTTTCTCGTCTTTCCAGTAATAATTACTATAATCTATCTCTCTCATTTTCTAGCCTCCAAATCATTTCGGGATTGTTTTTTTATAATAAACATTACTTTAGAACGGTGTAGTAAGATATAACCATTAAACGTGACTACGAAAAACACTTTGGAAAAGAGGCTTACATATGAGCGATTACCAATTGGTCAGTGATTATAAGCATATCAAAAAATATAAAGAAAGCTTTAATATATTAGCTAAATCTATCTTCGGGATTGATTTTTCGCCATGGTATGAACAAGGAGGCTGGAATGACAAGTATATCTGTTATTCCTATATCGATGGGGACCAAGTGATCGCAAATGCATCCATAAACAAAATGACGATTATATTAAATCAAAAAGAGTATAATGCCATCCAAATTGGCACTGTAATGACACATCCTGATTATCGCATGCAAGGATTATCCAGGAAATTAATAGATCATATTATCGCGAAGTACGAACAGGAAAATGACTTCATCTACTTATTTGCAAACGACAGCGCTTTGGATTTTTATCCCAAATTCGGATTTGAACGTATGCAAGAAAGCAGCTTTTCGATTAACGCTTCCAATCTTAGGAATCAATCGTCTAAAACCTTCTCTGTGCGTCCCTTATCTATGAATAGTTCCGTTGATTTCATCATGATAAAAAAATTCGCTGAAGAAAAAGTACCGGTATCCACTATACTCAGCGTTGTAAACAATGAACATCAGCTGCTGTTTTATTTCATCCTTCCTTTTCATGATTCCTTTTATTATATTGAAGAAGCTGACGTTGTAGTGATCTTTAAACATGAGGGTCATCAGCTTCATATTTTTGATATGATTAGTACAACAAGTCTGGATATCGAAGCGATATTGAATAGCATTATTTCTCCTGAAACTGAGATTATCCATTTTTATTTCACCCCAGATTATGCACTAGAGCATATGGAAGTAGAATTAATCCCCCAGAGTGAGGATACGTTATTTGTTCGTCCACTTTTAAAAGAACTACCTAAACATTTCATGTTTCCCATAACCTCACATGCCTAGATAGGATGAAGAAGGCTGCCATCCGGCAGCCCTTTTTTAAAATTGTAGAAAGTATAAATTCCCCGCCTATACTCGCTTAAACGCTTACCGCCCTTATAAGGATACCGAAAACGTTTATGCTTGATCGTTCACTGGAATATACATGCTCTGTATCTCTTGTACTCCTTGAACAAATCCTAGATTTGTATAGACAGACTCCGCATCATTACCTTCCATGACATATAATCTAAGGAATGGATACTTATCTTTAAGGAGACTTAGTCCTCTTTTCAACATCAGTGTCGCTATCCCTTTGCCTCTATAACCGGGCATTACACCAATACTATAAACTGCTGCATAATCTCCTTGTAAGCCCAAGAGACAATTCGCAATTAACTGTCCCGATTCCCTATCATACACAAGCGTTGACGCGGTAAGTAATGCTTCATTCGTATAATTCGGTTCTTCACTTGGAATAAAATCTTCAAAGGAGAATTGCTTTCTTCTAGTCGCTTCGAGGCTTCCGGCAAAGCTAGCGTAGCTACATTCGGCGATCTGATCTTCAAGAATAAACCGTCTAGTACCTTTTCCATCATCTTCGATCTGTGGTCTTTCAATTCTAAATTCTTCGTTCCATTCCACCTCGAAATGATCTGTAGGACGCTGCATCCAGCGACATCTGAACTCATCAGGCCAAAATCCTGCCCGCGCAAATAAATGAACTTGATCCGGTAGAACCTCGAAGGTTTTTATAGGCTCCGTTCGGTCAGACCAATATATCAAAAGCTTTTTTAGCAGTTTAAGCACCACAAATGTATCGTTAAAAGGTGGAATAACAAACAAATGATAAATCCGATTAGGTGACATCCTTACTCCACCTATTTTCGCCTCCCCTTTATAGATCCAAAAAGCATTCTTTTGGGCAGAATTGAACCCATCTTCTCTAAAAAAGCCAATATACTGAATATTATAATAAATGGAGCAATACACTCCCCACTCTTCCGATTCAGCCTTACGAATTGAATAATGATTACTTAGCTCATACGATATTTCATCCTCAGACCATCCCATTAATTGCATGTACAATTCCTCCTCGCTGCTACTTCACCTTCTATATCTATAGTATCACTTCTTAAAGTAAATGATTGGTAATAAACACTTATATATTAATCTTTACAGTTTTCTAGAGAGTACAAACGCAAACTAACTCAGCAAGCTTAAGGTTCCTTTCTAAACCTGACTATCCTTACTTTGAATTTCATAAGACACGGCAAGTAGTAACAAAATGCCGACTCGATTCGTTCGTCTAGCCTCACTTAACCGTTTGTCGAGTCATGCATGCTGACGTCCAATATGAAAAAAAGACCGCCTATTGGCAGTCTTCTCCTTAATAAATTCTAGAGCATAGCCAAATGGCGGTTCCCACAGCGATAATACCTGCTAACGTTACAAATAGGACATACCCTCTCTTTGTTGTAGTAACCGTGTGATTATCATAAAATTCAGGTTTTCGTACGATTCCAAACCATAGATCCGCGATTAAATTCACGACCACTAGAGAGAAATTTTTTATTACCCCCACGTCATCACTCCTTTTCAACTTTAGCTAACCAAGTTTATTATTAATTTCACGTAGTGACTCATTCATTTCGTCCATTTTCTTGATCATCGCATATTGATTGCTAATCATCATGATTAAACCAATAAAGAACAAAATCACAAGAAGTAAACTCATACTGCACTTCCTTTCAGTAGCTGAATTCATTCACTCTGGACATTCAAACTCCGAGCAAATCCTGACCTCCATGACCGGTACAGTGGACTCCATTCGTAATCCATTCGGGCTTTCGTATTGGAGGCTCCCCGTTCCCATCCTTCTCTGCCTTCTTGAACATTAGGAGCAGGAGCATCTATGGTATCTGAATAAGCTGATAACCAATCCAATCCTTTAGCAGGCTCGTCGTCTACGATGTTCACAGGGCCTGAAGGCCAGTTCAGAGCAAGCACCGCTGCGTTAGCTGCATCCTCCACATGTAGGAATGATACAACTGCATCTGTCGCTGTCACTCGTCCTTGACGAATTTCCTCTGCCATATAGCTATTAGTGTCATACCATGTTCCTTGGCCGTACAACATTCCATACCGCAAGATCACATGATTTGGGATCTCGGCAACTGCTTTCTCTAGTGAGTATATACCTTCAATCGTTCTTCTCCGAGGCTCTAAAGCCTTAAGATCTAATGGAGTTTCCTCCGTAGCTGGCTCCTCTCCAGCTTCATAAGCCCATGAAATACTTTGTGCAATAATTTGTTCCACGCCAGCTGCAAGGGATGCATCCACAATATTTCGTGTTCCTTCTATTCTTATCCTGGAATTATCTGAGAAATTCCGCTGACTTAGTGAAGTTAGCTGATGAATAACCACTTCTGGCTGTGCTTTGTGAATGGACGTAAATATGGCCTCTCGATCGAAGACATCCGCGATTACCGCCTGTGCTCCACATTTCTCAATAAATGCTCTATTTTCTTCCTTATGGGTCATTCCGACTACCTCATGCCCCGCTTCAAATAACTTAGGTAGCAATAGCCGTCCAATCACGCCCGCTGCACCGGCTACAAATATCTTCATCTAATCCCTCCTTAAGAACAGCCTCTAAGTATAAACATTGCTATGTACATCAGAAATATCTGCCATGGTAACTGCTTTGTGCATTTTTCAGTTACTTCTCAAATATCCGAATATAATTTGGATTATTATCCATATCATACCACATGTATAACAAAGACTGCACCTCACAGCTTATCGCTAGGAGGTGCAGTCTTTAATGAATTGTTCATAGTAAAAGTAGGCCGATTAACATTTTAGATTTTATCGCGGTTATAAACTTCAGCCGTTCGGTCTGCTCTGTTAGCCATTGAATTACCTAGACGAGTATCTTCGTTATAGACGCCTTCGTAACGCTGAGCATTTAGTGAGCGATTGTCTCGGAACACATCATGCGCTTGATACCCTCGTCCATTATCCTCAACAAGCACAAGGATCTTGCCACTTTCTACGTATCCTTCGTATTCTTTTGCCTCATCCTCAGGAATGCCAAGACCGATCAGGCCGCCAACTAAGCCACCTGCACCTGCACCGACGGCTGCACCTGTTAATGTTGCCACAATAGGTCCCGCTGCCAGAATAGGACCAATGCCCGGAATGGCGAGCGCTCCGATACCTGCTAGAAGTCCGGTAACACCACCTAATACGCCGCCCGTAGCAGCACCTGTTGCCACTCCTTCGGGAGCTTTTGTACCTGTATCATCCGAAATATGTCTTAGCTCATCGCGATCACGTGTGATTACTGATATTTCATCATTACTGAACCCTTGATTGTGAAGTCCTTCAATGGCTCTGGTTGCTTCTTGTTCTGTATCAAAGATACCTACGATTTTTTTAGTCACTTGAAGCCCTCCTTAGTAATTGTCTTCGCTAGTTAATTACCCTGTAAGCTGAAGTCAAAACATCTAATTTAAAATTCAAGTGCACGAATAACCATATTATTTCTTGGGACGTGTTCGATGGGTCGGAATAGCTTGCAAAGGGTCGTCTGGCCAATAGTGCTTAGGATACCGTCCTTTTAGATCCTTTTTAACCTCAAAATAAGTGCCACGCCAAAAGCTTGCAAGGTCAGAAGTCACCTGCATCGGTCTTCTTGCCGGTGACAAAAGATGAAGCAAAACAGGTACCTTCCCCCCTCCAATTCTAGGGGTGTCTAACTGTCCAAACATCTCTTGCAAACGCACAGCCAGTACGGGAGCAGCTGGATTAGCATAGTCCACCGGCACACGCGAGCCACTAGGAACTGTTATATGTGTCGGTGCTTCCTGTTCAAGAAGCTGTCGCTGATTCCAGTCCAGCAGCCCCTCAAGCGCCCGGGATAACGGGATTCGCTGAAGATCGCGCAAGTTCCGCATACCCTGAATGTAAGGTAATAGCCATTCATTCAGCGTCTCAATTAATGCTTCATCTGAGACATCCGGCCAATCTGAACGTAAGGCATGCATAAACATTAACCGCTCACGAAGCTGCAGGGTTCCCTTTTCCCACGGTAAGATATCAACCCCATCCTCTGCGATTACACTTAGCAGTACTTTCGCTGTTTCTTCTGCGGAGGGTCTTTCATGTGACGTTTCTTTTAAGACAAGAGCGCCAAGCATCGTTCGGCGGCGTTTTTTCACGCTTCCACTTTCTTTATCCCAATACACATCAGAATCCTCTATGATGTGATCTGCATGATATTTAAGCAGTTCTCCTTCTTCTAGCTCAGCTGCCAGCAAGATTGCGCCTTGTGTGGCTCGATCGTCAACAGACGCAGCCACAATATAAGCGGATCGGGCCAGAGGTTGCCCTTCCCGCATGGCCACGCCACGACCGGCGGATAGCAGAAACGCGCCATCACCGCGTTTCTGCCCGATACGGTCGGGATAGGCGAACGACAGAAGCAGCCCGCAGGGGCTGACGTCGTTCACGGTCCCGCCCGGCGCTGCTTGCAGCTGCGCCAGGAAATCGCGGCTCTCGCGCACCACCGTGCGCAGAGCCGCAGGGTCCGCTCCGCCCGTATCGGCGGAGCGCTCGAACCGGAGCAGCGCCTCTACGCGGAGCGTGAGGTCGCAATCTTGTGCCGCGGGACCCTTGAACAGGTCCCGCTCTTGCAGCAGCGCCGCCAGCCGGCAGGCTAACGGTGCTGCGCCAAGCTCTGCCGCGCGCAGCAGCATATGCGCGGCTCGCGGATGCGCGCCAAGCGCGGCCATGCTGCGGCCGTGCGGCGTGATGGCGCCGCCGGCATCCAGCGCGCCGAGCTGGCGCAGCAACGCGGTGCCCTGCGCATAGGGCGCAACGGGCGGCGCATCAAGCCAAGCTAGCGCGGCAGGATCGCGCACGCCCCACAGCGCCAGCTCCAAAGCGAGCTGCGCAAGATCCGTCTCCATAATCTCCGGCACATTGTCATCCGGAAGGCGATTATGTTCCTCCTGACTCCACAGCCTGTAGCATACGCCCGGAGCTGTCCGCCCGGCCCGTCCACGCCGCTGATCGGCAGAGGCTTTCGATACCGGAACCGTTGTAAGACTTGGCATTCCCGTACGCGGAGAGAAAATCTGCGTGCGACGCAGCCCTGTATCAATTACCGTTCGCACACCTTCAATCGTCAAGCTTGTCTCTGCAATGGAGGTCGCTAGCACGACTTTACGTTCACCTTCTTTAGACGGAGCCACTGCGGCATCCTGCATAACCTGTGGTAATTGTCCATACAAAGGGCGAAGTACGACCCCATCCGAAAGCTTACCCTGTTCCAGCTCATTTTGGGTTCTGCGAATCTCTCGTTCACCCGGCAAGAATACAAGAATATCTCCCGGCTGTTCAGCAAGCGCACGTCTCACTACGGCTGTGGCCGATTTTTCAATTGGAAGATTCCCTGTAGTTGGGGTATAGATAGTTTCCACCGGATAGGTTCGTCCCGGACAATCAACGACTGGCGCATCGCCCAACATAACCGAGACCCGTTTACTATCCAATGTTGCTGACATAATCAGAATCCGAAGATCATCACGCAGCACTGCCTGCGCTTCCAGCGCCAGAGCTAGTCCCAGATCCGCATGTAGACTACGCTCATGGAACTCATCAAAAATAATCAGACCCACATCCCCTAGTGATGGATCACTCTGAAGCATCCTCGTTAAGACACCTTCAGTCACTACAACAATTCGTGTATGCTTGCCTACCTTAGTGTCGTTCCGCATCCGATAACCTACCGTCTGTCCAACACTTTCTCCAAGGCAGGACGCCATGTAAGTTGCAGCTGATCTTGCAGCAAGTCTTCTGGGCTCCAGCATAAGAATGCTTTTACCAGCCATCCATGGCTCGTCCAGAAATGCCGGAGGCGTTCCTGTTGTTTTGCCCGCACCGGGTTCTGCAATCAGAACAGCCGCCGGTGAGGAGATAAGTATGTTTTTAAGGTCTGGAAGCACCTGTAAAATTGGAAGCTGTTTCATTGTATCTCTCCATCGTTTGTAATAATATGTTATGATTTCCTTTGATGTGGTCTAAACCCTATTTATCATGTGCGAAAAAACTTCAAAGATCAAGATAAACTGTACTTACCATTTCAAGTATAACTTTCTTATATTATAGAAAAGGAGGCTTTCTAAAATGCTTGTAACTACAACTACTGCCGCTATTTCAGATTTATCTATACTCAGCAAGATCGATAGCATGGTCATTGGCAGCGAAAATCGCAAACCTAAAATCGAGCAATACATTCTAAACGAGCAATGTGTTGTAGCTTCGATTAACAGTGAGCCTGTCGGTTATGCTTGTTACGATACCACTTTTTTCGAATGCTGTTTTATTCAGCTCGTAATTGTGAATCCTAATTTCAGACGTCTTGGCATTGCCGGTGCACTTATTCGTTACATTGAAGAACATTCTCCAACCCCAAAGCTGTTTACTTCCACCAATGAGTCCAATACGATCATGCAGCAAGTGTGTCTTTCTCTAGGATTTGTAAGAAGCGGAATCATTGAGAATTTAGACGATGGTGATCCAGAATGGGTATATTTCAAGCAAGCAAGATGAGAATACACTTATGAAGCGAAGTACGCAAAAAGGCAACTCTTTCGTCTAAACCGACTTAGAGATGCCTTTATATCATACTATTTATCCTCATGTCCAAACAAAAGAACCCTAATAATCGTTATTCTTCTTCCCTAATTATCTGTTCGTGTATTTGAACACTGTATTCCATAAAAGCAGAATTACTATCTAAGCCTCGTTCACGCAGAAGCTCTTGCAGACGCAGCCTTTTCAATGACAATTTTGCCCGGATTGCCTTGCCTTCACTAGTTTCAATACCTCCGCTATTGTGGCAGGCAGCGAGCAGCCCTTCGAGGGTAACGCATTCTGCACGCAATGATACTTCCTCGGGCACCAGGCCGGAATTCTTCATAATTTTGAACGACATGCGCAATTCTTCTGGCACGCCCGATAAATCCTCAAGCTCCAGTGGCTTGCCATGCCCAGGTAAATCTCGAAATTCCCCATTACGCATAGATTCTTGAATTCGCTGCTCAACCAGCCAGGACATCATCCCCATATACGCAGCCCCCTTCCCATTCACCAATGCCACACCCTATGATCCTCCTCGCCAAAGCAAAAGTATGGCAAGCAGAATTGCGTCTATTTTAGCATAAAAAACTGTAGATATACATCAAACTGCCGCAATGTATTCTTATAAAAGGCGATGCTTTTCCGCTCTGTGAATCTTCCTCGTCATCGCAGATCGTTCGGACTAAGGAGCCCTAATTTCGCAATTTCAGGCTATTTTGCTACACTATCGGACTCAGTTGCACCTATTCACACAAATACACCCTATTTTTAATAGAAATTGTGGAAATAAGAGCTATGGCTATGCAGTCCGATACCGCTAAAATAAGCACTAAAAAGCTCAAATAGCTGCAATGCAGTCCGAAAAGTCTGCGCATCCTCATATTCGCCTCCGCAGATCGCTCAGGACTCAAGAGTCCCCATTCCGCAAATTCAATTTATTCTTCTACACCATCATTCTCTGCTCCCTGTCCGTAACATATTACAGACGCCAAACCAAACCGTACAATAGTTTTTTTTCATGCGAACAATTGTTATACTCGTTCTAATAAGCCAACTCAACAAGAAAAACGCCTGACGTCGTCCTTGGAGGTAGAGTTACAAGCTGAGTACATCCGTAATTCCATACTCGTATCCATATACACCTTCGTAGTGAGGTTCCGCTTACGGACCGAATGGCTTTATTTCGATGAAATGAGCACATATATTAGTGACGGACCGTATTGCACTTATTCCCTAATAACAAGCCCCTTCCCGGGTGATCTGGGGTGAATAACAGCGCTGGCTCATTTACGTTACCGGCGGCACATTGTATTCGGTTTTTCGCATACATTTGGCTCATTTACGTTACCGGCGGCACATTGTATTCGATTTTTCGCATACATTTGGCTCGTTTATGTTACCGTCGGCACATTGTATTCGATTTTTCGCATACATTTGGCTCATTTACGTTACTGGCGGCACATTTGTATTCGGTTTTTCGCATACATTTGTCCGTAGGCTCGACTAAAACATGCATTTCGGAGGATATAAGGTCCGTTCGGTTTTTAGAATCTGATGGATGACTCCTCGTTTATTTCATGTCTCCTGCTTCTTCACGTTCACCCCTCCTTCCTCTTTCTTCGGAGTTATCCACATTTTTTTGTATTGTATAATTTCCTAAACAATAAAAAAGGACTACAACAGCAGTCCAAAGGAGAAATATAACATGATAGCTAACCTCAAAAAAGTTGATGATCATTATGTCGCTCGTTTCGAACGTCAACTAAAACAACCCGCATCAGAAATATGGTCCTTTCTGACAGAGAATGAGAAGCTTGCTTTATGGTTCACTGAATTACGTGTTGAAGACCTGCGTAAAGGTGGATTAATCAAGTTTGATATGCAAGACGGGACCTTTGAAGAAATGACGATTACCGCCCTGCAACATGAATCCGTTCTTGAATTTACGTGGGCTGAAGATTCAGTTCGCTTTGAGCTATATCCAAATTCAGAAGGATGTTTACTCGTCTTGAATGAAACGATCCGGACGCTCACGCCACACACACCCCGAGATTTAGCTGGCTGGCATGTATGTCTGGATGTGATCCAGCATCTTCTGGATGGTACCACGCTAGAGTCGCGAAAAGCTGAATGGAACGTTTGGTATGAACAATACCAAGAAGCGATCTCTAAATTAGGATAATAAAGACTCTGCTCCATCAATCACAATTTGCGCACCTGTAATATGAATGGATTCATCGGAAGCCAAAAAAGAAACTAGATCGGCAACATTATCCGGTTTACCCGGCCCATCTGCCAGCGGCTGCGCACCATCGGGAAATTCAATCGGAATGACGATCGCTTCTACCTCTTCGTTCATTTCAGTGGTTTCATCTATATTGGTAGCAATCGCCCCGGGGCAGATCACATTCACTCGGATTTTAAACTTAGCAAGCTCAAGTGCAGCCATTTTGGCAAAAGCCACCTGTCCAGCTTTGGTAGTGCTATACGTAGACCATCCAAAGCTGGCAAATCTAGTATTCCCATTGATGGAGCTAGTGATAATAATGCTACCTTTCCCTTTATCCTTCAGATGAGGGATCGTATATTTAAAGGTCAAAAAGGTCCCCGTCAAGTTCACCGACATCGTGCGTTCCCAATCACTCAAGCTCAGTTCCTCTATAGGTCCGACCGCACCATTGATTCCCGCGTTAGCGAATACTACATCTAAGCTGCCGAATTGTTCGATTGTCCTGCGAACGCCTTCCTCCATCCCTTTTTCATCCGAAGTATCTACCTCTATGGCTAATGCACTATCTTTGCGAAACTTGTTCAACTTATCCGCTAAAGATGAGGTACGTTCAAGATTCAAATCAAAAAGCGCTACATTAGCACCTTCCCTCGCCAGCTTAATAGCGGTAGCCCGGCCAATTCCTGAGCCCGCTCCTGTAATAATTGCTGTTTTCCCAATAAATCTTTGTTTCTTAGCTATGTTTGGACTCATATGTAATCTCTCCTTTAAGATCTCTAAGTGATGTACTATGGATCAAGATTACCCAAAACCATGTACACTGGAATCATCTTCACAAAAAAACTCCCCGTTCAAAAGCTTGAACAGAGAGTTTCATCTATATAGATCCATTTAATTGTCCAGCTTCCGCACGTCCACTTTCACGGTCAGAGTGCCTGCTCCACCACGATATACGCCTTTTACAGGTACAATATCTTTGTAGTCCCGTCCGTGACCTAACTTAATATAACGCCAATTGACCTCAACATTATTCGTCGGATCGAAACCAAGCCAACCTGTACCGGGAATGTGAGTCTCCACCCAAGCATGTGAGGCTTGCTCAAAATTAGCATTACTCCCTTGCAAATCACCGACAAAATGATATCCACTTACATATCTGGACGGCAGACCGACACTACGGCAGACAGCAATCATTAGATGAGCATAATCCTGACATACACCGCGTTTAAGCTTCAGTGCTTTTTTTACCGTAGTATTTACACTTGTAGCCTCAGGGTCATAGGTGAACTGTTCATAAATCGTCGCAGATAATTTAAGAATCCATTCATACATATCCTCTGCTTCATTAAAAGGGTACTGTGAGGCAAACTCCACTAATTCAGGCGTCACCTCGGTATAACGAGTCGGCAAAATAAACTCAATATAACGGTTCTGAAATCCCTCGTCATTTAACAATCTAATTTGTTCTTCAAGAGTTGTTCTCGGGAGGTCTGTCCCCTGAGCTTTATCCAGTGTAACTACAGTAGCTTTAGTGTGGATGACCATCTCCGTATGCGGCTTATTAACCGAATAGGCATGGACCCGATTTCCGAAGAAATCCTCATAGGTTAAAAGATTTGCTGGCGGGTAAATATCCACTTCATGGTGATAACAGGATTGGCGATAATTCGTGCGTGGCGTGAGTCTGATCTCATTGACACTGTCCGTAACCGGCTCTGGATAGCTGTATGTGGTGGTATGATTGATTTGAATCTTCATACAGACACTCCTTCTCGCCGAAAAAAGGCGCCCTCCATTGTTTTACCAAGTTTTTGACAGGATATCACCAGCGATTTAAGCACATCTTCCACTAGCTCGCCGGACATTTCTTCTTTTTCCATATAATCCAGCTCTGCTTTTAGCTTACCCGCTTGACGGATAACCTTCTCATGGCCTGAACCTTTCTCTGAGGAATCTAGTTCAAGCTTTGCTAAATGCTCTTCCAGCTGATGAAAAGAAAAACGAATGGAACGCGGAAATTTGGGATTTGCAATCAAGAAATCTAAAATGCTCTCCGGGGACATAGCATCAGCATAATAACGGCGAAACGCCTGGTACCCACTAACAGATTTAAGCACCGCCTGCAACTGAGTATAAACCGCGTTAAGCTCCTTAAAACGGCATGAGACAATGACCGCCTGCAAGATACGAGTTGTATTCTCTGCCCGCTCTAGAAACCGTCCGCTCTCCATGAAATGCCACTCATTCCCTCTAAGCATGACCGACTGCTCTGCACCGAGAAACATGGCTGTACGCTCCTTAACCTGCTGATAGAACTGATGTGGACCACTCATAATATCTGCAACAGACCGCTCACCAAGCCATAGGTTGAAGCTGTTGACAACATCCCATAATTCACTTGGAAGCTGCTGACGGAGTGTCCGCAGATTATTTCTAGCATGATGTACACAAGAGAATAATGAATTAGAATTGCCTAAATCAAGTGTGATGAAAGATAGGACATCCTGCTCGGAAAAGGTTTCGAACTGCTGCATATATTCACCTCGAACGCCTAGCGCATCGATTAACCTTGACCATTTATGTCCTTCTTCATGAAAATCCTCTTCCTGCTGGATATGATAATGAACATTGATTAGCCGCGCATGATTCTCTGCCCTTTCAATATATCTGCCGATCCAGAACAAAGCTTCAGCATTTCGATTCAGCATCTCCAGCCACTCCCTTATCCTACAAATTGATGCTGCATTTTATTATTCACTTCATCTACATAGCAGTATCATGCCATGACCCAAGTATCCTTTACGCCACCACCTTGTGAGGAATTCACGACCAATGATCCTTCTTTCATAGCCACCCGTGTCAATCCCCCAGGTATAACATGCGGCTTCCGGTCAGCACCCATTAATACAAACGCCCGAAGGTCGATATGTCTCGGTGCCATTGTTCCACCTGATAATACCGGTGCTCTAGATAGAGACATGATCGGCTGCGCAATATAACGTTCCGGGTCGGCAATAATCTTCATTCTGAATTCAGCCAGCTCCTCTTTCGTAGCTTCACTTCCGATCAGCATTCCATATCCCCCGGATAAAGAGGTTTCCTTCACAACCATTTCAGATAGGTTCTCAAGGACATATAAACGTTCATCAGGTCTGCCTAGCAAATAGGTCGGGACATTTCCAAGAATCGGTTCTTCATTCAGATAATAACGAATCATATCCGGTACATAGACATACATCGCTTTATCATCAGCAACACCAGTCCCCGGGGCATTAGCAATCGCTACATTCCCTGCCCGATACGCATTCATCAGACCCGCCACCCCTAGAAGTGAATCCGGCTGAAAAGCTAACGGATCAATGAAATCATCATCCAAACGCCGATACAGTACATCTACACGGCGATGTCCGTTCATTTCTTTTAAATATATTTTGTGATCCTTTGCAACCAAATCTCGTCCTTCTACCAAATGTATACCCATCTGTTGTGCTAGAAAAGCATGCTCATAATAAGCAGAATTGTATTCCCCAGGTGTAAGAAGTGCGATAACCGGATCTGACTTTCGTGAGGGTGATAAACTACGTAGAACGGACAAGAAGCGATTCAAGCTATGATCAACATCTCGGATGGAGCTGGCAAAGGACAATTCTGGAAACAACTGATTCATCAGGGTTCTGCCTTTAAAAAGATATGAAAACCCTGAAGGCGTTCGTAGATTATCTTCAAGCACATAATATTGCCCATCATGATGGCGGATCAGATCGATTCCCGAGGTAGTGATGTAGGCTCCACCAGGCACCCTTAGACCAGCCATCTCGGGACGAAAATAACAGTTGGAGATGATCATACGCCTTGGAACTATTCCATCCTTTACGATATACTGCTCATGGTAGATATCATGAATGAACAGATTCAAAGCCGTGATACGCTGAATTATTCCTGCCTCTAGCCTCTCCCATTCATTTTTAGGTATAATGCGTGGAATCATATCGAAGGGAATCGTACGCTCCATGGGATGATCCTGAGCCGGATTGTATAACGTAAAAGTAATTCCTTCCTCCATCATCCTGCGCTGCATCAAATTCTGCTTACCCTGCAGCTCTTCCGAGCTCATTCCGGAAAACATGCGATTCACATGTCTGTAATGCGGCCGGACATTTCTCTTATCTGCATACATTTCATCAAAAAAATGTTGCAGCGGATATGGAGACAGACCTGGCAGAGGATCTAATTTGGACATGAGCCCGACTCCTTTCGATAAATGTTATCTTTACTAACAACCTATACTTTAATTCCTGAAAATATCCATGAAAATATTGTTTTGTATTCCCATAATACGTAAATTCTATTGCCGATGTCAATATATATAACAGAGAAATGTGATCTCTGAATATTTCCGCGGTTTGGAATCGCTTCCTTTCTCTCTTATATAGGCTGTCGGAGCTGAAGTGTAGTTTCTTCATTGAATTGTATGCAGGAGTAGTGACAAGCAGTACTATTATGAATTTTTCATATGTTGGTTTTTTTATATAGTTTTCTGGGGAGGTGAATTCAGTTATATGGTATAATTTGGAACGTTAGGAGAGTGAACAAATGGATCACAAATATACTATGACCATGGAGCAGGAAGAGGCTAGGCGGAATCATATTTTTCTTTTATTTGGCTTATCAGAAGCGGGTTCGATGAAGGTAGCACTTAGTCGTGTAGGTAGACGTCATTTAATAAGAGTACTTTCGTTTAATGAGACGTTCTCTGCTGGACCGCTGTGCAAATTAGATAATGATGAAGGGTGTCATGCCCGTGAGTTATGGTTTCAGGAACGATTTCCGGATCAGGGTTATCATCTCAATCCCCAGCATAAACTGGAAGCTATGATTCAGACCTTAAAAGAAATTCCCGAGGACAAAAAAATCACGATTTGGTGCGGAGACAACTCCCATGATCAGACAGGTTTACGATTTGCACTTTCTGTTCTTAGTGAGCGGAAGCAACCTGTTCATGTTATAAATCCAATCGAAGCTTATGAGAAGCTTCTTGGGATTACGGATCAATTTAGCATGGGCTTATCTCCCCAATCCCTGGGTCAGCTCCCAAACGAAGCGGTGCAAATTATTATCAAAAACACCGAAAATACGGAGCCCCTTACCTCCGCAAAGAGAAAACAGTATGAACTGGAGTGGCAAGAAATCAGCAACACTGAGGATATGCTTCGAGTATGGTCCAAGGGTCAACTAACGAATGTAACCGAAACATACTATGACGAAGATATTCTGTCCTTAATTCTGCAACTGCAAAAGAATGAACAGGGCGATCATTTCGTAAATGCAGGACTTATTGCAGGTACAATTATAGGGCAGTGGAATTTATTTATCAGTACCTCATTTATAGAATATCGCTTTTGGAGGCTTATTAGTGAGGGAAAGCTGTTATTTAAAGGGATACCCTACGCGCTGCATTTGTACTTTTTAAGAATTCCTTAGTGGTCACTACATTAACAACTAACTAGCATTTTTAAAAAAAGGAATGCCCTCATAACTAAATATAGCTTCGAGGACATTCCTTGTAAATGTTGCTTATGAAAGTTGTGTGGATGATTGAACTAAGCTTGCTCTTCCGATTCTTCTGACTCTTCTTCCTCGGTAATTAATCCGGCAAAAAGAGCATGCACGAACTGCTGAGAATCAAATGGCTGCAAATCTTCCATCTTTTCTCCCAGTCCTACGAGCTTCACTGGTAAGTTCATTTCCTGACGAATGGCTACTACAATTCCGCCTTTAGCTGTACCATCCAGCTTCGTCAAGACGAGCCCTGTTACCCCACTCTTTTCACCAAATAGCTTGGCTTGCGTAAGCGCATTTTGACCTGTGGTCGCATCTAGCACCATCAGCACTTCATGCGGAGCACTAGGAATTTCTCTTTGAATAACACGGAAAATCTTGTTGAGCTCTTCCATCAGATTACTCTTATTCTGAAGTCTGCCTGCCGTATCACAAATCAAGATATCTACATTCCGCTGCTTAGCCGCTTGAACAGCATCGAACATAACAGCGGCCGGGTCAGAGCCAGCTTGTTGCTTAATTACGTCTACGCCAGCACGTTGACCCCAAACTTCGAGCTGTTCAATCGCTCCGGCACGGAACGTATCCCCTGCGGCCAAAAGAACTTTTTTACCCTCTTGTTTGTAACGATGTGCTAGTTTACCGATCGTAGTCGTCTTGCCTACTCCATTTACCCCAACGAACAAGATAACTGTAATGCCATCCGGATTTTCCTTCAGGCTGTTATCGTCATCGCCGCGCAGCAATTCCATGAGCTTACGGGACAAAATGGGTTGCAGCTCAGCTGCATCTTCAATTCGCTTTTGCTTCACTTCAGCGCGCAGATCCTCGACAAGTGTCATTACTGTATTAACACCTACGTCCGCACCAATCAAGATTTCTTCCAGCTCTTCGTAGAACTCTTCATCTATTTTTTTACGGCGGATAATCAGGTCTGCTACCTTCTCGACAAAGCCTTTACGGGTTTTCTCTAATCCGTCGCGGAATTGTTTGGTTACACTTTCCGTTTTGCCGGAAATGCTTTCTTTTAACTTCCTGAAAAAGCTCATTTGTTTCCTCCTAAAAGTTTTGTATTAAAAAGCTCAACATTTCGTCACGCCGTTATGCGATCTCTGCTTCCTCATCCTCTAAACGTACAGAGACAAGCTTGGATACTCCGCCTTCTTCCATCGTCACTCCGTAGAGCACATCCGCCTCTTCCATCGTTCCTTTGCGGTGTGTAACGACGATAAATTGCGTTTGTTCCGAGAACTCACGCAAATACTGTGCAAAACGCACGACATTCGCTTCATCTAGCGCAGCCTCTACCTCATCCAGTACACAGAACGGAACCGGCTTCACTTGCAGGATGGCAAACAAGAGGGCCATCGCAGTTAAAGCGCGTTCCCCGCCGGATAGGAGCTGCAGGTTTTGAAGCTTTTTACCCGGTGGCTGGGCTACGATATCTATCCCTGTTTCCAGCATATGCTCTGGATCCAGCAGCATGAGATCCGCTCGTCCGCCTCCGAACAGCTTCGAGAACACCGTACCGAATTGTTTACGGATCGCATCAAAGGTCTGTTTGAAGCGTTTGGACATTTCATCTTCCATCTCACGGATAACTTGGTACAGGGTAGTCTTGGCTTCGACCAGGTCATCTTTTTGTCCGCTGAGGAAGGTATAACGCTCATGAACACGCTGATATTCTTCAATCGCACCTAAGTTCACTTCGCCAAGTGCAGAAATACTGCGTTTCAGACGCTGTACATCCGCTTGTGCGGCAGGCACATCTTCAGGTACAGGATAACGTTGCTTCGCTAGTTCATAGCTTAGCTCGTAGTCATCACTCAGCTTACGAAGAATATTATCAAGTTCAACATCGAGACGACCTACAGAAACTTCAGTAGAACGCAGCTTGTCCTCCACGACTCTAAGTGCCTGACGCTGATCCTTGGTCTTGCCCTCCTCTAGTTCAAGCTTACGGGTTAACGCGGAACGTTCCGCCCTAGCTAGATCCAAAGTACCGGCTGTCTCTTCCTTCTTCAGACGATAACTATTCAAATCTTCTTTCTGTTTCACGGTTTCCAAAGTATTACTAGCCAAATCCTGTTCGATCGTATGTAACAGATTTCGATTCTGGCGCAGCTCTTTATCCTGTGAACCCGCATCTTGTCTTAGACGACGTAATTGCTCCTCCAAGGAGAAGATCTCCTGATCGAGCTTGCCTTCCGAAACCTTCATACTGGTCAGCTTACCTTGCAACTCTTCCTTAGCCGATTCATTCGCTTTACGCGCCGATTCGGCATTACGGATACCCTCATGAGCTTCCTTCTCTTCCTTCTCGAGACGTTCAAGCTCAGCAGAGGCTTGTTTTCGAGTCTCCTCAAGCGCGCGAACCTCACTTTCAAAACCACTACGTTCCGCGCCTGTACTCTCCACTTGTTCCTGCACATGCCGAAGCTCCTGTTCAAGCTGCTTCAAATCGCCAGAAACACGTTGCTCTTCCAGTCTTTTCTCATCACCATCACGGCGCAGGTCCTCTAGCTTCACGCTAGCATTCTCCTGCTCTTCACGAAGTCTGGCTATGCCTTGCTTCAGCTTAACAATTTGACGCTCGCTCTCTTCGATCTCACTGCTCAGCTGATCCAGCTGGCGTTTACGACTAAGTAAGCTATTGTTCTTCTTATGCTGGCTACCACCAGTCATGGAGCCCCCGGCATTGACTACATCACCCTCTAGCGTAACCACACGATAACGATACTGGCATCTAGCGGCGATACGATTCGCCTGCTCCAGGCTCTCAGCAATAACTACATTACCAAGCAAACTGCCAATAATACTTGCATACTTATCATCGTATCCAACGAGTTCGGAACCAATTCCAACAAAACCTTCAGCATCTTCCACCATTCCACGGTCACTACCGGAAATTTGGCGTGGCCGGATAACATCGAGTGGTAGAAAAGTAGCTCGTCCCAATTGACGTTGCTTCAGGAAAGATATCGCTTGGCGAGACACGCTCTCATTATCCATAACCACGTGTTGCAGCGATGCACCCAGCGCAGTCTCAACAGCCATTTCCAGCTTCTCCGGAACGGAGATGAGTTCAGCAACCGCACCATGCACACCGTTAAGCTGTCCTTTACGGGCACCTTTGAGAACTTCTTTAACCCCAAGCATAAAGCCATCGAAATCATCCTGCATTTCTTTCATGGTCTCGTGACGGGAGACTTGTGCTTCCCGCTTCTGTTCCCACTTTCTCAGACCTGATTGCGTCTCTTCAATCAGCTTCTGACGTTTACTAAGTTGTTCACTCTCAGTAATATAAGCACCACGAAGATTGCTTAGTTCTTTTCCAAGCTGGGCAATCTTATCTTTTAGCCCTTTCTGGTTAGCAGACAACTCTTCCTGCCGTGCAGTCCATTTGCCGCTTTCTTCTTCACTGCGGCTCATACGACGTTCCAGATTCTCCTTCTGTTGATCCGCGTAACGAATTTCGTTACGCGCATTCGCCATAAGGTTCATTAACTCCAGGAGAGCACTTTTCAGCTTCTCCTCCTGGCTCTGACTAATACCGTCAGCGACACCTTCGAGTCTTGTCTCTTCCGCTTCGATCTGTTTCCGAAGCTCAACAAGCTTGAGACGGGACGCTTCGAGCTTAGCTTCTAAATCTCCAAGCTCGCGTTGTCGATCCGCAGAACGTTCACCTACAGAACCTAATGTGAGCATTAACTGTTCTCGGTTGCTCTCAAGATTACGCTTGCGTTCTTTCAACACTTCCCCGTAACCTTCGCTCTTCTCATAAGCCTCACTATAACGGAGCAATTGCTCTTGCTGCTTCTCGATCTGTTCTTCTATCGCGCGCAGTTCGGCACGTCCGCTTTCCAGCTTGGCATCATGGGCTGAGACTACAGTAGATAATTCCAGTTGCTCATCCTTTAAAGTTTCGAGCTTAGCGTTACCTTCCTGCCAAGCTGTATGAATCCCTTCAATCTGATGCACATAGACTGAAATTTCCTGATGCTTCAGTTGTTCCCGAAGCTCTTTAAAGCGAATGGCCTTCTCCGATTGATCCTTTAGTGGACCAATCTGATCCTCAAGCTCACTAATCAAATCGTGAATACGAAGCAAATTTTGCTCCGTGTCATCAAGCTTACGACTTGCATCTTTTTTGCGCGATTTATATTTTACAATACCCGATGCCTCTTCAAAGATGCCTCGCCGATCTTCGGAACGAGTACTCAGAATCTCTTCAATCCGACCCTGTCCGATAATCGAATAAGCCTCACGCCCGATACCGGTATCCATGAACAGCTCTGTGATATCCTTCAGTCGGCAGGATTGCTTATTAATTAAATATTCACTCTCACCACTACGGTGAACACGCCGAGTCACTGTAACTTCGCTGAAATCCAATGGAAGCGTGTGATCCTCATTATCGAGCGTAAGTGATACTTCACCATAATTCACAGCTTTACGCGCGTCACTACCGGCAAAAATAATATCTTCCATCTTGCCGCCACGCAGTGATTTAGCACTCTGTTCGCCGAGCACCCAGCGTATGCCGTCAGAAATATTGCTCTTGCCGCTTCCGTTCGGACCCACTACGGCCGTTATTCCGCGCACAAATTCCATTTCTGTTTTGTCGGCAAATGATTTAAAACCAGCTAATTCTATCCGTTTCAAAAACATACTTGCCTATCACCTCTGACCCATTATACCATAGCGTTTATTCGCCTAAAATAGCTTCAAAATGAAGCTTGGCTATTCTTTCGAAAAAGAGCAGCAACGGTCTGAGCTCCGCCTAAACGCCGGTATTCAGACCTTTGCTGCTCTCCTCCGCTTGTCCACATGATGCAAAATTCAGGCACCATCTTCTTTCAGATGCAACAGTGCAGCTGCTGCAGCCTGCTGCTCTGCTTCCTTCTTCGAGCGGCCGCTCCCTTTACCAAGTGAACGGTTAGTCATTAACACTTCAGAGACGAATTCACGCTCATGCGCGGGTCCCCGTTCTTCAATGATCCGATATTCCAACGTACCCATATTGTGCTGCTGAATTAGCTCTTGCAGTTCCGTCTTATAATCGGTCATCTGCATTTGCAGTTTCCCATCCGTCTCCACAAGTGGAAATACGTGATTATCAAGAAAAGACCGTACAGTTTCCAGCCCTTGGTCAAGATAAAGCGCTCCCACGAAGGATTCGAACACATCAGCCAGCAGGGCCGGGCGAGTACGTCCGCCCGTAAGTTCTTCCCCTTTTCCCAGCAGTACATAACGGCCAAAACCTAAACTCTCAGCGAACTTAACCAGCGAAGGCTCGCATACGATAGCGGCACGTAGCTTGGTCAGTTCCCCTTCAGGTCGATCTGGCAACAGATTGTACAAATATTCAGAAACCGTCAGCTCCAGTACAGCATCCCCTAGAAATTCGAGACGCTCATTATCCTGATGCTGATTGAAACGGTGTTCATTCACATATGATGCATGGGTAAAGGCCTGCTTCAGAAGCACAGAATCGTGAAATTGGATTTGAAGTTGCTGTTGTAACTGCTTCAGTTCTCCTTTCACCGCGCTGTCCCCTTACTGATTATATTTTTTTAGAATAACTGTAGCGTTATGTCCCCCGAATCCAAACGAATTCGACATTACAATATCAAGATCCGCTTTACGTGGAACATTTGGTACATAATCCAAATCACATTCTGGGTCTTGGTTGTCCAAATTAATCGTTGGTGCAATCATACCCTTTTGCAAAGAGAGTCCGCAGATAATAGCTTCTACACCACCGGCAGCACCTAGAAGATGACCTGTCATGGATTTCGTTGAGCTAATAGCTACTTTATAGGCATGTTCGCCCAATGCTTTCTTAACAGCAGCCGTTTCTGATCGATCTCCTACAGGCGTTGAAGTACCATGTGCGTTAATGTAATCAATATCTTCAGGAGAGATACCAGCATCACGGATTGCCATCTTCATGCAGCGAGCTGCTCCATCTGGATCCGGTTCAGTCATATGGTGAGCATCAGCGCTTAGACCATAGCCGATAACCTCAGCATAAATCTTCGCTCCACGCTTCTCAGCATGTTCAAGGGATTCCAGAATCAAGATTCCAGCGCCCTCTCCCATAACGAAACCATCGCGATCTACATCAAATGGACGACTAGCTTTCTCCGGCTCATCATTACGAGTGGACATCGCTCTCATTGCACAGAATCCTGCCATTCCTGTTGGTCGAATGGTCGCTTCCGAACCACCGCAGATCATAGCATCCGCGTCTCCACGTTGAATCAGACGGAATGATTCCCCAATGGAATGACTTCCTGTAGCACAGGCTGTCACTGTAGTCGTATTCGGTCCCTTTGCACCGAGGTTAATGGACAGCTGCCCAGAACCCATGTTAGCGATCATCATCGGGATAAAGAACGGGCTAACCCGTTTTGGCCCTTTTTCAAGCAACAGATTATGATTGTCTTCCCAAGTACCAAGACCACCGATACCCGAACCAACAGATACACCGATTCGTTCAGCATCGATATCTTCACCGATCTTAAGTCCACTGTCGCGCAATGCATCTTCACCGGCAGCCACTGCAAATTGTACAAAACGGTCCATTTTGCGGGCTTCCTTGCGGCCAAAAAGCGCCTCAGGATCAAAGTCTTTAACTGATGAAGCAATTTGCGTAGTGTATTCACTGACATCAAACGCTTCAACCATCGATACACCTGATTTACCGCTCATCAGATTATCCCAGAACGTCTCCAAGTCTTTCCCTAGTGACGTAATTACGCCCATCCCGGTTACAACCACTCTATGACTCAAACACAATCACCCCATCTATAGGCTGTATACATTATATTCAGTACTTATATACTGCAAATTATTACTATATGAACAGCGATCACCGCATCATTAAAGCTTACGCGGTTCTGTTATAATCCCTATAAAGCTGCACATGGCAACCTTTAATACATCTTTAATGCTGTATAAATGAGGAGAAGCCCCGCCCAAGTTGGAACGGGACTCTCAATCATATGACTCTAGGTATGAGATTGTATGTACTTCACAACTTCACCCACGGTCGTAATCGTCTCTGCATCTTCATCAGAGATTTCCATGTCGAATTCATCTTCCAATTCCATAACCAATTCTACTACATCAAGAGAATCAGCACCTAAATCATCTTTGAAAGACGCTTCTAATGTTACCTCAGCTTCATCGGCACCTAAGCGGTCGATGACAATGCGTTTTACACGCTCTAATACATCGGACATCCGGTTCACCTCCTCTTTTGGTATTATACGAGATATGAGGTCAAAATACCATAGACCGCAAAAAACGCTTTCCTGATCCCTCACATTTCATCTTTAAAACAGTGTAATTTCTCCCAAGCATAAAACGCCTTCGGCCTCCTTATAAGGACGGTAAGTGTTTTAGCGAGAAATATAAGGATAAGTATAGTGTGAAACTTATACTTTCTTATATTTTTGACGGAGAGTTACATATACATCCCGCCATCCACGTGTAGTGTCTGGCCGGTCATATAAGCGGCACCTTCAGAAGCTAGGAAAACAACTGCCATAGCTATCTCTTCCGGACGCCCAAGGCGAGCTAGTGGAATGCCCTTCTCTAGCTCACTGCGAACTTCTTCAGAAAGCTCACGCGTCATATCTGTATCGATAAAACCAGGAGCGATACAGTTGACAGTGATGCCCCGCGAGGAGAGCTCACGAGCGGCTGCTTTCGTCAGGCCGATGACACCAGCCTTAGCTGCAGAGTAATTAGCCTGACCAGGGTTACCTGTCACGCCCACAACCGAGGAAATATTAATGATACGACCATAACGTTGTTTCATCATCGGACGTGTAGCTGACTTAAGGCAATTAAACACACCTTTCAGATTCGTCTCGATCACTTGATCGAACTCTTCCTCTTTCATGCGCATAATCAGATTATCCCTGGTAATGCCGGCATTATTGACAACAATGTCAATACGTCCCCAGGTATTAAGAACCTCTTTCACAAGGCTCTCGGCCTGTTCACTATTGCCGACATCTCCCCGGAGCGCAATCCCCTCCGAGCCAAGCTCGGCAATACGAGCCACTGTCTCGTGTGCCGCTGCTTCACTCCCTGCATAGTTCACAGCCACCTTTACGCCGTGTTCTGCAAGTGCAAGCGCGATACTACGACCAATGCCACGTGAGCCGCCAGTTACAAGGGCTGTCTGGCCCCGCAATGCTGAGAACATAGTTTAATCCCCTTTCAATCATGATACTGTTGTCAAAATGTTAAACCATCCCTTACAAAACAGTTTGAACACTTTCAAGTGTATTAATGTTGATTACTTTGACTGTTTTGTCTATTTTGCGGATTAAACCGGCCAGAACACTGCCCGAACCGATCTCAACAAAAGTATCCACACCATCCGCAATCAACCATTCAATACTGTCCTGCCAAAGCACAGGAGAATACACCTGACGAACAAGCAGTTCGCGAATTTCTTCGGGATCTGTTACCGGTGATGCTGTGACATTAACAATGACAGGTACATTTGGAGTGTTGAAGGTTACTTTCTTCAACTCTTCTGCCAAACGATCTGCAGCAGCTCTCATCATTGAAGAGTGAAAAGGTCCACTTACTTCTAGCGGAATTGCCCGCTTGCCACCAGCTTCTTTAACACGCTGCACAACACCATTAACACCTTCCTGAGATCCGGAAACAACGATCTGACCTGGACAGTTAACGTTAGCCAGTTCTACAACACCACTCTCTTCAGAGATAGTTTGGCATAATACTGCCAGCGCTTCACGTTCAGCACCAAGCACTGCCGCCATTGCACCTTGTCCTCCTGGAACAGCTTCTTCCATGAAGCGGCCTCTCAAGCGCACAAGTGTTACAGCATCTTCATATGACAACACACCGGCAGCTACTAGTGCACTGTATTCACCAAGGCTATGACCAGCAACATAATCCGGCTTCATACCCTGCTCACGCAGAGCTTCAAGATAGGCTACGCTTGCTGTAAGAAGCGCTGGTTGCGTGTTTACTGTTTGCTTCAAGTCACTGTCCGGTCCTTCAAAAATCAGCTTGCTCAGTGGAAATCCGAGAACTTCATCCCCTTTCTCGAACACTGCACGGCTGTTTGGAAGAGCATCATAAACATCCTTGCCCATTCCAACTGCTTGCGCTCCCTGACCGGGAAAGACGAATGCAATTTTACTCATAAGTATGAACTCCTTCCCGTATAACGGTCTTAGCTTATTACCAGATCAATACAGATGCGCCCCAAGTCAAGCCGCCGCCGAATCCAACCATCAGGACGGTGTCGCCTTCTTTCATACGTCCTTCTTCCGCCGCTTCAACAAGAGCAAGTGGAATGGAGGCAGCCGAAGTATTGGCATATTTATCAACATTGATCACACATTTTTCTGGTGGCAAATCAAGACGCTGCATAGCGGATTGAATGATACGAATATTCGCTTGGTGAGGTACGAACAAATCAATATCTTCCTTACCCAGACCAGCTTTAGTAAGCACACGTTCTGTAGCTGAGCCCATTACACGAACTGCAAATTTGAATACTTCACGGCCATTCATATAAATGAAATGCTTCTTATCTTCAACGGTTTGCTGAGAGGCAGGTAAGCGCGAACCGCCGGCTTCTAGCTTAAGCAAGTTCCCTCCAGAGCCTTCAGCACCCAGATCAAAGGATTGGAAACCACGACCTTCTGGAACCTCACCAATGATAACTGCACCTGCTCCATCACCAAACAAGACACAAGTATTGCGATCCGTATAATCTGTGATGCGGGATAAAGTATCCGCACCTATAATAAGTGCATTGTTGTACATTCCGTTCTGAATAAAGCCAACCGCAGTAGCTAAGCTGTATACAAAACCAGAGCAGGCTGCTGACAAGTCAAAAGCCGCAGCGCCTTTAGCACCCAGTTTATCCTGCAAAATGCAGGCTGTAGAAGGGAAAGCACTATCAGGTGTTACTGTTGCAATAATAATAAGATCCAAATCTTCGGCTTTCATACCAGCGGAATCAAGTGCCTTGAGTGCTGCTTCATACGCTAGATCAGAAGTTGCCTCGTGAGGTGCAGCAATATGTCTTTCACGGATGCCTGTCCGACTGACGATCCACTCATCGTTAGTCTCCACTATTTTTTCCAGATCGCTATTTGTCAATATTTTCTCAGGTACATATTTCCCAGTTCCTATAATCCCAACCGGTCGCAACTGTCTCATGTCGTCACTCACTTCCCGCTAATTTCCTTGGATATACTTAGCACAAGATCGGCTTGTAGAGCAATCCGCGCTTGTCTTACCGCATTCTTAACTGCATTTCCGTCAGAAGATCCGTGCCCCTTAACTACCAATCCGCTAAGACCGAGTAGCGGTGCACCACCGTGCTCTTTGTAATCCATTTTACCCTTCAGAGCTCTAAGCTCCGGCATCAGCATTGCCGCGCCAAGCTTAGTCTTCAGAGAACGACTAAATTGCTCCTTGAGCAAAGAGAACAAAGCACCCGCCGTACCCTCAAGAGACTTTAGCAAAATATTACCGGCAAATCCATCGCACACAAGCACATCGCAATTCCCTGTCAGTACGTCACGTGCCTCAACATTACCGATAAAATGAATGCCTGGCAAGTTCTCAAGCAACGGATAAGCTTCTTTCGTCAGTTCGTTACCCTTTCCAGGCTCCGTCCCTACATTCAGAAGTCCCACACGCGGCTTAGCAATACCATGAACCTTGCTCCGGTAAATGCTGCCCATCAGCGCATATTGTACCAGATGCTCAGGCTTCGCATCCATATTAGCCCCAAGATCAAGAGCCAATACGCCAACATCGTCAAGCGTCGGAATCATAGGCGCAAGTGCAGGACGTTCAATCCCCTGCATCCGGCCAACTACGAGGAGTCCTGTGGTCATTAGCGCACCCGTGTTACCCGACGAAATCATAGCATCCGCTTCACCTTCACGCACCATTCGTCCAGCTACAACCATGGATGAGTCTTTTTTACGACGAACGGCCTTAACTGGCTCTTCATCAGAACCAATAACGTCTCCCGCATGACGTATTGTCAGATTAGACGGCTTGTCTTTGAGTAGTGGCTCTAATCTGGCTTCGTCACCAACGAGCACAATCTGCGTATCTTTCCATTCCGCGGCCGCGGACAACGCCCCCTCGACATTACATTCAGGAGCGTTGTCCCCGCCCATGGCATCAATGGCGATCAGCACTATGGTTACCCCCTTCACTGTGTTCATCATTTGCAGACCGATACACTATAAAATGGCCCTGAAACACTAGTTCTTCTCCGACATAGGTGAATACGTCCACCTCTGCTTTGCCACCCCTACCGGCAAGTGACCGCACCTGTGCTTTGGCAATACACTTCTCACCTAGCTGAACTGTGCGTACAAAACGTATATCGGCTGAAGCGGTCAGAGCAATCTCGTCGTTGATTACGGCAACCGCAAGCGAGTTCGCTTGAGCAAACACATAGTGACCACGAGCGATCCCATTTCTAGAGAACACATGGTCTTCGCGAATCTCAAATATCGAAATCCCACTCTTGTCCAGTTGTAAATCCACAATGTCTCCGATGACTTCATCCGCAGGCAAAGAGCGCACCTGATCATAGGAGTGCTCTGCCATTTGCTTCATTCGTTCACGCAGTTCCGGTATCCCCAGTTCCATTCGGTCTAACCGAATCGTCTGAATGCTAACTTTTAGCTGACGAGTCAATTCCCGATCCGTTACAAAAGGATTACCTGCGATTATATGTAGCAGCTGTTGCTGACGTTCTTTCTTGGACATCCGCTCGATTGCGGCTCACCTCCTGGCACGTGCCAAGCATAAACGCCTTCGGCATCCTTATGGACGATAAGCGTTTAAGCGAGAAATATAAGACATCAAGTATAGGTGCATAACTTATACTTTCTTATATTTTAAAGAAAGCATTCGGCCGCTTGAATGGCCGCTGTTATATTAGGTCAAATAATCACATTCATTATTTAGAACCAGGTACTAATATGTAGTATAAAGCATGCCGCACCAAAAATAAAGCATTGACTTCTGGGCGGCTTATGTTTGAATAAGCACAAACGCCTTCGGCATCCTAATAGACGGTAAGCGTTTGTGCGAAAATATAAGGATAATGTATAGCTTGAAACTTATATATTCTTATATTTCAAAAAAAATAGTACCTCACCGATAGTGAAGTACTACTTATTCCAAAACTATTGTTTGATGATTTCTCTTGCTTTGTAAGTTCCGCAAACTTTACATACGTGGTGAGCCAATTTCAACTCTCCGCATTGTTCGCATTTCACCATGCCCGGCACAACCAACTTAAAGTGGGTGCGACGTTTGTCACGGCGTGTCTTAGACGTTCTACGTTGTGGTACTGCCATGTATTCCACCTCCTTGTGATATTTCTGTCAGCCTGCTCCTCTAGAAGCAGAATGTGTTTTTGTTGTAATGTTTCATTTGAAAAAGTCTTTCAACCCAGCGAGTCGAGGATCGATCACTGTGTTGTCGCAACTGCAGGTGCCTTCGTTCAAGTTCTGTCCGCATTTCTGACAAAGACCAAGACAGTCTGCCTTGCACAATACCGAATCGGGTAAGTGCAGTACGAAATTTTCTTCCACATAAGGAATAAGATCCACAACCTCATCCTTGACGTAAATGAGTTCCTCATCTTCGTCATCATCTGGAAGAACTGGCTGCTTAAGCCACTTGAAAGTCTCAGCAAAAGGAATGTTCAAATCACTTTTGACCTCCGTGAGACAACGTGAACATAACATGTCCACATCTCCACTCAGTTTTCCCACCACGTTCACACAATCGGTTCCCGCGGGCAGCGCTTTAAGGTCCACTGAGAGCGGAGCAACAGCTAGAATATCCTTGCGCCCTTTGACTACCTCGCTGACATCCACAACATCGTGAATATGTAACGGTTCGTCGGCATTCGCTAATTTGCGAAAGTGAATCTGCATAACTTATCACTCCCAAACAAACAAAATTTATTATACCTAGTATTATATACCTTTGTCAACCATTTTCCCTTTATATTGTTTCAGAAATTGGAGAGAATTATGATATAACTATTAGTGTAAATCAAAATGACAGCTTATGCGAACAGAGTTCCTAAAATTTATTCTTACTAATCTCTACAAGCATAAACGATTTTGACATCTTCATAAGGTTGATAAGCGTTTAAGCGTGAAATAAAAGACATAAAGGTTAGGTGCATAATTTCTACCTTCTTAAATTTTAAAAATGGTTACCTGCGGGAGGAAAGCAGTAATGACAACGGTTGGAATAATAGCAGAATACAATCCATTACATAACGGACATGTCCATCACTTTACCGAAGCCAAAAGACTATCAGGCGCTGATCGCGCCATCGTCGTCATGAGTGGCCCCTTTACTCAGCGCGGCGAGCCGGCGGCGGTAAGCAAGCAAGCCCGGACAGAGATGGCGCTACGAATGGGCGCCGACCTCGTCATTGAGCTGCCGGTCGCCTATGCTGTACAGCCGGCAGAATGGTTCGCCTTCGGAGCAGTTGCACTGCTGGAAGCGACCGGGGTCGTGGACAGCTTGTGCTTCGGCTCCGAAGCCGGCACTTTGGGTTCGCTGCTTCCTCTGGCCAAGTATTTGGCAGAGGAAAGCAGCGAACTTCAGAGCGAGATCCGCCGCCGTATGGCGCTCGGAGCGAGCTTCCCCGCCGCGTACAGCGCAGCGGCGGCGGTGGCCTTTGAAGGGACTCTCCATGAAGAGGAGAGTCCTGGCGATGCCGGCAAGCTGCTGCGCCAGCCGAATAACAGCCTTGGCTTGCATTATCTCATCGCCTTGCAGCGGCTAAATAGCAAGATCGAGCCGCTAACCGTTCCGCGAACGGCAGCCGGATTCCATGATCCTTTGCAGGTTGGCTCATCGATCGCAAGCGCCACTGCTATTCGCAAGCTGCTGCAAGAAGGCGGCTCTCCAGCAGCATACATGCCGGAATATAGCGTGTCCATATTAGAAAGAGAGCATGCAGCAGGTAGAGGTCCTCTGGAATTGGAGCATTTCCGAGGTCCCCTCCGTCACCTGCTCTCTACACGTACCGCTGCCGAGCTACGAACCATCCAAGACATGAATGAAGGCTTGGAGAATAGAATCCTTCGTCTTATGCCCGATCTTGAGCAATTCTCTATCTCAGGTTTGCTTCAAGCCCTTAAGAGCAAGCGTTATACGCATACACGACTGCAACGTCTTCTGCTACACATTTTGCTAAATCATACAAAGGAAGAAATGACCCCTTCTGTACTGGCAGAGGGGCCCGGATATATTCGAATCCTTGGTTTTAGAGAAAGTGGACGAGCTCTACTTAAAGAGATGAAACAAAAAGCAACCTTACCCATCGTCATGCGGCCGTCACTGTGCTCCCATCCACAACTTGAGCGAGACCTTCAAGCCGCATCTGCTTTCGCAGGAGCTTTTCGAGAACCTCACAGAACCGATATGTATCGCGATTATTTGGAACCTCCGGTCATGGTTTGACCGGTAGTTCCTCCATATACTTCAGTGCTTCATCCAGTGTCGATACGGGTACCAACTTCATCGATGTGCCGATTTTATCAGCTTTCGTTTTGGCTTCGTCGTAATTCTTAATAGGAACGAAAAAAATCTCCGCCCCTTCTCGATCTGCAGCAACAATCTTATGCTTCACTCCACCGATAGCACCTACCACACCCTCAGCGTCGATCGTGCCCGTTCCTGCAACCCTATGACCTTTGGTTAAATCACCAGGCGTAAGCCGGTTGTAAATCTCCATAGTGAACATCAGACCTGCAGAAGGACCGCCAACATTCGTATCCACAAAACTGACCGCTTTGCCTTGCTTTTTAGGTTTTACCTTTTGAACTGCGGCTATAGTGACACCAAAACCAGGTCGAACTGCAGTACCTTCTTTATCTTTGATCTCGACCAGGGTCACTCGCTCCTTTACTTCCTTACCGTTTCTTTGTAAAACAACGGCGACCTGATCACCGATTTTTTTAGTTGAAAGCAACGTGGCTAGAGCTTCTGGATCCGGTACCTTCTGTCCTTCAACACTAATGATTCTGTCACCCGGCTGGAATTGCCCTTTATTACTTGCTACTGGCACCGAAAAAACATACAAATAATCCACTACATCCTCATACGGAATCCCTGCAGCGTGATAGGCCGCCTGAACGGAGTAAGATTGCGAGCTGTTCATATAAAAAACCTGCTCCGCAGCATACTCATCTTCAGACTTGTCTCCTAATCGTGTTTCTTTCCGGACAACCTCTGAATTGGTGTTAAATACAGAGGCGACCAGCAACGCCACATTAGCGTAACTAGCAGATACTGTAGTCATCATGAAGGTTCCTTCTTCAGCTGGATCAGCATTCTCCACTTTAATCATAGGGGCAACTTCAGATGCACTACCTGGTTGATATACAATGTACGGGGTGTTCATAAAAACAAATACATACACGATAACTACTAACGTAAAGAGATAAGCTGTGGCACGGAATCCCGGCCGATGCTTCAACTGCTTCACTACTCTTCCCTTCTTTCCCACGGCACATTTAGGATATGAATGTTTGAACTTCATTACCGCTTCGACTAGTGGTTTGGCATGATGGTTGTCTACTCTGCATAAATTGATAACACATCCGCTATGCCTTAAGTTATGAAGAGGTGATTCTAGAAATGAACAATATTAAAATACGCCGGCTAGCTAGTCGCTCCACACCTTTTTTATCCGGGGTAATCGCAATCCTGTTAGCCATTGCCATCATCATCTCACCAGAAAGCTCTTTCGAGGCTTCTCTCCAAGGGTTAAAGCTCTGGTGGACACTTGTATTCCCTGCACTTCTACCCTTCCTGATGCTGTCTGAGATGCTAACCGCTTCGGGCTTTGTGCATGGTTTCGGAGTGCTCCTGGAACCCTTGATGAAAAAGGTCTTTCGACTGCCTGGCGCGAGCGGTTGGACTTTGGCGCTTGGAATCACCACCGGATTCCCAGGCGGGGCCGGAGGTGTCATGCAGCTTCATAAGCAGGGCAGCATTTCGGACAAGGAAGCTGCTCGTCTCGCCTCACTTACGCATTTCGCCAGTCCAGTAACCTTGCTCATTGTGATTGGTGTAGCTTTCCTACATAGTCCTACAGCAGGTTACTTTCTGCTTGCTATCCATTGGGTTTCAGGACTTCTGGCCAGTTATACAGACGCTCTGTTAAATGGCCGGCTAGACAATCCGCAGCCTACTGTAAAGGAAAGCATGAATACTAAACGACCTTCTTTATATAGTCGTGTCCAACTTGCAGCCACCGAAGCCCGATCAAGAGATGGCCGAAGCTTCGGTAAACTTCTTGGGGAGTCAGTAGCTACAGCGGTGCAAAATTTGATGGTTGTGGGCGGTTACATGATTATGTTCGCCGTGGTCATCAATATCATTACTACGGCACTTCCTGCTTTGCCAGCCGCTCTGCCAGCAAGCTTGCTCGAGATTCATTTAGGAGCAGACGCTATAAGCAAAGGACTTTCGAGCATCGGAGCCGGCTCTTCAGGAGTACTAGCCTCGGCCTTCCTCTCTGCTGCACTAGGCTGGAGCGGGCTCTGCGCACAGCTACAGGTGCTGACGTTGCTTAAACAAGCAAATGTCCGATTCCTGCCCTATGCTGCCGTTCGCCTGATGCATGGCGTTTATGCTTTTTTATTAACACTGCTATTATGGAAACCACTTTTGGTAATAAGTGAAGCTGCTTTGCCTGCGCTCGCGGATTCACAATCCATACCAAACAGAACCATTAATGTAACTGCCATATGGAGCTCTTTTCCACAGTTGCTTAGTTTGCAATCTCTTCTACTTATCATCTTATTGGCATTATCCGCAGTGATATATCTTGTTAGTGCTTTTCGTCATCGACTCGATTAAATTTAAGCTTCATCGCCTGTTCCACCTCAGGTGTCACGAAGTCGGACACATTCCCACCAAAATGGGCAATTTCTTTTACAACGCTGGAGCTTAAATAGGAATATTTCGGATTAGTCATCATAAAGATCGTTTCCGCATCCGGATCCAGACTATGGTTGATGGATGCATTTTGAAGTTCATATTCAAAGTCAGTTACGGTACGAATACCACGTACTATGACTTGAGCATCTTTTTGACGAACATAATTGACTAGCAGATCCCGAAAGCTGTCGATTTCCACATTGGGAATATCAGCTGTTGCCTGTCTTAAAAGCTCTGTCCGCTCTTCTACTGTAAATAGCGGGTTCTTACTCAAATTATTAAGCACCGTTACGATCAAACGGTCGAATTGCTTGGATGCGCGCCGAATAATATCCATATGTCCCATAGTCACTGGATCAAAGGTGCCTGGATAGATGGCGACACGTTCTTTTCTAATTTGCTGACTCATTCTCTACCTCCTCACCAGTCTCACTTTCCACTGAAGGATTAGCTTCATACTGATAAATAGAAATTGTCGTTTCTCCGTATACGGCCTGACGCAACCTATAAAATCCCGGGATATCCTCAGGATAGGCATAACTTGATTCATGCTCCAGAACAATGATTGCGTCCTCTTCCAGCATTCCTTTTTCTACCATAGACAGCATCAGCTCATCTCCGTGCTTCAATCGGTACGGAGGATCTAGAAAGACTAAATCAAAAACACGTCCCCGCTTCTCCAATGCACTGAGCGCTCTTCCTGCTTCATTTCGGTACACTTGCGCACTTGCTTCAAGATTAGTCGCTTTCAAATTGGCACGAATTGTGTCAATACTCTTAGGATCCATATCTACAAATACGGCGCTTTCCATCCCTCTGCTTAAAGCTTCGATACCCAAACCACCCGTACCTGCGAACAAGTCCAGCACCGCTCCACCTTCAAAATATGGACCGATCATACTGAATACAGCTTCCTTCACCTTATCGGTTGTAGGTCTTGTTCCGCTTCCCGGTACACTTTTTAGTGGTCTTCCTTTTGCACTTCCCGATACCACTCTCACCGTCAATCACCCGCTCTATGTCTCTGTTTGTTATACCCAAAAGGGCATAAGTCCACGCCTATCGTAACACATTTGCGCGATGAAATAAAAAATTTGTCTAGATATGAAAAATGGAAATATCAAGACTATTCCGATAAATAAGCCTTCCTTATGTATAAGACTGGGCTTCCAGGGACATCATGTAATTATCGACACCACAAATGTCGTAGACAACCGCGGAGCAGGCTTACGTTTCCCCATAAGCTCTTCGTCCGGTTTCTCCTCTCCCATGAAAGGGGCCCTAGAGATAGGGCCCCGAATTTATGTTTAAAGACTTTATATAATCGCGAAACTATTTCTGGTTGTTTCTACTCTTGCCTATCTTAAGTTGGAGATCAATGGCTTATTTTTGTAGATGTCTCGTAATGAATAATCCTAATAAATGGATCAGTATTCCAACAGAAAACACAATTAGAGCTGTGGGAATACCTCCTAATCTAAGAGGAATTATCAAAACAGATAATCCTATCGTAATTCGACCTAGTAGATGAATGTATTTGAGCATTTTAAATTCAAGCCTCCTATACTTTACACCAACCGAGTAAGCTAGCCAGTAGTTATATGTTGATCATCTACTATCCAAGCAATAGTTTAAAATAGAACGAACTTTTAAAAACAGACTAAGAAAGAACATCGTGCTCTAAGACCTTTTATGTGATCAGCATTCCATATCTTCATCACTACTTATTTCATCATCAATTTGCCTCTGTCTTTTTTTGTTTATATTCCGTAATACAAGATGTGTAAGAAAATGAATAATCGTGACAGCAACAAAGATTAAAGTCATATTCCACACTTTTCTTTCTCCCGCCAAAATTATAAGAAGCGAAACACAAATCCCGCCGGAAATAATACTGTTAGTGAGCAGCTTTTTGTTGGTTTGATTTGGGGGATCCCAAATATAAACACCCACTGACAAGTTTCGTATCGTTATATATATTCCACTACCAATCAAACAGAAAAACTCGACTGCAAATTGCTCAAACGGAGCATTCATTATGAATTGTTGAATCAGTACTGAAATCATCAAACAATATACTAATATTTGATAAGCATCACTTTGAGTCATTCTTCTTTGCGATACAATTCGTTCATCATTAATTTTACTTTTTTTCATTATTATCCCTCCCATATCCCCAATTATAATATATTTATTACATAATGCAATTTATATGTTGCATTTATTTGTGAATAAAAAGCAAACTCACACTATAAGTTTGCTAAAGGGTAAGTCAAACACAAAAGGACTGCCCTTTCGGCCGGCAGCCCTTAAATAGACACTCACTTCACGAATTTCCCAATAAGCTCTGGAACTACGCTCTAATATTGAACCGGATCCATGCGGAAAGCTTCCCATGACCGTAGCTCCCCCATGGACACACCATGAAGAATCACTTATGTGTTCTGGCCATTCGCTTCCAAGACGCGCTGAACCCCCTTCAAATAACCCTTGCACTCCAGCCAACCCAACCCGAATATAATTACCACTGCTATCACCATGTCCTCTAGCATCAGGCAGCAATATCTTATATTCTAGTCTTACGTATTACATTCTGGCATATCCGCTCATTTGAGTCGCATTTCCAGCATAACCATGCGCAATAATTACCGTCTTATCGGTGTGCTCAGGAGCTGCTATGTAGTACCTTCAGTATCTTTAGATTGTTCCACTTCCAGACTTGATTGAGACACGTGCAATAGCGACATGATGGAAATAAAAACTTCCAGCTGTTACGACAATGACTAATAGCACAATCAACATAACACGATAAAAAAAAGCCCACTTCCAGCACTAATGCTAGAAGCAGACTATTTCATATCTCTAGAATATACATGCGCTCGTAATAATTACTAACAAGATGAACAACACTAAGATTGCGCCTGTATTAGTAAAAGCGCCACCAACCCCACCAAATTCTGCACCCATGAGAAGACCTCCTCCGTATTTTAGAATACACCACAGGATATGTATTAATCCTCCAAGAAGATTGGGCGAACGGTTAAAAATAAAACCCCGCAAACTGCGCGAGGTTAGTGTAAAGATGTCTAATCAGAAACTAATATACCGTCAAAGCTTTCCGGACCCACACGAACTGTGCCGAGAAGATTAGATGAAACAAATGCTGTATAAGTGAGTTGAGGTGTAATTGCAGGTAAGAAATCGTCTGCTGAAAAGGTTATGACTTGCGGAGCCAATATACTTAGACCAAAAGTTGAAGTAGCAGAATATATAAGCGGATCGGTTGGTAAAGTTCCCCTTACAATAGTAATTGTGATTCCAACTAAAGCTAAAGGAAGAGTTACAGAGATCGTTCCTTTAAGCAGCACACGCGGATTTGTAGTCACTCCAGCAGTTATCAGCCCAATCTGCCCAAAAAGCTGTGGTGTATTAAGAACAGTTATAGGAATAGCTATAGAGTTGGCGAGACTGGCATTTTGCGACGTTCTTCCATCAAGATAAGTTCCCATCGTTGCACCCCCTTTATGATTGACATAAGATAATATATTAGGGTTCTCGATAGATTGCATAGTCACAATACCTGTATAAAACGATTGTTTTATAAAACAGATAGGCCGAGTCTATTTATCATCTGCTTTGGTTCCATCCCTTTTGTTAAAAGCAAGCTCAAATAAACCCGTCGCCGAAAGTCCTGCTAGCCCTCCAGCCCATAGCCGCAGGATCAGATTCATATCAGTGAACGGATAGGCCACTGCTCCAACCAGCAAGCCAATAGCTAATCCAACTACCGGTACAATATTCCGCGGAAGTTGCACGCTATTCTTCACAAGTTGTACAAGTGCCATTACAAAAACAGCCAGCACGGAAGCAAAGGCAAGCACACTGTTGAGAGCATCATTATACATGGTGTTTAATCCTCCTTATTTCATTTTCCACTACCAGGAGCAAGTAAGCCTGCACGGTTCAGCACGGTTATTATGCGATAGAAGTCATAACTGCCACCTGACGGTGTATCCAGCAGCCCTGCAGCACTCGCTGCTTTTACTGCCGCTTCAGCCCAAGGGGGTACATTCATCACTGCTCGGCCTTCGATTAAAGTCACACGATCCGAAAGCTTAGTAATCGACTGACCTTGTTCCTGCATACCTGTTTTTAGCGTATCCTTGCTATCCGTAAGGCTCACAATAAGAGCACGCAATTCCTTTATTTCCGTTTCCAGACTAACCAGCCTTTGTTTATCCTCTGCCGACATTTCGTCATCACCTTCCTTGGCTTCATCATCATATTTATACAGATTGTAGGTATTCATGATTTGGATTAGCTTTGCTGCATAGTTTGGGTCGGTAGCATAACCAGCGGCAGCAATCTCTTGTGCGGCTACCTTCCCACTAGCACCAAGCACCTTGCTGTAAAGATTGCGATTCCACGAAACCCCATTCACAATCAACGCGGAATGATCCGCAACAGATTCTCCCCAGTTGTTATAGGCCCGAAAAAGAGCTTCTACTTTAACAGCTTTACCATTAACATATTCAGTAGTTTGCACAGTAATACTACCGGCTGGTCCGCTGCCTTTAATCCCAAACAAATTGTTGGCCTTAACAGTCAATCCGCTGCTGCCAAAGCCCGATTCCAGCGCCGCTTGAGCTATCGTTAGCGATGCCGGAACCTTGCTGATATGCATGTCCTTCACAGCAAAATTTGCGATTTTCGCAATAAACTCGGTCTCCGTCATTTCATCACTTCCTCTCCTTTTATTAAATGCTGAGCATAATGAAATGCTTGTGCATATCCCTACTAATAGAGCGTCTTTGCTAGATTCCAATCAAAAAAAACGTCAAAAAACGCGCCCAAAGAGCGCGTGTGAATATTTTACAATTCGAATGTAAAATAAGTAACGGAAAAGAAATAAATGAAGCATGCAACCCACATAGGGCTATTGGTCCTGCCCACATGAGCATTTTTCTTCTCGTAGATTCATAATATGTAATTATAAGTAAAATTGTCTTGAAGTTTCATTAAAACTAGCGTAACATATAGTATTAATTGACTATATAGGAGGGTCTAATAGACTATGCCTTCATATTACTTTAGAGAACTATGGACACCCTTACGCTGGGTAGGCATTAAATTTTTCCGTGATGACGAAGGTTTTCTTTGGATTAAATGGTGGGCCAAACCCAGAAAAAGACTGCGTTAACCGTTAAGCAAGCAAATATACATAAGAAGTTTCATACCATGTACATATGTATTTCTTGATAACAATCTAAAGGGGCATCAACCGCTACAACAGTAGCAGCTGATGCCCCTATTCCTAGTTACCTACCTTAGCCCCAAAAGAGCGTGCTAACAGTACAGCCTGATCTATATCCATACGAACTCCCCGTAGATCCAAACTCTTTAAATCAATGCCCTCAACCATAGCATCCCGAAGGTCAGCCCCCTTAAGCTTGCATTGAGACAATTGTACGCGGCTGAGATCAGCCCCTCGAAGATCACTTTTTTGCAAATCACAACCCATTAGATCCGCTTCTATAAATCGAATTCCACGCAGATCCTGTCTACTAAGATTGGTATGTCTTAGGTTCGTGTAGGACCAGTCCCCACCGATAAGTGTGATCCCGTCTAAATAAGCATTTGAGAAATCAGAACCTACCATTTTACAATCTTCAAATTTCGATACGAACAGATTCGCACCTGTGAACTTACAGTTAGTAAAAGCCGAGCCTTTATGATGTGATGCATTGAGCATGGCTCCAGTAAAATCGCAATCTATAAATCGGCAGCCGATGGAAGTCATCTCTTCCATAGAGCTGCCTTTGAAGGAACACTGCTCAAATGTACAGTTATTTAGTTCCCCATCCTGCAGGCTTCCTTGGTCAAAATTGTGTTTTTGGAACGTTTCATTCAGGTATTGGTACATATTGAGTCTCATCACCTTCATTAGTATTAAATAAATTTATTCTTATTAAAAATAGCACTTTAGTAGATTGTTCTCAACAATCCCTTTCGATATAATAGCAAATAAACGATAGGGAGGTAAATTATGGATGTGTCCAGCAGGAAAGAACCATTCCGTTATGTAATGAACCAGCCGCTTGAATGCTGGATTGAAGTTCCTATGAGTAGCAGCGGCCCGGGTGCCGGTAAGTTAACAGAAGCTGTGTTGCTCGATCTTAGCCGATCTGGCTGCAAAGTGCGCACCCCCCTGAATCTTCGATTCACGGCGGGCGATACAAAGCTAGTGATTCATCTTCAATTAAACGAAGAAAAGCTTCAACTCGTGGGCAGCGTCCGTTGGGGCTGGATGTTTGGACTCGGCCAATACCAATATGGCGTTAAACTTAAATTGAACGAGGACGAAGAGGAACTGCTACATAGAGAACTCGATATATGGACAGCCTCTCTAAATGTAGAGGGCCTGTAGAATTCTACATAACAGATGCCCTTCTCATAGAAAGGCGTCTTTTTTTTGCATAAAAACGAAGACAAAGCTAATCGCTCTGCCTCCGTTCTAAAAAACGTTATTTCACCGTGGCCTAAGACTCCACTCTTTTTTTAACGAGCTTAACTATAGCAAATACTAGTATCGCAATAATCACAGCTTCGAACAGGGTAGGAAGTAAGCCAAGAACATACTGAGAGGTCTCAATATTATTTATTTTAGCGGCCTCATCCGTCACTTCAAATCGAAAAGCTCTTTCCAAAGTGATATTTTCATGATCGAACATCGATGTTTCTAATAAAGAAATTATATACTGTATTACAAAAAAAACGGCTATCCCAATCCATACTCTTCCTTTCACTCTCACACTCATTGCAACGGTCATGGAGAACATCACGAGCAACATAGAGTAGGCGGAAGCCCAAAAGACTATTAGCACTGTATATGCGGAAATCTGCCAAAATTTTTCTGGTAAAAACGAAGTTGAAAACATCATAATATCTACTGCTAAATGAATATAAGCGACTAGAAATAAAGCGAGTAACGACCCTAAAAACAGCATTAACGGTGAGAGAACGGTATACAGGACTGGTACTGGCACAAGCCTCCGATTGAATAATCTCAGGTTCTGACCGAAGGTGCGCAGACTAAAAAAGAGAAGTACTACACCTGCTACGGCATAGGAAGTGATGTTCATCATGAACATGTCTTGATCAGAATGAACCGTAAATCCTATCACAAACTGCACAAGAATGGTGATTACAAAAACAGCAAGAAACTTATCCCTATCCCGTCTAAAATCATACTTCACTAGCTTTAGCATTCTGCGTACACCTCTCTGAACAGTTCGTCTATGCTTTTACCTTGGCGCAGCCGGATATCCTCTACCGCCGTATGCATCACAATTTCTCCCTCTTTTATAAAAATCACATCATCAAAGATCCGCTCTATATCCGATACTAAATGAGTAGAAAGGAGAATGGTGCTGTCCTCTTCATAAAACTCTACTAACGCGTTAAGAATTTTAGTTCTAGCTACTGGATCAACACCACCGATGGGCTCATCCAGTAAATACAGACTAGCTCGGCGTGATAAAGCAAGTGTAAGCTGTAGACGTTCATTCATCCCTTTGGACAAATCCCTCACCTTATCTTGAGCTCTTAGCTTCATAAACTCCAACATTCGAGAAGCCTTAGTCTGATCAAAATCCGGATAGAAATCACTTTGGAACTTTAGAGCGTCCTTAACATTCATCCAGGATTCTGTAAGCGGCTTATCGGGCATAAATGACACTACTGCTTTACTATCTATGCCTACAGCCCCTCCAATAATGGATACACGACCGGAAGTAGGCTGTGTCAGCCCGGCGATGATTTTCATAAGTGTACTTTTACCGCTGCCGTTACTGCCCAGCAGTCCCGTGATCTTACCCGCATTCAGATTAAAGGATACTCCGCGGAGGGCGTGCTTTGATCTATATTTTTTTGTAACGTCATGAACCTCAAGTATATTTTCCAACCTGCTTCCCCCCTATTCTCCATCCTTGTTTCGGATACTCTCTGCTACTGCCGCTAAAATATCTTCACCTTGAAAACCAAGGTCCTGCATGCCGCGAATGAAACGATCTAGTACATCCTTTGCCATTTCTTTTTTGATGGTCAAAATCGTACCTTCATTACTAGTGACGTATCTTCCCATTCCACGCCGGGTCTCCACGATTTCTTCACGCTCCAGTTCCTGAAAGGTTCTTTGTACTGTATTCGGATTAATCTGCAGGTCACTGGCAAGCTCTCGTACCGAGAGAATTTTATCTCCTGGTTTTAACTTACCTGTGACGATTTCTCCTTTGATGTAATTCATGATCTGAATATAAATCGGCAGGTTGTTATCGAATTCGATTGTCATGATTAAGCAACATCCCTTCGTCTAAAGACGGAGAAGCCTATGAGCAGAAAGACAGCTGTGTATAAAACTAGCATTGCTATGGAAAAGGTCAGCGTCATTCCAGGCATAGGTGCTCCTCCACCTTCATAAGCAGCTAAATTTAGGTTGGGGAATAATACATATTTATAAAATTCACGAAAAATAACCAATTTGTCTATCATCAGCATAAACATTGTAGCACCAATTGTAACACCCGTAGATGTTGTCAAAATCCCGATCATAAAAGCTAGTGTTGTATATACAACTGTACTAACTGAGTTATACATTAAACTGGTTAACATCTCACGGATACCAGCCTCACCACCACTCAAGCCAAACCATAAAGCTCCTGATGCAAAAACCGCCAACATGCCGACAACTGCCACTGAGAACGCGTAAATCAACACTACAGCATATTTGGACGCAAGTATTGCTGTACGACTTCTCGCACGGATTAGAAGGAATTTGATGGTGCCCTGACTATATTCTTTTGAGACAATACCCGCTGTTCCGATGATTGCGAGAATGGTAATCACTTGCCCAATTCCTTGGGAAAGCAGCATCATTGCTGAAAAATCATAAGCTGATCCAAACAGATCAGGTGAGACAGAATGAACAATGTAACCTAACAGCAGGGATAACAGAATTAATATCAGATAAGGCACAAAAAACGTGCGTTTCTTCGAGAGCTTGAGCCATTCATTAACCACCAAATTATTAAAACTACGCAATGCGGTTCCCTCCTGTCCATTTCAAGAAATCTTCTTCTAAGCTTTGTTTATTCTCTGTAATCCGGAAAATACCTACCCCTTTATCACTAAAAGCAGACACTAGCTCTGGCACTCTACTGTCATGCAGACTTACTGTCACCTCAGAACGAGTACTGTCCATAGTTAATAGTTCTGCGTATTCTAACCTCCCCAAGAGGATTATTGCGGATTCAACTGAGGCTACGCGAATCGTTAGCTTCACTTCTGCAGCTGTCTCCTGCTCCCCACCAATCGCTGTAACGGTCACCAATTTGCCGTTCTGAATCACGATGGCACGATGGCATATTTGTTCGATTTCAGTCAGCAGGTGGCTGGAGATTAGAATGGAAATCCCTTCAACATCTGCGATTCTACGCATATAATCACGCATTTCTCGTATTCCTGCTGGATCAAGACCATTCGTAGGTTCATCTAGAATCAATAATTTTGGTCGGTTCAGTAATGCCTGAGCAATCCCAAGACGTTGACGCATACCCAGCGAATAGGCCTTCACTTTCTTATTCATTGCTTCCTGAAGTCCTACCAATTCTACAACCTCATCAATTCTGCCAGCTTCAATATTATCTGTCATTCTCTGGTATTGCTTTAGATTATCAAGCCCTGTCATATACGGATAGAACTCTGGATTCTCAATAATTGCTCCAATATGTCCAATAGCTTTATTAAAATCATTCTTAACACTGTGACCTTGAACGATCACATCGCCTTCACTCATCCGTATAAGACCCGTCATCATCCGGATCGTTGTTGTCTTCCCCGCACCATTGGGTCCCAATAGCCCAACAATTTCTCCCTTACGGATATCAAATGTCAGCTTATCCACAATGGATTTCCCTTTAATGATCTTGCTTACCCCATTCATTTGCAACACGATTGAATCTTGCATGCGTTCGTTACTTCCCTGCTTCATGGTAATCCTCCCTGCCATCTTTTTTATTATTGATGAATTCATTTTAATGTGTCTGTGTTATAGTTGAATAGTACACTAATATATTATTGATGTAAAGCCCGAAATTATGGATTACGCAAAATAAGGGCTTTCTATTAGACTATCTGCCAAACCAAAAATTGAAATGAACATAGATTAGATAACAAAGGAGGAATGACAAATGAAAAAAGAAGTTCATGTATCCCAGACTTACCCACGTTTGACCGTTTACGATGAAGAAAACTTTAGGGGTAGCAGTAGAATCTATACCGGCAACCTTGGCATTCGTAATACGGACAACATTCTAGATGGTATTGAGAGTCTTCGATTCTTCTCTACCAGCAGCAATGCAACATTGGTACTCTTCACTAGAACCCGGTTTAGAGGAAACTTCCGTGTACTTCGTGGAAACCACAGCATCCGTGATTTGGACGATTTCATTTCCGGTAATGATGTGGAATCCATTATTTCAACGAATCAAAGATTAACTCTCGAACAGATTCGCAATATCCGCAGCAGCGGCACTTTGCCTGCAGGATATCGCTTGATCTAACATTTTCATTCAACAAAAAAGGAGCAATCTGGAGCTACTGCCCAGGTTACTCCTTTTTCCTAAGTTATCTTCTGAGGTCAAATAGTCAGGAGATTTACCTGCTAAGTCAATCCAACAAGGAGAGATAAAATATGGTAACCATAAAAGCAGCGTCCGTAATCTATCCCAGATTAAGAGTATATAGTGAGGAGAACTTCCGTGGACTCCGCAGAACCTATCGCGGCAACCTAGGCATTGCAGATATTGATGCAATCCTTACTGGAATAGAAAGCTTACGCTTTTTCTCCACGAATCCGAACGCTACGCTTGTACTGTTCGATCGTTCTCGCTTCCGTGACAATTTCGTAATTCTGCGTGGTAACCGCAGCATTCGTGAACTGGATGACTTTCTCCGTAGAGGAGATGTCGAATCGCTCATTTCAAGCAATCAGCGGCTGACTCCAGCGCAGGTTCGCACCATACAGCGCACTGGTAGCTTGCCTTCAGGATATCGTTTAATTTAATCACTTAAGGACGTAGTTAAGCGATAAGCTTAAGGTGCGTCCTCATTTATTTTCCGCTATAATGACTCCATACATATTAATAGAAAGAAGGTATCTTTATGGAACCAATCGTTTCTCCCCGATGGCTGCTTGCTCGGTTATACGAACCTGAAATGGTTATAGTCGATTGCCGTTTTTTACTTACTGACCCGGAAGCTGGACGTAAAGCCTATACGGAAGATCATGTTCCCGGAGCAATTTATCTACATCTAGAAGAACAACTCTCCGCTCCAGTAAGCGAACACGGTGGACGCCATCCACTGCCCGAGGTCTCCAAGCTTATCACCGTTCTTAGCAAGGTTGGCATTAACAGAGATAGTATTGTTGTAGCTTATGATGATCAAGGTGGTGCCTACGCTTCCCGTCTGTGGTGGATGCTTAAATACTTGGGGCATGAGCGTGTGTTTGTAATGGATGAAGGCTACTCTGCTTGGAAAAATGGTAAGTTCCCCGTTAGTGATCATCAAGCGGTACGTATTCCGAGTCAATATGAAGCTGATGTTCAGAAGAAGATGCTTGTTAGCATGGAAGATGTGCAAAATGTGGTTAACGACGGTGGCGCGCTTTTGATTGATTCCCGCGAGTCCCGTCGTTATGAAGGGCTGGAAGAACCAATTGATCCGAAGGCAGGGCATATTCCTGGGGCGATCAATAAGTTCTGGAAAGAAGTGTTGGATGAGCAAGGGCGCTGGAAATCCACGGAGGTGCTGAAAGAGCATTATGAGGGCATCGATCCTGAGCAAGAGATTATCATCTACTGCGGTTCAGGCGTAAGCGCCTGCCCGAATGTGCTCGCGCTTGAAAAAGCTGGGTATAGGAATGTGAAGTTGTATGCGGGGAGCTGGAGTGACTGGATTAGTTATGAGGAGAATCCGGTGGCGACAGGGGAAGAATAGAATCACAAGAACCCGCGGCGCGGGTTCTTATGATTCCCTGGAAATCAGAGGCCCCATTTACCATACTGGAAAAATATCGTATTCGGTTTTTCGCATATATTTGGCTCGTTTATGGTACCGACGGCACATTGTGATCGATTTTTCGCATACATCTGCTTTCTTTACGTTGACGGTGGCGCATTGTGATCGGTTTTTCGCGTACATCTGCTTTCTTTACGTTGCCGGCGGCACATTGTGATCGATTTTTCGCATACATCTGCCTTCTTTACGTTACCGGTGGCACATTGTATTCGGTTTTTCGTATACATCTGCTTTCTTCAACTTGCCGGGGGCGCATTGTGATCGATTTTTCGCATACATCTGCTTTCTTTACGTTGTCGGTGGCATATTGTATTCGGTTTTTCGCATACATCTGCTTTCTTTACGGTACCGGAGGCACATTGTATTCGGTTTTTCGCATACATCTGCTTTCTTTACGTTACCGGTGGCACATTATATTCGGTTTTTCGCATACATCTGCTTTCTTTACGTTGCCGGTGGCACATTGTATTCGGTTTTTCGCATACATCTGCCTTCTTTACGGTACCGGCGGCACATTATATTCTATTTTCCGCATACATCTGCCTCCTTCAACTTGCCGGCGGCACATTGTGATCGGTTTTTCTCATACATCTGCTTTCTTTACGTTACCGATGGCACATTGTATTCGGTTTTTCTCATACATCTGCTTTCTTTACGTTGCCGAAGGCACATTGTGATCGATTTTTCGCATTCATCTGCTTTCTTTACGTTACCGGTGGCACATTATATTCGATTTTCCGCATACATCTGCCTTCTTTACGTTGCCGGTGGCACATTGTGTTCGGTTTTTCGCATACACATGCCTCCTTCAACTTGCCGGAGGCACATTGTGATCGATTTTTCGCATATATTTGACTCATTTACCTACCGTCGGCACATTGTATTCGATTTTTTCATTCACATTCTCACGACGGCTTTCATCTTTAAATCAAATCTGGACTTTGTAGCGTACCAATATATTCATAGTAAATGATCCGCTGAGATGAACCTCTTGCCACCGGGCGAAATTTACCCTTAACCACCAGCTGACGGCAGTATTTAATGATCGTCATCGTGTGCAGTTCCAGCTCTCTCGCGGCATCAGCCGGGCGAAGGAAACGATGGTGCCGGATGGCTGCCCGCATCAGATCGCGCTCGATTTTGGAATAGGCTCTCTCAGTGGTTGCCTTCGCAGACTTTTCTGCTAACAAATAAGAAAAGAGAATATTCCGCAGCGCGGAGAGAATGAAGGATGGATTTTCTTTTAGCTCATCCAGCGAGATATAGAGCACCGTGCAGTCTTGAGACTGTAGAAAAAGCCCGCGGTTCAAGTCCATCCGGTATTTGCTACGATCCGTTCCATGTGAGCCATAGTCCATGATCTCAAATGCAATACGCGAGGCTCCGATCTCCCACAAAATATCCACAAAATAGGATCTGCCGCGCCAGTCTTTAACTTCATATTCTGGATGTAATCCGTGAAAATGTCCGGCTAGAGGCCACCACACCCGCTCGACAAACAAGCGGTTTCCGTAACCATGACCGCGTTTAAGTGCATCGAGCCGCTCTCCCTTCCTTTGTTTGAGATGATTACATAACCATTCCTTATGCTCCCTCTCGAAACCCATTACCTATCCCCTCGCTCTGCAACGAAATATATTTCTAATCATAAAAAAACCCGCCTCTATTCCAAAAGGAAAGGAGACGGGGCATTCTTTGCCTCGTTTGGTTTTATCTATATATAGTGTGCCACATTATCATTAGAATGCACAATAGGAAATCGGCAGGATCATTCAAAACAAGGCTATAAAGAAGGTTTGAGAGGCGATCCAGAATCTGTGATCTATAAAATAAATAAGCCCAGTGAAAACCATATTTCCATTTAAATCAGCTCGTCGCACCCGTCTGTATTAGCGCTGGAGAAGACTGTATATACAAATATACAATTCAATTGTATGAAATAAATTAGAGTGATTGGGATTCTTATGGGGATTACGCTTGCTCTTGAGGAAGATTAGAGTTAAAAGCGTGTGCTTGATATCTGGTTAAACGATTATATGAAAGAGAAGCAACTGTCAGCATCCCGGAGCATCCGGCCGCACTTCTGCGAATCGGTCCGCTGAGGACTCCCGTTCCATTCTGAGTAGTGCTCACCCTATCTGATGACGGTTGGTCCGCGTTGGGTTCGACCAGGATTTTCTGTATAATGGTAAACGTTACGTCGGATGTGATGCTAAACGCACGAACTGACAAGTAAAAAAAGTCCATCCGGCGTTTGAAACCATGAACCGGAAAGGATGAAGTAAATTGAGTTATACGGAACTGCTGGAACGGAAGAGCGAAATCTTGAAGAAAACGGTCGAGAACTGGGTTTTGAAAGAAAATCGCGACGGACTGAACCTTCAAGAGGCTCATATTTACCAGAATATACTCAAGGAATTTCATCAGAACGAACATGAATTGAATGGGGTTCGAGACGAGGAAGCAGTTAAGCGTCAGGACAACGGGTCCACGGAAAAAGAAGACACTGTAACTACTCGCAAACATGAGGCGCAAACGGCTTGATCTCAAAAGACGCACGCGTAAGAATATGAAAGGCTGCCCGGGAAATTTGGGCGGCTTTTTACGTTCAATCCGTTTGCCTCCGGCCTCCGAAGCAAACGCTCTTAAATCCAGACGTTCCTATGATCCAGCAAACTGGGGATATCGCTTTATGACGTTGACCTTGTCTGTGCCAAGTAAACCATTAGCGTACAGAGCTAGCTCCTGCGTGTCACGACTGCGAATGTGCTGGCGGTGCTGGAGTTGGCCTATATACCTTACACTGGAATCTCTTAGATGGGTTTGAAATCAACAGTTTGTTAATTCTGTTAGGGTAACGGTTCGCAATGTATGGATTCATTTTTTCTTTTTTGACCACATACTATTCTATTCTGATAGGTGTCATCCCTGGATGAAACTACCAACCTTCTAGACAATTCTTCCTTTAGTTGTATATAGTGTATAACGGGAAGTAGCATTTAGTCAGCAAGGGATCAGGAGGAGAAATACGGAATGGCAAATATATTGGTAGTAGAAGATGAACGAGCGATCAGTGATTTAATTACAATGAATCTGAAGCTGGTAGGACATACATATAGCAAGGCTTACCGTGGACCGGAGGTTTTGGAAATTCTGGAGCGTGAGAAGACGGATTTGATTCTGCTGGACGTTATGCTTCCGGAGCTGGATGGTTTTGAAGTTATGCAGCGGATTGCACATTTTCAGATTCCAGTGATATTGATCACCGCCAAAAATTCTTTAGCTGACCGCATCAAAGGCTTCGAGCTGGGCGCGGATGATTATATCATTAAACCATTTGAAATCCTTGAGCTGCTGGCAAGAATCAATGTCGTGCTGCGCAGGGGGGAAAAAGGCACATCCAGCTTCATTTGTGATGACGTTGAGGTGCGTTATCTGGAACGGCAGGTTTTGGTGGATCAGACGCCAGTTGATTTGACCGTTAGGGAATTCGAGCTGCTTGAGGTATTAATCCGCAACCGAAACATTGCATTGTCGAGGGAAAAGCTGCTGGAATTAGCCTGGGGCTATGATTTTGAAGGCGACACCCGCACCGTGGATGTCCACATCCGGCAGCTACGCAAAAAACTGGGCTGGGAAGAACGGATCAAAACCATTTTCAAACTAGGCTATCGCCTGGAAGTTCAGAGTTAATCATGAGATTCTGGCATAAAATTCTACTGTCGGTGCTCCCCCTCTTCGTCATCACCCTGGATGTAAGTGTGATTATGGTGATGAAAAAAAGCTGGCAGCTCAACATAGATAGTGAGACGCAGAGAGCCTCCAGTGAACAATTGTTGATCGTCAACAATATCTATGAGAACCTTAGTTCTATTCAGGCACGGGGTAACCCATTGACTCCCATTCTCCTGGCCAGCGTCTCCCAATCCTATGGTGATTACTACCGTAAGCAGGGAATTTATTTGCAGCTCTGGGAGAACGGCTTGATGATTTATCCTCCCCAAAATGAAAACATCATGGAGCAAAGCTCGGGAAATAGCGGCGAGCCTGAAGCCTTAGGCGCCCGGTCTATTCAGCTCTCCACACCGCTTCCTGTTCCTTACCAGCATATGCGGCTTGTCTATCAGCGTGATATCAGCGAGCTCTTCGCCAAACAACAGGAGCTGAACCGCTTTTTTGTAATGATTAACTTGATTGCGGGTCCAATTCTGCTGCTACTGTTGTATCTGCTGATCCGGCAGCTAAGTAAGCCGCTGAATCTCCTGTCCGAGACCAGCAAAACGATCGCCGAAGGCGACTATACGAAACGGGTGCAGCTGCGCAGTAGAGATGAATTTGGCGAACTGGCCCTGAACTTCAACCGGATGGCAGAGGCTGTGGAGCAGCGAGTCACCGAACTCTCGGAGATGGCTGAAGAGAAACAGCGGATGGTGGATAATTTAGCCCATGAATTGCGCACGCCTTTGACCAGTATGCAGGGGTTCGCCGAATTTCTGACCACGGCCAACATCGGCCAGGAAGAACAGCAAACGGCGGGCGGATATATTCTTAGCGAAACCCTCCGTCTCAAGAATTTGGCCTTCAAACTGCTGGATTTGTCTGTCCTCCGGCATCAGCCGCTGGCACTCCGGCAGGTGGACATTCCGGAACTGTTTCAAACAGTCCAACAGACGGAACGCCCAAAATTAGAGGATGCAGACATACAACTTCATGTCCACCAAAGGATCACTACTGTTTGGGGAGACGCAGATTTGCTGGCTTCTTGTTTAGTCAATCTAATTGAAAATGCGATTCATGCTTCCAAGCGGGGTAGCGAGATCCAAATGCTGGCCTATGAGCTGAATGGAGAAGCTGTGCTGGAAATCCGCGATACAGGAGCCGGACTCTCGGCAGAACAAACCAAACGTGTATTTGAACCGTTCTACCGGGGAGACCAGGCGCGTTCACGCGAGTACGGCGGAGCAGGCCTGGGATTGTCCTTATGCCGGCAAATTGCCGAAGCACATCAGGCCAGGTTAACATTAGACTCTGATCTTGGCATGGGGACTTGCGTGCGTATCTTTTTACAACTTCATAACAACTGCCCTCCTACTCTATAACATCTTTGGATTAAGGTTAGTAGATTCATCATCCAATCCTAATGGAGGTTAAGTTAATGAACAACAAAAAGATTTCCACTACACTCACAGTGCTCTTGTTCTCTGGAAGCGTACTGGTGGTTAGCGCAATGATTGTCCCAGGATTTGTGAATACCAGCGTTGCCAAGAGCATTCCTGTCGTGCAGGACACGGGCAAGCAGATCTTGAGCAGCAGCAAGACGCCTGTATTAAAGGTAGAAGCAGAAAAAGTAAAAACTACGTTATCCGACCTGAACAAAGAGCTGCAGCAGTTGATGACTCAAGAAGAATTGCAGCAAATTTATGATTTTGCGGACAAGCCTGATAATGAGATCACCGAGAGCAGGCCGATGACCGAGGATGAAATGAACCGGAGGCTGATATTGCAAGACCAGTATTTGTATGACGGTCTCCGTCCCAAGCAGCCACTTCCGCTAAAGCCGGGACAAGCAGAGCATTATTGGGACTTGGACAAAAACAGGATCGTTTATCCGAATCGACCATTGACTGACGAGGAACTCTTAGAAACTACTGACTGGCACTACCGGATGGACTATGCCATGTCCAAACGGAACATTGTAACTCCGCTGGACTCCAAAGATTTGAGTCAGACCGATGCCGTCGCCCTTGCCACTACAAGTGTAAAGAAGCTATTTGGTGCTGACGTCTCCAAACTGGAAGTATACGCCAATTTAAACGAAATATTATTGTTTAATGGAAAATCATGGATGATTACATTCGCTCCTTATAAAGCGGACACCTTAAGAGCACAGGGTAAGGAATTCTGGCAATATACCGTAATCGTTGATTATCCTACCCGGACGGTAGTGGATACGACTGCCGCTAATTTCACTCTGAAAAGAACTCCGATCAGTGCTGAAGCTGCCAAGGCCATTGAAAAGGACGCAGCCTGGATTCACGAGGCTACAAAAATAGTAACAGACAAACAAGGAGAGACCCGAAAAATCACTATGGCATACCTGATAGATACCGACAAAAATAATAGTCGCGGTATGGTAGACGTCAAACTTTTACTCGAAGACGGTAGCAGCTATATTGCAGAGTTGCGCTACCCGGATAAGAGTCTTCGTTGCCTCCTCTATGAAGAAGCTGCCAAATAAGATCATCCTAGCGGTTCATCTCGTAAAGGGGAATCCCATAGCCATTGGGGAAGAATAAACATAAAGAGTCTGCGTCTTGGCGCGGGCTTTTTGTGCTTAAGTTATGGTGTATATCATGGTTATAACACTTTCCAGAGTGAATGCAATGCCCATGATCCGAATCTCCTGACTCCAATTCTTCCAGTAGGGACAGTTCATCGCCAAAACTTTAAATCTATCGTATTATGGATAAGCGGTTTATTCTCTCAGATAACAGAAAGGAAATACTTTTAATGATTCTCTTCATTCACCGCAAGGATCTTCGGACTAGTGATCTTCCAGCCTTTGAGGCCATACGTTCTTCTGGCTCTCGCAGCCTTCATGTGTTGATTCTGGAACCCTTCCTGCTGCGCAAACAACGCTATCTTGAGCATAGCGGGGTAAACTTCCTGACGCAGGTCTCAAGACTTCAGCAGGAGTACGCCACTGAAGGCAAACAGCTACATATTCTTTATGGAGAGCCTGATATAATTGTCAAGAGGCTGAGCGAAGCTTACCCGATTCAGGAAATAATGATTCATGCAGATTACACCCCTTATGCATTACAAAGAGACATGAGCCTACGCGATACGTCGGTTTCTCTCCGCATCCGTTTCACAATTTATCATGAGAGCATGCTCTGCGATCTGGAAGATTTCATGGATTGGTGCGGGCGGCGGCAGCCCTTCAAGGTATTCACACCGTTCTACCGCCGCTGGCGCAACTACGTGGCAGAACGGTTTCGTCCGCCTTATTCTTCAACCTTGGCTGAGCTGTCAACGTCCGCGCTAGACGAGAGGATTGCCGAAGATTTCAAGATTCCAGAAGAGATTACACTTCAGTTTGAAGAATTAGCAACTTCAGGAAAGAAGATAGATGTACACGATACGATTGAGCAATTTATAGACCTGCATTTACGGGATTATCACGTGAGCCGTGACAGGTATGCACAGGAAGGCACCAGCCGAATCAGCCGGTATCTCAATACGGGTACCCTTTCAGCACGTACTGTGTATACTCGGCTGGCGGAAGAAGATACCGATGGGGAAGAATGGTTGCGACAGCTGGCCTGGCGGGATTTCTATCTGTATCAGGCCCGTCTGGATGCAGATTTCTTCCGTTATGAGAAGGTGTATGATTTGAGCATTCTTGGTACGAAATACTTTGAGGCCTGGTCTTTGGGAAGAACTGGCATTCCGATAATTGATGCTGCAATGATCCAACTGAACACAACCGGATGGATGCCGAACCGGCTGCGGATGATTACCGCAATGTTTCTTACCAAAAATCTGGGCTGTCCATTTATTTACGGGGAGCGTTACTTCCGGCTGAAGCTGAGCGATTATGATAATGTACTGAACCGTGGCGGCTGGCTGTGGAGCTCCTCGCTCGGATTCGATGCCTCCCCTTACTTCAGGGTCATGAATCCGGTAACCCAGTCTCAGACTCATGACCCGAGCGGAGATTATATACGCACCTGGCTGCCGGAGCTTGCGGATTTGTCCGATAAAGCTATCCACCTGCCTAGACCCAATGCTATCGTTGATCTTAAGCAGTCACGGGCGCTGGCGATTGAGGTGTATAAAGAAATCCTGAACAGCAAAGGAGCGGCGGTGCAACCTAATAGCGGAAGTGAGCTATAGCCTGCTTGCACTTCCCTGCTCTTCTTGCAATATCACTAGAATTTCTGCTGTTCCTGCAGACAGCTGGATTAAATATGCGGACAGCAGCTTTGTCTGCTCATGCAGTACCCGGGTTTCATCGGTACCCTCCAGATAACGGGTGACAAAATGAAGAAAGACATCGATTTTTCTCAGCAGCATCAGCACTGGAATGGCGCTGATTTCGGCTGGGGTGAGGCGGATACTGCGGCTGAAGCCCCGGCAGAAATCACGAATCATCTTCTTCTCCTCCACATGCCCAAGCAGCCCAGATAGAATAACTGCTGGCTCCATGACCCGCAAATCATAGGTACAGAACTCAAAATCAAGCAGCGAGGACACCTGCCCCGGGTCTTCTGAATGAACCAAGAGATTAGAGGCATTCAAGTCACCGTGCACTAGTTGGTGTGGCAGTCCCTCCAGTTCATTCAGCGAACCTGTAATATCTTCATAAGCTCTGGAGAGCATCAATAGCTCATCTCCCAGATCCTTAAAAGGTTCCGGCGGATTCAGGCACAGCTCCCGGATCACCTCCGGACTGCATAACGGATAAGACGTCCGCAATTCATAATATGGCCGGTACACCGGAGTAAGGCCGGGATCAATAACTGATAGAACTTCTGATAAAACTCCAGTCACCGCTCCAAAGGATTCTAGGTAGGAAACCTCTTCCTCCACAGGTGAATCACCATCGATATATCGGAACAAGCAGGCGAATTTGCCACTCTCCCTTAACTGAATCATAGTTTCACCGGTAGTCGTTAGAATGGGAAGAGGTACGTTGAAAGGCAAAGCTCGTGTTCCAAGCTGCTCCAGCACAGCATGCTCGAACTCAATCTTGTTTCTGTCCTTATGTGTATCATATATTCGAAGGACCGCGCGTTTCCCGTTATTTTCCACAAAATAAGTAGTGTTGTTCCAACCCCCGCTCCGCTTCTGTAGCGTTCCACTCCATTTTGGCCAAGCTTGACTTACTATAGTTTCCACAGCATATGCCTCTCTCTCATAAGTCTATCAACTCATAGGCAATTGTAAAAGCAGCGTATGCCTGTGTCAAATCCCCTATATCGGATTTAGGAGCCTGTATGCACCTCTTGTACTTTTCCGCTAGAGAATTGAAATCATCCACCTAATGACAACTTAAATAAGATGGCGATGAATGCTTAGAGTTTTAAATTTTACATTATGCTAGTCATGATTTGTCCAAATTGCATTTAATAGAATATTTTGGTAGATTGAATCCAAGGACATCTTAATCGACTGATCAGCGCAAATATCGTTCAAAACTAAGCGTATTTCTACCGAGGGGAGCTCAGATTTCTATGAATATAGCTGTCAAATTGATGCAAAAATTCAAAGACCGCGATACCCAGAATAAGCTGAAAGTTTATCAGGACAACGTGGAGCTCATCAGAAAACGGAATTTGGAAGAATGGGACGATGGGCAGCTTCAAGCGGAATCCCTCCGGTTACAAAAAAAAGCAAAATCAGGTACACCTTTGGATGAGCTGCTTATTGCTGCTTATGCGTTAGTTTGCGAGGTAGCGAAGAGAAAGCTTGGATTAAATCCTTACGACGTCCAGATCATGGCTGCCATCGCTCTGCACGAGAGATTCTTGATCGAGCAGCATACCGGCGAAGGAAAAACACTTTCTGCTGTTATGCCTGCATATCTAAATGCACTGACTGGCCAAGGTATTCATGTGCTGACTTTTAACGATTATTTAGCAAAGCGGGATGCGGAATGGATGGGCCCGATCTATCGTTTCCTCGGATTAACGGTACACTCGGTTCAAGCGGGCATGAGCCTGTCCGAGAAACAGGAAGCATACGCCAAGGATATAACCTATGTTACGGCCAAAGAAGCGGGATTCGATTACTTGCGTGATACCATTGCATTAAACGAAGCCGATACCGTACATCGTCCTTTCCACTATGTCATCGTCGACGAAGCGGATTCGCTGCTTCTCGACGAAGCACGGGTACCCCTAGTCATCAGCGGCGATTCCCCCTCTTCCAGGAGCGATGGCTTTCGTTTCGCAGAAGTGGCTCGGCAGCTCAAGCGAGATGAGCATTACGACTTCGACGAATTCCAGCGGAACGTTTACTTAAATGAAACAGGCGCTGCGAAGGCGGAATCGCTGCTGGGATGCGGCAATTTGTACGATATTCATAACAGCCACTTGCTGACTTCATTAAATTGCGCGCTGCATGTGGAATCATTATTAAAGAAAGACGTCGACTACATCGTCCGGGACGGCAAAATCGAGCTGATCGAAGAATATACCGGCCGAGTGGCGGAGAACCGGTATTTGCCGGACGGGCTGCAAGCCGCGCTTACGGCCAAAGAGGGGTTGTCCTCCACAGCCAGTGGACAAATTCTCGGGACGATCACCATTCAACACTTCATCAGCCTGTATCCGCAGATTTGCGGAATGACGGCTACCGCGCATGCTTCCGCAATGGAGTTCAAAGATATTTATGCGCTGGAGGTCGTACAAATCCCGCCGAACCGTTCAAACATCCGGATCGACCATCCGCACCGGATTTATAACCATAAAGAAGCCAAGCTTAAGGCACTCGTTCAAGAAATTTCCTCGGTCCATAGGACGAGGCGTCCAATTCTCATTGGTACGTCAAGCGTCGAGGAGTCTGCCAAGCTGGCAGAGGCGCTAGCGGCTAATGGCGTACCATGTCATGTTCTGAATGCGAAAAACGATGCGGAAGAAGCCGACATCATCGCCAAAGCAGGGGAAATCGGCGCCGTGACGGTGTCTACGAATATGGCAGGACGCGGCGTTGACATCCGGCTCGGTGGCGGCAACCCCATGCAAGCCGAAGCTGTCGCTAAGCTGGGCGGGTTGTACGTGATTGGCACCCATGTGAACGAAAGCGTACGGATCGATGACCAGTTGCGCGGACGTTCCGGCCGCCAAGGTGACCCTGGAGCTTCCGTTTTTTATGTAAGCTTGGAGGATGAGTTACTGCTTCGCTTTGGCATCCATAAAACGGATCGCGCTCTCAGGCAGGATGAGGCTCTTGACGAGACGGCGCTTAGCAGCAAGATCACCAGTACTCAGCGTATTGTTATGGGCCAAAACTTCGATATCCACAAGGAACTGAATTGTTATTCGGATATGGTGGAGGATCAGAGGCGAATTCTATACGCGGAGCGGCTCCGAATTTTGAAAGGTGAGCAGCCGTTGAGTCCAGCGGAGCAGCGGGTACGGCTTTTTTATATCGACGAATTCTGGGCTGACCATCTTGCATACGTTTCTTACCTTCGCGAAGGCATTCACTTGGAGAGCCTTGCCAGCCGCAATCCTATCGACGAATTTCATGCGCAAATCACTGAAGCCTACGAGCAAATTCCTTCTAACATAAATATCGCGTCGGAAAATATGCTTGAAAAGCTTGGAGGTTCGAATGATCCGGCAGAGTGGGAAAAGTTCGGTCTGAAAAGCCCCGCTTCCACACGGACTTATATAATCAACGATCAATACCTACAGAATAAGCGAAACTCATGGACCGGAACGACCGTATTTGCTTATTGGCTTCGTACGGTTGCGAGGCCGATATTCAAGCTGTCAAAATATTGATGCCACGAAGGGGCGGTTAGCCCCTACTCCTCTAGCTCATCCAGCTTCGCTTCCAATTCAGCCAGCTTGCGATGCGCTTGATCCAATATCTCCTGTTGTTCTGCGGTTTTTGCTCGCATTATTTCTTTTTTGATGGCCACAATCTGCTGTTCCAAATAGAGAATTTCAGCTTCATTTTCTGAATTGTTCCACATCTGTGAATAAGTCATTGTCGGGCTCCTTTTTATTTACACATGTTCGCCTTATTCTCGCAGGTACAGCGAATCCCTACTCCTGCTCTTATGATGCTTCCTTTATTAACGGCATCCCGGCCTCAACCAAACGCTTGTTACGTATGAAAAAAATGGACAGTATTACAATAAACAATCCTGTTCCAATTAGGAGCCATTCAATCTCAATAATATCTGCAAGCGGACCGAATATCAGCATTCCAATGGGCATCATGGAAGTCGATATCATTCCGAACACTCCAAATATGCGCCCCATGTAATCCGGATCTACCTTCTCTTGTAGCATTACAGTTGTCGGCGTATTAAAGACGGGCATAGCTACGCCGAATACAGCCATCATAGCCAAGTAGATCCAAAAAACAGGTACAATACCCAAAGCTAATGTACATACACCCATAATTAAGCTAGCGAAAGTCATTGTATATACTTTGTTTCGAAAGCCGCCCCATGAGGCAATAATAGCTCCGCCAGCCATCATACCGATAGAAAAAGCAATTTCAATGGCAGTTAAACGCCAATAATCATCTCCAAAGCTGCGTGTCACTTGTAGCGGTGTTAAAAATGCTGCCGGTGCCATCAATACGAAGAAAAAGGCGAAAAAAATGAAAAAGGTTTTGAGAAAGCTGTGGTTTTTAATATAACTTAAACCCTGTTTAAAATCGTCCAAATAGCTTGTCGTTTGTTTATCAGTCGCTTTTTTATGCAACGGTATTTTCAAAAAGAAAGATAATGTAAAGATTGCTATCGCCGCTGTGACAACATCGATAAAGAAAATAACCTCTATGGTTGCCATAGCAAGCAGTGACGCACTTACGATCGGTGCAACAAACATCATAAGCGCTTGAAGACTTCCATTGATCCCATTTACCTTCGTCAGCTTATCCTCTGGCACGATTTGAGGTAATATTGCCCCAACTGCAGGCGACTGAATTCCAGCTCCGAGTGCACGAACTGCAGCAATGGCGAACAACAACCATATTTCATCATAACCAAGCAAAAATGTAATGGCTAAAATCAGTGTGACAAAGGCGATCATGGCGTCTGCTATGATAATAAGATATTTCCGGTTGAAACGGTCCGCCCATACACCTGCAAAAGGTGATAATAAAAAGGTAGGAATGAATCCACAAATAATAAATAATGTCATCATCATACCTGATTTTGTCGTCAGCGTAACGTACCACATAATTGCATATTGAACTAACGCAGAACCGAATAACGACAATGTTTGGCTACTTAGAAAGATAATTATATCGCGTTTCCAATGTTTTTTGTTTTGTGCTTCGTTTGGTATCACTATAACTTACTCCCCCATTTTTTAAAAATATCATTCATTCCCCATTCGCTTATTGAAAATAATCACCAAATCCGGTACTACTAATTCTATGTACAAAAATTTTATATAAATCACATTTCAAGAATAGCACAGAAATATTCACCCCACCATTCAGCCAGCATCTTAAAATTAGCCTGTGCACACAAAGAGCCGGTATCCCCCTCTTTCGAGAAGCCACCGGCTCTTTTATACGTCTATTTCATTCTCCGTTTATACACTCGCATAGCGGAAGCCCAGAAAAACCCAAGTATTGCTAAACTCCATAATACCGCCACAAGCGTAGTTTTATCTGCCGTTCCTCCGAGTAAAAGAGAACGAATGCTCTCAATAAGCGGTGTCATGGGCTGATATTCTGCGAATACGCGGATAGCCGAAGGCATGCTGTCAGTCGGCGCAAAGGCAGAACTAACGAATAAAAGTAACATCAAAATGTAAGAAAACACTCCTGCTCCTTCGAATGATTTAGCAAGCAAGCCGAAGGTGACGGCAATCCAAGTAAACGCAAGGATACTAAGCAGCAAAATACCAATGGCTAATATCCAACCGAGCACATCCGCTTTCGGCCGAAATCCCATTCCGAAGGCAACAAGGAAAATGGCGAGCAATGAAATGACGTTAAAAACTAATGAAGCAACCACATGACCGCCTAGAATAGAGGCTTTTGCGATCGGCATGGAGTGAAAACGCTCGAATATGCCTTTCGTGAGATCGTTATTGATACGAAGAGAAGAATAAGCCACGCCACTAGCAATGCAAAAGAGCAATATTCCGGGCACAATATAATTGATATAACTTACATCACCAGTATTCATCGCTCCGCCAAAGATGTAAACAAAGAGCAGCATGATCATGATCGGCATAGCGATAACGGTAATAATCGTGTCGATGCTACGTGTGGAATGGCGAATGACACGCCCACTCATGACGGCGGTATCGCCTAGAAAATAAATGAATTTCATCGGGAGTCCTCCTTTTTGCTAGTGACGATCGCGAGAAAAACATCCTCAAGCGAGGGCAGTTTCTGGGCAAACTCGGCAATTTCTATGTCAGCTTCCGCTGCTTTTGTTAGCAGGCGCATCATCTGTCTCGTACTTCCGTCTGTAATGACGGTGAGCGTGAGATTGTTCGAATCTGCCGTCGCGTTAAATTCCTTTAACAGATCTTGTGCTTGATTTAACATTGTTTCATTGTCGAATCGAAGCTCGATATGACCCTTAGGCAATCTATTTTTAAGCTCCGCGGGACTGCCGCTTGCCACGATATGACCTTCGTGTAAGATCGCGATTTGATCGGCTAGATGGTCAGCTTCCTCTAAATACTGCGTAGTTAGAAAAACAGTGACACCTGATCTCGCTAAATCCTTAATCATATCCCACATAGCAAGACGCGCTTGCGGGTCAAGTCCGGTGGTCGGCTCATCGAGAAAAATGACCGAAGGGTTACCCAATAAGCTCATAGCCAAATCCAAGCGCCGACACATCCCTCCGGAATACGTGGAGATTCGGCGATCGGCGGCATCGAGTAAGTCAAAACGACGCAATAACTCCTCGGCTTGTTTGTCAGGATCGGGCAAATGGCGGAGTTTGGCCATCATTCGCAGATTCTCGCGTCCGGTCAGGATATAGTCTGCTGTGACGCTTTGTCCTGTCAGGCTGATCTCCTTACGTACTTGCTCCGGTTGCTTAGTTACGTCGTCTCCATTAATCTTTGCGCTTCCGTTGTCGGGCTGGAGCAGGGTGGCAAGAATTTTGATCATCGTAGTTTTACCCGCACCGTTGGACCCTAGAAGAGCAAAAGTTGAACCCTTCTGAACGGTGAAGTCCACCCCACGCAACACATCCACGTTCTTATATGATTTTTTGAGGCCTATTACTTCAATCGCCCAATTGTTCGATGTCATCCTAATCCCCCCTATCTTCCAAGTTTTTTGTGAATGGACTCGTTCATTTTCGCTCGCATTTTCCCTGTCCAAGTCTGAGCGGAAACGTCCTCGAGCAGCCCGTCACAGAACGCCATTACGTCATTCCCTACGATCTCCAGAACATCTCGACCTTCAGCAGCTCCCATCTCAAACATGTCGAGCATTTCGGGGAACAGGTTGATGACACTAGAATCGTTTGATGAGAAGTTCAGCATGTAACGCGATGCGATATTGTAAACTTCTCGGTAATCATTTGGGAGCGCTTTTGAACGTTTTACGCACTCTTTGTAAGCCTTTTTTTGTTCACGTAAATCTTTAAATTTAGCGAGCATGTTCTTATACACGGCTATCCTCCTTCAATTGAGTAAGTCTTGACGAAACATATCCCCATTTCTCCCAAAACATGGACAGTTCCCGCCATCCCTCTTCATTTAGACTATAAAATTTCCTTGGTGGTCCTATTTCGGACGGTTTTTTCTCGATATCGACGAGTTTATTTTTTTCTAACCGTATCAAGATGGTGTAGACCGTTCCTTCAACAACATCTTCGAAACCGAGCGCATTTAGCGTTTTTACGATTTCATACCCATAGGTTTCTTTCCGGCTGATGATTTCAAGTACACAGCCTTCCAAAACTCCCTTCAGCATTTCTGTTAGGTTATCCATTAAAATCCTCCAATACTACTCTGTATTGCTTAGTACCACTATATAGTATCACCGAGTAGCCGAATTGTAAATAGGAGGAAAAGCGGATTGCTGAAAATATAAAATAAATGCAACAGCAGTAGGGGCTGGATTTGGTGTGAGTGGAAAGCATTTGCTTAAGTCAGTAACAATAAAGAAAGCCCGTGGTAGGCACGGGCTTTCTTTATTGTTAAGAGGTTCTTCGACATCGACATAACTATTTATACGGGTCAGCAATTTCTTCCCATTGACCGGTGAAGACATCCACTTTTATCGTGAACTCTCTGCCGCCTTGCCTAACATTACTGAACAAATAACCATCTCCAATAAAGCCGGAAATCCAATCCACATCTGTTGACTCGAAGCCTTCTGTATCAAATATTGGCTGAAGTAACCTATATAGCTCTTTCTGGTACTCCTTACCGTTAGATATGTCCCACAGATCTACCGCTTCTCGATTCACTAGGCTTCTCACTGGACTGCCAGAAGTTACATCATGAACTGTTCCAGTTAGCGGATTAATTTTATAGCTAAGGCCTTCCCCTTCGCCATTCGGTGGATCCATAAAATCAATCCTGTATTGATCGCCTTCTTTACCAAAGGTCCAGCCGCTAGCTGGAAGCTTTTTATCCAGCAAGGACTTAATATCCTGTTCACTGAGCGGAGGAGAAATAAACGAGCCATAGTACATCTGTGCGCTCTCAATGGTAAGTTCCTTGCCATAAATAACAATAACTTCAAGCGGAAACTCAGAGATGGATGCTGCTCCTGCCAACCGGGCTACAATACGATCTCCTTCCAACTCATACGAAACTACGGCGCCAAAACCAATTTTCTTGCCCCAAGCTCCCTCAGTGTGATCATACACTTTAGTCAAATGCTTTCCGTCTAGTTCAGCGGATACGTAGGTGTGGTTATTCCGGTGTGTAATAGAGGATTTCAGCCTCCGATTTAGCGCCTCGACCGGGTCCTCTACCACAAGCTCTTCCAGAGTGTCAGGCTGGAGCACATGAATCTCACTCATGGAGAGCCCTGTTCCCGTGCCGGTAGTAATACGAATGAAGATTTCTTTAATACCGTCCCCGTTAAGATCCGCTTCTTCAATGGAAGGAGGCCGCGTTTCATCTTCACCAGCATCCCATAAAAACGTTCTGTTAACTTCACCACGTACATCTACCGTGACTTCATGCAAAAGTGCATGCTCAGCCGTGGGCTTTGCAGTTATAGTAATTCCGTTTTTCTCCGCTAATAGGGTTCCTTTGGGATCGATCGCAGGTATATCTTTAACCTGAGAAGCTGACGGGATAACAACATTCTTCTCCGGGGCTGATGTAGAACTCAGCTTTGCCCCAGTCAAGGTACAGCCACTTAAGACCATAATTACTGCTAACCCCAACACCGTGTTTTGTGCAGTGATTTTTTTATGCCTGGTGATCATGGTTATCCTTCTTTTCATTTCCTTCTTGCTGCTTGAAATGCAGGCAGCACCAGCCACTCGGATTGGACCGGTCAATGTTTCCAATAGTTTAAGAAGAGTCCGTGCGTAGTCTTTGTGGTGCTCCGATGCAAGATGCTTTAAAGCCAGCGCATCACAGGCGACCTCTTGGTCCCGTTTCATTTGGCTAACGGCATACCAAAGCAACGGATTGAACCAATGCAGCGCCAGCAGCAGTGCTGTCAGCAGATTCAGCGAAATATCACGACGTTTCACATGCGCCAGCTCATGCAGAAATATATGACGCAGTTCGTTCGCCTCCAGCGTGTGCAGCATGGATGTCGGCAACAGCAGCTTAGGGTGCATAACGCCAAGCAGTGTCGGCATGGCAATCTGCTTCGTCTCAACCAGCTTCACTGGGCGCCTTACCTTCATCTCTCGTTGGCACGTTTCGAACAACCGCAGGATATCTGCGGAACGAATCTCCGGTTCCCCTCGAACCCGTGCCGTGAATCGCAGCTGTTCACGAACCGACAGACTCATCATTACCACTGCTCCGCTAAGCCACACCAGAACCAGCAAATACATCGGCGTCCAACGTGCATTGGATATCTCAAATGGATCGTAGATTTCCGCAGTTATTGGTGTCATTCTCTCCGTTTTCTCGGCTTGCTGTGAAGTTCCTGTTCCTGTTTTTTCAGCGACCGTGGACGAATCTACCGCTTGAATGTCCATCGAAGACACAGACAAATCACCTACAATCGGCTGCGCAGAACGAATATTGAAAGTCTGAACTGATTCTGTCTCCAGCGGCAACAAATTAAAAATGCTGAACGTACTTTCCGGGGTCCAAGGGACGGCTAATCTCACGATCAGCGGCATCCACAGAAGATACGTCCAGGTCGGTTTCAATCGATGCTTGAACAAGAAACGCGTTGCCAGGATCAGCAAAGACAGCACGCTCGCCATAGCGGATAGTGACAATATCTTAACCAACAGATTGTATGCAGCTTCCAGCAAGCGACTCAGTCCTTTCGCTCATCCAAAATTCTCTTCAATTCTTCAATATCTTCTCGGGACAGCTTCTCATCCTGTAAAAAGTTGACTAACATCGGGCGCAGCGTTCCACCGTAGATCCGCTTCAGAAAAGATTGTGTTTCGTATTGGACGCATTCCTCTTCCCGCACCAGTGGGTAATAAGAATACACCCTTCCTGTCTGGTTGTAACCGATAGCCCCTTTCTCCGTCAGACGCTTAATCAGCGTCCGCACCGTTTTTGGGTTCCAGTCCCGGCTGCCCTCAAGAGCTTCAACAATCTCTCCTGCCGTACGCGGGGCTCCAGTCCACAGCACCTTCATTACTTCCCACTCGGCATCTGAGATTTTTGGAATTTCCGTAGACATAATCCTATCCGCCTTTCTTTTCACCAAATGACTACACTTGTAATCCAATGTAAAAAATATACAAGTAAGTCTCATTTATGTCAACCTTAAAGTAACAATACGAATCACTAGTTAGGTTGGCCCCTTCTCTGACTCGGTGTATGGACAATGTACAAGAAGAATTATGATTACGTACATTAAAAATAATAATACAGCTCTTCAAAGAGGTGGAACATGTGCCTATTAAAAATGGTAATCAATACATCGAACGAATCGACCGGCAAAATATCAATATCTGGTACAAAGGAACGCGTATCGAAGGGCCCTTATCCAAACATCCTGCATTTCAAGGCCTCATACAAACACAAGCCGAAATGTACAACATGCAGTGTGACGAACGTTATTTAGCGCAGATGACCTACCCTTCGCCTGATACTGGAGAGCTTGTTGGTCTATCTTTTCTCCCGCCCAAAAGTGTTGAAGATTTAGAACGCCGAAGAAAAATGATTGAACTCTGGTCAAACAGACATCACGGTTTTTTAGGACGATCCCCAGATTATATGAATACGGCAATCATGTCTCTGTTTACTGCTGCCGATATCCTTGAGGACCTTCATCCAAAATATGCTGAGAACCTCAGGAAATACTATGCCTACTGCCGAGATCATGATATTACTTTATCCCATGCATTCATCCAGCCTCAAGCAAGTAAAATATCCGGTCAGGTTGATGCTACAGAGGATTCTATAGCTGCTAAAGTTGTAGAAATCAAGGATGAAGGAATGGTTGTAACCGGTGCTTTTATGATGGCAACACAAGGGGCTACATGCGATGAAATGCTAGTATTCCCTACGCCTTCCCCCTGCCTTGTGGATGATGATAATCCCTTCGCGTTTGCCTTTGCAGTACCTAATGATCTGCCGGGGATCACTTTTTTTTGCCGCGAAAGCTATGCAGCCACTTCCACCTACGACCATCCATTAAGTTCAAGGTACGAAGAAATGGATACGCTTGTTATATTCGACCGTGTGCTTATCCCACATGATCGTATCTTTTATTACGGGGATGAGAATTACTGTTCCCGATTGTTCGGTGAGAGTCACTTTCATACCCATATTGGTCACCAAATCATCACCCGCTATATTGCTAAAACGGAGTTCTTTCTCGGTGTGCTAGAATCTTTGGCAGAAGAACAAAATGCTGTCCTTGAACCCTACACGATTGTACCGATTTCCAAAGTAATAATGTATCTAGAGACCTTCAAAGCGTTAAGGCTCGCTTCCGAAATCGGGGCAGCTCATGACAAATTTGGATATCTCGTACCTGATAAAGGCCCCCTCCTAGCTTCAACCATTCACTTTACAGAGTTTTATCCAAAGATGGTTGAAATGGTTCAAAATCTCAGCTCAAGCGGTCTTATTATGATCACCTCGGAATCGGACTTCAGTTCAAGTGCCGGTTCATACCTCTATCAGTATTTAAAGGGTAATGTCTCGGATGCTCGGTACCGAAATGCCTTATTCCGGGTCGCATGGGAACTGGGAGCTGGTGCATTCGGTGGCCGCCAAACCCAATTTGAGCGGTTATTTTTTGGAAATTCAGAAACAATGGCCTGGCGTATGTACAATAGCTATGATAATCACGGATACTTCCGTCAAATCATTCACGAATTTATTTCACCAGAAGACCCTCTCCCTAATTCAACAACAGATGTAGTTTCTAATTGAGCTTTTTGTTATTTTTTATGATGAATTAAACTTTTCGAATTGCTCCCACGGCCAGGTGACATGAAATACTATAGCCCTGGCTGGAGCGTTAAGACTTAGAAATCGCACCTAATTATAAGAGATCAGTGTTACAATTTTTCAGCACGAATACTCATCCCTTCAGTTACTCCTTTGTTAATGACCAAAAAAGAAGAGCCAGAGCACTCACAATTGCACCTAACAAACTCACTCCGTTCCAGCCAAAGTAAACATAGATACTGGTAGATGCGATCGACCCAGTGGCGCTGCCAATGGAATAGAAAATCATGTAACCGGCAGTAAGCCTGCTGCGTGCCTCAGGTCGCAAAGTAAGGATCATGCTCTGATTGGTGACATGTACGGCTTGTACTGCAAGATCAAGTAGGATAATACCTACGATTAATGCAAGAAGTGAATGCTGAACATAACTTATTGGCAACCATGATATGAGCAAAAGAATCAAGGCTACACCGGTAGTCTTCTGCCCTAAACCTCGATCAGCAAGGCGACCTGCTCGCGCTGCTGCTAACGCGCCTGCAACACCTGCGAGACCAAACGCTCCAATCGCAGTATGTGAAAGAGAAAACGGCGGGGCGCTGAGAGGTAATACTAAAGACGTCCATAATATACTGAAAGCGGTAAAAATCATCATACCTAGTGCAGCACGGATTCTAAGAGTTCGTTCCTGAGCAAACAACGTGAACATTGAACGAATCAACTGTAGGTAAGATAATGATTTTCTTGTGTGCTCATAATGTGGCAGCACCCGAAACAATACACATGCCATAATTAGTGTTAATACCGCGGAAACAAGGTAGACAGAACGCCAACCTGCTAAATCCATTAATACGCCAGCGAAAGTTCGCGCCAGTAGAATACCAATGACGATTCCACTTGTCACAACACCAACGACACGCCCACGTTCGGCAGGAGCAGCAAAAGTTGCCGCGAACGCAACAAGCGTCTGTGTCACTACGGCAAGAAACCCAACCGCTGCTATACCTATGAATAACACTATACTACTGGTGGCAGTACCAACGACAATTAAAGCCAATACGGATAGCAGCATCTGTCCAGCGATCAGCCAACGCCGATTTAATAAATCACCCAAAGGCACTAGTAGCAACAGTCCAAGTGCATAAAAAATTTGAGTAATTGTAATAACAAGTCCAACGAATGAATGAGAAATACCAAACTCGTTCGAAATAGCGTCCAGTAAAGGTTGCGCATAATATATGTTAGCAACAACTATTCCGCAAGCGACGGAAAATAAAAGTGCCACACTACGAGATATTATTGATACAGGAACTGGTTCCGACGCTCTAAGCCCTCCTTGTACTTTTTTAGCTTTTTTGTCTGTTTGATCCACTATAATAGCTTTCGATTCCTCAACAGATTCCCCCAAAATTAACGCCTCCTGAGATTGACTTTTATCAGATTCATAAATTACATACCGATCAGTACGTAAATATATTTGACAAATATAACTCTAAAAAAAGATAACTGTCAAGAGATTAGCTTATAGAACAACAAAAAATTAGATACAGACGATTTAAAAACCCATTTCTTAATTGACATACAAAGATTCAAACCATAAAATAATATCATACTGTTCGATATGAAAAGAGGGAGTTAGTATGGCTCGACCACGTGAATTTGATGAGGAAAAAGCATTAGATGCTGCTATGAAAGTATTTTGGGAAAAAGGGTTCGAGGCTACCTCTTTAAGCGACCTGACATCAAGAATGGGTATTCAACGGCCTAGCATCTACTCTACCTTCGGAGATAAAAAAGGACTATTTGAAGCTGCGTTGCGGAAATATACGAGTTCTCATGCTGCCTATGTTCGTAACAAGCTTCAAAACAATTCTTCTGTTAAAGAGGCATTCCGTGACTTTTTCGAAAATATAGTGGCAAAGGAATATGGACAAAATCCGAACTGGGGATGCTTTTGCATTAATTCAATGGTTGAACTTTCACCCCACGATGAGAAATTTGAGCTCCTAACAAGAGAACACCAGATGTATCTCTCGGTAATATTTCAAGAAACGATTGATCGAGGTTTGCGCTCAGGTGAGCTTGATCCCGCTATTAACGCAAAGAGTTTAGCGCAGACACTAGTCATATCATTAATTGGACTTACTGTGATCATGAAATCCCGTCCTGAAAGATCATTTGTAGATAATTCTGTAAAAGAAATACTTACATTGTTACGATAAAATCAAAAATCAGGTATGCAGCTTTTGTAACTTCGAATCTTTAATATGTTTAATAACTCTTCACTAATCCTGTTTTCCTGTCGATAATTTATAGTAGATGGAAAAGTATGGAGGAGCATATGAACACTAATCGCAGAACTGAACCTTTTCGATATACCCTTAAAGAACCTGTAACCCTTGATCTTCATATTCTTAGCATTAACGGAATCCAGGTTCCTTCTAAGCCTGTAAGAGCTGTACTGTTCAACATCAGTCGAACAGGCTGCCACTTATCGTTACCCCTCAACATTAATCCAGAGAATAACCTAGTACGGATTGGTATGGAAATGAATCTTACGGATGAATCTATTTACTTAGAAGGAGTTCTAAAATGGAATAGAGAACAGCAGGACTGTTTCCATTACGGTATTCAATTAGACATTCCTGAAGCAGACATTGAGTTTCTTCCAAGGGTGCTACGCAGGCTCGCTGGAGAAGGAAAAATATTGGTTCGTTGAGATGTAAACAAAAGAATAGTACTCCATTAATAAAAAACAAACCCGCGTGTAGATGCGGGTTTGTTATAGTTTTTGCTGCTGTTATTGAAAATCAAGACAATTCCTAACACTTCTACCTTTGTTCTTGAGGTATATCTCCTTCAGGGGTTACTGGTATAACTTGCTCTTTCTCCAGCACCTCTTTTAAATCATCCTGAATTCTCCGGTCCCAGTGAGGAACACCGGAACGATATGCCGCTCTACCTGTTAGGTGGGCGGATAAAGGCGCAGTTATAAATACAAAGACAATTCCTAATAATAGCTTTGCACTAATATGATCCTGAAAAAATGCAAAATATAGAAATGCCCCAACCAAGACACATAAAACACCGAGAGTGGCACTCTTCGCGGCAGCATGTGATCTTAGATATACATCAGGCAGCCGAATCAAACCAATAGCACTTACAGCGCTAAGCAATGCCCCTATAAGAATTAACAAGGCAAACAGCAACTCACCTGTAGTCTTGATCATTTCCATTTTCTAGCACCACTCCCTTTTCGATATATCTGGCAAAGGCTGTCGTTCCGATAAAGGAAAGAATTCCAATCAACAAAATAATTTCTATAAAAGCCTGTGTTTGGAGAAAGACCGATAAAACGGCCACCATGGCTAACAGATTAATTCCGATCGTATCCAGTGCAGCCACGCGGTCAGGCAAGGAAGGTCCCTTCACCAGACGCCAAGCACATACGCCTATTGCTACAGCCATGATCGTAATGGATAACATAAGAATAAAATGGATCATTAGCGGGTCACCTCCAGTATCGCACGCTCAAAGGTATCACGGATATTGGCTCTGAACTGTGCAGGGTCTTCAACATCCATGGCATGAATATACAATGTCCGATTATCATCCGATACTTCAAGTACCACCGATCCAGGCGTTAGGCAGAGCAATGTGATCAATGTAGCCACTTCCCAATCTGATTTCAGCTCTGTAGTATATTTGAGAATAGCTGGACGTATATTTAGCTCTGGTCTTAGAACGGCTTTTACCACTACATAACTAGAAACGATCAGCTCCCGCAGCAGCAACAGGATTAGCTTAAGGATCGCCCACACTTTTCCGAGATATAACCTGGGCCAAAAACGACGCATTCCGAGCAGAATGAGTATACCGAGCAGAAAACCAATGACAAAACGCGGACCAGTCCAGTCATTGTGCAGAAACATCCACAGGAATGCTATCATGAAATTCAATAATAGTTGAAATGCCATAGTATCTACTCCTTCATGACAGCGTTAATGTATAGTGCAGGATCAGCCAGTACAGCTCCGGCTTGGCTGACGTATCCATTTACCGTCTCAGCACCTACACCCATCAGAATTACAATCGCAAACAGAACAGCCGCCGGTGCCATCATAGATTTATAATGAAGCGGTTTGACTTGTTCTTCCCTTTTCTCGCCACCCCAGAATACCTGCTGGAATACTTTGATCAAGGAATATAACACTACGAAGCTGGATGCGAGTGCAATCAGCGCAAGAGCCACGTGATCCTGTCCAAATCCACTACGTACCATCATAACTTTTCCAGCGAAACCACTAAGAGGCGGAACACCAACCAATGCCAAAGTCAGTACAAAAAACATCCAGCCGGTCCACGGATAACGTCGGATTAAACCACCCATTTCTTTTAAGCGGTCGGTGCCCGATGCCGAGATTATCATCCCGCCCAGGAAAAATAATAATGCCTTGGCAACCATGTCATGCATTAAATAGAACACTACACCATTTAACGAATCCTGAGTCGCGACAGAAATCCCAAAAGCAATAAACCCAACACTGATAATGATATTATAATTAAAAATTCGCCCCAGATCGTTGTAAGCCAGTGCACCGATTGCACCAAGGATCATCGTCGCTCCCGCCATCCAGGCGATCAGTGTATGGGTGAGTCCCGGGTCTTGAATAAAAATCAATGTAAAAGTACGTGTAATTGCATACAATCCTACTTTCGTTAACAAGGCCCCAAACAGTGCTCTAACAGCCACTGGTGGTGCGCTATAAGAATCCGGAAGCCAGAAAAAGAGCAGCAAACCCGCCTTTATCGAAAATACGATCAGCAGCAGAACCGCAATGACGTTCATGACACCGCCTTGTCCCGCTTCCGCTACACGCATAGATAGATGTGCCATATTCAGCGTTCCTGTCGCGGCATATAAATAAGCAAGCGTTGCTACAAACAAGGAAGAGGAAATCACGTTAACTAATACATATTTTAACGTCTCTCTCAGTTGACCTTTGGAGCCACCAAGTACAATTAAAGCATACGAGGCAACTAACAGGACCTCAAAACAGACGAACAAGTTAAATAGATCTCCGGTGAGAAAGGAGCCAAACACCCCAGTTAATAGGAAATGGAAAAACGGATAGTAATAAAACCGTTCTCTTTCTTCCCCAATACTCGCGAAGGAAAAAAATAAGCAAGCTGCACCAACGATAGCGCCGATTAACACAAGTAAGGCCGCAAACACATCGGCAACAAACACAATCCCGTATGGCGGAAGCCATCCACCCATATTTAGGGTTTGGATTCCGTTTGTACCTACCTGATACACAATAATTCCAGCAACCAAGATATTTAAAAACACACTGACGGCACTGATCATACGCTGCAGGTCCACTCGTTCTTTTAGAAAAATCAATATCACTGCCGTAAAGGCCGGAATCAGCAGAGGCAGCACTAGCAAGTTGTTCATTGTCTCTCCTCCTTGGTGCCTTCCACATCATCCGTACCCGTCGAACGGTAAGTCCGGTATGCCAAAACAATGAAGAATGCTGTTACTCCAAAACTAATTACAATTGAGGTCAAAATGAGCGCCTGTGGTAACGGGTCTACATATGCCTCTGCTTTTTCACCAAGCAATGGTGGAGCCCCTGTCTTGAGACCCGACATCGTCAGCAGCAGTAAATGAACACCATGGGTAATCAAATTAGTACCCAGTAGGATGCGTAGCAAGCTTTTGGAAAGGACTAGATACACACCTACGGAAAACAATACGCCGATCGCCAAGGCAACAACGAGCTCCATTAGCTATCCCTCCCGATCGTAAGTATGATATTCATAGTGACACCAATAACAGCTAGATAAACACCAAGATCAAAGAACATTGCAGTGGTTAGTTCTGTTTTGCCCATAAGCGGCAATTGGAAATATCCAAACGTTTGGCTCAGAAAGGGTACGCCGAATATAAATGAGCCAACCCCGGTAAGGAAAGCAATCAAAATCCCGATCGCAATTAACTTACGATAATTAATAGGCAGCACCTTCTCAACCATATCCATCCCAAAAGTAATAGCAAGCAGCACCAAACCTGCAGAAGCCATCAAAGCCCCAATAAATCCGCCTCCCGGATTATTATGACCGGCAAAAAACAAAAACAACGAAAATATCAGAATGATAACGAATGCTACTTTAGCTACCGCTTGTAGTAACACATCATCACTTCGAGAATAACGAGGCTTATTATAGGGAACAACCCTCTTCAGTTGGGATGCTGTACCCTCTCCATCCAACTGCAGCTTGATCATGGAATAAATAGCAAGTGAGGCGAGACCTAGTACTGTTATTTCAAACATAGTATCAAAGCCGCGGAAATCAACGAGCAGAACATTGACAATATTTTTACCGCCACCCAAAGTATAACTATTCTCCACATAATATTTCGAGATGGATTCGAATGGACTACTGCCTAAAGCAGCAAGTGCAACCAATGTCATCGTTACGCCCATCCCGATGGAAATAATAAGTTTAAGGAAATGCGCACGAGGCTTGAGCTTCTCTTTTTCCAGCCTAGGCAAATGCCGGAAACATAGCAGGAACAAGGTAACAGATACCACTTCAACAATCATTTGTGTAAGCGCCAGATCAGGAGCTCTGAACAGAACAAAGAGCAAAGTAACCATATAACCAACCATTCCTGTTAACAAAATGGCTGTTATTCTCGAACGTACAAACGGAATAGCTAAAGCACCTAGAAGCAAAACCATTACAGCAATAACCTCAAACAAAGAAAAAGGAGTATACTCCGTCGTACCAAGTGTAATTCCATCTGAATACCAGACGACACCGCAAATCGTTACGATCAAGAAGGAAAAAATATACATTAAATAATGTCTCATGGAACCAGTCATATAAGAACCAGTCACCCATCTAGACAATTTCTCAACCAGCCGGATTACTCCGTCATAAACTTGATTTAAAGTGTAGCCACTGCCCCATTCTTTATCGACCAGACTTAAGCGGCCATAGATTCGGTATACAGTAATACCAAGAATCACAACACCAAGTGTCATCCATACTTCTGGTGTCCAGCCGTGCCAGAAATGGATATTCACAACAAAAGGTTCCCCGGTCTGCAAGATAGGGTGAATAGCATTCATTGCAGGGATAATAAGTGTATTAGATAAAATATTCGGGAAAAAACCAATAAATATAGACAGCACTGCAAGCAGGCACGGGGCAAGCAGAAGTCCAAATGGGGCTTCATGCGGTTTTTTGTCCAGCTTCTCAGGCTGATATTTTCCGAAAAAGGTGTGGAATACCAAAATCATACTGTATGCAAAAGTAAACACGCTGGCAATCCAGGCCAAAACCGGGAAGAGCGTAAACAACGAGGGAATAGAGAATATATCCAGGTTTCGGATATTCAGAACAGCTGTAAAAAACATCTCTTTACTTAAGAACCCGGAAAATGGCGGCAAACCAGCCATCGAGAAACTGCCGATCATCGCTACCGTAAAGGTAACCGGCATAATGGAAATCAGTCCGCCCAGCTTTCGCAGGTCGCGGGTACCCGTCTCATGGTCAACTATACCGACCATCATAAACAATGAGCCTTTAAAGATAGCATGGTTAATAAGATGAAAGATAGCCGCTGTTGTTGCAGCAGTATAAAAGACAGCTTCTTCCCCTATATAAAATGCCGCTGCCGATCCCATTCCCAGCAATCCCATAATCAGTCCAAGTTGACTAATTGTTGAATAGGCTAATAGAGCCTTCAGGTCCGTCTGCTTCATCGCCTGGATCGAACCATAGATCAAGGTGATCAAACCGACGCCTGACACAATCCAGAACCACTCATATTGCCCCGCAAAAATAGGGCTGAAACGGGAGACAAGATACAATCCAGCTTTAACCATCGTTGCTGAGTGAAGATATGCGCTTACGGGTGTCGGTGCCTCCATGGCATCCGGCAGCCAGATATGGAACGGGAACTGCGCTGATTTGGTAAATGCACCTAATAGAATTAATAGCATCGCTGGAATAAACAACGCATGCCCACTAATATCTCCAACCTCGCTCCAAATTTCCCGAATACTAAAGGTGCCTGTCATCACATACAGCATTAAAAAGCCGGCAAACATCGCTAAACCACCAAATACGGTAATCAACATAGATTTCAAAGCACCATACCGCGATTTTTGCCGCCGATGCCAAAAAGCAATCAACAGAAATGACGAGACACTTGTTAATTCCCAAAAACCGTATAGCACCATCAAGTTATCCGAGAGCACAACGCCAAGCATCGCTCCCATAAACAACATTAAATAAATATAAAAAGGGGTCAACGCTTCTTTTCGCTTGTCTAGATAATAAATCGAATAGATAATTACAAGACTACCCATTCCAGTGATTAACAGAGCGAAGAGTAAACTTAATCCATCCAGATGGAAAACCAAGTCAATCCCTAGGGAAGGAATCCACGAAACGGTTTCATATCCCAAATCCCCTCCCTTAATCACGGGAATCCGGGTTAAAAAATATACAAACAAAGCGAGCGAACCGGGGAAAACAAGCCATCCTCTATGAAGGTTGGATGCTCTCTTGGTCAAAAGTGCGATTACTAAGGCCATTAGAAACGGAACAAGTATGATTACATGCAGCAAAGGCAGTCCTCCTTTTCCACTTGAGCTTATCAAGTTGTGAACTTTAGTACTTACTTTTTTACCAAAAGCCAAAGATCATATGATTGGAAGGGCCCTTAATAATAGGCCCTCATGAAGATAAGGGCACGCCCGATTATAAAGAATCGGTCAATGTGCCATCACAAATATGCAAATATCTAGCCTTTCCATCTTCTTGCTCAATTCTGAATAAACCGTTCTCAAATTCTGTGTGTAATTCGTGAAAGAACTTTCCTTTAAGCGAATATTCTCCCTTGGGTTCATCACTGAGCTGATACTCATCCCCAATTTTGACCAGGTAGGCGATTACACCTTCCTCATGGGTTTCTTCCAACCCGGCGCGCATCCGTTGAACGGCCACGACATGCAGATCCATCATTTTCATTTTACCAATGAGTTCATTGATGAAATTACGTTTGGTAAGCTCCTGCCATCGAGTCTGGGCAGATTGTCCGATGACAATCTGTGTAACCTCATTCTTTTCAGCTACTTCTACAATAATATCAGTTGTTTTACGGCCTTCACGTTTCCGAATGATAAACTCTGCGCCAGCTTCATCGGCAAGACGTTTCCAAACCGTCATATACATTTCTTTGCTCTGATTATATTCATCATTGTCCGAACTATCGACATTTAATACAAACAATGGGGCCCCTATTATTTCAGACAGTTGCACACCACGCCGGATTAAACGCTCCCCATGCGGACCATAATGAACACAAACCATAATTTTTTCATTGTGTATGACCTTCACCCTCCTGTAACATGGCCAAGAAATACAAAAGGAGCCTACTGGCGTTAGGCCCCTTGCGTACATCAAAAACCGATAAGTTATACTTAATTATATCTATTCCTATGTTTTTTGTAAAGTTTAGTGGTTATCATGGAACATTTTTCTTCTTAATGCTTGTACTATGCCCTTCTTTTGAAGTTATCATACAATGAAAATTTTAAATATACCTTTACAGGAATATTCGCATAATGGTATATTGTAATCACGAATAGGAAATACGAATCAATTCAATGAATCGAAGTGATTTTTGTTTATGAATACTAACGTAATGAGTGCCTTAGCTGAGCCTCACCGCATGCAGATCGTTGAACTATTACGCGATAGCCCCCTAACCGTTGGAGAGATCGCGGAAAATCTTCAGCTGCGGCAGCCTCAAGCGTCTAAGCATTTGCGTGTACTCAGTGAAGCGGGGCTTATTGAAGTGCAAGCAGTTGCTAATCGGCGTATTTGCAAGCTCCGACCTGAACCATTTAAGGAAATAGACACTTGGTTAGAATCCTACCGCCATATGTGGGAGGAACGCTACGATCGACTGGATGATTATTTGCAGAAGCTACAAAGCAAGGAATCAGATAAGGAAAAGTAAACGAGGAGGATCTATCCCATGACAAATTCTAACCAAACCAACCACCTAGTACACAAAGTTGAAGGCAGTACACTAATCTTAGAGCGTATTTTTAAAGCTCCACGTGAGCTAGTTTTTAAGGCTTTTTCTGAGGCTGTGCATTTGAAGCATTGGTGGGGGCCTAAAGGTTGGACGATTCCCGTATGTCATGTCGATTTCCGTCCAGGGGGGACTTGGCATTATTGCATGAAATGCGAGGATAAGAATCAGGGTGATTTTTACGGTATGGAGTCATGGGGCAAAGCGCTTTATCGGGAAATTACGTTTCCGGAGCAAATTATTTATACGGACTGGTTCTCAGATGCAGAGGGTAATATTTCGAAAGATCTGCCTGAAACGCTTGTACAACTAGATTTTATCGAGCTGGCTGGTCAAACGAAGCTGGTAAACACCGGTAAATACGCTTCTCCAGAAGCGTTACAACAAGTGATTGATATGGGGATGCTGCCGGGTATCTCTCAAACCTTTGATAATCTGGACGTACATCTTGAGAATTTACAGAAGAGCAACTAAAGCCGTGAAAATAGGACGATGCAAGGATACTCCCTCCTGCTCGTCCTTTTTATCATTTTACGGGAAACAAGAATCGGATGCTATTCGGAAAATATTGTAGGAAAAAGGTGTCATTATGCGTTCCCAGTGGATCTGTCTCAAACTTCACACGATGATCCGCTCCATCTATCTTCTCTTTTAAAAGATTAAAAGCACGTTTGCTATTAGGGACCATGTCCTTCTGTGCATTAGTCTTCTGGATACCTTCCTGTTCACCTACATACATATAAACTTTGCATTCCCGATCTAACCTTGTAATCTCCATGTAATCGATAAAATCTTTAAACCACACAGACGCAGATATGAGTATATAGTTATCAAAAATTGGCTCCGTCCTGTACATCGCATACAGACTTATTAATCCACCTAATGAAACACCGCCTAATGCCAATTTGCCTGGCTCTTGAGAGATGCGATATGCACTTTTAATATATGGAACAAGATTCTGATAGACGTAATCTAAATAGGCATCCCCCTTGCCCCCAAAAGACCAATCCTTAAAAAGAGCAGGCATTTCCCAAGGTGTATATTCATCATTACGATGCTGAGAATCAATCCCGATAAAAATAACCGGATCCGTAATCCCCTCTTTCACATCATTTTCTATAGCTGTAATCGATTCTTTGAACAAAAAATCGCCATCCTGTAAGAAAACCGCGGGGAAGCTTCGTTCTGTAAACGATTGATATGCTTTAGGAAGATACACGGTGATTTGTCGCCCCATATGTTCGAAGGTAGTTAGTTCTCCTAACATGATTTTCGTCATCCCCCTCCTTAACTATTCAACAGACGGAACGCTCTACTCATGATGGTCGGCACTACTGACGCGTGGTTTTCATCTGGCGCTACGTAATGCTCAACCTGTAAATTCGGCAAAGAATACTCACACAATTTTGAAAATAATCCTTTAGCATCATCGACCATAAACGCCTCTTCACTGCCCACTGTGATCAACAGCTTTCGTTGCTCGGGTCTTGTCATGTGACCCTGATTGCACCATTGATCCGCATAGGCCAGGATTTCATGATCATTCCACCAAATCGACGGGCTAGAAGCTAAATAATACTGGAATAGCTCCGCGCGAGTGAATAGTGTCCATAGGACAAACAAACCGCTTAATGAGTGACCAAACAAGGCTTGCTTCTGTGGATCGACATTATAATTTTTAGCGATCAGCGGCATCAATTCTAACTCTAAAAAAGATAAGAGCTTCTCGGCACCACCATGTGGCCCTAAGTCAGCATTTTTCAAACGATCTGGATATACATACTGCTCCGCAGTAGGCGTAAAATCATAAAATCTTCTTTTAGAAACCTCATCGTCTGAACCATAATGCCCAATACCAATCACGATGGCTGGTGCAATCAAAGTTTTCGGCGCATTTCTGGACTGCAATTTCACGACATCCCGGCCCAATTGAAAATATGAATTTCCATCGAGCATGTAATAGACAGGAAATCCCTTCTCAGGTGCTTCTACTCTCGGAAGTGAGACCTTTATATCATACGTGTAACCCATATACTGAGATTCTAGTTTCCATGATTCTGTGTGTTCGAGTTCAACTTGTGTTGACATATGTGCTGCTCACTCTCCCCTACACTCTAGACTTGGCTAATAAATATAAGAAATAAGGAATGCCAATAATCGAAACGACTATTCCCACAGGTAACTCTGCTGGCTGAAATAATGTTTTGGCAAAATAATCCGAGATCACAAGCAAGAACATCCCAACCACTGCACTGGATAACATAATATAGCGGTGATTTATCCCTACTAATCTTCTAGCGATGTGAGGAGCCATCAATCCTATAAAACCTATAGAACCGGACACAGACACACATACACTTACAATTCCTACACTGCATAACAGAAAGATTAGCTTTTCTTTTTCTACGGAGATTCCCAAGCTTTTTGTGCTGGAATCCTCCAATTGAAAATAATTGAGCAAGTAGCTTTTTCGATACATTACAAATCCTAAAATCAGCACCCAAGGTGTGATCATTATGATATAAGTCCAATTCGCGCTGTAAATACTTCCAACACTCCATACCGCAGCCATTTCGTAATCACTTGCATTCATTTTTAAAGAAAGATACAACGACAACGCCCCAAAACCACTGCTTATCGCGATCCCTGTCAATATCAAACGTTGCATATCAAGCGCACCATTCCGCCAAGAGAAAATAAAGATAACCACAACTGCGGCAAGCCCCCCCACAAAACCAAAGAGTGGCATGGCTAGTATCGAAAACCAGCTTTCTTTAAAAAAAGTAACCCCTGACATCTGAAAGAAAAACATAAATGCAACGATGGCAGCTCCGGCACCTGCATTAATCCCAAGGATACCTGGATCAGCCAGCCCGTTTCGGGTAATGCCTTGAATGACCGTTCCAGCTATCCCCAGACCTATGCCTACTAATGACGCAATAATGATCCGTGGCAATCGAAATTGAAAAATAACCAGGTCAAATTTAGGATTGGGATGGATTCGCAGCAGCGTTTTTATCACATCCATGACAGACATATCAAATGCGCCATTCGTTAGATGAAAATACCCCGCCACAAGCGTAAGCAGGATAAAAGCTAGTAGCGTCAATAGATAGCGACTATACTGTATTTTCCCTCTATCCACGCTGCTCTCCCCCTTTAACCCGAATTAAATAAAGGAAGAACGGGATGCCAATAAAGGCGGTCACAACGCCAATTGGCGTTTCAAACGGAAAGTTAATATACCGGCTTAAGACATCACAAAATGCTAAAAAAACAGCCCCAATGACTGCTGAGCAAGGAATGATGAAACGATAGTCGATACCAACTATAAAACGTGTAATATGAGGAATAATTAGACCAACAAAGGCAATCTTACCTACTAAGGCCACTGCTGTTCCGGTCAGACATATAACAGATAAAATACTGATGATTTTCACCCATTTTGTCCGTTGACCCAAGCTAATTGCTGTTTCATCCCCTAGGGAGGCAACCATTACAGATTTAGAAATACTAACCGCCAAGAGCAGACCAACGATTATAAAGGGAATGGATAATATTAGCATATCTGGATTTACAGTATTTATTTTTGAGCTATACCAAACGCTAACATTTTGTGAGACTTGAAAAAACATCGCTACTGCTGAGGCAATACTACTTAAAAATGTACCAATTACAGTACCAATAATGGCTAGTCTGACTGGAGATAAGCCGTTTTTGACCAATGAGCCAAATCCGAAAACCAACCCCGCTCCGATAGCGGAACCCACCATGGATAAAAGAATCATATGAACATTCGATAATCCAGGATAAAACACCATAGCCAACGTAATAACAAATGCCGATCCGTCATTTACTCCCATAATCGATGGTGATGCAAGATAATTCCGTGTAACGCCTTGCATTAATGCCCCTGAAACAGCCAGGGCCGCTCCAACTAATAAAGCGGCGATTACACGCGGTAATCTAGATGTCATAATAATGTTGTGGTCCACATTATTTGCGTCGAAGTGTGTAATCGCCTGCCAGATTGTTGCTATTCCAATATCCTTAACACCATATAAGACGGATACAACCATTGCTAATACGATGAATAATGGAGAAGTTGATAGGATCAATATAACTTTCCAATTTTTTGTATTCATCTTATTCATCGCACCTTCAGTTTTACTTCAACAGGTTTTCAATTGCAGTATCCAAGAATCTTACTTTTGACCAAGCCGTACCACCTTGCGCCAAAGGATCAATTGCATTTACAAAGACATGATTGTTTTTGACTGCATTCACGCTTTTGAAGATCGGATTCTTAAGTAAATCATCAAGTGCTGTTGCATTATCCGTATTCTCACTGGTCTCAAACTGCAAGAAAATATAGTCTGGATTAATTTCCGCTAAAGCTTCTAGTGAAAGCTCAGCTTGAGCTTTAGTAGTTGTTATTACTTCGGGAATGGTAGCACCTAAATCTTCGTAAATAACCGGATTTAGATAAACACCAGCAGGATATACACACATGCTGCCCTGACGAATACGGATCACAAGAATGGATTTATCTTTCAGTTTTTCTCCAATCTCAGCCTTTGCACCCGCGGCTTTAGATTCATAATCGCTAATAATCTTTTCCGCATCTGCTGACTTACCGGATAATTGACCTAATAAGCGCAAGTTATCTTTCCAGTTTGTTGAGATATGTGAATAAGGAATCATCGTTTGAATTTTATTAAGCGCACCCGATACATCTTCACCAAACTTGGAAGACCCTAAAATAACATCTGGATCTAGCTGCAAGATCGCCTCATTGCTCGGAGCAAATTTATCCCCCACTAAAGATGCACCAGCTAATTCAGTTGACAGATAACCTGGAATGGCATTTGCTATTGCAAGTACGCCTACAGGTTTCACTCCTAGGATTGCAGCATCTTCCATAGATTCCAGACTTGCAGCTACGATATTGTGAATCTCTGCAGGTACTACATAATCCTTACCTAGATATGTAATGGTTTGTTCAGTGGCAACTGTCTCTGCTGCCGCCGCATTTCCTTTGTTATTTGCATTTCCCTCTGTTGCTACTCCAGCATTATTTGCACTTTTTTCTGAAGCTGCGTTGTCCTTTGCATCGTTCCCACAAGCTGCCAAACTCAAAGCTAATACTGCTGATACCCCTGCTAATAAAACTTTTTTCTGATTCATTTTCTATCTCCCCATCTATATTTTTTTTATCATTCCTTAATTCTAAGCAATGATAATGAGAATCGTTATCATATTAAATCATATGAGAATAATTATCAATACCTTTCTTTAAATAGTTGAAATTTTGTAAATTGTCAGATCAGTATAAAGGGAGAAATTCCCGTAGGTGACGTAATTGTTAAAAAAGAAAATGGAGCTGGCGGTGCATCCGTGTCACATATACTGCATCTAATGCAGGTTGGTCTTCAAGAGGCGTACGCTCTGACAGAGCTTGTCGAGCTAGATGCACTCTCTGTCGTAGTTCGGAATAAGTTTCGTAAACAGTTGGATCTGCCAATGGCCTAGACTCTACCATCCTATTAAGAACACCGAAGGCGTTTATACTTGCTATAATAGAATTTTTTGAAATTTCTAGATTGCGGAGAAATGTGAAATGAACTCAAGGGATGGGCCTATATTCTACTGTTGGCCATGGGGAGCCCTGTTTTTAATTAAGCACACGCCTCTTTGGGATGACGGACCGAGCGGATCTTAAATCCTTAGAATACATGTTTTAGTCGAGCTTACGGACAAATGTATTCGAATAACCGAATACATTGTGCCGAAGGTAACGTAAACGACCCAAATGTATGCGAATAACCGAATACATTGTGCCGAAGGCAATGTAAACGAGCCAAATGTATGCGAATAACCGAATACATTGTGCCGAAGGCGTAAACGAGCCAAATGTATGCGAATAACCGAATACATTGTGCCGAAGGTAACGTAAACGAGCCAAATGTATGCGAAAAACCAAATACATTGTGCCGAAGGTAGCGTAAATAAGCCAATATATGCGAAAAACCGAATACATTGTGCCGAAGGTAACGCAATAAGCCAATGTATGCGAAAAACCAAATACATTGTGCCGAAGGTAACGTAAACGAGCCAAATGTATGCGAATAACCGAATACATTGTGCCGAAGGTAACGCAATAAGCCAAATGTATGCGAATAACCGAATACATTGTGCCGAAGGTAACGCAATAAGCCAATGTATGTGAAAAACCGAATACATTGTGCCGAAGGTAACGTAAACGAGCCAAATGTATGCGAATAACCGAATACATTGTGCCGAAGGTAACGTAATAAGCCAAATGTATACGAAAAACCAAATACATTGTGCCGAAGGTAACGCAATAAGCCAAATGTATGCGAATAACCGAATACATTGTGCCGAAGGTAACGTAAACGAGCCAGCACCTATACACATGCTGAAGAACATTTAGAAGAACCCGCACCACTTGCGGGTTCTTCTGCACTATAAATATACTTCAACTTTTTTCATCAGTGGAAATTTTACGGCATATATTTCTCAGCAATGCTGGTGACATATCCGTCTTTTTTAGTAATCACACATGGGGGCATAAAGTCAGTATATTGCTTGAAATATTCGATAAACTCCTGCTTGCTTACTTCTTTTAGAGCACCCGCATTAGCATCAACTATAGAATATCTCGTATCCTCTGTAACTTCTAATGGATCGGTATACGTATATTTGTTGAGGATATAAAATCCATTAGGCATATCATCATCTGGATTAATATTCAACCCTTTAAAGCGAGCGGAATCCTCCATTGTTAGCCATTCAATGTTATCAAAATCAAAGGAATGATTCTCCAGGCTAAGATTAAAAACATAGCCTATTAATATACTCTCGGGCGTGATCGCAAAATCATCAGCTGTAGCCTCATTGTCCACCACAAGCTGATCCAGCTTAACATGCTGACCCATTCCAATATCATTGCTTATATAATTCATTGCGACCTGTAAAGGATCAAGTTGTGCTGGCTCCTCCCCCTCATCAGCTAATGTCTGCAGACGGGCATAATATTCAGCTATCGTAACATCGGCTTGAGGTGTATTGTAATACTCATTTCCGTTCGAATCCTTCCAGCGCTCTACACTCCAAATCCCTGAAGCGCCTTGAATAACAGGTTGGGATAACAACAGTTGGCTTGTTTCGCCTGTAGTTAAGGGGAATTTCACTAGAATATGCTTCCCACTATAAGTTTCATGCGGAAGCTGATGGTTTGCTTCAAGAAACACACGCACTGCCATTTCTTGACCGGCTGGTGAAGACATATCATTCTCTCCGCTCCTGATGACGCCCAGATACTGCGGTGTTGAATTCATAATGGAAAAAATAAGTATCGGCTTTCCCATGCTTCCTTCTTCGGTAATAAATCCATCGACCGTATTTTCCGTCATCGTCAGCTTAGTTGGATCATCCGGTTTCAAGCGATATTCTAAACTCCAAATTTCCAAGGGTGTTGCAAGCAGTTCGTCCAATGACGCTATTTTTTCAAGCTTAGTAATTTGACTATCAATTATTTTAATATCTCTACTGTTCTCATAACTCGTAATGTTCTGCTCCATAAATTGCTCGGCATAATCCTTTACGGTTAATGGATCATTTTTCGGATTACTTATGAGCCCGACACACAGTGCAGCCACGACTAAGATTGCGACTAAAATAACCCAAAAGGCTGGTTTTTTATAATTCAGAATATTTTTAATTCGTCCTTTTGTGTTGCTCTCGCCAAAGGCAAGTGGTGAACCACCCATAAACCGTCTTCCAGTAGATAAGGACAAAAGTGATGTCGAATATTCCTTTTTAATTCCACTGCCCATCTGTCTTATGACGCTTTCGTCACAGGACTTCTCCATATCATCACTCATCAGATAAAAAGCAAGCCAAACCAATGGATTAAACCAATGTACACACAGAACAGCGAACGCTAAAGGTTTTATCATGTGGTCGCACCTGTGTATGTGCACTTGCTCGTGTTTGATGATATAAGCTTTTTCATGATCGGAAAGACCGTTTGGAAGGTATATTCTAGGCTTAAAGAAGCCGAATACAAAAGGTGTGGAGATGCCGTTATGCTCATATACATTTTCGAAAAGTGGGGTTGCGTCTCTTAAGTTTCGTGAAAGTCGAATAGTAGTAACAATGCAGTAAATGAGCAGCAGCACAATCCCAATCAACCATAGATATTGGACAATGTTAATCCACACGTCTGAAGGATTTGAAGGGATTATACCACTTGGTACAGCAGGTGTAGAGGGGATAGGTACGGGTGATATATTATTTACGGCTTGCTCGGATGTGTTGATTACATTTGGGATTTGAGGCGTTTGTGTGTATAGCTTATTTAGAGGTGAGTTCTGGACTTCAGAAGGGATAAAACTAAATATACTCTCCATCGAGAACGGACATAGAAGTCGGAACAAAACCACAGACCATAAGGCAAAGGAGAATATTTTGGGAACTTTTCTTAAGAACAGCCGCGCCACGATGATAAACACAATCACATAACTTCCCGTAATGCTCATGTTTAAAAGTTGTCCAAACAGCTGAGCCACCGTTACTCCTCCTTATGCTCATGGATTAGTCTTAGAACATCATCAATTTCGCTTTCACTTAATTTCCGACTCTTTGTAAAAGCAGCCAAAAATTTGGGTAACGAACCGCCGAAGGTTTCCTTCACAAACGCCTTGCTCTGCTCCGCATAAAAGTCATCCTTTTTAATAAGAGAACCTACCACACCATTATCATTTTTAACAATCTCTTTAGCTTCAAGTCTTTTTAACATCGTATACGTCGTAGATTTCTTCCAGTTGAGCTCGGATTCACATAACTTCACCAGATTCCCTGAAGGAAGCGGTTCGTGGTCCCATATTAATTCCGCAAATTTCCCTTCCATTTCGGTCATTCTGAGATCCTTCAACCTTGCACCTCCCGTTGGTCTTCAATTCCTAGACCTTCCATTTGAATTAGAGTTTACAACTTGTAGACCGTTTTGTCTACAAAATATTTCCAACAAAAAAAGAGACTCTGTCTTTGTAAACATCGCCTCTTTGCTACCTTTATTAAGGGTAAAACACAGATAAGTCACGGAACAATAGTCCGCCCTCTTCTAGTCTGTTCAGATCCTCTTCTACATCAGTTACAATATGGCTTTCTCGCTCATGAGCTGTATTGATTAACCACGGTTGCCCCTGTCTTAAAAAACAAAGATCATCAGGCACCCTAGTCTGCACCCATGAGTATAAGCTCGTAGAATAGGATAGTAAAATATCGACCGCATCCGGTGAACATCTAAAAAAATAAACATCTGCGTAATGTCCCATAAGCCGAGTTCCCGGCCAATAATCATCTTTGACGATCTCTTTGAGAAAAGGCTGTAACCGTTCCAATAGTTCATATCCTTCTGGCTCTAACTCCATCTGATCACGTTTGACCAAAATAAATTCATCACACACTTCCATAGCTACCTGTATCAGCGTCTTATAGGCCTGACCCGTTGGGTCCTGCAAAATAGTATTTATAATAATGTCCGCCCCTTACTTATTTATATTATTTAAATACTCCTGATGCATCCTTCCCCAGCCACACATGCTATCCAAAACAGTAATTAGTGATTTGCCATGTTCTGAAATACTATATTCCACCCTCAATGGAAGCTCATGAAAAATCACACGATCGATAAGTTGATTCTCTTCAAGCTCCCGTAGTTGCTTAGTTAATGTCCCTTGAGAGACCTCTGGAATAATCCGCCTGAGTTCGCCAAATCGTTTGGTACCATCTATCAATAAAATAAATAAAATGAGCGGCTTCCACTTTCCACCGATCTTATCAAGCGTTGTAAGCACTCCGGCCAATCTCGGCTCCAGTAAATCCATGTGATCATCTCTTTCGATAGTTATTCTATTTAACAGCTAGTACGAACAATCGTACCTAGTACGAAAAAAGTGCGTACTGTGCAGAATTTCTTTTATACCTAATAATAAAAAACAGAACTTAAAAGTCCATTTAACTATGAACGGAGTAGATAAAAATGTCCAGGAATTCATTAAAAAACCAGCGAATCGTCATTATCGGAGGAAGCTCCGGAATTGGGCTCGCGACTGCCAAACAAGCGGTTGAACAAGGCGCATATGTCATAATCGCCGGGCGTTCACAAGAAAAATTAGAAAAAGCCCAACAATTTCTAGGGTCCGAATCTAACGAAATTCATTCGCTTGATAATCAAAATGAAGAAGACTTAAAGTCATTTTTCGAAAAAACCGGCAACTTCGATCATTTGTTCACTCCCGGCGCCTCCTATGTTAGAGGACCAATTACTTCAAGCTTAGAGATTGCTCATAGCTGCTTTAATGCAAAGTTCTGGCCTCAGTATAATGCTGTGAAATACGCGATCCCCTATATAAACGCAACAGGCTCTATTGTTCTGATGTCTGGCGCATTCGGTCAACGACCACTTGCCGATGGTGCCTCCTATGCAGCTTGTAACGGCGCGATTTTGAGTCTGGGAAAAGCATTGGCTGTAGAATTGGCTCCTATTCGAGTAAATGTTATCTCCCCAGGCACCATTCATACCAACTTTAATTGGATAGGAGCAGAACAAGAAACTAGAGACAAGTCCTACGATGAATATACAAATATGAATATCCTTGGCAGGGTAGGGCATGCCGACGAAGCAGCACATACAACCCTTTATTTGATGACTAATAACTATACTACGGGAAGCACCCTATTTCCTGATGGGGGTTATATTTTACGATGAAAAATAAAAAAGCCCATATATTTGTGGGCTTTTTTTAATAAACTTAATCCTATGTAAGCGCCTGAATCGTTCCTCACTTGTTTCTTAATTAGGAATAGTATACTTTTTCTACTTTATATAATGTATGCTCGATAGTTGGGCAGAGATCGGCATCTACTTTATAAAATTTCACTCGAAAGTATAAACTTTTCAGAAAGTTCTTTATATTATTTTTTTGCCTAAAGGCAGGAAGAAACTCTGAACTTTTCTCCACATCACCAAAACTTTGAATCCATTGCTCTACATCAGTCTGACTAACTATTTTTCTATTTAAAATACTAATTATGGGTCTTACCATTCTCTCATCTTCCCCATCGGAGTAAATTCGATCTGTTATGATCATCTTTTCATAAACCAAATGGAGAATCGTTATGAAATCATTGTTATCCAGTTCGGAACATTGAGCTAAATCGTCTAAAGCATCTGCTGCATGGGCTATGGCATGTGCCCAGCCCTTTTCTTCATCATACCCGCGGTAATCTCGCTCTTCTTGTACATTGTAAAATACTTTCTCTTTTATCTGATGAACTTGCTCTCTTGAGAGAAATGGTGATTCTCTATGTCTCTCTAAGACGAGTGGTATGACTAGCATTGAGAAAGATCGAGTAAAGACAGCGTCTGTATTTGTTTCACCAAGCTTAAAATGCAAATGGTTATGATCCAAAATAACTGGAAGAAGTTGTTCTAGTTCATTTGCAGTTAGAGAATTACCAGGAATCCAATGTGATAAGATTGTATAAATCAGGTCATCACGCAGCTCGGCATCCACAGAACCGATGTTATGTATCATTTCTTGTATTAACTGGAATGAATCGGAGGGGGCTTGGTAGCCATTTTCTTTTATTACTATCAACTTTTCTTTTAAATTCATTATACACACTCCTACAGAGTATTCGTTTGGAAAATGTCACCCTATCCTTTCGGGTTGTTGGCATTTATCATGGTACTATATATAGTATTAAGGGCAAACTTTTATTTTTAAGCGACACCCTTTCTACATTTTAGAATAGCCTATTCAATAACCAACCAAAGGTGGTACGAAAATGAACCAGAAACTAGAAACAACAGATTCTAAGCGTCGTGTTCTCCCCTTTAAAGGCGTCCTCAATTTCCGAGATATGGGCGGATACATCACCTCAGATGGCCGTAAAGTCAAATACGGTTTATTTTTTCGATCAGCTGAATTAACAGGAATGACCGATCATGATATAAAACTCTTTAAATCACTTGGAATTAAGACCATATTTGATTATCGAGGGATAGAAGAAGTTCGTTTAAAACCAGATCCGGTCATACCAGGGATCAAAAACATTTGTGTACCTGCTTTAAAACAAGAGGTTCCTGGAGACATGAGAGATGTAGTTCGGTCTGGATTTCTTGAACATTTCACGACAGACTTCCTAGTTAATATGTATTTAGATATGGCCTTTAATAACCCTTCCTTTAAGCGACTTATGGCAACTATTATGCTTCCAGAGGCATTCAGTATCCTGCATCATTGTGCCGGTGGAAGAGATCGCACTGGCGTTGGATCAGCGTTCATCTTCCTCGCACTCGGGGTTCCGAGAGAGACGATTATAGAAGACTACCTGCTCTCCAATCAGACACTGGGTCCTATGAATGAACAAATAAAAAAGCAAGCCTCACAACATCTATCCCCTACGGAAGTGGATACTGTTATGGCTGCGCTTATATTACGCAGAGAATTCATGGAAGCCATTTTCTCTGCCATTGACGCGCGTTATAAAAGTGTAGAGATTTTCCTCGAACAGGAATTCGGCATGACAGCTGATAAGCGCAAGCAGTTACAAGCATACTGTTTAGAAGCTTAATAACTTGTTGAGCGATGAACTAATTCATTCAAATTGAGATAAAAATGGAAAAAGGCGCAGCTCTCAAAGAGCTACGCTTTTTCTCATTTAATACTGACGTTCTTCCTCGTAGGATACAAACAACATTCTACGCTGTACATCCATCAGCATTCGAATCACCCAATTTGCGATCAGGGCGAAGACAAGTCCCGCTACAACATAAGATATATATTGTTGAGATAAAGTCCAGTCGATATTAAATAAGGCGAACACACTATTCTCCAAAATGTTCAGATCCATCGTTTGCAGAAAAATCTGATGAAGCACTGGTAGCGTAATCAGACCAAGCGCTACAGCTACCACGGTTATCGTTAGTGAAAAGAAGTTAATGCTGGATACGAATCGTCCCATAATTAGCATGATGTTACGCGCAAACTTTGCACCATCAAAACCTAACTTCATTCTTTGCATGAAACCCGCGCCCTCCAGTTTCATATCCGTTCTACGCTCCTCGTTCGGTCTAGGAATATCCAGCAAAGATCTTACTAACTCTTGCTCAAATCGTACGATGTAATCCAATCCTTTGGCTACTGCGAAAAATAAAGGAATACCGACGAAAATGGGTGTTAATCCAATGGATAATGCTAACCCTGTCACCATAAACACGAAATATACAATCGTAATTGGTAAAGAAACTATAAAATACAACATACTCCGATAGGTCTTGGGACTTGATCGGCGTTTTCCGGGTTTAGATTGTGATTTCGATTCTACGGGAATCTGCATGGAATCTACCGCTCCGATCGGCATGGTATACAACTTATCGTTCATTTCTTATGTCCTTCCTCTCACGTTATCAATTAATCTCATTATACGTGGTAAAGAGAAGGCTCAAAACAGTCTTAGGACCGGAGTCTTACCAGACTAAAGGCTAGGATGGGTTTAGACACACAACAGCTACAAGCCCAGCATATTCCCCTTTTCGAGCCGCACGATCTGCTGTTGACTCGCTTCATTCCTCCCTCCCTAGCATTAAAAGCAGTTCATCCACAACAGCTTTCGGCTGATAACTATGAATATAGTGAGAGCTATCTCGTACAATGATTTGCTTCCCAGTGGTGGACCAGACTGGAAGCTCAGCTTGACTATCTCTCCATGATCGATCTTCATCCAATTTGCCAAAATAGTCGGCAGTCAATACGGTAATGGGAATATGGAGTGGCTTTCCACCAGTCATGACGACTTCAGCATTCTCTCGACTTAATTGCAACTCGTCTACCATGTTCCTATTTCCGATCTTGAGCAGTGTGCCTTTACGGTTTAATGCCTTTAGATCCTCCGTCAAAAGCTTATCACCGTTACTTTGGTCAGATACCCAAGCCGCGAATCCGTCAAAATGATATAACAACCGTAAAATGCCTGTCGTTCGAAGTCCCTTGTATATCCAAGGAATAAACGTTAATTCTGGACTTTCTTTATAATACTCAGGACTTCCACCATCAATAAACACAATCCCCTTCACTTCCTCAGGGAACCGCTGTGCGTACCGAATTGTTTCTAGAGCTCCGAGTGAGTGACCGACGAATATATAAGGTGGCTTCTGTTTCGAGACTTTAAGGAGCTGATGAATTTCGTCTGTAATCGTATCGATATCCCGAGGTCTGTCCGTCGTATCGCTGTAGCCGTAACCGAAGCGATCATACACTGCAATCTTTACGTGCTGCTTTAGTCCTTCATACAAAGGATAAAAATCAGCATATGGATTCACCGTTCCCCATCCAGAAGCAAAGACTACTGTAATATCTCCTTCGCCTTCCGAATAAAGATGCATCTTGTTGCCCTCAACTTCATACAGTTTTCCAACAGGCCTATATGCTTTTCTGTCTTGCACTGAACCATACCATTGATATAAAGCTCCAATCCCTACCAACATCACCAGTACGAGGAGAACTCCTAACATTATTTTGCGAAATCGTCTCCACATGTTTTTCACTCTTCCCTTCAACTATTCCACAAAAATAGTGCGTAAGTTCTACGCACTCCACAGTTCAGACTATTCTACAAGCCCAGCTTATTTCCCTTCTCGAGCCGCACGATCTGCTGTTCTCCGCTATCTGCCAGCTCTCTGAACTGGTTAATGGTTTCACGCATTTTAGGAAGAGCTTCCTGCTTATACGTACTTATCGAATCTAAAGCAGATAGCACATCTGTAAATGCCTGTTTTAAAGTATCTACAGAAATGCTAGATTCTAGGGATTGCTTATGAATTGCTGCTCCTTGATCTTTCAGCATTTTTGAGGTGCCACTTATTAGCGTGTTGGTTGTTTGATTTAGGAGTTCAATCTTTTTCAAAACGATTCGTTGATTGTAGAGTGCACTAGCCACCGTAACAGAGATTTTCAGGGCAGAAACTGTAACATTCCTGGCTCTGTCTACCCCTCTGATTAACTCTTTGTTATTTCGAATTACTACTTCGATGGCCATAATTCCCTGCTGATTCACTACCAGCATTTGTTGCAAATCCATCACTCGCTGACGAAGTGGAAACAATACTTCCTCTGTGATGAACTTTACCCTTTCTTCGTCCTCATTGCGTAGCTTAGCTGCATCTAGCTGCGCCTCGATCTCCTGATCCATCAGCATGCCTAGCTGAATCTCTTTCTGCAGTTTTTTAGTGAGCTCTCTAAGCGATTGCTGCTCAAACTCTAATGTAGTGTTATCATTTTTCAATACGGTTTTGCCTTTATCTAAAGAAATGATAATATCTGAGATTACAGCATCTGCTTTTTGATACTTCGCAAAATAACTCCGCAATGGGTTAAAAAACTTCCCTAGAAGACCACTTTTAGCAAAATCCACTGCGCTCGGGTCTAGATCTTTTAACTGGAGATTGAGCTCTGTTAAACCCTTAGCTACTTGCCCACCTTCATCCCCTGTTTTCGATAAATTCCCGACAGAAACTTGTAAAAGAGAGTTCTTATCTGAAGATGATCTCATGGTGCTCATCCCGAAGCTGTCTATGGATTGCAGCACTTCTTTTCGTTTGTCCAAAGATTCTAAATCCAGCTCCAAGATCGTCGAGACATTGGTTATCGCCATTTCCTTCAGTTGTGTTACTTCCTCTGGTTCAGGTTTAACCTGAGCTTCAATTGCGGATTTCAATTTCTCTGGACTTACCACTTCCATCGTGAAAGACATAGAACCCCTCCTAACAAATTTAACTTACATTTGGACATTAAGCAGATTACCGATTTTATAGACTACGTCATCTGTATCCGCATTGATGTTAGCTGCTTCATTAATACTTGAAATGCTCTCCAGTGCTTTAATATTTGCGTTGTAGCCAATGGTGTAAATCGGAATTTTGTAGGTTTCAATTAAGCCCCTGATATCATTCAGTGAATGACCTTCATTCGTCTCTCCATCACTTAATACAAAGATTAATGGTTTGATTTCCGGGTTTATCTTCATTTCGTCTTGAAGCATTTTGAGCGCCACCACAATTCCATCAAAAGTCGCTGTTCCCCCATTCGCCTGAAGACCATCTATCGCCCCAACAAACATCGACTGTTGATTTGTGTCGTACTTACCAATAGGAAGGTTTATCGTAACGTTATCGGAGTATGAAACAAACCCGATACTATTATCTTTACCCAAGTATTTCTGTCCCGTTAATAATGATTGCTTTAAGCGATTTAAAGGCTCACCATTCATGCTGCCTGAAACATCGGCTACAAATACTGCTGCAATGGGCTTATTACCGTTTTTCTTCTCTTTCCACAGCTTTTGCGCCGAGGATAATAGATTTCCATCCACTGGATTAACTTCCGAATGATAGTCATTCAGTCCGTTAAAGCCTTTTTCCTCACCTAAACGCTGGTATTTATCCTTTTCAACAAACTCCGCGAATTTTTCAATAATGTCCAGCTTCTCTTGTGGTAGATCACCTAATGCGTAAAGGGGGCTGTCATGTCTTACACCAAAAGGAGTAAATACATAGCTCCCCTTCAGTTCAGGAGCATTTGCGAAAATTTGGTACTCTAAGACAAATGCATCCAGCTTTCCAGTTTTAGCCGCTTCGCGCATTTGTAAAGTCGTCGACGCGAGAAATGGGACATTGGCTTGGAATTTCTCAAAGCCCTGAACCGCTTGTTCTCCAAGCAAATTAGAACTGTCAAACGTCCCAAGTGCAGTCACAAGAAAGTTCAGACCTGTTGAGCTGGCAAAAGGATCCGTATAGCCCATAGATAATTCATTATTCGCTATTGCATCTGTGATCGTCTTGACGTTCAAAGAACCGTATTTCTCGACTAACTCATCATATTTCGTTTTGTTCGTAACAATACCAGCAACATTTCCAATCAGACGATTGGTTATAAGCTGCGTTTTGATGCCGTTTGCTTTCACCATCTCACCCCATAACTCATTGGATGGTGTAAACGCATCTGGTATATATTTACCAGACCTTATGTAATCCGTCGCTGTTCCTGAAGCAATATTGCGAATTTTTACTGAAACAGGTAATCCGTTCACTTCTATATTCGAACTATTAAAATCTGTCGCCACTTCATTAAGCCATCCATCATTACCCGTTCCTGATTTCTCTGTGGATGAAAAGATTTCGACAAAGCTATCCGTTGTATTGGTTACTGATATAGGAAATTTAGAAATATCCGGCAAGGAATCACCAATCGCTACAGGATCAAGGTCGATTTGTCCTTTGACCTGCTCTGCGGTGTTTACATTAATTTTTTTATAAAGTTTATCCAGTTGTTTACCTGCATCTTCCGTTGAGACCTCACTAGTGGATTTGCCTAAATTAGATGTTAAGGTGATCCCAAAATATACAAGTGCAAAAACGACTACAGTTATAATTCCGAGTACAAGAAATGTTCTCCCTTTCCTAGCCATTCGCATCGCCCTTTCATTGCTTATAGAATTTCGTCTGTTTGATCAATTCATCGATCTCCTTCATACAAGGCATTTCTTCAACATCTTTATAATTCATGCTGTCTAGTAACGATATTTCAAGTAGCAATTGATCTAACTTCAGCAAAATTTCTTCGTTTGCTCCGAGATACCCCGTTACATAAGCCAAATACTCATGGTAAAGAGCTGTTTTTTTCTGCACCAGTTTTTCTGAGAACTGCGCAGTTCTCTGCTGGCTGGCAAAAAGAGTGAATTCTGAAGCGTCAAAAACACTCAACTTATTAAGAATCCCTCGGATATTCAAATAGAAGAGCTTCTCTACTTCACAACTAACTGCCATAAACTTCTTAAAGCTTAACTCCGACTGCTCAAATCTCTGACCAAGGACAACCATTAACGTGTTTTTCTTCTTTTCCATCCGAATGACCTGATCCAAAGCCAGCGTAATGTCCTTCTTCAGCACCTTTACATTTCTGTATTGCGATAGCGCTGCTATATAATCCTCATGCGTCTTTATCTCTTTTACAGGTGGAGCCACCGAAGGTTTAATCAGCAAATTATAACTTCCATAGAGGACAACGAGAAGACTGATCACTACTAATGTCACGCCAAAGGAGGTCTCTAGAACACTTACTCCCCCAATTTCGAGCCCTAATAGCCCTGGTGACAAAACAATAATATTCAGTAACACCACGCCAACTATAAGTCCTAATAGCTTTACGGATCTTGCACCGTTCAACATAAACACCTCCCTAACCGATCCGGTAACTTTTTCCATCATTTGCTTTATTTTATCAGAAACTAACTCACCATACTCCTTTTATTTACAAAAAAACTAATTTTCCGCAGATGATCTATGCCCCTCGTTGATTCACTTCTATATATATGGAAATATTTCTGTGTTTACATCCCTAATCACAAAAAAACCTTAACAGGCCCAAAGCCCATTAAGGTTAAAATCTCATTTTCATACCCAAGCGTCATTCGAATATCCTCGTTGCTCCCAATATCCTGTATGCTCTCCCTCGATCAGTTCAATCCGGTTCAACCACTTCACTGACTTGTAAGCGAACATTTTGGGAACAATTAGCCGAACCGGTCCACCGAGATCGCTTGGAATCGGTTTCCCGTCATGCATAACCGCGACCATAACATCGTCCATATCCGCTTGTTCCAATGTAAGAGTATCAGTATATACCCCATCCCCTGAGTAGAACTTCACTGTCTTTGCAGTAGACTTCACACCAGCCCGTTGCAGAAGATCCTTCAACTTGATGCCCTCCCAGGTATTCTTATAGACGGACCAACCTGTCACGCAGTGAAAATCACTCACTTGAACCGTCCGATGCAACTGAACGAATTGCTCCCAATTCCATGTAAAGCTCTGATCAACAAGACCATCCAACTTAAAGGACCAATTATCGTTCGTGAACTCAGGAATAGGGGTTACAGTATAAACACGGAATTGACCCTGCGATCCACCTCCAAGAGGCGGTGAAGATGCTGCCAGTGGCTGCGGTGCTGGCAACAGCTGATTGCGATCATTCTCGATTAATTTATCGATCGTTTCGCTACCACCTATGTTACCAATCGAGCTGCCTAACCACTTTACAAATGAGGGTCCGATTGTAAGGGCAAGCCCTACACCGATCGTCCCTCGAATGAAAGCTCTACGTGTATAGACTGGCTGCGGAGTATTCTGAGATGTTGTAATGACATTCCCCTCGCTCTTGATGGTCCGACGATTCGGCTCTTTCAGCCACTTCACTCGAGTCAATGAGTGATAGATAATGTAAGGCAGTCCAATCCATGTCAGGACATCATGAACGACCAATGCAAGATTTGATACTTGCGGTCCTACCGTACGAAATTGCCACAACAATACGCCAGAAACGAACCACCCAAACAACAGAAAGAGCACAACAAGTACATTAAACCGCTGCCAAGGTTTTTCCTTTAGCTGTTTCCAATGTTTACTGGCCAGCAGAAGATAATAGATCACTGGAAGGATAGATGCGATTCCTACCACAATATGCAAGCCTTTAATCCATACCCTGCCTTCACCAAGGAAACCTCGCCAGAAACCGCCTACTAGCACAAGCCCAGTCAAGGCCAATATCACGACGATCCAGCCGTTCCAGGTGTGAAGTGAACGCAGCTTTTTCCCGTATCCCTTGCGTAGCCGACCAAGTATATCACTCATAGCTTAGCCTCCTCCTCATGTGTATGATCCCGAATCCGAATTAATTTAGTCCAATAAGGTTAGAAAGGACTTTGATGCAGCAGAGAGAGGAACCCCTCGAAGCGTCGCTATCCCGATGTTACGCTCCGGAAATGGCGGATCTAAAGGAATTTCTACAAGCTCCCCACTTTTTAATTCTTCCTTTACATAATCACGAATAACAAAAGCTAAACCAAAGCCACGCAAAGCGAACTGAACAAGAAGATCTACACTGCCAAGTTCAAACTCTGGTGTTATCGTCACATGATTGGAGGCAAGAAACCCATCTATGTACTTTCTTGTGCTGCCTCCTGGCTCTAGAAATAATAATGGGTACTGCTTGATGTTTGAAAGCGGCATTGTATTATCCGCTAAATGACGGAAGCCCTTGCCTCCTACAAGACAATCTTGGAGCCGTGTACTCTTACGAAATTCAATCTGTTTGTCTGATGCCGGTAAGCTAACGATACCGAAATCAATTTTACCTTCTTTTAAAAGCGTGAGCGTTTCCGGTGTTGTTCGATTCGTAATATGAATACGTACGCTAGGATATTGTTCATGATATTGCTCGAGATATGATAACAAGTAATATTTGCAGAGGGTATCACTTGCACCGATATGAATCTCCCCGCTATTTAAATTGTTCATTTCAGCTATCGCCCGCTCACCCATCTCCACATTCTGAAAGGCTTGCTCAATGAATCGCAGCAGTACTTTTCCTTCTGTTGTTAAATCCACCCCTCTAGAGGTACGAAAAAATAAGGGTCCGCCCATTTTTTCTTCCAATTGCTTAATCGTGTGACTCACCGCTGGTTGTGTGATATTCAGCCGTTCTGCTGCCGCAGTTAAGCTGCCTGTTTGTGCTACCCAATAAAAAGAGCGATACCATTCCAAGTTGATGTCCATTTCCAAGTCATTACCTCACCTTATAATAGATATTACATATATCAATTTTTCTAATGTTATATCTAGCATTATACTTAGACCTGTAGCCAATCACAAGCTTGGGAGGTAATTACGTGACTGTAATCGCAATTGTAGGAGCTAACTGGGGAGATGAAGGCAAAGGGAAGATGACGGATGTATTAGCCGCTCAATCCTCCTATGTAGTTCGTTTTCAAGGTGGAAGTAATGCTGGTCATACCATCATTAACCAGTATGGAAAATTTTCGCTTCATATGCTGCCTTCTGGTGTATTTTACCCTTCAGTTACAAACATTATTGGACCAGGAACAGCACTTGATACAGAAGTATTAGTAAAGGAATTGCAGGCATTAGCAGATAGAGGGGTTCCAAAACCGAAGTTGTACGTATCTGAGCGTGCTCAAATCGTACTCTCGATCCATCGTTGTTTTGATGAGCTGGAAGAGGAACGACTTGGATCACAAGGGTTCGGTTCAACCAAGCGAGGGATAGCGCCATTCTACGCGGATAAATATGCCAAGCTCGGCATACAGGTTGCGGATTTATTTGATCCTATCCAACTTGAGAAACGTCTCGAACAATTACTTGCTTCAAAAAACATATTGCTCGAACATTTGTATAAGAAAGCCCCTTTCCAAGTTTCGGAATTAATGGCTCAGTTGCAAAAGGAAGCTGCGCAATTGACACCATACGTTGCCAATACAACAGAAATACTGCAAGAAGCTTATGCAAAAGATGAGACGATTCTGCTTGAAGGGCAGTTAGGCGCTCTGCGTGATCCTGATCACGGGATTTATCCTTACTCTACCTCATCATCGACACTTGCCGGATATGCACCTGTCGGCGCGGGTCTACCTGCGGCTGCCATCACGAATGTTATCGCTGTAACGAAGGCATATTCCAGTTGTGTTGGTGCCGGACCTTTTGTATCTGAATTAGAAGGCCCTGTAGCGGATGAACTTCGCACAAGAGGTGGCGATGCTGGGGAATTCGGAGCAACTACGGGTCGTCCTAGACGTATGGGTTGGTTTGATGCTGTAGCTACACGTTATGGATGCCTGATGCAAGGTGCAACGGAGGTTGTGTTGACCAATCTGGATGTTCTTGGTTATTTGAATGAGATTCCGGTTTGCGTTGCCTATGAACTTGAAAATGGGGATATCACTGACAAGTTTCCAGCAACAAATAAGCTAAACACAGCAAAACCGATAATAACGCATTTATCTGGCTGGAACTGCGATATTTCCCATATCACGAACTTCGACGAGCTGCCAGAGCAAGCTAAAAGTTACGTCGACTTTATTGAAACGTCTATTGGAATACGTATTTCTACTGTTTCTGTGGGACCTAGACGTGATCAGGTCATTCATCGTACGCTGAAATAATTTCATACCCAGCATATTGTGAAATGTATACTTTCTTATATTTCAAAATAAGGATGCCTAGTTGTACCTACATGCAATATGCATATAGCTGCAACTAGGCATCCTTGCGTTACTTTTTTACACCAATACTGCATCCACTTTCGTCTGTGGTGCCTTGTCACAACGCTTACAGACCTTAACGACTGACCCGTCCGTTTTTCTTTTTGGATAAAGCAGTTTGATCCGTGTGCTCTGACAGACCGGACAAGTCCCCCTCCCCCTGGATGGTAAACTCCATAGTGCATGTCCACGTTTTGACTTTGCCATGAATGAACCCCTCATTTCGGTCAACAATAGTCAACACTTCATTCTGAAAGTGCTTCTTTCAAAAGATATGCTGCAAGGACAGGTTGTATGATTAAAGACGTTCAAAAGTTCCTGTAGAATATAAAAAAGACGCCTTCGAGAATGAAGACGTCCTATTGTTTAGAATCGGATAGATATAGATAACTTAGTTCGTGTAAATCATGGAGACAACACCATTCGTAAAGGTAACATAGTTATAATTTCCATACCGCCAAGTCTCTACAGTAATTCCACTTCCGGATAGACTTGATTTGTCGATAGGGGTTCCCCAGCTTAGTTCTACTTGCTGTTTGGTCATTCCTGTCGAAATTTTACCAGCCTTAATTTTAGCCCATGTTGCATTTGACCATTTATAGATTTTGGTAGGATCAGACGTAAAGAAATACTCTTTGTTTGCTAGAATGCGAGTGACCTGATCATATTCCATATCATAAGTCTCCACAACTTTACCTGATGCCAATTTAAAAGAAATCGCAAACTCATTATCGTCGTTCACTAGAATATCAACAATCGTTGCTTTTTGGAATTTATAGTCGGAGTCAAACTGGTTGAACCAATAAGTCTTTCCGATTAGCTTAGCGAGATCCCCTTGAGATTCTCTTTTAGCTATTTTTAACGTATTTTTCGTATACGCAAATAACTCCGCTTTACCGAAATTGATGTTCAAAGACTCATAATGAGCACCAAAGTCCAACACTGCTCCCAATGAAGTTTTTAAGAGGGTTGCAGGGAATACAGCTCCTCCATCCACGGTTTGCACTTTACCAGACATTTTCACCTTATTCCCATTCACCATAGCAATATCACTGCCTAGCTGAAGTTGGATAGGCAAATCTCCCAGACGAATGCTAAAGGTCTTAGTGGCTGTGTTAGTCTGAATAGTTGCACCCAAGCTCTTAAATGTGGATTGTACAGGCAAATACATCGTGCCACTGATTAATACACCTGTTTCGATGTCCTTATCAGCACTGATAGATACCTTTAACGTTTTGGAATTAGTTCCTGAACGTACGGTTACATTTGTTTCACCAACGGCTATTGCTTTCATTGAGCCATCTGGCAGCTTTTGCAATAAGTAAGGCTTCTCGATCACCATATCTGCTTGAGACAAAGGAACACGATCGGATGAGCCATCTGGCCCTTTTGCAAAAATCTGCACAGGTACCTTGTCACCAACAGTCATCTCCGTATAATCCATTTGAAAAATCAAATCATCCGTGCTAGAAATTGACTGTTCGTTCACTACATTTGTGCTATTTGCATCTGCTGCCTTCGCTGTATGAATTGGACCATACATAGATACTGCTAGTACTGCTGCAATACTCCATTTAATAGCTTTCATTTCCAAAATCCTCCTCTAGTAAATAAACCATTATTACTTTATCACAATTCCACTATTTTAGTAGATAAAAATGGAAGATTAGTGATCTTATATTTTTATAATGTGTAAATATTATGAAAAATAAAGGGAATCAGATGAATCTACAAGAAATTACAGAGCAAGCATTACAGAGTCTACCATTTATAAACTTAAATTAGGAGTGATCATCTGAGATAACTATTAACAATCATTGTATATGAGACACAAATCAAAGACTTAGACTAGGAGTGTTATCTTCGTGGAATTAATAACTGACAGATTAATATTAAGAGGGTATACAAGCAGTGATTCTTCTTTTTATGAAGAACTAGAACAAAATCCCCTATCCTACAAGTATGAGAACACTGCACCTGATGCCCAACAAATTAAAAATGACTTCCTTTCTATCTTGTCTCAAGCAACAAATGATCCACGGCAATATTATGATCTTGCAATATGTACCAAACAGGATAAGAAGCCCATTGGTAATATCAGTATAAAGTTAAACTGGGAGGAAATCAGAGAATGGGAAATGGGTTGGGTTCTGCTCCCGGACTATTGGAAAATGGGATATGCAACTGAAGCCGTGAAGTCCATGATAGGTTATGCCTTTAAGTCTCTTAATGTACATAGAGTAGTTGCTTATGCCAATGCAGAGAATATTCAGTCAGAGAAAGTAATGATTAGAGCAGGGATGATTAAGGACGGGGTACTTAGAGAAACTAGATTCTGTAATCAGCAATGGTGCAACGAGATTATTTATTCCGCTTTGGAACAAGAGTGGACCTAATATTTAAAGGGAGCTGTCTCATAAGTAGTGAACGCTACTTATGAGACAGCTTTTTTCATATGATAATCCAAGCAACAGGCTCTCACTTGATGTATTAACACTAATTAGGGAAAAACTCCCTATTAATAATCGGTATTCACTAATAATGAATGAAATTAGGGAATTCCTCCCTATAAATTAGGCTAATCCCTTTGATTTTCATCAAATCAGAGGAATTTAAGGGAATTTTTCCCTGATTATCAGTCTACTGACCAATAACCTCTTAATTTTAGGGAGAAATTCCCTAATTGTTCTATTGGGGCTTCACTTGGATCATCATTTGGAACGTCATTTACAGGATAACAAGAAGAGAGCCACTCCCAAGTAGTAAAAAAACTACTTTTGGAACGGCCTCTTTTCTCTTTACACTATCAACTCACGTACAACTTCAACCTCATTCCTGCTTACTTCAACGAATCCAAGGGATGTATATAAGTTCGAAGCACGTTCGTTTTCTATTCGATGCCCAATAACGATTTTGTCGCAGTGATGTTCCGCTTTTATAGTTCGAATCAAGGCATCCATTCCGGTTCTACCGAATCCTCTATTCTGATATTTCTGATCAATCATAAAAGCCATAATCCAGTTACTTCCATCCTCTGGATCTATGGAATATACTGAGAAGCCTACCAATTCTTCATCTGCGTATAAAGCCAGCGGAGTCATTCCGCAATAAGCCGATTCTGCTAACCAATAGACTACCGGTACAGGAAAAACTGTTTTTTGCTCATTGGACACCTCTAATTGCGTGCAGGCATACCAGTTATTCTCAGTAATTGTCTTCAGCGCAATATGTGGATGAAAGCCATCCCGAATACGATCACAGATTCCTTCTAATTTCGATTTAAGCTGTAGTGCCCATTCTGGACTAATAGAAACGTCCAAATTCTCTAAACTCCGAAGCAACCTAGCGAATCCATATAAATCAGAGAATCTTTGGAATTCTGGCAATAGCTTGATATATTCATCATCCAGCCGCTTTACAGATCTATAGCCATTAATAAAATGATCGATGTTCTTCTTGCTCTCCTCATCATTCTGCTTGGATAGATCTCTCAACGCTGATGTGATATCCATCGCAAACCAGTGATACATAGAGTCATCAAAATCGATCGCACTATATCGAGATTTCTCTTTCATATAAAAGATATTGTCGGTCTCAAAATCAAAATGGATCAGCCCCGTATGTCCAACGCCAAAAGAGAGCTCACTTAGCCACGCCTCAATTCGTTCATATTCCTTAAGCGCTTTATGCTCCTCGGGGTGTCTTCTTAATACGGATAAAATAAATTGAAGAGAATCGACCCAGCTTTTACGCGCGGGTGTGCTCGGAGCATAAGTTTCGGAGAAATTATGCAGTCGCGCGAGCGTTTGACCCCAATGTTGGAACTGCAGCTCCGACATCTTTTCAAGTGGAACGTACTCCCCCTGGGCTTGTTCAAAAACAACCCCGTGATATTTGCCATTACCAGTTGAAAGGGTCTCAATCCACTTCCCTTGCTTGGAGCATGCTGGTGCTACAGTCTCATAGCCCTGTTCCAATAAGTACATCATAAAATCTAGTTCAGCCTGAATATTCTCTGCGCTATTATCCTCTTCGTGAGTAAACCTTAAATAATAGTGCTTACTATTCCATTGAAACGTATAAATAAAATTGCTGCTTGCTCTCACAAGCTTCAAAGTTCCAGGCTCATGATTCCAATACTTGATCATCTCTTTGGCAGGTAGATCGTTCTCAGTTCCCCGTACCATGTTCATTAATGTCATCATTTCCGATAGTGCCTCCCGTAGTCATTGAGAGATGTTCTTCCCTTACGAATACTGACCTCTCTCGGACTTCATTGTGGTGTTGTTCGTACTCAAACATCATCACTCCCTTTAAACGGATTAGAGACCTCAGAAAGATTTGACCTTTCTTCTCATCCCTTTAACATTATCGGTAAATTATTCTATTTAATCAAGAGATTTAGATAAAGCCTTTATTATAAGAAGAAAGGGATGGAACCCCGTACTCCCAGACCTGTAATGCCGCACCGATCATTCCACAGGAATTCCCACGATAGGCTGCTTCAATTCGAACCTTATCCAGCATCGCGGGCATCGTTCTCCTGCCCACTTCTCTTCTTATTCCTTCGAATAATAACTCACCAGCTTCAGCCACTCCACCACCAATAACAATGACCTTCGGGTTAAATATATGAATAAATGAAGCGATAGCTGAACCAAGCGCAGCGGTTGTATCTTCCATTACTTCTGTTGCTAGAGGCTCTCCTGATCTCCATCTCGTGATCACTTCCCGTGAATCTAAGTTATAAAGTGGCAAGCTGTGTGTAGTTAGTTTTTCCTGCATGCGACGAGCAATGCTTGTTCCTGAGGCATAATGTTCTAAGCAGCCTCTCCCACCACAAACGCAAGCCGGGCCGTTGAAATCTACAGACATATGCCCTAACTCTCCAGCCCCGCCCCAAGAACCATGAACAAGGCGACCTTCTACAATAATTGCTCCGCCTACACCCGTTCCAAGGGCAAGACAAATAAAATCTTCTACACCTATACAAGAACCTAAATATTTCTCTGTTAATGCCAGTACATTCACGTCATTATCTACGATTACCGGAAGCTGGAACTGATTCTGAAGCAACGCTTTCAAAGCTGTCCCAGCATAGCCAGGAATAAGCTCAGAGGCAGCGCGAATACTCCCCGACTCCCAATCGATTTGTCCTGCAGTTCCTACACCAATCCCTTTAAACTGAATGCCTGCGTGCATCGCATTAACTTCACTCATAAGCTTTTGAATAGCCTGAATAGCTCGGTCCACGGTCTTCGTAAACCCAGCCATTGTACTCAGACTTACAGTATGTACTACATCTCCCTGTGGTGTAACGAGTCCAGCATTAATTTTCGTTCCCCCGATATCCACACCGACCGCATATTCCATTAGAGGATCATAATCTTTTAACACGGACTCGCCTCCTTAAGTCTCAGCAATCGATCACGGCTTTGACATATCGTGAAGTGATTAACTGTGGCCTTGTAATCGCACTTCCTACAACTACATAAGATGCCCCAGCCCTCTTAGCACTCGCCGCATCTTCAGGTGTCCATATACGCCCTTCTGCAACTACCGGAATCTTCACGAACTCGCATAATTGCTGAAGCAAGACAATATCTGGTCCTTCTTGTTGTGTACTGTATGGTGTGTAGCCCGAAAGTGTTGTACCAATAAAATCTACACCTAATTCTTCCGCTGCCAGTCCCTCCTCCAAGGTCGATATATCTGCCATTACATGCACACCCATTTGATGGGCATATGCGATTAGTGGCTGAACCGACAATAAGCGACCTTCCCGATTCGTAACATCTAATGCAACAATATCCGCTTTTGCGGACACGATTGCTTTCACCTCATCCAGAGTTGGCGTAATAAATATGGCTGATCCGGGAATATCCCGTTTAATAAGTCCAATGACCGGTACATTTACTTCTTCTTTAATAGCTAGAATATCTGGAACCCCATTCGTCCGAATTCCAATTGCCCCTGATTGAACCGCCGCTCTTGCCATTTTTGCCATTGTATCTCCACCATGAAGCGGCTCATGCTCAAGTGCCTGACATGAAACGATCAGACCTTTCATCGGAAAGATATCGCTCATTCGAGTCATCATTAACCCTATCCCTTCGCTTCAAGAATATACTCTAATATTCTATTGTTGAGAGCTTCCACCCGATCCTGATCCGAAGCCTTGATGGGTAGAAGTGGCATTCTCGGTAGGCCCGTTTCAAATCCACGCAAACTCAGAATTGCTTTACATGCACCATATAATGATGGAAAGGATAATAATTCTACAATGAGATCATTGATGATGAACTGCCATTTCTGTGCCTCAGCCATATCACCTTGCCCATAACATTGTTCAACTTTTAAAAATAGCTCAGGCATAACCCCATAGGTTCCACCAATCCCGCCATCAGCCCCGATACTGCGGCCAGCCAAGTACTGCTCATCCGGTCCATTCAATACTAAAAAATCCTTCCCGCCTGCGGCTTTAAACTGCTGAAGCTCAAATGTGCTCTCCGCCGAAATTTTCACCCCGATCACTTTAACCTGAGCTGCCATCTTGATCAGCAAGCTTTTCGATAATTGAAAACCTGTAGTTTGCGGGATGTGATAGATCATAAATGGAAGCGAGGTGCTGTCAATAATCGCTTGCCAATGACTTTCAACACTATCCGGAGATAGGCGGTAATAGATCGCTGGAACAGCCGATACCGCATGTGCGCCAACTAATTCAGCATGTGCAGCTAGCTCAACACTGTCTCTTGTAGATGGAGCACCTACGTGAGCAATGATCGTAAGCTCATCTCCTACTTCTGCTATGACTGCCTCGAGCATTTGTTTGCGTTCCTCTACCGATTGCAGCATACCTTCGCCTGAGCTTCCGCCAACATAAAGACCTTTCACACCTGTAGAAGCATAATGACGAGCTAATTTCCGCGCCCCTTCTTTATTGATATTCCCCTCGGCATCATAACTGGAGTACAAAGCGATAATAATGCCTTTAAAAGCTTCAAGATCATATGATTTCATAGATAATAGCCTCCGTCGTTTAAATCACTATTGTTAATTTACGTTGTTATGAGAAACTAACCTTTAACAGCGCCCATCGTAATTCCTTGTGTGAATGCTTTTTGAAACATTAAGAAAATGGCAATCATAGGAATCGAAGCTAACGCAGCTCCTGCCATTAGCAGTCCATAGTTCGTTGTAAATTCACCTCGAAGTGTCGCTACCCCAAGAGGCAAGGTCATCATCGAAGTTGATCTCGTCATAATAAGCTGACTGAAATAATCGTTCCACGAAGTGATGAAGGTGAATATGGCTAGTGCACCAACTGCTGGTTTTAATAACGGTAAAATGATCGTTCCAAATAATCGAATTTCAGAACTACCGTCAATTTTAGCCGCTTCAATCAGCTCACCCGGAATCGTCTGCGCGAACTGTTTCATCAGAAAAACTCCAAATGGCCAACCAATTGCCGGTAAAATAAGCCCTTTATACGTATTGACCCAACCAAAGTCAGCTAACATCGTAAACAGTGGAACGAGAATCACTTGCTTAGGCAATGCCATAGCGGCAACAAACATCGTGAAGATCATTCCTCGTCCTGGAAATGATTTCTTTGCGAGAACATATCCGGCGCAGGAAGAGACAATACAGATCGCAGCCATTTCTGCAAAAGCAATAATAAAGCTATTAAACATCCAGCGTTCTACGGGATTCTTAAATAATTCTGTCCAGTTCTGAAGCGTCGGCTTTAATGGAAACCACTCCGGTGGGATAGTCGTGGCTACCGTTTGAAGTTTAAAGGCCCCTGAAACTACCCAATAAAAAGGAAAGATAAAAAATAGTGTAGCCAATATCAACAGGATGGTAGCTATTATTTTTGGTATTGTTAATTCTTTTTTCCATACGCTTGCTTTCTTAGGCCGGACAATAGGTGCTTTCAGTTCTAGTGGATTTGTAGAATTCATGCTGTCCCCCTCCTTAATACTCAACATCGCTGCCAAAGTATTTGAATTGAATGATAGAAATGATCCCAATTACAATTGCGAGTATGACACCCATGGCTGAGGCATATCCGAAATGACCTAACATAAAGGCTTGTTCGTATACACCATACATAACGGTTGAGGTGCTATATACAGGTCCACCTGAGGTAAGGAGTTGAATCAGTGCAAAGCACTGAAAGGTATTAATCGTGGTAATCACGATAATATATAAGTTCGTTGGCATCAGCATCGGCCATAATATTTTCCGGAAAATTTGCCAAGGGGTTGCCCGATCAATCTCTGCTGCTTCAATGTAAGAGGTAGGAATGTTACCAATAGATGCCACATATAAAATGATCGGTTGCCCTACAGAAGTCGTTATTAAAACCACAATAATCGCAAGTAACGCGGTTCTTGTATCCCCTAGCCATGAAACAGGCTCCAGTCCAAACAAACCTGTTAAATAATTCAGAATTCCATAGTTGGGATGATAAATCCAGCCCCACACAACGGTGATACTTACGACCGAAGATACGGCTGGCAAGTAGAACACACCGCGGAAAAATGATCTGGCAAACTCTTTTTTCTTATAGATATTCATTGAAACAAACAGTGAAAAGATAATCACGATTGGTACAGTGATCACTACGAGTAATAAAGTATTTCCCATGGACTTCATGAAATTATCATCTTTAAATAAAGAAATATAATTATCGAGACCAATAAAGCTAAAATCTCTCAACGAGTAATCAAAGAAACTAATATAAACCCCTTTTATCATCGGGTAGGCTACAAACAGAAGAAAAAATCCAAACGCTGGTAATAAGAAAAGATAACTCATCATCCAGTCGCGTATCACATAACCTTTAATTTTGCGTACCGTTGTCCCCACAACCTTCTCCCCATTTCTCTGATGAAAAATAATGATATTTATAAGGTGCGTAGCTTGTAAATATTCATTTTTTTAAAAAGAATAGAGTGCTTCCCGCACTCTATTCTTTTAAACACCATTCACTTTTTATTTCATAGCTGCTTTTGCTTTAGTAATCGCTTCGTTAGCCTTCGTAGCAAAACTATCCAAAGCTTCCTTGCCGGTTGCGCCTCCAGTTAAAGCACGTTGTAATTCAGGGAACCAGAACGTACGAATATCTGCATACCCATCGGCAATCGTTGGTGCATCTGTCGTAAACTTACGAGCATATTCAGCGTATTTATATTCTGGATCGTCATAAAGACCAGTAATCGAATTACGAACCGAGAGACCTCCTGTTTGAATCAAGTTTTTCTTACCCCATACAGGATCATTAGCAATAAAATCAATCAGCTTTTTGGATGCTGCGATTTTAGCCTCATCTCCATTATTGAATACAGCCATACCACCCAGATAAGGCTCAAGCTTAGGTTCCGAACCATCTAGTGTAGGGAATGGAAGGAGAATGTCTTCGAACTGTACCATTTTTTTAGATACGTTCTGTGCTTTTAGTACCGCGGAATAGTTAAGTGTAAAGGCCAATTTCCCTTGCAGGAATAAGTCGTTCACATCAGCAGCCGCAAGTGAAGCTGCACCGGAGACACTGAGTTTATCTTTCGTAGCTTGGACAATCCAATCTAACGCTTTAGCAGCATTATCAGTATTGATAGCGACTGCTGAGTTATCTTCATTTAAGAATCGGGATACCCCTAAGTTAGCAAGATAAGCGCGAGTGCCTTGGTCTCCAGCTTGGCTCTTCGCGAAGAATCCTGTAGGAATAACGTCTGGTGCCTTTTCTTTTACGGCTTCCAACGCCTTTTTATATTCTTCAAACGTCCAGGTTCTATCTTCCTTATCCAGAGGAAGTAAATCTAGCGCGCCAATCTTTTCAAAAATAGACTTATTAACAGCCATCATAAAAGGTGCTGTGTTGATCGGGTACATAAAGATGTTGCCGCCTACACTTGACTGCTTCCAAAAAGCTTCTGAAATATCATTCTTCACTTCATCCGTCACCATGTCGTTAAGCGGTGCAAGCAAATCCTTTTTACCCCAATCGATAATCCGTCCAGGCGCATCATAGATCACATCGGGTGCAGTATTCGAAGCAATTGCGACATTCAGTTTTTCTGGGCCGCCTTCAAAGGTGATCATCTCAAGGTTAACTTTAATTTCAGGATTCTTCTCATTAAAAGCTGCAATGATTTCCTTCTCATACTTGCCTACTTCACCATCTAAAGCTTGAAAGCTCGGAAAATTCCACCAAGTAATTTCTACTGGTTTAGCAGCAACTTCAGTTGCTGCGGGCTCTGTCTTGTCAGCATTATTACTTGGTGTAACTGCTGAATTCGCTGTGTTCGTATTTCCACATGCAACTAACTGTGTACCTAAAAGTGCGACACCAACAATACTCATTAGCCCTTTTTTCATTGCTTTCATGTGCTACCCCCAATTATTTTTTGTGGAATAAAGTACGGCTCTTATTCCTTGCGCTAATCATAAATCAATTGCAAATTCAGGAGAATCCCACTCCTTTTACTTTTAGGGTTCTTTTCTGACATTTCCCTTCAAACTGTACCTCTTCAATGTTATAATACATTACACATACCACTTATTAACAATTTAATTTATAATTTTTCACTTTTCCGCCTTAATGTAACCCTTTTAATCTTACATCAAATGACATTTCCTAACGAATGATCCACTATAACTCTAGTCTTCCGGAGGGATTTCATGTACAAACTAATGATTGTAGAGGATGAGCCATTAATTCGAACAGGCTTAAAACATTATTTTGCTTGGGAGGAGCTCGGGGTTCACAACATTATTGAAGCAGAGAATGGAAAAGAAGGCATAGCCACCGCACTACGTGAAAAGCCAGATTTGGTGATCACCGATATCCGGATGCCTGAAATGGATGGGCTTCAAATGATTGAGCAGATTCGTGATCTGCTTCCTGATACATTATTTATCATTTTGACGGGATTCAACGATTTCCAATACGCTCAGAAGGCTATACAACTAGGGAATGTACATGCTTTTTTGCTTAAGCCTTTGGAATACGAAGAAAGCCTTCTAATAATACAAAAATGTATAAACAAGCTTCAGCTAAAGCGGCAAGACCGATTAAAACGTTCCACGCTGGAAGGAGCACAATTTGTAAAACTGTTACTAGAGGAAGAAGATGCAGTAATCGATGATGCTCTAATCCATAAACTATGTAATTTCAACAGTAACTACTATCTTTATCTGCCCTTTGTTTTGACAGGTATCCCTATGAGAGAAAATGTGGAGAAGTTTATTCATAACGCAGTGGGCGAGTATCTGCTTGCCACTACACCGCACTCTATTTTTACATATTCATTAAAGACAAAGCTCTATGGTCTTATTGTATTGGGATCTCCGTCTTCTACTGACAACTTCCCTCTACAAGCTCAAGTGCAGACACGAATTGACCAATATCTGAAGGCGCTTACGCTAGAACATCACCTAGGCCTCTATTTAGTAATAGGTAAGACGACGGAGAACCCTGCACAAATAAATACTTTGCTGCACGAGTCTGATCGAATGTTATATCAACGCTTTTACAAAAGAGATTGCAGGTTATTCTATGTGCCACAATGGATAGAAAACTCAAATTCTATGAAACCATCCCTAATTCAACTAGATGAGAATGATAAGAAACGAATGATTTCCTGCATAGAAAGTGCTAACGAACAAGAGACGCTTCAGCTAATGCACCGTCTGGCTCAAGATATTCTAAGTAAAACTGATGTCTCTTCTCCTGATTACTGGCTCGCATTTCTTCATGAAACCCTAAGTGTTATCATCCGCTTCGCCAATAAAAACCACATCCATATCGAAGGTGTGTACAGCGAAAAGCTCCTGAACCTTACCTTTGTGGATGATTTCGATTCGCTTGAGACGCTTTTCGACTGGCTTGGCAGATGGATGATTCATTTGGGGATTGTTTATACCGAAGGTCTGACGCATAACCACCAACAGGATGTGATCATCTTCGAACATATTAAATCCTTCATAAAAGAAAATATTGATCAAGACGTGACTCTGCAGATGGTAGCAGATCGATTCTTCTATAATCCATCTTATTTAAGCCGCCTCTTCAAGCGGAAACTCGATAAGAACTATATGCGATTTGTAACTGAAATCCGGATGGAATATGCGCAGGAATGCTTAAAAAAACCGGAGATTCTAGTGACCGATGTCTGTACCATGTGTGGTTATAAAAGCTATAAGCATTTCGTTAAAACATTCCGAAGTATCACGAATATGACCCCATCAGATTATAGAAAACAATCAGGCTGGTGATGACCAAATGATGCAGATTGAGCAACCCAAGCGACGATACCGGATGCGACATGTCAATCGTCAAATTTTCATGCTGATGATCTTGACCATTACCATTCCACTCCTGATCATATCCGCAATCATTTATATCTTTTCAAACCAAGCCGTCAAAAATGAATATCAGAGCAGCTCTAATCTGATCCTTAATAACCTATCATTTAATATTGACCAATATCTTCAAAGCATTGATAAAGGGACACTGAACGCACAGGTAGATAGCCAGCTCCAAACCGCACTGGAGCATTGGACGATCCATAAAGACGACGTCGGAAACGACCTGAATATTCAGTACGGAAACACGATTGAGCATTTCATCAGCGGGATTGAGATGACAATTAAAAATGTGGATAGTGTGCAGATTTTTGCAGGATCGCGTGTATTCTACTCTGCCAATTTCAACCGTGCGGATTATGATGTGAAGGATTATACGCATGAGGATTGGTATTTACAGACCCAGCAGAAAAAAGGCGGGGTGATCCTGTTTGGCAGCCATGTTCCCTTCTATCGCACCAACTCCAAGCAATCCGTCATTTCTATCGCCCGAGTAATTAATAAAAAAGGAAGCAAACAGCTCATAGGCGTCATGTTAATCGATATCCGTTTGGATTCATTACGGGAAATCTTAAAGCTCTCGGAGAATAGCAAACGAAAATTCATTATTTTAGACGATAAGGGCGGTAGTGTTTACAGCTCTGATATCATGGAGACCTCACCCTTACAGCCCATCCCTATAGAACCTCAGACGCTTAATACTTTTATGAGTAATGATACGGGGAGCTTTTATGGTACTTTTGACGATAAGGACTCGTACATTAACTTTGTTACGTCTCCCTATTCCAACTGGAAGGTCATTCAGTATATTGATGAAAAAGAAATGACTAAGCAAGCTACTTTTCTCGGAAAAATCATTTTAACCTTAGCTCTCTTGTCGCTTGTCACTGCGATCTTATTCATGTATATCCTATCGGAGCGTGTCACTAAGCCCATTATTCTCTTAAGCCGAAAGGTCAAGCTGGTGGGGATGGGGAACTTTGATGTGGATTTGTATAGTAATCGTCAAGATGAGTTTGGTGTTCTATACAATGGAATCCGTAAAATGGTGAAAGACCTGCAAAATTATATCGAGCGATCTTCTATGGCCAAAGCACAGCAAAAAGTAGCTCAATATGGCGCCCTTAAAAGCCAAATCAATCCACACTTCCTTGCGAATGTACTTGAATCTATTCAAATGAAAGCCATCATTAATGGGCAAAGAGAGATTGGCGAAATGGTGGGGATTGTAGGTAGATTGTTTCGGATTCATATCCAGACCGGAAAGATAACCGTAACCTTGCGAGAAGAACTTGAGCACGTCCGGTTGTATGTAAAGATCCAGCAATTACGTTTCGGGGACAAAATTCAATATATTGAACAGCTAGAACCTAATACCGAAATCATTAAAGTCATGCACTTTTCCCTTCAACCCATCGTTGAGAATGCTATCGTCCATGGACTGGAGTGTCGAAGTGAACCGGGTCTCCTTGAAGTCTCCACGATGATTTCGGGGGATGACATGCTAATTATCGTTAAAGATAACGGAATTGGTATCGATGAAGAGAAACTTAAACAGTTACGTCTTCGTCTCTCTCAACCATCAGACACCCTAGATGAAGATCATATTGGTATAAAAAATGTTCATGATCGTATTCAATTTCATTTTGGTGAACAGTACGGAATTGAAATCACCAGTCAAGTAGGAAAAGGAACGACGGTGGTCCTCCGGCTCCCAGCATAATCCTAAACATTCTGCTCAGTGATTCCTGCTTCAGGATCGAAGGTAAGCATTTTCGTTGCTATTTTATCGATGAAGAAGCGGTCATGACTGACGGTAACTACGGCCCCCGGGAAATGAATGAGTGCCTGCTCCATCACCTGAATACTCGTCAAATCCAAATGATTGGTTGGTTCATCCAAAATAATGACAGCCGCGCCAGAGAGAAGGCATTTCGCTAACGCTACTCTGGCCTGCTGTCCACCTGACAGACTGCCGATCGTTTTGCTCAGATCCATTTCTGAGAATTGCAGCATCGATAAGAATTTGTTCACTTTTTTCCGCGGAGCGTCAAGTCCCAGCCCATACACATTGACGGCATGACTGACAGTATCCTTAACATCCAGTTCATCCCACATACGATTGAAATAAGCATAGCTAACTCCGCGTTCCCATGTCACTTCACCCGTTTCAGGCTCTTCTTGCCCAGTCAATACCTTAATAAGTGTCGACTTCCCGCTTCCGTTAGGCCCCACAATAGCTATCCGATCTTCCTTTTGAATATCAAAGCTAATGTTCTGGAATATCGTCCGACCATCATAGCTTTGTCCAATTCCCTTCACTTCACCAAGCTTGTCCGGAAACCGTAAATTACTATAGATATCGGTGATCAGCACGTTCACTGGATGAGGCTCCACGCGTTTTTTCATATCGGTCAGCTTACGTGATAAACGATCCTTAGAGGATTTTTTGGTCCCGCGAGTTTCAATGGCCTCCGACTCCATAAGCAGCAGCTCTTCTTCCCACTCGAATTGACGATCAAGCACCTTTTTGCGCATCTTCTTTTTACGAACATAGTCGGTGTAATTGCCTTCATATTCCTGAAAATGATAATTCTCGATTTCTATCGTCCGCGTGACTACTCTGTCAATAAATTGCCGGTCATGGGAGACGAGAATCATCGCCCCATTAAAACGGTGCAGCCACTGCTCCAGCCATACGATCCCTTCGATATCCAAAAAGTTAGTAGGCTCATCGAGCAATACGACATCGGGCATTTCAATTAAGACTTTAGCCAGTGCTGCACGGTTCCTCCAGCCTCCCGATAACTCATCTACAGGTTGATGCCGTGATTTTTCATTGAAGCCCAACTTCGTCAGAACAGTGTTGATTTCTACAGATACATTCCAGCCATCCAAATGATCCATTTGTTCAAAAAGCGCCGCTTGCCGCTCTAAAAGTGTATTCATCTGGTCATCATCCGTCACTTGCCCAAGCTGTTCCCCGATTTGGTTAAGCTCCTGTTCGATGAGCGCTACCTGCTCGAAGCACAATTCTAACTCTTGCTGTACAGACAAGGACCCGGAAAGCTCCGAGAATTGAGAGAAATAACTGATCTTCACATTGGGATCTAACTCTACTTTCCCTGCTGTTGGCTCCTCTTTTCCCATCATCAGTTTAAAAACAGTAGACTTCCCCGCACCATTTCGTCCGATTAACCCAATTCGTTCACCCTTGCTCACTCGAAAATATATATCTCGAAAAATCAAAGTATTTTCATATTTCTTAGTTACGTTCTCCATACGGATTACGCTCAAATCTATCACCCCTAGTTCATATAGATCAAAATACAGCTCAGAACACTCAAAGAGCTATTATAGCACTATTTTAAAAAAGGACTTTATAATCATATTTAATCTTCTAGAAAACAAAAAAAGGTCGCTGTCAGCGAACCTTTATCTGCATTACGAATTCCAGCACATTCTCACTCTCATCACTTGTTGCTTATTTTCTCAGAATATCAATATACTCTTCTTTCTCGCGATCAGGCCCCGCATCAAGCTTCAAACGCAAGGATTTCGGGTGATCCAAAACATTACTGCTGAAGTAACTTATAAAGCCATCCTCACTGCCACTACCGCCAATCGAATTATTTTTCATTTCGTGTTTCCCAATCCGTGATGTCAACTCACTAGGCGTCTCTCCAAAAATTTCATTCCTGATCTCCCAATCGGTTTTTAATGCCTCGCTTAACGTAAATTCAACTACTATACTTAAAGGAGATAGCTCCACCTGTGCAAGATTCACTTCATGCCCGTCAATCAAAAAAGGCTGATTTAGAACTACTGTCTCGGTCTTCTGCTCCCAAAATTTCGAATCAATAGCGAAGCTCACCTTTAAACGATCAGAATAGCGCATGTCAGCTAGGTCCGTTCCCGTTTTTGGTTTTGCTAGCATTCCTGGGTCCACTGATGCAATCTGAAAATTCGCCACCAACTCTTTTGGAAATGCTTTATTCTTATCTAGTGGATAGATAGTTTTTCCGAGCCATGTATAAATACTATCCACAGCATGTAAACCCATCCCACCTCTACTCCCATTTTTATCCACTACACTCTGTCCCGTCACAGCATCTGTCAGCCATACACTATTCACATCGTAAATTTCCTGACCATCACTTGTATTCCCTGTATACAGCAGTATAATTTTATTTTCATCAGCGATTACAGCATTTAGAGTGATTTTATATCCGTTTTTCTCAGCACTCTTATTCACGATTTGCACATAATCGTTTCGAATAGCAGATTCTAACGTAAGGGCATCCACATCAGATTCAGCCAACTTTTTAAAAGGCTCCAGTACACCCCAATCACTTGATTCAATACTTGTAGAGGCTTGTTGAGGCATCCATTGGGTTGGATTAAAGAAGAGTAAACCTGCAATCAAAACAGATGCAGTCAGTACAGCCATAGCGCTTCTAGCGAGCACTAGCTTTTTTCCGCGCTTTTTACCTAGTTCGAGTCCTGCTTGAATGGCATAGATTTGTGCGGCTGCACTCTCTTGTTTTTGCTCCTGTGGGATTCGTTCAGCATCGATTAACATGGCAAGCTCCTCCTGACTACTCATGGTTCCAATCACCCCGATTCTTAATGATCATTCTTAACTGCTTGAGTCCTTTATGCTGCCATGTCTTGACCGTTCCTTCAGGTTTATCCAGAATGTTAGCGATTTCGCTTAAGGTCATATCGTTGTAGTATTTAAGCAGCAGCACATGGCGATACTTGGGCTTAACCTGTTCGAGTGCCCACAGCATTTCCATCCGATGATGGCCAATGTGCGTAACCCGCTCACCGATTCTCTCGTCAACAAGCGGCATAGAGCGTTTTCTGCGTCTTTGTTCATCTATACAGACATAAATCAGGATCCGAATGATCCATGATTTGAATGCTTTAGGATCCTTTAACGTTTTTCTTTTGATCCACGCCCGGCAAGTCATTTCCTGCATCGCTTCAAGCGCATCATTCCGGTTACGCAAGTAGCTATAGGCAATACTGTATAGTTGTTCTCTATGTACTAATATGGAATCGTAGAAATCCGTCTCGCTCCGAGCATCAAGAATCGTTACCTTCTTCATTTCTGCATTAGTCATCGTCATTTCCTTCCTTAGCCCCCTCTCCTAAACCTCTCATAGATTAAGACGGAGAGGGTATAGAAACGGTTTTTATTTGTATTAACTTGTTTTGGGCTGAGCACCTTAAAATTATAACATTCTATAAAAAATGAACGATAAATGTTATGATAGATAAAATTGGACATAATCAATAGTACGCACTTAAAAGTACCATAGGCACTAAAAAGTGCCCATACATTGGAGGCTATCATGACAACAACACCAACAACATCATCAACCGTCAAGAAAAAATATAATATTTCTGTTGAAGCCACACTCGAAGTCATCGGAGGAAAATGGAAATGCGTAATTCTTTGTCATTTAACGCATGGCAAAAAACGCACATCAGAATTGAAACAATTGATGCCAGGCATTACTCAAAAAATGTTGACACAGCAGCTTCGAGAGTTAGAGGCTGATGGAATCATCAACCGAATCGTATACAATCAGGTTCCGCCAAAAGTGGAATATGAGCTTAGCGAGTATGGGGATAGTTTAAGCGATATTTTGACTTCTCTCTGTAATTGGGGAGAACAACATATCATTAAGCAGTATGGCGATAAATATGCTGTTCTGGAGGACAACATTTTAAATAAATAATTAGTGGAACCTTAAGTTCACTCTTAATAAACCCCATCCATAATGGTTGGGGTTTTTTGAGGATTATATTACGCCATCTCCACCAATAGCAGTTGCTGTAAATGATATGGGTCCAAATATATTTATAGGCAAGTCGCTATCATTCTGAATTACCAGTTCATAGTTGTGGATTCCAATATAAGGACCATCAACCCACTGAACATTTAATTGAATATCAGTAGTTGTAGTAAAACGAAAAAAGGAGCTATAAATATCGACTCCAGCACGTCGGATTAAAACAAGAAATTGGCTATCAGCAAGTGCAGTAAGACTAAAACTACCATTTAACTCGACTCTGCTGGAGAAAGAGGCCGGATTAGCCGGACTAATATTTACTTGCGTGGTGGCTAGACCCGCTCCAGCTCCAGGAATCCCTGCAACCGTTATAGCAGTAGTAAACGGGTCTAACGGGATTTTTGCCTGTGACCCATAACTTATAATTGTCGCCATTGTTCATCACTCCATTTCAAGGTTATAGATTAGTATATTGTGAATCCGCAATGATAGATTGGACTTAATTCCTGATGATTATAAACATTTAAGTTATACCTTTACTAGATTATAAAACCTGGTTCCTTCGAATATCACCCTCTAATTTCCACCTATTGACAAACTCACTCATCAGAATTACAATTACCCAAATATCATGAACAACGCTGACAAAGGGTAAGTAGACAACCGAACATGGACTTCAGAGAGCCGGTGGTTGCTGCGAACCGGTGTCCAGCGCTTGATCGAATGGCCTTTAGAGTTGCTCTTCCGAACCATCTTGCTTGGATGCTGTAGGAGAAGCCGGGGTTCCCGCCGTTATCAAGGGACCTGTATCCGAGATTATCTTTAACCCTCTTTCGTACAGGTAAGAGAAGATCGTAAAGCCAACGAAACGTATGGTAACACGATCAATTAAGGTGGTACCACGACAACTTCGTCCTTATTGGATGAGGTTTTTTTGTCATTTTAAGGAGGTGATGGCCATGGATGATGGCTGGTGGTGGCGATTCAATGTTAATCAGAAGCGACAAAACAGGAGGAATTTAAATGATAAAAGAACGTGTATTAACTGGAGATCGAGTGACTGGAAAGCTGCACCTTGGCCATTACGTCGGCAGCTTACAGAACCGAGTAACTCTACAGGAGCAATATGACACTTTTGTGTTTCTAGCAGATATTCAAGCCCTAACGACTCACTTTGATCGGCCTCAACACCTTGCTCAAAACTTGAATGAAATCACACTGGACTATTTATCAGCGGGTATTAATCCAGATAAAGCAACCCTATTTATTCAATCTATGGTTCCTGAGATCGCTGAGCTGACCGTCCTATTCTCCATGTTTGTTACTGTGAATTCGTTAAGGCATAATCCCACGATTAAAGCCGAATCGAAAAATTCCAGCTTAGATGAACTGTACTACGGTTTTCTTGGTTATCCAGTTAGCCAGGCTGCGGATATAACCTTTTGTAAAGCAACGATTATTCCTGTAGGAGAAGACCAGCTTCCCCATCTGGAGTTGACCCGCAAAATCGTACGTAGATTCAACGAGCTGTACAGCCCCATCCTTGTGGAGCCTAGAGCGCTCATCAGCGGGACGCCAAGACTAGTAGGAACAGACGGCAACGCTAAAATGAGTAAAAGCCTAGGCAATGCTATCGAGCTGGACTCTACAAAAGAAGAGATCACCTTCAAGATCCGTAAAGCCATAACCGATCCAGCCCGTGTTCATAAAAATGATCCTGGGCATCCAGATATTTGTCCCATTTATGCTTATCATCGTGCTGTTCGTTCACATGGCGCCCCAGAAATTCACGATAGCTGCGAAAGTGGCAGTATAAGCTGTTCTGCCTGTAAGCAGCTTATCACGGCAGCTCTAGACCAGCTAATTGAACCAATGCGTGAGCGGCGCTCCTATTATGCTGCCAGACCCAAGGTTGTTGAGGATATCTTATTATCCGGAACAAAGCGTGCCTGCGACATCGCTCAAGAAACGATGTCTGAAGTACGCGGGGCTATGGGCCTTAATTATTTTTCAAAGTAAAACTGATCTCTAAGGGTAATAAAAAAACGCCGGACTCTCTACTGAAGAGAGCGCCGGCTGTTTTTATAAGAAAATATTATTTAATATGGACTTCCTCTTACAGCACCCAATTCCCTTTACGGAATACCGGCTCAATCGTACCATCTGCCAATTCTCCATCAATATCCAGCTCAGCAGAACCAATCATGAAATCGACATGCGTTAAGCTGACATTAGCGCCTCTTGCGACAAGCTCTTCATTCGTAAGCTTTGTGCCGCCTTCAATATTGACAGGATAAGCACTTCCCAATGCAAAATGGCAGGAGGCATTCTCATCAATCCCTGTATTGTAGAAAATCCTATTTAAGCGCGAGATGGGAGAATCATGCTGCACTAAAGCCACTTCTCCTAGATAGGATGCGCCTTCATCCGTTGCCAGCAGCGAAGTCAGATGCTCACGTCCGGATTCAGCTTCATATGCTACTACTTTTCCATCTTTAAAAGTGAATGAAAGTCCTTCTACCAGACGTCCGTTCAGATTCAAAGGAAGTGTACTTCTAACTGTACCATTCACACCTGTACGATGCGGCATGGAATAGATCTCTTCCGTTGGCATATTAGCCACGAAATACACGCCTTTATCATTCTCTCCGCCGCCTCCACGCCATAAATGTCCTTCCGGAAGCTCCACATGCAGATCCGTACCCGGAGCGCGGTAATGCAGGCTTTTATAACGCTTAGCGTTCATTCTATCCTGACTTTCTTTCAATTGACCGATATGTTCTCTCCATGCGGCAACCGGATCCTCGCTACCTACACGATTCATCTGGAATACCGCTTCCCACATCGCTTCCACTCGATCTTCCTCAGGGAGATCGGCGAACACCTTGTTCGCCCAAGCGCGCGTTGGAGCCTTAACGAGAGACCAGCTAATTTTGCTATTACGAGTGTATTTAGAGTAGTTCTTACGAGCAACCGCTGCCGCTTTAACTGCTCTTGACACTTTGGAAGAATCAATACCATTGAACAATTCCGGATCTGGTACTTTAATATGTAAGATGGCGCCGTTCTCTTCCGCAAACTTCTCCATCATTTCTGCTTGCCACTGTGGATAGTAATCAAAGGAATCTTCTGGAGCTTTTTCGTAACGAATACGTGTAGTCGCTTCATCTTCCCAATCAACAATTACATATTTTGCACCTGCTTCATAGGCTTTACCTACAATCAAGCGAGTAAGCTCTGCCGTTTCAATAGGTGCATGCACCATCAAAACTTGTCCAGGCTGTACATTTACCCCTACTTTTACAACCAGGTTCGCATATTTCTCTAACATGACATCAAAATCTTTCATGAATTCTCTTCCTCCATCTCTATGGTTGCTTTACTGTCGCACCAAAGCACCGGAGCTCCTTAACAGCAGACGGTCAGCTTCGCTTCTTATTTTAACGCAAAATGCTTAGAGTTGCGATTCGATATAATAAAGCGGCCCCCATGAAAGGAACCGCTCACGTAAATCCTTATTTTTTATCCACTTGCAGCAACGTTACGGTCTTTAAAGAATAGGTATGCCTAATCTTGTCCTCAGAGATTACGTTAAGCTTGGTCAAACTTGCTACCTTCGCGGGATCTGATTTGGAGAGCATACGCCACACTTCAGGGTCTGATAAGGTTTCATATAGCTTGAGATCATCATATTCTTTGCGATTTTGCATCACAAGCTTCACTTTGTAGCTTCCGATTTCAGTCTCGGTGGCCCCCTGCTCACTGCAATAGCTTAGAATATCCTGCCGAAGCTCTGCCAACTCTTTTTCAATTTCCTTTTGCTTTTGCTTCAGTCGATAATACTGCTGCACCTTTTTCTCCATCACTTCACGCTCCTCTATAGACATATGTATGCCGGAAGCGCTAAATAAATAAGTTGAGTTCCCTATCATAAAATTTTATAATGAGCCGGGAAAGCTAGTTTGCAGCAGACTACATTATTCCACAAAAACAATGATTCGGCAGGTGACTTATGTTTCATTCTTACTTTTTCCCCATTTCTTATGCCTTTATGTTGTTTCCTATAGCGGCATTGATCTTCACACTCCCATTTTTAATCGTCCAATACCGTAGACACGGCTACATCCATAAGCTTAGAGCTTTAATTCTATACTTATTGCTGCTCTATCTGATGAACGCTTATTTTCTCGTTTTGCTTCCGATGCCTTCCTCAAGACATAATATGGCACCTTCGGGAAGTATCATGCAGCTTGTCCCTCTTCAATTCATACAAGATATTATTGAGGGTTCTAAGATCATACCTGATCAGATTTCAACGTATTGGTCGTTACTGCGTGAGCCTGCTTTTTTACAGGTGATATTTAACATCGCTTTGACCGTGCCGTTTGGATTGTTTCTGGGCTACTATTTCCGAACGCGCTGGGGAATGTGTATTCTCTTGTCTTTCATACTTTCGTTATCTTTTGAGGTCACTCAGGTTACAGGCATCTACGGCTTTTTTGATCATCCCTACCGTCTATTTGATGTTGATGATCTTATTACCAACACGCTGGGAGGAATCTTTGGATTCCGAATTGCGATCTGGATAAACGGGTTACTGCCACGCATAGAACAACTGGATACGAATATCGATCGTTCTGCCAAAAGAGTCTCCTATACCCGCAGAGGGATTGCCTTTTTCATCGATAGTATGGTGTGGATCATTGGGTTTGGTGTACTTTATGGATTCGATATTAAAAGTGCTTTCTGGATTGTAACAGGGATTTACTTCATCCTGATTCCAGCTTTCACGGGTGGGCGGACCTTAGGCAAATGGATTGTACGTATTCGGGTGACGAACAGAGGTCATCGGGCTTCTTTCTGGGCGCTTATGATCCGATATGGTCTGCTATATTGGGTAATACTTGGACTTCATGCTATTGTTATCGATTCTGATGTGACGGGGCTTCTATCTTCACCATTGAGAACGGTCGCTTATCTCTTTGTTCTACTGGTCGATTTAGTTTTCTTTACTCATTTAATCATTAAGGTATTCAAAAAAGATGACCAGCTAATCTATGAGAAATTAAGCCGAACCTCGCATGTTATTTCATGGCCTGAGAAAAAATTGCATACCGATGCCTCAAACAGCAGCTCTATAGAGGATTGAAAATCCTCCCATTTATATAGTATTTATACAACGGAATTTATTATAGAATAGGAAGGTAAGAATTCTCAAAATTTAGGAGATGAATGAATGGAAACTACAAGTAGCTTACAGTTATCAAGAAGTCTTCCAGAAGAGCAGGGCATTTCCTCAGCCGCAATATCCAGCTTTATTGATGCAGTCGAGACGCAAAGCTTAGGTCTGCATAGCTTCATGCTTCTACGGCATGGGTATGTGGTCTCTGAAGGCTGGTGGTCTCCTTATAAGTCCGATCTACCACATATGCTATTTTCCCTTAGCAAAAGCTTCACCTCAACTGCAATCGGGTTTGCGGTTACAGAAAAGCTAATTACGCTTGACGATGCAGTCATCTCCTTCTTCCCTGAAGAGGCTCCTGCGACTATCACTGACAATCTATCCAACATGACAATCAGACATCTATTGATGATGGGTACCGGGCATGTCGTGGATACTATGGACACACTTCATAAAAGTGCAGACGGGAATTGGGTTAAAGCTTTCTTCTCAGTCCCAGTGGAGAAACAACCAGGTACACATTTTCTATATAATACCGGCGCCACTTACATGCTGTCCGCGATCCTTCAACGAGTTACTGGCCAAACACTGCTAGAATATCTAGAACCGCGTCTGTTCGCTCCGCTCGGTATTCACGGAGCAACTTGGCAGTCTTGTCCACGTGGAATTAACACGGGGGGATTTGGCTTAAGCATTACCACAGAGGATATCGCTAAATTCGGTCAGCTTTACTTACAAAAAGGGATCTGGAATAGTCAACGAATCCTGCCTGAACAGTGGATTAATGAGGCAACTTCCAAACACATTTCCAATGGCGAAGGCGATCATGACTGGGCGCTCGGATATGGTTATCAATTCTGGAGATGCCAACACGGAGCCTACCGCGCCGATGGCGCATTCGGACAACTCTGCGTTGTTCTTCCTGATCAGGATGCGGTAATTGCGATTACTGCCGCCACCCAAAGTATCCAGGGCATTTTGGATACAGTGTGGGAGCATTTACTACCCAACATGAAGGATGCCCCTCTTCCGGAGGACCAAGTATTAGTAAGTAATTTGGCAGACCAATTAAAAAACTTATCAATAGACCCTCCAAAATTACAGCAGTCATCTTCTCTAGAAGATCAAATTAATGGTATAACCTACACACTCGAGGATAACCAATTTTCACTAGCTACTATCTCTATTTCCTTCAACAATGATGAAGCTGAAGTTACTTTAATCACTAAGCTTGGTGAAAAGAATGTCATTCGAGTAGGCCGAGGACAATGGCTCGAAAGCTTTGCACTCATCCTGGAGCCTTTCATGAACCGGATTTTGTCCAGCTTTACTTGGTCTGCAGAAGATCAGCTTCAGTTGTCCTTGCTATTTGTTGAAATGCCTTTCTTGATTACACTTGATATTAATATTCTAGAGAACATGTTAATCCTAAAGCAGCGGATTAATGTGAATATGGGACCGCTTGAATTCGATGATATCATCGGAAGAATACAATAGGTATAGTTAGTTAATAAAAGAAAGGCCGCTTTGTCCTGTGCAGGAACTTAGCGGCCTTATATCACTTTTTTTATTCCGAAAAATCAGCTAGCTTCAACATGACTGGGCAATGATCACTACCCATGATCTGACAATCAATTTGAGCATCCATTACATTAGGTGCAAGTCTGGAAGAAGCTAAGAAATAATCAATTCGCCAGCCCACATTCCGCTCTCTCACCTTCGGCATATAAGACCACCATGAATACACTCCCTCCAGCTCCGGGTGAAGATATCTGAATGTATCTATGAAGCCCGACTCTAACAGTGTGCTCATTTTCCCTCTCTCTTCATCCGTAAAACCGGAGTTCCCACGGTTAGCCTTTGCATTCTTGATATCAATATCTTCATGGGCAACGTTTAGGTCTCCACAGACAACAACTGGTTTATGCTTGTCCAGCTCTAAGAGATAATTACGGAAACGGTCCTCCCATTCCATTCTATACTCCAATCGGGACAGATCTCGTTTGGCATTAGGTGTATAGACATTGACCATATAGAAATGTTCGAACTCTAATGTAATGATCCGCCCTTCTTCTTCTTCATCTTCTTCCATCCCATATCTCGCAGAGATTGGCTTGATTTTGGTGAATATTGCCGTACCGGAATATCCCTTTTTCACTGCGTAATTCCAGTATTGTTCGTATTCTTCACCATGCTCCAGTGTAATTTGCCCTTCTTGAAGCTTAGTCTCTTGAACACAGAAGATATCAGCATCTACTTCTTTGAAATAGTCATTAAACCCTTTTTTAACACATGCCCGAAGGCCATTAACATTCCATGATACCAGCTTTATCATCGGCTTTTCTCCTTGCATTTTGCTATAATTATTCTCAGTTTATCATAGTTTTATATCCTAATCATTCAACATCCATGATACAATAACAAAATTGACTCTATCTAAATATTATTTAATACGTGAGGTAAAGAAACTTATGAATGCACCAACACTATTACGAGGGTTTAACTTTTTGTATTTTGCGTTGCTGGCTATGTTCATTCCTTTTCTGCCAGTCTATCTAGGGGAGCAAGGTCTTAATCCGGCGCAAATTGGATTCATTATTGGTACTGGAGGGTTTGTTACTATTATTGCTCAACCCTTATGGGGGATGATCAGTGACAAAACAAGAACGATCCGCAAAGTGCTGTTAATTCTGTTGTTATGTTCTGCGGTGACCGGATACTTTTTATTCGATTCAAGCAGCTACGTGCGACTTATTCTTTTTGCGATGCTGCTCTATTTCTTCTTAATGCCTATCGATCCGCTAGCTGAGAGCCTAAATTTCCGTATCTCTGAAGCAGCTGGAATTAGCTATGGTTCAATACGTACATACGGAGCGTTGGGGTACGGTGTTATGGCCCTACTCACAGGTTATGTGATGAGTTATTTCGGTTCACAAGGGATGGCCTTGCTGTTCGTCGCGATTAGTCTTATAAGCTTTGTGGTCAGCTGGTTCATGCCAGATGCTCCGGTGACCGGTAAACCGGTCACACTAGATAGCCTGAAGCATTTTCTTAGTAACAAAGAAACACTGCTATTCCTAGTACTCATCTTTATTAGCTCCGTTCCCGCACGAATGAACGATACCTTCCTTGGGGTTTATATTCGCGAGCTTGGTGGCAGTCCTGAATTAGTTGGTCAATCGTTCTTTATCGCCGCAATGAGTGAAATTATTGTGTTTGCCTTAAGCTTTTGGTGGCTTCGCAAAGGAAAAGAGTTAATCATTATTTCAATTTCTGGAGCCTTTTATTTTCTTCGGTTCTTTATTTCGGCCTGGATTTCTGATCCGCATTTATTAGCTTATCTACAGATTCTACAAATCCTTACCTTCCCGGTATTCTACTCCGCAGCTATTCAGTATCTATATAGTATTGTGCCTGTGGAATGGCGTGCTACGGGTCAAACTGTGTTGGCGCTACTGTTCTTCGGTGTATCAGGTATTCTCGCTTCTTATGCTGGTGGAGCATTATATGAAGCCTTTGGCGGTAAGGTCCTTTACTTAACAATTTCCGTGATGTCATTTATCGGTATGCTGTTCGGATTGATATTGTACAGAATCTATGGAAGTAAACACGCCAATAAAAAGAATATAGCCACTCATTAATCTTTCGACAATTAAACGGGTATGTCCCATAGCCATGTAGACGGCTGACGGACATGCCCGTTTTCTATGAATAAGTATCGTAGTGTCCGTGAAATCAATCTCCTTGTCCCCTATCAAAAAGTGCTAATTCCCCGTGTCATTCGCTCTCCCATCAATAGATTTATCGCATAGTATATCCTATCAAAAGAAAAGGAGGTCGTTACTATGGCCATCGTATTACCGCAACAATTTTTTAATTTAGTACCTATCGTTGGCAAATCTTATTACGAAAATCTGGCAGGTGGGATTAATGCCGCAGTTACAGTAAATAATAACTCGGGCTTCCCTGTAGAGCTAGTGCTAACTCGCGTGAATGCTCCAGTTATCACTTACACGATTCCAGCATTTAATAGCCTTACACTGCAAGTTCATGCACTGTTGGTTGCAGCACTCTTAAGCACTGCTGCAGGTACTACATTTGGATTTATTGAAATCTCAACATCAGATTTCTAATAGATTCATTTCATAATGCTCTCTAATGCATCTCTAGCTGATAGTTCAGCTAGAGATGCTTTTCTATGAACTTCTACCTAAGTCATTCATTCTTTATGTTGCTCCATAAGCTGCTTCAGTTTGATTTCAGTATTTGAATCTGCGGCAGGCGTATAAATACTACAACGTAAATCTGTGCTGCCTTGAACCTGTAGTGAGGTTAAATGAAATAACATTTTCCCTGCTTTGGCATGTCTGAATTCCAATAGCACATCTGGAGCAGAGCTAACACGACTTTGTTCCCATATTTCATTAAACGCTGGATGCAGTCCCTTTAATTCCTCAATAAATTCATCGTACCAACGATCCTCTACATATTGTCCGTAATACGCTCTAAAGATGGATAGATATCCACTTACGAATTGTTCCCAATTTACGGCTAAACGTCTGAATTCCTTGCGAACAAATAGCAAACGAATCATATTTCTCTCCTCGATGGGCAGTTTGGAGAAATCTAGAAACACATGTGCTGCAGCCTCATTCCAACCTACAATCCCGCAACGTCGGTCTGAAATAATCGTAGGACAAGTCTTAAGCTCCTGTAAAATTTTCTGCAAAGAAGGACTAATTATTGAGGATTCCTCTTGCTGAAATAGACCATTCCCTGTTCCAGTCTCTAGTGCTAGTGCAAAAAGATACTTCCGCTCATCACTAGTTAACTTTAAGGCAGTTGCAATACAGTCCAGAACAGACGAAGATACTTTAATATCCCTGCCCTGTTCTAGCCACGTATACCAGGTGCTGCTTACCCCTGCTAGCTGTGCAACTTCTTCCCTGCGAAGTCCAGGTGTTCTCCTGCGAGTGCCTTCTGGCAGTCCAACAGAGCCGGGTGAGATCGCAGCACGGCGTGCTTTTAAGAAATCTGATAATGCCTGCAATCTCGTCTGATTAGCCATACGCTTCCTCTCCTCTCTGTTACATTCTTTAGTATAGTACAAATTATACTAGGATAAACGCTAACTTGTAATAGGATAAAATAAGTGGAAAAATACCTATATACACTTCTTGAGGAGGTTCACTATGGAACGCGTAGTTATTACAGGTATGGGTCTAATCTCACCCCTTGGAAATACAATAGAGAAATTTTGGGATCGTCTAGTTTCTGGTGAGTCGGGTATTTCCCCAATCACTTCATTTGATACCTCTAACTTTAAGACAAAGATTGCGGGAATCGTGCATGATTTCGATGCGGAGGCCAGATTTGGCCGTAAAGAAGCACGCAGAATGGATAGATTTAGTCAGTTCGCCCTCGCAGCCGCTGAAGATGCCTGGACACATTCCGGTCTACAGCTTGATAAGATTGACAAGGAACGTCTCGGAGTTTATGTAGGATCCGGTGTTGGTGGAATTCAGACCTTGATGGAGCAAGGGAGTGTCCTAAAGGGGCGTGGACCAGATCGGGTCAGCCCTACTTTAATTCCCATGATGATCTCCAATATGGCTGCGGCGATGATCAGCATTAAATTAGGAGCCTTGGGTCCTACAATGTCTCCAGTAACTGCCTGCTCTATTGGAAATACGGCAATCGGCGAAGCCTTCCGGTTGATCCGTTATGGAGGTGCCGACATCGTAATTGCTGGTGGATCAGAAGCAGCTATTACCGAAATCTCTTTAGCCAGTTTCGGCAATGCCACCTCCTTATCCACTCGAAATGAGGAGCCGATTAAGGCGAGTCGGCCTTTTGACGGGGAACGTGACGGATTTGTTATCGGTGAAGGTGGCGGAATAGTTATTCTGGAGTCACTTTCTCATGCGCAGCGTAGAAACGCCAAGATTCACGGAGAGGTTATCGGTTATGGTGCCAGCTCTGATGCCTATCATATGGTCGCCACCCATCCAGAAGGAATTGGTGCTTATCAAGCGATGAAGCTGGCCCTGAATGAAGCTAATCTCCAGCCCAAAGACGTGGATGTAATTAGTGCTCATGCCACGAGTACAGTTGTAGGTGACCGCTCTGAGACCCTTGCGATAAAGAAGTTATTCGGTGATGAGGCCTACCAGATTCCCGTAACCGCTAATAAGTCCATGACTGGACATGCCTTAGGGGCGGCCGGTGGCCTAGAAGCCATTGCCCTAATTAAGAGCATTCAAGAAGGCATCATCCCCCCTACCATTAATCAGGAGGTCAAAGATTCCATCTGTGATCTGGATTATGTCCCGAACATTGCGCGAAAATCTGATCTTACTATAGGCATGTCTAACTCCTTTGGTTTCGGTGGGCATAATGCTGTCATTGTGATTCGAAAGTTTGAAGACTGACCATTCATCCATAAAACGGGGTTCCAGCTTAGTCATTCTCAGGACTAAGCTGGAACCCCGTTTTCTACTGCAAATTTAAAAAAGATCTATTATTCCATCGTTGATACATGGCTCCCCCAGATAGAGATACCTTCCTTGGAAACCGCAGTAAACGTCATAACGTTACTAGCTGTTGCTTCATTCCACTCTTTCAGGAACACTCCATTATAAGTAGAACCGTCAATGGTAAGCTCAGCAGTATGATCATCAATAAGCTTCCATTTTCCTTTTACTGCTCCTTTAATCTTACCGCTTTTAGTTAATTCAATCAGCTCCGACTGCACGATATCAGCCGTAATGTCTTTGTTATGGTTAACATATTTATATTCGCCTGAAATTTGCTCTTTTGTGTATTTCTCAATGGTCTCTCCGCCATAACGGTGTGGGGCTACAACTGGCCAGCCCTCACTGTTCATAAACATCTGATGAACTCTTACCTCATGCTTTTCTCCACGATTCGGGAAGCGTGTATGAAAGATCAGATAATACTTGCCATTCTCTTTATCATAAAACGCTGAGTTATGACCTGGTGAAACATATCCTTCTCCACTCACTGGCAGCTCGTCATCCGTATTTAGGAATTCGAAATTCCCCATTAGCTTCACTCCGTAAGGAGCATATGCTGGATCATCGAACAATACCGTAGGAGATCCTTGTGCATTAATCATATCCTGACCCTCAGAATCTTCGAAAGGTCCATCGGGCGCCTTTGAACGAGCTACACGGATGTTATATCCACCGTCTGCAGCCAGACCACCGTAGGATAGGAACAGATAGTAGTAATCCGTTTCCGGACTGTATAGCATATATGGAGCTTCTATCCGAGCATGATTCGCACCCAGGAGCTTTTTGCCATAACCTTGATCTGGTAGCGGGAAGCCTGTATTAGCATCTAGTTCCATAATAAAAATACCACCGGAGTACGAGCCATAGACCATCCACAGCTTCCCTTCTTTATCAAAGAACACGTCCGGATCAACTACATTCGGCTTTTGAGTGGCATCATATATTTCTCCATCATCACCCTTACCCATCATACCTGACTTCAGAATGACGCCCTTATTCTTAAAAGGTCCCTCAATATTGTCCGACACAGCTATGCCGAGTGCAGACAACGGGGAATCCCCTTTACAAGCATTATAATACATATAGTATTTGCCATCCGCCAATTGGATAACATCAGGCGCCCATAAGGTATCCGTCTGTGCCCATTTTAATGCTTCCGCAAACTCCTCTTTGACATTAGGAATGAGTACGTTTCCTCCTACCACCCCTGAGGACAGCTGAGTCCAAGACATCAGATCATTTGATTTAGCAGATGCTAAATGAGAACCGAATACATAGTATTTATTATCTGCCATAATAATCGACGGATCATGTACAGATACATTTTTGAAGATTGGCTGCGCAGAGTCAGCTGCGTTATTTGTGTCGATGGAACTGGCTGATTTGTCATTGCACGCGGTTACTGCTAATAATGAAACACTGATCATTGTAGTTATAATTGCTTTTCTCATCGTTATACCCCCTATGTATGCCTTTTCATTTTGAAACGAAAACGAACAATAGTCAATCCTTTTATTTAATTAAGTTCGTATTAATTCATGTTTATTTAAATAATAGTGAACATTCATGCACAAAAAAAACGCCAAGCCATCGAAATGACCTGACGTTTCCTTTTATATTTTTCGAAGAATAATCTGTTTAATTAGCGCCTTCTTGTACCAAAACCGGCTCTGGATAAGCGTTCTTAAGCACACGTTGTCTATTCTTAACAACTGCCGGCGGTTCCACCTTAGGAGCCATCGGATGCATTAGCCAAGACTTCACCATATGGGTATCCGAAACCTTATACATTGGAGGCTCTTTCTCCATATCGATTTGCATAGCGTAAGTGCTACGTAGTGCAAAAGCATCGCCCTTAGGCGGTTTGATCAAATCTGGAGGCGTACCAGGAATTGCTGTTAGCAAAGAACCTTTGCTCTCTAGACTTGGCATGGAAGCTAACAAGCCCCAAGTATATGGGTGTCTTGGATCGTAGAAGATCTCTTCCGCTGTTCCCATTTCAACAATTTGTCCGGCATACATTACAGCTACACGATCTGCCATTCTTGCTACAACCCCGAGATCATGGGTGATAAAAATAATAGCCGTATCAATCTTCTTCTGCAATTCCTTCATCAAATCAAGGATTTGTGCTTGGATGGTTACGTCGAGCGCAGTAGTCGGCTCATCCGCAATCAGAAGTTTAGGGTTCGCAGCAAGTGCCATTGCAATAACAACACGTTGACGCATACCACCACTGAATTCATGTGGATATTGATTGAAGCGACGTTCTGGAGAAGGAATACCTACAAGATTGAGAAGCTCAATCCCACGTTTATTCGCATCAGCCTTGGAGATGTTCTCATGTTTAAGCAGCACTTCAGTAATTTGTCTGCCGACCTTCATCATTGGGTTCAGAGAGGTCATCGGATCTTGGAAGATCATACCGATCTCTTTACCGCGGATTTTCTGCATCTGCTTCTCTGTCTTGCCAATCAAATCTTGTCCATCGAACAGAATCTGTCCGCGTTTATATTCTCCTGGTGGTGTAGGAACTAGCTTCATAACCGCTTGTGAGGTTACACTTTTACCGGAACCTGACTCCCCAACAATCGCTAGAGTTTCACCTTTATCTACATGGAAGCTAACACCACGGATCGCTTGTACCTCTCCGCCATGTGTTTTGAATGATATCGCTAAGTCTTTTACCTCTAAAAGGCGCTCCATCTTGTCACCCTCTCATTTCCTCGTCAATTATGATAATGATTCTCAGCATGTTGTAAGCAATAAGTATTATTTTATCTAGTTTTAAGGGTTCTAGTCAAGATTTTTCTAAAAAAAATACGGCGAACCTCACACTTTAGTACTAGATCTAATTATTGCGTGCTCAATAGGTGTGATAGTTCCACTTTAAAATACGCAAATCAGAGAATAAGGAAGAACTACTAGGTACTGCTAAATATAATAAATGGTATGGAAGGAATACTGCCATGATTCTAAAGCCCACTATCAAAATATACACGAATAATACAACCAAAGCAAAAGTTACATGGTTATGTGATCAGTAAGTAATGCTTATTATGCATAAATGATCATGAACAAACGTAGTATCGACAGCGGCTATAGCAAACTTACAGTATCCATATGTACACTCAGCCGTTCAAATATAAGAATTCTCCCCTACTGTTGCTCAGCCTCCCTATCTTTCATATTGTAGTTGTGTCAAAAATATGTTAATTCATGAACCGCTTCCAGCCCTCAAGCAGATTATCATGCGCCCACTTCAGGTGGCCCTGGCTATCGTACTTACGCGAATAACACTCGATGAAGTAAATTAAGTCGATATATAAGTCGTAGAGTTTTTTACGGGCACATTCATTTGGACTGTCGAAGCTATCTCCGTAACCTCTGCAGAAATGCTCTGAATTCTCAATATAGCGAAAATAATATTCCATAAGGGGATCGCCCCAAAGTGCCCGTTCCCAATCAATCAATGCAACAATGCGCCCCTCTCGCACAAACACATTGCCATCCCATAAATCCCAATGTATTAGACGAGGCTTAACGACTGCGTCCATAACATGTAAGCGACTTTTGATCTCTGCCTCAACAGATTCTAACGGAATGGGCATTTCTACCTTTAAACGACGTGCATCTTCAAGCAGGTTCATTATCAAATGCTTAAAAGTTTCCCGCCATGAAGTTCCTTTTACGGGTGTGGACGCACTAAATAATCCGAAACGCTCACCAGGAATTTCATTAATTAAACGGGAATAACGACCTAACTCTTCCTCAATACTCATTCTCTGCTGCGAACTTAGCTCTTCCTTAATTTCATTATAAGGCTGGCCAACTATTTTCTCCATGAAAAAAAACTCACTTGAAATCATTTCTTTACTGTTATCATAAGCGTATACCCGTGGCACAGGTACTGTCCCATTTGACTTCATCAGTCGCATCGCCGCAACCTCTACAGACATAATATCATGCTCGTAACTAAGGGTGTCTGCTTCAGCTGACGGTGCTATCTTAAGAATCATGTCTCTTCCATCTGATAATAAAAGGTCATATGCTGCGTTAAAGTAGCCCCCTGTCAGTTCAGTACTTCGCTGAATGCTCACATGACTTCCAAAAGTAGCACCTACCAAATCACTCTGTTGCTCTGTCGTTAATTTTGTTTTAGTAAAGCTCTCCAAGATCTCACCACCATAATGAAATAAGTATCAAATAATAAACAACCCTTCTCCATTTGATTGAAAATTGTTAAAATTAGAACAAACGAGTCTCATTAGCCCGCTTTTCATGAAAGAGAGGAAACGATTAACATGATTATTAAACCTAGAACACGCGGCTTTATTTGTACTACCGCACATCCGCAAGGTTGCGCTCGTCAAGTAGAGCGGCAAATCGAATATATCCAGACACAACCCGAAATCAAAGGACCACGCAAGGTGCTTGTCATTGGCGCCTCAACAGGATATGGCCTCGCCTCACGGATTACAGCCGCCTTTGGGGCTGGAGCCAGTACAGTAGGCGTCTACCGCCAGAGCAGCAGCAACGGAGCCCGTACAGCCTCTGCTGGGTGGTACAATTCAGCAGCCTTTGAGGAACTTGCAGAGAAAGCTGGACTTCAATCCTACAGCGTAACCGGTGATGCCTTCTCCAAAGAAACTAAGGATAGAACTATACAGCTGATTCGCAGTGAATTGGGACAAGTTGATCTAGTCATCTACAGCGTTGCTTCTGCCCGTCGAACAGATCCTGTGACGGGTGAAGTTTATAACTCCGTAATTAAACCTATAGGCGATACCTACACGAATAAAACCGTAAACTTTCATACGGGTGAAGTCAGTCAAATTTCTATTGAGCCCGCTACAGACAAAGAAATCAATGATACTATTCGAGTGATGGGTGGTGACGATTGGCAGCTTTGGATGGAAGCACTTCATCAAGCCGGAGCTTTGGCCGATCATGCTACCACCATCGCATTCTCATATATCGGGCCGGAGATCACCCAGTCTGTATATCGGAAGGGAACGATTGGACGTGCAAAAGATCATCTAGAATTAACAGCACACACTCTTAACACTCAACTATCAAGTATAAACGGTCGGGCCTATGTAGCAGTTACGAAAGGACTGGTCACACAGTCTAGCTCAGCAATTCCTGTCGTCCCCCTATACACTTCTGCGCTATACAAAGTCATGAAAGAGAAAGAACTTCATGAAGGTTGTATTGAACAAACCTATCGGTTGTTTGCAGAACGTCTTTATGCGATGGAAGGGACTCCTGTGGATGAAGAAGGGCGTATCCGAATCGATGACTGGGAGATGTCCCCGGATGTACAGAATCAAGTGGCTCAAATCTGGGAAGAACTCACGACAAACAATATCTACGAATTGACAGATCTAGAAAGCTACAAACAAGAGTTCTTCCAGTTATTTGGATTTGAGACCGAGGGTGTAGATTATGAAGCTGAGACTGATCCAGACGTAGCGCTTATCAATCAGCGGTAAACAACAATACATTATGTTGGTAACTATTTTCTAGCAGAGGTTAGTGGTTGCTCAAGTGCATACAATTCTTCTTCAATGGAAATCATCTTTTGCTCAATCACTTTACGGGCATCTGCCAGTGCCTGATTATAAATATGAGGTGAGAGTTCTTTGAGCATAAAATCAAGAAGATTCTCACTTGCTAATTGGCCAATTTCGCTAGATAGCTCCGTTTCAAAATAATCCTGAATACTGGATGTAACTTGTAGTTTGTGTTCTCTCTGTATTTTTATCGGCTGCATGATCGTCCTCCAATTTGTATGGGTTAAATATCGGATTATTAATACAGGAAAAATGACGTGCTTACGCACGTCATTTTTTATATTCTATGCCCTTAATCTAAACCCACCACATTTCTGCTAGTGGCTCCTCAATTAATACTTGTTGAAGATTACTTACCGCTTTGGAGAAGCCTTCTTCCACAGACATCAATCCATCTTCATGCTCAATACTGACCACATAATCGTATCCTACCAAACGAAGAGCGCTCATAATATCAGCCCAAGTCTTAAGATCATGTCCAAAACCAACCGAACGGAACTGCCATGCACGGTCAAGCATTTTGGTATAGGATTGCATATCTGTTAAGCCATGCATATTAACATTGACTGGATCAATAACTGTATCTTTGGCGTGAAAATGATGGATTGCGCCTTGGCGTCCCAATATATGAATCGCCTGCACCGGATCAATTCCTTGCCACCACATATGGCTCGGATCAAGGTTTGCTCCGATTACCTCACCCGCAGCTTCTCTCAAACGCAGTAAAGTACCCGGTGTGTGAACAGAGAATCCGCCGTGCAGCTCAAGACCAACCTTCACATCATGCTCTGCGGCAAAGGCTCCCCATTCAGTCCAGTAAGGGATCACTTTATTCTCCCATTGCCAATCCAGAATTTCTTGATAATCATTTGGCCATGGAGCTACCGGCCAGTTCGGATACTTGGCACCCTCATGATCACCTGGACAACCAGAAAACGTATTAACGACTGGAACACCTAGCTTCTGCGCCAATTTGACCGAGTTCACAAAATCCTCATGATCCTTCTGGGCAAGCTCTTTTTGTGGGTGTAGGGGATTTCCGTGACAGCTCAGTGCACTGATCGTTAATCCACGGGATTCCACAGCATGTTTGAATTTTCTCAATGCTGCCTCATTCTCGAGAAGCATCTTAGGATCACAATGACTGTTACCAGGATTGCCTCCTGTACCAATCTCTACCGCCTTTAGACCTTTGGACGCTACATAATCAAGAGCATCCTCCAGCTTGCGACCCCCAAACAAGACCATAAATACTCCAAGTTTCATTGTAAGTCACCTCTTTTGCAAATAGTTTACTTACCTTCACCATACATATCGAAGTCTTTGAGCACTTGATTCTTCTCAGCAGATTCAAAAATAGCCTCAATCAAATTCTGAACACGCATGACTTCAGCATTCTTAACAATGGGTTCAGCTGTCCCCTCAATTACGGCTGCGAAATTGTCATAGAAGCTAGAACCTAGCTCCGCAGGTTGAGGTAAAGCTTCTGTAATCGTAGCCCCTTCCGAAGGAGGCGCCATCGTTTTAGTTAATCCGACACCTGCACGGATAGGCTTAGGCTCGATCTTTTCGCCTTCATTGTTTCTGGTTACTAAACGTCCAGTTAAAGACCAATCTTCGATAATACCCGTTCCTTCAATACCCTTCACATACCATCTAGGCAGCGTAATAAAGTTAGTTGTCCCAACCTCAACGATAGCTTTTATTCCATTCTCAAATTGCAGGATGGCTTCAAAGCCATCATCTACATCATTGCCTAGAATAAAGCTCAGACTGCTGCTCACACTGATGACTTTGCTATCGATCATAAATAAGAGCTGATCTAATAAATGAACGCCCCAATCCAGCAGCATTCCTCCACCTTGTGCCTTGACATGGCGCCAGTCTCCTGGAATACCATTCGCTCCGTGTACGCGAGATTCAAGCTGGAACAATGAACCAATGGTCTCTTGATCATACATTTTTTTGATCGTTAAGAAATCCTCATCCCACCGTCTGTTCTGATGTACCATGAACACACGTCCTGCTGCATCTGCAGCGGCCAGCATTTCTTGAAGCTCTACCTTCGACATAGCGACCGGCTTCTCACAAATAACATGTTTGCCAGCTTGTAGCGCACGTACAGCGATTACTTTGTGTACATCGTTTGGTGTCGCAATAAGAACAATCTCAACTGCAGGATCTGCTAATACTTCTTCATAACTTTCATATACCTTGTAACCAGCATTGATGGAGTCCGCACGACGTGCTTCAAGCAAGTCGTATGTCCCTACCACTTCAAGGGAGTTAGTCTCCTTAATTAATTTCGCGTGATAACTTCCCATTCCACCAAAGCCAACGATGACTACGGAATGTATCTTTGAGCTCATGACTTCCACTCCTACTTCCCTATTAATTATCTGATGTGCCGTCAAAATACACAGCGCGACCTGTACGTGAAGATTCATAAATAGCTTCCAAGATTTGAGTAACAACGAGGGCCTGCTCAGGTTTAACTACAGGTTCCTTGTCTTCTCTAACCGCCTCAAGCCACAAGCGAGCTTCACGATCAGATTCATTTTCCTGTCCTCCATCAAAGAACGCTACTCCACCAGCAGACAAGTCTACTTTGGTCTCATACAGACGTCCACCACGGTCACCGTTTAGGCGCAGACCATCCTTCATATCTGCACCACCTTCTGTACCTGCAAGAAGCGTCTGAGCTTCTCGATACTCAGATACATTTAGTGCCCAGCTAGATTCAAGTACAATTGTAGCACCATTTTCCATGGTAATAAATCCAAAAGCTGAATCTTCTACCTTAAATTGCTCAGGATCCCAAGGACCAAAGGCATTTCCAGCGTTCTTTCGGTTACTCAGTTTATGGAAAGACGAGCCCATAACACTGCGTGGTTTATAATTATCCATCATCCATAAAGTAAGATCAAGTGCATGCGTACCGATATCGATCAGTGGGCCGCCGCCTTGCTTTTCTTCATCCAGGAACACCCCCCAAGTAGGAACCGCACGACGACGAAGGGCAATTGCTTTTGCATAATAGATTTCACCTAGTTCGCCGTTTTCGCAGAGTGCTTTAAGGTATTCACTATCCGAACGATAACGGTTCTGGTAAGCGACAGACAACTTCATCCCCGTACGCTTCGCAGCATCCAACATTTCTTGTGCTTGGGCAGTGGTTTTAGCCATTGGTTTCTCGCACATTACATGGTTACCTGCTTCCAATGCAGCGATAGTAATCACGGAGTGACTGTCATTTGGTGTACATACATGAACAATATCAAATCCGCCAGCTTTCAAAAGCTCAGTGTAATCTGTATAAACAGCAGCGCCTTCAGCGCCATAAGTCTGAGCGGCTTTCTGTGCACGTTCTTCAACGATATCGCAGAAAGCTACCATTTCAGCATCCTTCTGACGTGACAAACTTGGCATATGTTTTCCATTTGCGATACCACCGCAACCTACAATAGCAATTCTCAACTTATTAGACATTAACTTTTCCTCCTTGATTTGCGTATGCTTTTACCCATTTCAAACTATCTTCTACACTTTCTAATGGTGAACGACTGCAGAAATCCTGCTCTACTACCGCCCACTCCACATTCGCCTGTACAGCTGCATTTAAAATTGCAGTAAGGTTCACTTCACCTTCACCTAGTACTACAGTTTCTGGAGAGCCGTCTTCATTTTTCTTCAAATCCTTCAGATGGATGATCGGCAGTCGACCTGCGTATTTATTGATATATTCAACTGGATCATAGCCTGCATGATGTACCCAGCAAGTATCCATTTCCACTTGCAACAGGTCAGCCGGCACCTCTTCAAACAATCCATCAAAAGCAGTACGGTCACTATCACCATATTTATCAGTTAACTCGAAATCATGATTGTGATACAGAAGAACTGCTCCGCCCGCTTTACACTTTTCTCCAATAACCTTCAGATTCGCGGCAACCTCTTCATAGTTACGTTGTTCTTCTGACAAATAAGGAACAATCAAATTTGGATTTCCAATCTCAAGATTGTAAGAGATCTCTGCTTCTGTATCATTCAACAATGCGTCATATGGACGATGTGCGCCGAGCGCGACCAGTCCAAGCTCATTTAGCAATTGTTTAACTTCTGCTGCGGTGCGGCCGAAATAGTGGAAAAACTCTACGCCTTTATATCCAAGGGCTGCTACCTTACGCAGTGTCCCTTCAAAATCCTGTTCCAGTTCTTCTCTAAGCGTGTACAATTGCAGACCTATCTTCAGCATTTTCTAATCACTCCAATGGGTTTAGGGTTAGCTTACTAATTCATTTAAACTTCTTTCTGCTGCTCGTCCCCAAAGAGATCAACAGCAGCAATCACTTGAACAATAATGCTGTTGTAGAATTGACTAATCTGATTCCCATTAGTTTCCTTCAACTGCCATTCTTGTTTGCATAGCTAATATCGACTCCGTATAGCGTAGATGGTCGATTTCTTTCTTTATTGCTTAGGTACATAGTAATATGAAAGCGTATATAATAAAATGAATAATATGATTAAAACATGAACAATCTGATTATCATTTCTAGTCATCAAGGAGGACATATGAATCAATCTACTACCTGTCACGTTTTATCCGCTGGATTTTCCTTTCACCGCAAACCTTTCCATATGTCACATAGCCATGGAAATCAGAACTATTTAATTCGTCTGCAAACAGAGGGCCGAAGCCGAGCAATGATCGACGGTGTGATGACACCAGTGGAGAGCGGCGATATCATGCTGTTTGCTCCTAATGATCCTTACTATTTAATTATTGATAAGGAAGAGTATCCTGTAGGTAAGCCGCGCATTGAAAGCGGAGATTATCATATTTTTTGTGAAGGCACTTGGATTGTTGAATGGTGGGAACGTGCTCAGAGACCCTCACTCTTAAGTGTGCCACTGAGTGAGAATTTCCTCGGCTTATTTCGTCAGCTGATTCTTGAGCACAGACGTCTTTCCGATTTCTCACCAGCGATATCTGCCTGTTATTTGCAAATCCTATGTATGGAAATCGACAGACTCATTACAGATCAGCCAGCGATTACGCCTAAAGGCTATCTAGCATACCGAATGAAGCAATATGTTGAGGAGCATGCAACCTTACCTTTTCTGTTGGAGGATGTTGCCGCAAATGTAGATATTTCCGTCTCCCGTGCCGTTCATTTATTTAAGGAGGCCTTTGGGACCAGTATTATCAAATATGTAAATGATGTCCGGCTAGAAATGGCAAGAGAACGAATCACCTTCAGTCCAATGCCGCTGGAGCAAGTAGCAGAAACCTGCGGTTTCGCAAACTATACTTATTTTCACCGTGTATTCCGAAGTCGTTTCGGCATGTCCCCTAGACAATACCGTGTACACAGCAGAACTCAAGTATAACAAGAGATAAGGCGAATCAATAAAAATAGGGCTATCCCTGAAGTAGATAAACTCCTACTAGGATAGCCCTTGCTTCTATATTCAAAGCATAGGCATGTTAATGAGATAATTATTCTTTTTGAGCTGAAATAATCAGGAACATCGGTCTGCGATCCTCGTCCTTCATCCACGGATCATTGCTCATCTCATCAGAAGGCTTAGGCTCTTTAACTGCTTTGATAGCAAACCCGGCTCCAATCAAGTCATTGAAATAGGTTGAGATTGTGCGATGATATTTAATCACATTTTCTGTTAAGAATGTCGTTTCACGCAATCCCTCAGACTGATAATGATCTACAGGCCAATGGAGACGATTGCCTTGGTCATCCACATACCAGTCCTGTTCATTTCGAGAAGTAAAGATGGGATGCTCCACTGAAAATATAAAACTACCGCCTGGCTTAAGATAAGCATGAACCTTGCGACAGATGGCTTCAAAGGACGCTACATAATGCATGGCCAATGAACTAATGACCACATCAAATTGTTCGCTCGCAAATTCAATATCCTCAATCGGCATCTGGATATAAGAAATAGCTGGATCATCTGTTTTTCCACGCGCTTCTTGAAGCATTTTTCCAGAGATATCTACGCCAACGACTGAGCTTGCCTGCTGCTCGCGTGCATATAAACAATGCCAGCCAAACCCGCAGCCTAAATCAAGAACACTTTTATTATGTAAGTCTGGGATCAGAGGTTGTAATACATGCCATTCTCCAGCTGCTTCAAGCCCGCCAATGGAACGAGGCATTTGTTTATAGGCTGAGAAGAAATTCGTATCGTCGTATTTATTTTGTTTCATTAGTTACACATCTCCTATCCTTTATGTATTCAATCAGTATATTCTTAGTGATATATTCATTTCAAATGGCCAAACAAAAAGGAGCATCATCTTGGAAGATCCGCTCCTTGTGTTTGTTCTTATTCAATTGCTGTTGTTTGCTCGGCATTAACCGTACATGCTGTGAAATGGCGCTATAATCCCTATTGGATCTTCGACTTTGAGCTGCGCACCAGATACCTGAGCGCTCTGCCTTTAACAAGGCTTTTTGAGTCTTGGTTCGTGCCATGTGGCACCACTCTCCTATTCATTGATGAACTATCAGACAGCTATAGTTTAACATAATACAGACTATGAGCGCAGCCAGAATTCCGTTACAATGAGATCACTGCTTGTTTTCTAACTTATCTAAATAGATTCGGAGGTTATTAGTGATGAAATACGATGTTTTGTACGAGGGTGCTTTTGCAATGTTGAAGGTATATTTGGACCCCGGCGAAAGTGTTAAAGCTGAGATGGGCGCAATGGTTGCCATGTCTCCTAACGTAGAGTTAAAAGGAACGGCTGATGGAGGCGTGATGCGGGGTCTGGGAAGAATGCTGAGCGGTGAAAAATTCTTCTTCCAGGAACTCAGAGCTATCCGTGGTCAAAGTGAGGTCCTACTGTCTCCAGGATCATTAGGTGATATCCAAGCTATCGAATTAGATGGTTCTTATAAGCTGTTAGTTCAAAAAGACGGATTCTTAGCCGGAACGGAAGGCATTCAAGTAAATACCAAAATGCAAAATTTAACACGCGGACTTTTCTCTGGCGAAGGCTTCTTCATTGTAGAAATCAGCGGCAGAGGAACGGTATTCCTGTCCTCCTTCGGAGCGATCCACGCCATTAATTTAGCACCAGGTGAAGAGATGATTATCGACAATGGACATCTCGTCGCTTGGCCAGATTATATGGACTATAAGGTAGAAAAAGCAGCCTCGGGTTGGTTGAACAGTTTAACCAGTGGTGAAGCGCTTGTCTGCCGATTCCGCGGAGAAGGTGTAATCCTTGTTCAGAGCCGTAACCCTGGGAGCTTCGGAACGTGGATTAAATCCTTCGTACCCACTCGAAGCTAAAAAATGACATAGGCTTTCCCAAAAAGCAGGATTTCTTTCTTTTAACTGTTTAAAACGCAACATAGCGCTTCTCCGGTTTTTAAGAAGCACTGCTTTGCGTGCGAATTAAGGAATATCTCCCTATAACTCAGAAATTTCTGCGCATTTGAATACTAATTAGGGAAACTCTCCCTATAATTCAACTGATTTGTTGTGAAATATAGATTTTCCGCCGATTTATAGGGAGGATTTCCCCATTTCCATTCATATTGGCCAATTATCACTACTTTAGACGGAGTTTTTCCCTAATTACTTTCCAAAAAAGAAGCTGCCCCCTAAGCAGTATTCACTACTTCTGAGACAGCTTCTCCTTTTAGTTAGAAAGCGGCTTATGAAACCGCTTTGTTTGCTTTTTCTTTTTTACAGCCTGTTCGTTTACATGTGTCATAAGTGCCTTTGAAATCAAGGCGGTGATCCGTGACGTTAAAGCCGTATTCACGTTCCACTCTTTTCTCCAGCTCCACTAGCCAGTCATCCTTAATTTCCTCCAACCTGCCACACACGCTGCATATCAAATGATGATGCATGTGAGAATGATCATTCCCCCGCAGATCGTAACGAGCGACTCCATCTCCGAAGTTCATCTTTTCTACAATGTGAAGCTCGCATAAGAGCTCAAGTGTACGGTATACCGTTGCCAGCCCTAAATGCGGATAGCTGAGCTTAACAAGCATATATACTTCTTCTACGCTGAGATGATCTTTCTCATTGTCGAGCAATATGTTCACTATGGCCTCACGCTGGGGCGTTAATTTATATTTTTGCGCCGCAAAAAGCTGACTGATATTTGAAATTTGATCCATTTGATTTCCTACCTTCCCGGAATGATTTAACATCCGTATCCACTGAGACGCACCCATTTATGCATCAAAATATAAAACGTAAATAGTAATCGTTACGATATAATCATATCAAAATTAGTCACGAATGAATAGAGCCTGACATCATTATAACATTTTAGCTCTCTTATCCAAAGTTTCTTTCACCTTTTCCTGCCTATTTTTCTACCAAAATCTACTTTTTCGTGAAATATTGTAGGTTTGACCGCAACCTTTCCATATTTTTCTGCGTTAAAGGAGTTGATAGCGGCCACGAGGCCTATCCTTACAACGAGGTGAAATAAACATGAATATGAAAAAAAGAACATTAGCCGCGATTACAACCGTTACGATTCTCTCCTGCTCTTTGGGTGGCCAAATATTTGCAGCCGGAAACACCTTTAAGGATATTGACAATATAAACGGGAAAGAAAAAATTATTTCTTTAAAAAATCAAGGCTTGATCAAAGGGGTTAGTGAATCCCAATTCTTGCCCAGCTCCAAAGTTACAACAGCACAAGGGATCCAGTTCATTTCGGGTGGTCTCCAGCTTAGTCTTGCGGCTATTGATTTCAATAAAGCTCCCGTTGCTAGTGGCTTGTTCACGAAAGTCAAGGATAAAGCTTGGTACGCTGAAGCTTTTATTAATGCGTATTACAATCATGTCGAGCTTCCTAAGGATATTGATCCAACCAAAACAATAACCAAAGAAGAGTTCACCAATTATCTAGTGCAAGGGGTCGAAGGCATTGGGAATCTGCCGATGATTAATATAGTGCCCGTAGATATCGCTGACGTTGCTGCGCTGAATCCTTCTTACCAAGGCAGCATTCAACGTTCGCTTAAATACAAGATCAATAGTTTAGACGCCAATGGGAAGTTTAATCCGAAAAGTGAAATCACTCGCGCCGAAGCTGCGATTATGCTCTATAATGCTTTGGAATTCCTGAAGACCGGTCTGAAATCCTAACCGATAAGCGGCATTCAACTGATCTGATTGAACACACGAAAGAGCAGTCCAGGAATGTTCCTGAACTGCTCTTTTTTGCGACTTAATCTTCTTCTATATCTCTTCTCCACTAATTCTGTTCAGAAATTGCAGCGCACGAGGATGCTGCGGATGCTCAAGAACTTCTTGCGGAGTCCCTTGCTCTAGAATATGGCCTCCATCCATCAGAATGATCCGGTCAGCCACATCAGCAGCAAATTTCATCTCATGGGTCACTATCACCATGGTCATCCCCTCTGCCGCTAACTGTTTTATAACCTTAAGCACTTCCCCCACCAACTCAGGATCAAGCGCAGAGGTTGGCTCATCGAACAACAGCACCTCTGGATCTACTGCCATGGCACGAGCGATAGCTACCCGTTGCTGCTGACCACCTGACAGTTGATGCGGATAAGCATCCGCTTTGTCCGCCAAGCCAACTTTAGTTAATAACTTAAGGGCACGTTCGCGTGCTTCGTCCTTGGATCGCTTCTGGACCGTCACCTGCCCCTCCATTACATTGCCTAGTGCCGTCATATGCGGAAAAAGATTATAGGACTGAAAGACCATCCCTGTTTTTTGACGTAACGCCAAAATGGACTTCTGGGGGATTTTCTTGTTATCCGTGAAATTAATTTTAATATCACTGAGCGATAAGCTTCCTTGATCAGGGACTTCAAGCAGATTAAAGCAGCGTAAAAGCGTTGTTTTGCCTGAACCCGATGGGCCAATAATGACCAGCACCTTGCCATGCTCCATTTCCAGATCAATGCCCTTTAATACCTGCAGCTCACCGAAGGATTTATGCAAATTAAGTATTTCAATCATAATTGTCTCCCCCTTTAGCTCGCAGAGTAACGACTCAGTCGTTTCTCCAAGTAGTTTTGCAGTGCTGACAACACAGAGCAGAACAATAAGTAGAATAATCCGGCTTCCGTATACACCAGCAGAGGCTCATACGTTGTAGAAGCTACCTGCTGCGCAGTTCTAAACATCTCCGTATAGGTAATGATTGCTGCCAATGAAGTGTCTTTGACTAAGCTAATAAAGGAATTCGATAACGGCGGTACAGAAACACGGGCAGCTTGTGGCAGAATAATGCGGCGCAGTGCCTGGGTACGAGTCATCCCAACGGAGAAAGCCGCTTCCCACTGACCTTTATGTATCGACAGAATAGCCGCACGGATGATTTCCGATGAATAAGCCCCTACACTAAGCGTAAATCCAATGGTCGCGGCTATGAAAGGGTCGAGCACAATTCCCACTGCCGGCAAACCATAAAAAATAATAAACAGTTGTACTAACAATGGGGTTCCACGAATGACCCATACATAAAAGCGGGCGATTAGCTTCGGAAGTATCCACGGGGAGAGACGAGCCAGTGCTGTCAATATCGCTAAGATCATTCCCAGTGCAAATGATATCAATGCCAATGGAATGGTAAAAGCCACCCCAGCTTTTAGCAGGGGTAGCAGTGAATCTAAGAAAATTTGTATTTTGCGGTCATCCATTTTTAGACATCCTTTTTTGGCTCCAAGCTGGTTAGCTTCTGAACCCTTGAATTATTTTGAAACGTCAGCACCAAAGTATTTCTCAGAAATCTTTAAGTACGTGCCATCGCTCTTCATTTCAACAATTGCATCACTAACTGCTTTTACCAACTCTTCGTTGCCTTTTAAGAAAACAGCTGCGCTTTGTGAACCGTCTGGAATCTCATCTACTACTTTAATTTTTACATCAGGCTTTTGCTTTTTCAGGTCTAGATAAGACAAACCATCATTTACAGTCGCATCAATACGGCCTGAGGTCAATAGGTCCATCGCTTGATTGAAGCCATCTGTAGCTACAATTTCAGCCCCGTTCTCACGGGCGATATCAGACAGGTTACTGGTCAGAGATTGTCCGGCTTTTTTCCCCTTAAGATCTGCAAAGGTTTTGATATCCTCATTGTTTTCACTCACTATCAATACCGCTTTAGATACGATATACGGTTCGGAGAAATCATATTTCACTTTACGATCTTCATTAATGGATACTTCGTTAAAAATAACATCAAACCGCTTGGCATCCATCCCAGCAAAAATACCGTCCCACTGTGTCTCAAAAAACTCTGGTTCAACACCGAGACGCTTCGCTACTTCCTCAGCAATTTCTACATCAAAGCCGGTCAGTTTGCCCGAAGCGTCATGATAAGTAAAGGGTGCATAGGTCCCTTCTGTTCCTATACGCAATTTGCCGCTAGCTTTAACAGCTTCCAGACTGTTTTGTGCAGTGGCTGTATTTCCAGCATTCGTTCCAGCTGAAGAATTCTTAGACGTACCGGTATTCGAATTATTGCCGCAGGCCGCTACAAACACCACGGTTAACGCCAATAGAATAGTTAAACTTAGTTTTTTCATAATTAATTCCCCTCTCTTTACCCGGAATTCATCCGGTAAATTGTATACTACACTGGCCGCTGTATACCGTCAATGATTTTTTCCGATTATATACATCGGAATTGTAATATTAGGTAAATCTCTACCCTTATATTACCCAATCTTAGAATAATCCTTCACAAGATCCTCTCTTTACATCTCAGAAAGATATGGTATATTTATAAACAAATTAAATATGGACCTGTTATTTCACTAGGGGAGTCGGCCGACTGAGACGGAGCTTCAAGCTCCGGACCCTTGGAACCTGATCTGGATCATACCAGCGGAGGGAAGTGGAGCAGAATTTTCATCCCATGCATTTTAGTGTTCCTATGCAGAATGAACTTTTTGACCCATTTATTTCCCTTCGGAAATGAATGGGTCTTTATTTGTTTACAATCAATCACAAAACTTAAGCATACAAGAAGTTTATCCATCACAAAACGTTTAGGAGGTTCGATCATCACGACAATCCTATCCATTCAAGGCTTAACCTACTCTTTTCCGGAATCTGAACACCCCCCTGTATTTGCAGATCTATCCTTAGATATCAGCAGAGGAGAGTTTGTCTCGGTCATTGGGGCTAGCGGATGCGGAAAAAGCACGCTTTTCAAAACTATAGCAGGCTTGCTCGAACCCACTCACGGGCAAATAATAATTCATTCGAACCCGTCATCCTCTACTCGCTTAGGTCAGATCGCTTACATGCCTCAGCAGGATTTGCTGTTGCCTTGGAGAACCGTGCTCGACAACTGTCTTTTGCCCTGGGAGATTAAACCAACGTTTAGCAAACAACAGACGATCTCTCGCATTCAAGAAATGCTTTCACGTTTCGGTTTAGCCGATGTAGAGAGGGCATATCCCCATGAGCTGTCGGGTGGCATGAAACAGCGAGTCGCATTTCTACGAACGCTTGTAGCTGGTGGCGGGGCCGGTCTTATGCTGCTAGATGAGCCGTTTGGAGCGCTCGATGCTATGACCAAACGTGAGATACACCGTTGGCTATTGGAGCTTTGGGATGAGCTGGGTCAAACAGTGATGCTCATCACCCATGATCTAGAGGAAGCGCTATTACTAAGCGATCGGATTTATTTATTGTCTGGAGGAATCCATAGCGAAATCCAGGAGATTGTCGTTGATTTACCGAGGCCAAGACATTACAAGTTGAACTATGAACCCCGGTTTATAGCGTTGCGGGAAGAGTTGGAGCGGAGACTGTATGCAGCCCATATCTTTTAAAAAATATGTAAACAATTACGTTCCCTTCATTCTATTGCTGTTGTTCATTCTTGTGATCTGGGAGTCAGCTGTTCGTCTTCACTTGATTCCAGCCTTTATCCTACCTGCACCTTCTTCAATAGGCATCGCATTGATCGAACACAGGCAATTACTCAGACCGCATTTATTGACGACATTGCAGGAAATATGCGTAGGCTTTGTTCTCTCAGTTATTTGTGGTGCACTGCTGGGCACCGGAATGTACTTGTTTCGTCCCCTTGAAAAGGCCATCTATCCGTTCCTTATTATCAGTCAGACGATTCCGTTAATCGCGCTATCCCCCATTTTTATTATGTGGTTCGGGTATACGCTATGGAGCAAAGTGGCTGTTGTGTTTCTAACTGCTTTTTTTCCAGTCGTTGTGAGTACATATGACGGATTTCGTACAAGTGGTCAAGCCTACAAAGACTTATTGTTAACATTTGGCGCCAACCGCTGGCAACTGCTCGTTAAAACCCAAATCCCGCTGGCGCTGCCCTCCTTTTTCTCAGGACTAAAGCTATCCATTGTGTACTCCGTGATTGGAGCGACCATCGGCGAATGGCTCGGCGGAAGCAAAGGACTCGGTTACTTTAGCCGAAGGATGGCCGGAAATTTGCAAAGTGCCGAAATGTTCGCCGCTGTATTTCTGTTGTCCGCGCTTGGTATAGTGTTGTTTCTAATGATAGCTCTGCTCGAACCATTATTTTTAAAGAAAAGAGGATCTAAACAATGAATGATTTGAATTTCCAAAGAAAATGGCTTATTCCCGTATTTCTCATATGTTCAGTCCTAATCTTCACCAGCTGCGGAAAAGCATCCAATGTAAGCAATACTCCTGCTAATTCATCTAATAACGAAATTAAACAAACGCACAAGCTGACGATTATGCTCGATTGGTATCCCAATGCCGTTCACTCTTTTTTATATGCTGCTGAGCAGAATGGTTATTTCCAAGAGGAAGGTCTGGACGTAGAGATCCAAATGCCCGCAGACAGCAATGACGCACTGAAACTTGTAGCAGCGAATCAAATCGATTTAGCGCTTAGTTATCAGCCTCAGGTGCTCATGGCACGCAGTGAGAACATTCCAGTACGTTCGATTGCTGCGATTGTGAGACATCCGCTTAATCATTTAATGGTACCTCAGACTGGAGACATTCATAGTCCCAAAGACCTCACAGGTAAACAGATTGGGTATTCTTCCATTCCTCTTTATGAAGCCATGATTCGTACGATGATCCAAAACGATGGGGGTGACCCTAAGGCCAGCAAATTAATCGACGTAGGCTTTGACCTTATTCCGGCGATTGCGACGGGGCAAGTGGATGCCATTATGGGAGGGTTCATTAACCACGAACAATTAATCTTGGAAAAAGAAGGGCATTCCGTGAACTCGTTCAACCCCACGGATTACGGAGTCCCTGATTATTACGAGCTAGTACTTGTCGCCAGCGATCAAGGAATACAAAATTCTGAGTCCTATTTCAAAAAGTTTCTAAATGCAATTACTAAAGGACAACAATTTGTGCAGGAGAATCCGGAAAAAGCGTTGAATTTGCTGCTTGCACACGAAGATGAGACCTCTCCACTTGATAAGCAAATTGAAGAGAAGAGTCTGGCTATTCTACTACCGCTAATGAATGCGGGTGACCAAGATTTTGGATATCAAGAACCCGCGTCTTGGGAGAAGGTACGACAGTGGCTATCAGACAATGATTTACTGTCTACTGACATCAAAGCTGAGGATGCTTTTATTAATCTTTAAACATTAGCTATTCGCCCATAAAACTTGAGGAGGAATTATCATGTGTTATCTATCCAAAGTACGGGAATTCAATCCCTTGATCCACAATATCACCAATATCGTGGTAGCGAATTTTTCAGCCAACGGTCTTTTAGCGCTTGGAGCCTCCCCCTTTATGGCGGATGCTCACGAAGAAGTGGCAGATATCGCCGCATTTTCATCTGCCGTAGTTCTGAATATCGGCACACTGAATGACTACGCCATTCAATCTATGGTGCTCGCGGGACAATCTGCGAATAAGCACGGCGTTCCCTTAGTTCTTGATCCAGTGGGTGCGGGAGCCACTGCTTATCGAACAGCTGTCACTCAAAAGCTTGTGAATGAGATGCAAATTACCGCTCTACGTGGCAATGTGGCTGAAGTTGCCAATGTCATTGGTGAGAGCTGGTCTATCAAAGGGGTGGATGCTGGTGAAGGTGAGGGCGATGTCGTCGTCTTGGCTGAGACTGCTGCGCGGAAGTTAGATTGTGTGGTTATCATCACCGGAAAAGATGATGTCATCACAAATGGAGATAACACCTACATTGCCAGCAATGGTCACCCTATTCTAACAAAAGTAACGGGAACCGGTTGTTTGCTAAGTGCAGTAGTCGGTGCATTTCTTGCGGTAAGTGAAGGAGCATCTCTTGAAGCAGCAGTCGAAGCTCTCTCCTTCTATGGAGTGGCTGCTGAAATCGCCGCTGAACTAACGGCTGGACAAGGTCCGGGGAGCTTTCAAATCGAGTTTCTAAATCAATTGAGCTTGCTCACAGCTGAAACTTACAAAGATAAATCAAAAATTAAACAACTCAGATAACAACCCTAAGGAGTGAACAGAATGACTATATCCAAAGCTTTAACTATAGCCGGCTCGGATAGCGGTGGTGGCGCTGGCATCCAGGCAGATCTAAAAACCTTTCAAGAGCTTTCTGTATATGGCATGTCCGCACTCACAGCTGTGACAGCCCAAAACACACTAGGAGTTCAGGGCGTATTTCCGTTGACACTGGAAGCTATTACGCAACAGCTTGATTCCATTGGAATTGATTTGAAGCCTGAGGCCGTGAAGACTGGGATGCTTTTTAACAGTGACATCATTTGTATCGTAGCAGAGAAGATCCAGCAATATGACTGGCATAATCTTGTAGTTGATCCTGTAATGGTTGCTAAAGGTGGCTCTACCTTGCTCCGGCAGGAAGCTGTTCACTCCTTAATCAGCCATCTGCTGCCCTTAGCATTGGTGACGACGCCCAATATTCCAGAGGCCGAAATGATTACTAACCGAAGCATCACCACCATCGAAGAACGTAAAGAAGCGGCTAAAATCATTCATTCCATGGGCTCTGACTATGTAGTGCTAAAAGGTGGGCATGATACCTCAACTACAGCGGTTGTCGATCTTCTATATGATGGTCAAGAGTTTATCTATATGGAGAGTACTCGGATTCAGACTAAACATACCCATGGCACTGGCTGCACCTATTCAGCAGCAATTACTGCTGAGCTAGCCAAAGGCAAATCCGTTGCTGAGGCCATTCAAACCGCCAAAGCTTTTATACAAGCGGCGATTGAAGATGAGCTGGGCATTGGGGCTGGACATGGACCTACGAATCATTTTGCATATCAGAATAGATTGCGAGGGATGAACCTTGAAGCAAATAGACAGTGATCAACTACGTAATTTATTAAAAGTCTATTTCATTATGGGCAGTGTGAATTGCCTTAAATCCCCAGCCAAGGTATTAAAAGAAGCCGTTGCTGGAGGCATAACAATGTTCCAATTTCGTGAAAAAGGTACAGGGGCATTAACTGCAGAGGTTAGATTTAATTTAGGAAGACGGCTTCAAAAGATATGTCGTGCTAACGGAGTCCCTTTTATCGTTAATGACGATATTAATCTAGCCATCGCCCTTGATGCGGACGGCATTCATGTTGGACAAGATGACACCCCCACACTAGCAATCAGGCAGCTGCTTGGGGAGGACAAGATCGTTGGTGTATCCGCTCATTCGCTCGCCGAAGCCCAGCAGGCCATTGCAGATGGAGCTGATTATCTAGGGATTGGACCTATTTATCCTACCTCTTCCAAGGACGATGCCCAAGCCGTTCGAGGCACATTAGTCATTGAGGAAATACGAAACAGCGGCATTACGATTCCTTTAGTCGGCATAGGAGGAATCACAGTGCACAATGCAGCACCAGTACTAGCTGCGGGTGCGGACGGTATCTCCGTTATATCAGCTATTGCGGGCGCTGAAGACATCACCTTAGCCGCCAGAGGATTTGTTCAAGAAGTTAATTTAAGAGGAACATAAGCTCACTCAGCTCTTCTCCGCTCAAATGACGCCATTGTCCTCGCTCCAAACTATCAAGTGTAATATTCATGATTCTTATTCGTTCTAGTTTAAGTACTCTATATCCTAACTCCTTGCACATTCTGCGTATTTGCAGATTAAGGCCTTGAGTTAGGATAATTCTAAACTCATCATCAGCGATCGGGTACACTTCGCAAGGTTTCGTTGTGACCCCAAGTATGTCCACACCGCTAGACATTTCATGTAAGAATTCTGGCGTCACTGGCTTATCTACGGTAACCACGTATTCTTTCTCATGCCCATTTTCGGAACGCATCATTTTGTTTACGATATCTCCATGGTTCGTTAATAAAATGAGACCTTCCGAGTGTTTATCTAATCTCCCGATTGCAAAGATTCGTGAAGGATATCCTACAAAATCTATAATATTCCCAGCCACATCAGGGGCTGCGGTACAGGTAATCCCGATAGGCTTGTTCAGCGCGAGATATACCAGCTCCCCTTTACTAGTCGATATGGGCTCTCCATCTACGGATACAATATCCTCTGGCTCTATAAGATTATTCGCCTCACAGACAACTCCATTAACCGCGATTCGGCCAGCGGCAATTAGCCGTTTCGTTTCTCTTCTGGAACAAAAGCCAGTCTCGCTTATATATTTATCGATTCTCACTGATAATCCTACTTTCCTTCTGATACTGATACTTGCATCTATCCATAAAAAAACACCTGATTTTAACGATCAAAATCAGATGTTAACCTTCAGGAATAACCCAGTTCAAGGGAGCTATTTGGTGCTTCCGCTTTTTTTCACGTTATTGCCCTTGCTTCCACTTAGATCTTTAGCGCCTGGACCCGTGGTTGGAGCACCTTTTGCAGGTTTAACTGGCTTTGCTGTTTTGTTCCAGCGTGTCCAGCCCTTACTCCCCGTACCTCTGCCCGTGCCGCCACCTTTACTTTTTGCACCCATCATATCACTCCGTCAGTCATTCAGAATTCGTATAGTTTATACACTTCATCTATTTTACCACACTCTCAAACTTTCTGTTTAAGTAATAGCTCAGCTTCGTCTAACGATACTCTGATTAGTATTTAGCATCTTTATTCATTTCATAAATATCAAAGGTATCTTCATGTATTTCAATGGCGATGACAGTACCCTCTTTTTCGAAAAATTGCACATGCCCTAACCGCTTGTCCTCCAGCTCTACCCAGCCAGCATCCTCTAATTTATTAAAGTAGTGGTCAGGTCGATAGAGACCTTGTTCTCCCCCTATATTGTCGAGTTCGTACTTTACGCCTATTTTTACATTAGGATTACTAGAAGTTGTCGTGACTTCGATTTCTTTGGCATTTTCCGGAATAGGAATTTCAGCATTTATGGAAGATACTCCATACTCTTGTACCTCTTGAGTTGATGATGTGCATCCACTTGTGAATAGTATTAAAGGTAACCCTATAAAAGCTAATAAATATTTATACAAGTATATCAGCTCCTTCCCTGACTTATTTCACCAAATCAATCCATTAAAAAACACCCCACCAAAGACTAGGCTTTGATGAGGTGTCTATTTCGAATCCGCTTTATAGCTCACCCATTTTATTTAGGCTGAATATAACCTTCTGCTTTCAGAAGCTCAGCGATCAATACAGCACCGCCGGCTGCTCCGCGCAGGGTATTGTGGGAGAGGCCCACGAACTTGTAATCATAGATGGCATCTTCGCGAAGTCTGCCTGTCGACACGCCCATACCGTTCTCAATATCGCGATCCAGTTTGGTCTGTGGACGGTTCTCCTCTTCGAAATAAGTAATGAACTGTTTAGGTGCGCTAGGCAGCTCAAGCTCTTGAGGACGTCCTTTAAAACTCTTCCACAGGTTCAAAATCTCTTCTTTGGATGGCTTTTTCTCAAAAGAAACAAATACAGCAGCCATATGTCCATCTGCTACAGGCACACGGATACATTGCGAAGTAATGGTTGGCGCTTCACTTTTTACGATGCCTTCTTCTTGCACGCTTCCCCAGATGCGCAACGGCTCTTGCTCGCTCTTCTCTTCTTCACCACCAATGTAAGGAATTACATTGTCAAGCATTTCTGGCCAGTCAGCAAAAGTCTTACCTGCACCGGAAATCGCTTGGTACGTTGTAACTACAACTTTAGAGGGGTTGAATTCTTTAAGCGCATGAAGCGCAGGCACATAACTTTGAATGGAGCAGTTAGGTTTAACCGCAATGAAACCTGTTTCTGTACCCAGACGTTTTCTTTGCTGCGCAATAACCCCAAGATGCTCTGGGTTAATCTCAGGAATGACCATAGGCACGTCCGGCGTCCAGCGATGCGCAGAGTTATTGGAGATTACTGGAGTACCCGTACGAGCATAAGCTTCTTCGAGCGCTTTAATCTCTTCTTTTTTCATGTCTACTGCGCAAAAGATCAGGTCTACGTCCGCAGCTACTTCTTCTACCTTAGAAGCATCTTGAACCATAATATTCTTCACGTTCTCAGGCATTGGAGTGGATAGTTTCCATCTGCCCTTGGCCGATTCTTCAAACGTTTTCCCAGCAGATTTCGCGCTTGCAGCAATTGCAGTTACTTCAAACCAAGGATGATTCTCTAGAAGGGCAATAAACCGCTGACCTACCATACCTGTGCCGCCAACTATGCCGGCTCTTAGCTTTCTTGACATCAGAAAATACACTTCCTTTTGATTAACTGTCCTATCTTGAATAATAGGCTGATAATTAATGATATACGGCTCGGGAACATTTGGCGAGTGTTAACATCAAAATAACATTAAAAATTTTATTTTGTTAACTGATAATATAGAGCTTCACTACGACTCATCGAGCAAATAGCTGCACTTAGTACAATTATAATTGTATTTTTTGCTCGGACAACACTTTAACTGCATTCTGTACACCTATTTTCCGGTAAAATAGTGAAAATGCCCTCTACGCGAGCTTTTAGATGTATGAAATACAGTTAAATCTCATTTGCCCAGCATTTTATCACATATAGTTGTACGAAATACATCTATATGCGATAAGTGACCAGAGTTAGTTGATCAGCAACCCGTTTCGCGATTAGCGATTAGCGTTCTGCGGTTGCGTTCTGCGACAGCGTTCTGCGGTTGCGTTCTGCGGCAGCGTTCTGAGGTACCGTTCTGCGGCAGCTTTCTGCGGCAGCTTTCTGCGGCAGTGTTCTGCGACCAGCGTTCTGCGGCAGCGTTCTGCGGCAGCGTTCTGCGGCAGCGCTCAGCGACCAGCGCTCAGCGGGCAGCTACCAGCTTTCACCAACTAATCCTTACTTCCCCGCGCTCATTTAAACCAGCCTTTTTCCTTAAAGCGAGTGATCGCTTCAATCCGATTTCCCACATCCAGCTTATCAAGGATAACTGAGATGTAATTCCGTACGGTACCGGTGGTAATGTATAGCTCACTGGCGATTTCTTTCGTGTTTTTACCATCGGCGATCAGTCCGAGCACTTCCTTCTCCCGCTGAGTCAATGGATTCACTTCACCGCTGTAGGCTTCATCCATCAGCTCTGGGGCATACATACGTCTGCCTGCCATTACATTGCGAATAGAGAGTGCCAGCTCTTCACTAGGACTGTCCTTCAGTAAATAGGCGTGAACACCCGCCTTGAGCGCACGTTCGAAATATCCCGCCCGAGCAAAGGTCGTTAATATCATCGTTTTGCAGCCGCTATTCTTCAAGGCTTCAGCAGCGTCGAGACCACTCATCGCCGGCATCTCAATATCCATAATGCAGATATCCGGCTTAAGCTGCTGAACCATGGCAACAGCTTCTTCCCCATTGCTTGCTCGGCCCACAACCTTCATATCCTCTTCTAAATCGAGCAAAGAGGCCAGGGCCCCGAGTAGCATTCGTTGATCCTCAGCGATTACAATTTTTATCATTATAGGATGACCTCCGGTTCCTGATGCTTAAATGCATTGGGTACTTTAATCACAATTGTAGTCCCGCTATCTCTCACAATATCCATACAGCCATTTACAAATTCAAGACGTTCTCTCATACCTTGCAGTCCGTGACCTTTAAAATAAAGATCGTTCCCAGGTATTCCTTTCCCGTCATCTTGCACTTTTATGACTAAATCCGTTCGAGAGGGCTTAATCAGAATAGAGCAGGCTTGCGCTCCACTGTGCTTCACAACATTAGTGACTGCTTCCTTTATACACATGCTAAGTACATTTTCCGTAATCAATGAGGTATTGGTTAGCTTCGGATTTCCTTCCAATGTAAAATCAATTTCCGCAGCTGCAAGAAACTGCTGAATATGGATAAGTTCATCTTCAAGCCGAATGCCGCGCATTCGCGTAACCATTTCCCGAACCTCTTTCAGCGCACTTCTCGCCGTTTGTCGTACATCATTGATCTCTGCTTTTGCTTGGATAGGATTAGAGTCGATTAGCTTTCCTGCCAAATCACTCTTCAGACCAATTAATGAAAGCTTCTGACCTAATGTATCATGGAGGTCTCGCGAAATTCGTTGTCGTTCTTCAAGTTTAACGAGTTCGGATATCCGCTTGTTCGCATCCTCCAATTGATCTTGCAACTTGCCTTGATTATTTCGGTTATAGGTACTAATTGGAAGTAGAATCACTGCAATCATACTTACAAGCACAAACGGTAGCTGACTAATAAACACTGAATTACGCGATAGCAGCTCATAATTAATCGTAATGATCGTAGTTAACAGATGAATAGAGTACAGTGTGAAGAAACCCACTCGATTCTGTATGTTCCCAATAAAAAAGGCTAGGAAAAGTGCAAAATACATATATCCGAACAAAAGCGTCATCGTTATAGACACTATAATTTGAACACTCGTCCAAAAATAAACCAACCAGCCCTTAGATACAAAAGAAAGTACATAACAAACAAAAAATACAGCGATCATCAAGATTCCCCAAACTACTTGATAGGTTGAGGAGGAGCGAAATATAAAATAAAACGGTAGAATGTAAAAAACGACCCACACATAAGGGCTGAGACCTGTGCTTTTATGAAAAATATGATGCCACTTTTGCATGACCGCTCTCCTTTTCACCATACATTACTCTCCTTATTCTAGCATAAATTCAGTGGAAATCTGTTGTTTCACTACCCCAAATAGAAAAAGATTAGAGCCACGAATGATTTCTCCGGCTCTAACCTTTCTTTATACTGCTATTTTGTTCGAACCTATAATATTTATTCTCCTTGGAGTCTAGTCTTATGAACTTGTAGGACTTCTGCTGCTGCAGCTGCTACCTTAGGTTGGTTTAGTCTCGACTTCATCTGTTTAAAGCTGATAAAGCACTTATTCTCTTCGTCCCAAAGACGGAAGTGCAAAGCCTTCAAGCTAGAACTAAGTGTTATAGTCGTCGCTTTTTGCAAGGGTGGCGTAGCATTATGTGCTTTTTCTAAATTATAGTTGGGTACCTTCGGACTTAAATGATGGACATGATGGAACCCGATGTTCCCTGTGATCCATTGCAATAGCTTAGGTAACTTGTAATATGAACTTCCCTCTACTGCAGCCATAACATAACTCCACTCCGATTCATTCTCGAAGTAAGAATCCTCGAACTGATGCTGCACATAGAACAACCATATTCCGAGAAAACCAGATACAAAAGCTATAGGCAATTGCACCATGATAAAGGCTTGCCAGCCGATCGCCCATATAAGCAAACCATAGAGCGCAGCGATAGATACATTTGTTAAATAAGTATTCATCCGTTCTTTACGTCTAGCACCTTTAGCATTAAAGCGATACTGGATCATAAACACAGCAATAGGTCCTAATCCGAACATAACGATCGGATTACGGTAAATCCGGTAATAAAGACGTTTCCAGAATGAAGCTGCTTCATATTCGTCGACAGTCATAATCCATATATCGCCAATCCCTCTTTTATCAAGGTTACTAGAGCTGGCATGATGAATGGAATGACTATGCTTCCACTGTCTATAAGGAACAAGCGTTAATACACCTGTGATCGTTCCAACAATATCATTTGCTTTACGGTTCTTAAAGAACGATCCATGCGTACAATCATGAAAAATAATAAAAGTTCGAATTACAAATCCTGCTGCAGGAATGGCCAACAAAAGGGTGAGCCAGTAGGAAACGGATAAAGAGAAATAAGCTCCGCCCCATAACAGCACAAGTGGCCCTAAAGTATTAATGAGCTGTCTTATGCTCGCGTTGCGGTCGTTTTTTTCGTAAGGGGCTACACTTTTTTTAAGACTGGAGAGCTGTGATGTCTGTTTTGTAGTCATCTTTATCGTTTCCTCCTTGATGTGTCTGGCTAGGGATCTTTTTATCTACAACACTAAGTATAGGAGATAAAGTGTCATCCTATAAGTCATAAACATCAAGTATAGAGTATGATAAATGTCATACTCACACCCTATTTTTATCCCTTTAGCTATGCAATCGATTAATTTTTCGTTAATTAGCTTGCTTTGCATGCTCTTCTCGGTATTCCGTAGGTGTCTGACCACTAGCTTTCTTGAAGACCTGGGTAAAATACCGTGAATCCTGATAACCCACAAGCGGAGCGATCTGATACACCTTCACATTACTACTTTGCAATATATACTTCGCCTTCTCCATTCGACAGTGAGTCACATACTCCAAGAAGGTATAGCCTGTTATTTGTTTAAATAAAGTACAAAAATGACTGACACTAAGATCGGCAAGTTCCGATACTTCTTCAATACTTAAGTCTTTATGATAATTACTCTCGATATAACGTTTTGTCTTCTCGATGGAACTGCGTGTGTCCTCCCGATTTACAGGTTTACTCCCTTGATTCAATCGCACCCCAAATTCTTCCTTCAAAGCAGATATCATTTCAGTCAAGGTAACCAAATGGTGCAGCTTGCTTAGCAATCCATGTAGAGACCAGTCCGAATTTAGATTCAAATGTTCAAAATGTCTGTATAACACAACAACCATCTCCACAAGAAGACGTTCTGCTATTTCTTTAGGAATAGCTTGAGCTTCAATATATAATGCCAACTCATCAAACAAGGATGACATTTGGTTTCTATTCAAGGTACGAATACTCTCTATCAGCGAGGTCTCCAGCTCTTTTGGATATTTCACTTCTGTATTGCCTGCGAAGGCTGTTTCCTCATCTATGAACACCCCGGCAAGTCCAGAATAGAAACGTTGATACAAAGCTTTTGCAGCCAAAGGATACACTGTGCTTAATTGATCAATGCCTTGTGTACAGCGGCTAATCCCTACTGAGCAGCTTAGCTTGGAATATCTTTTGATCCCTGTAATCAATAGTTCACCGAGTTCTCTTCTGCTCGCGCTTAGAGATCCAGGGAAGAGCAATACCCACTCTCCGTTATGAAAAGGGAAGACTGTAAGTACTCCATGCTCCAGGGACCACTCTTCAACAATATTACGGATCGCAAACAGCCATAGTCGTTTTTCTTCCACACTCCACTGCCCGGTCAACGCAGAATAATCATCCAATTGGACAACAGCCATGAAATAGCCATCTTCAAGTTCGCTATTTTCCAGCCATTTCAGATGCTCTAGCGGTCTTGCATTTCCCAGAGTGATTTCAGCAAACATCCGTTCACGAGCGAGCATTGACAGCATCTGCACGGAATGCAGCATCTGGTCGTTCTCTCTTTGGTCATCCAGTCTTGTTTTCGCTCGGTATAGCATTTCAACCAGTTCGTCATGATCGATAGGTTTTAGCAAATAATCAAAGGCTCCTTGACGCAAAGCTTCTCTCGCATATTCGAACTCCCCGTATCCGCTTATAAAAATAAATACCAGCTTAGCATTCTTTGGCAATACTTCCTTCATCAAAGTGATTCCGTCAATCACAGGCATACGGATATCGCTGATTATAATATGCGGTGTAGTTTCTTCTATTAAGCGGAGGGCTTGTTCTCCATTTCGAGCCTCTCCCACAATTTCCATCTGGAGATCATCCCATGGAATAGCTACCTTTAGACTACGAAGAATAATCGGCTCATCATCTACGAGCAGTACTTTATATTTCTCTTCTATCTCATCCATTCCAGCACCTCCATGCTTATTGAACACTTGAGTTTTGGATCAGATTCCAGTATTCCATCGATGATGCCTGCACTAGCTTTAAAGCATGATCTGCAGACATTTCTTCGTTAATCATTTTTTCGATGACACTTAGGAACATTTTCTTAACTTCAGGTGATAATACGTTATCGTAAGGCACAAAGCTCTTGCGGTTCACTTCCATCATTTCCATCACTTGCGCGAATACCGGACCGGTCTTCTCCGGATCAAAAGCGATACGAATGGATGGAATTCTCAGTCCTTCATATACAATTCGGGTCTGAACTTCCTGCGTGTAAAAAGCCTTCATAAGATCCAAAGCAGCTTCCCGTTTAGCTCCATTTAGTTCGGAGGAAAGACCAATGCCAATGGTGTAACCTCCCGCAATCGAAGGCTCCTCTCCTTGCTTCAAGGCAGGAAATGGAATAACGCCTACCTCATTCTGAAAATCAGCTGGAGCCGCACTTCCAGAAAATAAATTGATATCCCAGTTCCCGTTTAAATACATTGCAGCCTTACCGCTTGCAAATAAACTTACTGCATTTTCAGTTGAAAGATCATTAGACTTGGAACTAAAGGCACCTTCTTTTATCCATTGATCCAAATGCTCAAAAGCCTTTAAATAGGCCTCATTCTGAAAGCTCGCTTGATCTTCACCTGTGATTAGCTTCTGGATCAGCTCGGAGCCAGCATAACGATCCATTAAATAATGTGCAAAAATCCCGGCGGGCCAACGATCCTCATTCCCGAGTGCAAAGGGAATGTATCCTCCAGCCTTGAGCCCCAGTACGACATCATCGAGTTCTTGCAGCGTTGTAGGCGCCCCTAGACCCAGCTTATTGAATATAGTCTTATTGTAATACAGTGGTTCAGCGTTTCCTTCAATGGGCAATCCATAAATATGGTTATCAAAGGTCCATAGATGCAGATCCTTGAATTGATTGGTTAGACCGTTCTCTCGGACAAAGTCAGTCAGATCAACAAGACGATTAGAACGCACATATGGCTCTATTTCGGCCCCACCAAATAATACAAACATATCTGGTGGCGTGCCAGTAACCATCTCACTTTTCAGCTTTTGTTCACGGTGTATCGTCTGGTCTAACCCTTCGAAATTAACTTTTATATTTGGATGCGCAATTTGGTATTTATCCACGATCTCTTCAAAGATAGCCAGCAGTGGCCGATCATGCTCTTTGATCCAGAAGTGACGGAAAGTCAGCGTTATTTTTTCTGGTGAATTATCTTCAATCGGTTCATGATCTCCTAAAGTAATAAATAGAACAGCGCCAGATATCAAGACTAGATATATCCACATCCAGCCCCACTTCAATAACCACTTCATGTCAATCTCCCCCTGTTTCCTCTGTATGATCGATTATGGCAGTATTTTTGGTATTCGGATTCGAATCGTTGAACCAAATCCAGGGGATGAACACACAAGTAAGCCATATGGACTGCCGAATCTGATAATCAGGCGCTCATGAACATTCTTAAGCCCTACACCACTGTCACTATATTTCTTCTGGCCGCCTCCCTCGTTATCCCATAGATTCATCATCTTGGCTAAGTCGAAGCCCGGACCGTTATCTTTTACGATAATGATCATATCCGTACCCATTTCATAGGCTGTGATTTCTATAATTCCAGGGTCCTCCATCGGCTCAATCGCATGGTACAATGCATTCTCTACAATGGGCTGAACAATCAGCTTTTGAGTCATAAACGTTCTAAGATTCTCAGGAAGATTTATAGTATACGAAAATTTATCCTCGAAACGGAACTTCTGAATATCCAGATAATGGCGAACATGCTCAAACTCCATTTGCAGTGGTATCAGCTCTTGATTCTGACTAATGCTAATTCGCAGCAGCTTGCCGAGTGAAATGACCATTTTACTAATATCTTTATTGCCTTGCAGCACAGCCATTGAATTAATTGATTCAAGTGAATTATAAATAAAATGAGGATTAATCTGCGCCATTAAGGCCTGCATTTCTGCTTCCTTCTTCCGCCCCTGCTCCGTCTGCACCTGTACGATTAACTCGCTGATCTGTGAGCTCATTCGGTTAAAGCCATCAATCAGAAAATCACTTTCATCATCAGCACGATAACGTGTAGTGATAGGTGTAAATATCCCTTGCTTCACCCTCTTCATCCCGTTGACTGCGCTATTAATGCTATAAACGAGTCTTCTAACAAAATAGCGGTCAAATAAAATCGCCGATAACAATGAAACCGTACTCAAAATAATCGCAATATTGCGGATAGAAATGGATTCCGAAGAGATTAGATTCATTGGTGTAATCGCTGCCAAATACCAGTCTTTATTATGTGAAGGAAGGAAGGTTATGAGTGATTGTTCCCCCTGATAGTTGTCTATGTAATAGTTTTGTTCCTTAGCATAATCATTTTCTAAAAAAGGGAACTCGGTGCGCTGCCCTATATGTTCACCGGATTTGTTAAAAACTATATTCCCTAGCTTGTTCACTAGCAGAATATCCCCCTTCTTCAGAGTTGCTGCCTCCCAAAAAATCTGATCTAGTAAATCGGGTTTTACGTTAACGACCAAATAGCCGATATCTTCAAGTGAATAATAATCTTTGATCACTCTGGCTTGCACAAGTACCGGATGGCCGGATAATGCTGAACCATTCTCACCGGGTCCTGACCATACAGGGCGCCCCTCCGCACCTTCCATCGCATTAAACCAACTCTGCTTCTTCATGTCCTCAAAGGACATCGGTGCATTGTATTGATAGAGCAGCCGATCTTTGCCATATAAACTAAATGAAGTAATCATCGGATGATTAATCAGCAAATTGTTGAGTTCCTGCTTGCGATCATAGGTGAGCACAAAATTAGTCTGCTTAAGCGATTGTTGAATAACCGGTTGTGTGATCGCAGCATTCGAGATCGAGGAAATTTCGCTAAGTGCGAATTTGAGCTTTCGATCCGTTTCGAGCAGTGAAACCCAGTAGAAGTTGCTTGATTTTTTCTCCATAGCGTTAGAGAAATTAACATATGTAACGATCCCCATCAGGATCACTGGAATAAAGACGAGAAGAATAATAGCGAACAAGATTTTCCGGCGGAGCTTCATGGTATTCCCCTTCCCCCTGCTGTCTCTGTTCTCTAGTATTCTTCACGAAACCGCCTATTCCCTGTAAAGACCTAAAAGTAAGATCAGCTCTTGATAGCTCCTGAAGTAAGCCCCGCAATTACCCAACGACTAAATAACAAGAAGACGATTAGCAATGGCAAGGTCGCCGTAAACGTAGCTGACATGATCATTCCATAATCCAGACCGTCACGATTGGAGAATAACTGTTGGAGCGCGATTTGTATTGTAAAATGTTCTTGGTTCTTTAACACGACCAAAGGCCAAAAGAAGTCATTCCATACGGTCATAAAATTCAGTATGCCTAGTGTTGCCATAGCTGGAGTGATCACTGGAATGGCGATGTTCCAGAAGATCCGGAAATGTCCTCCGCCATCAATCCGTCCAGCTTCGATCAGTTCTGTATGTACAGCTGTAGAGATATACTGCCGCATCCAAAAGATCCCAAAGGCATTAACCATTGCCGGAACAATCAGCGCCTTAAAGGAGTCGATCCAATGGAGCTTGGCCATAATGACATAAGTAGGTAACACACCAAGCTGCTGGGGTACAAATAGAGTAGCAATTACAAAGTAGAAAAGAATATTTTTAAACGGGAATTCATATTTAGCAAAAGCATAACCAGCCAATGTACAGAAAAATACGACCGATATGGTTACCATAGACGAGACGAATAATGAGTTTCCAAGGGCTTGGAAGAAATCCGTTTTATCCAGAACCCGTTGGAAATTATCAAAAAATTGGTTTCCAACCGTAAGCAAAGGGGGGACATGGAATACTGCGCCCCTATCATTTGTGCCAACTACAAACATCCAGTAAAAAGGAAAGATGGACACAAGTGCACCAAGAATCAGAATGAGATAAAATCCTACTTTGCCGAAAATCCCAAGATCATCCGGATCTTTTTTTAATAGACGCACAGTACTCACGCTTTACCCCCTCCTGTATCTCCACCCATGCGGCTTGAAACCAGCATATTAAGGACAGAGAATATGATTGTGACCACAAATAGTAGAACTGCTGTAGCCGCCGCCGTACCAAAGAATCCATTGCGGAATGCCTCACTGTACAAATAAGTAACCATAGTGATTCCTTCCTGACGGGTAGATCCCGTTCCTGATTGCCCCAAGAATACATAAGGTTCAGTAAACAACTGCAGCGCACCTATGGTCGAGAGCAAGGTAACGAATACGATAAATGGCTTTAGTAGTGGTAATGTAATGAAGGTTAATTGTTGCCTTCTGTTCGCTCCATCAATTCGGGCTGCTTCATACAAATCTGTAGGAATACTTTGAAGTCCTGATAGAAAAATAATGGCATTATACCCTGTCCAGCGCCACATCACCATAGTTGAAATCGCGATTTTGACTCCCCACCAGCCAGAGTTGAAGGCCACACTATCTAGCCCTAGACCGTTGAGCAACCAGTTGATCATCCCGTTATTCCCGAACAGTGTGCTAAACACCAGGGTAACCGCAACGATCGAAGTAATATTCGGCATGAAAAAGAGAACCCGGAACGTTTTTTTGAACCGGGTCATCCCCGAATTCAACAATACAGCAATCAAAAGTGCCAATAGGATCTGTGGAATCGTACCAAGCAGTCCCATAATTAACGTGTTGCTAAAAGAAATCCAAAAGGTAGGGTCGCTTGTGACCAGCTCATAATTTTTCATTCCTACGAATTTCATAGGATTCAAGGCATCCCATTTAAAAAATGAAAGGTAGATCGTAAAGAAGATCGGATATAGTCCAAATATCGAGAACAGAATAAAAAAAGGAGAGATGAATGTATAAGCGGTGATGCGGCTCCTTCTTTGTTCCGTTAAAAACGGTCGTTTGCTCTCGGCATGCGGACTTGCAATAACAGGCTCAGCCATGACACACCTCCAGGTAATCTAACGTATCAAGCAAAACGTCTTCGGCGTCCTTATAAGGACGGTAATCGTTTATGCGAGAATTAAAGCATAAAGTATTGCGTGAAACTTATACTTTCTTATAATTAAATCCGAATTCACAGAGAATACTGTTCTCTATGAATCCGGACCTTCAAGGCATTGCGCGCTTTCTGTTAGAAGTCTTAGCTGCGTTCAGCTAGCTTCTTCGCTTGTTTAACAGCTTCATCCCACTCTTTAGCCGGATCAGCCTTTTTCTCCAACACGTTTTTCAGTGCATTTTTGAAGAAGGTATCGGTTTGGTCATGAAGTGGACCGTAGTATACCGGTTTTACACGATTAGCTGCTTTACCAAATTCAACTGCGGTTTGTTGACCACCGAAGAATTCATCCTTGAAATCTACGAATGCAGGATCTTCGTACAGGGCAGGAATGGAAGGCATCAACCCTTTTGTCTTGAAGGATTCCAGTTGATTATCCTTGTTATCCATCCAAGCGATGAAATCATAAGCTTCTTTCGAGTGTTTACCTTCTTTAGGCAGGGTCAGGAATGAACCACCCCAGTTACCAGCACCTTCAGGAAGCTGTGCGATTTTCCATTTTCCAGTAGTATCTGGAGCATTACTCTTAACATTTCCCGCCATCCAAGCCGGTCCCATGACGACTGCAAAAGATCCATCGTTCATTCCTTGGCCCCATTCTGGAGACCAGAGCATTAGATTGCTGATCCAACCTTCTTGGATACCTTTAACCGTAAAATCATAAGCTTTGCGAACTTGCGGGTTGGTGTCTCCGATAAAGCTGCCATCCGCTTTGCTGAAGTAGATTTCATCCGCGGATTGGTCACGCAATGCATTAAAGGTAAGATCTGTAAGATCTACAAAAGGCTTACCTGTCTTTTCCTTGAAAGCTTTGGCTACAGCAGCGAATTTGTCCCATGTATCAATGGCTCCGCCGAATCCTTCCGGGTCACTTGGCAATCCGGCTGCTTCCGCCAAATCTGTTCTGTAATAAACAACGGTCGGACCGATATCTGTTGGTAAACCCAACTGGAAGCTGCCATCTACGGAAGAGGCTTGTTTCCATTTCCAATCCAAATAGTTCGCTTGAATATCTTTGGCTCCAAGATCATTCAGGTTATAGAATTTATCCTGTGCATTGATAAAGCGCTCCATGAAACCGATTTCAAGCTGGAAAATATCTGGTGCACCCGACCCCGCCGATAAAGCTGTGGTCAAATTATTATGATGAGCCGTTTGGTCACCCGTATTTTGAACCTTGATCGTTACGTTTGGATGTTCCTTCGTATACTCCTTCGCTAGATCCTCGTAGTTCACGTTGCCGAGTGTCCAGAAAGAAAGTTCAATTTTCTCAGCAGGCTCAGTACCCTCATCTTTTGTTGGTTCGCTTGTGCTTGCTACGTTGTTACCTGTATTTTTACTTGATGCGTTGTTCTCGGCGTTGTTGCCTCCGCATGCTGCCAGTGAACCTACAAGCATGATAGCGACTAACGAAAGTGCCAAGTGTTTTACTTTATTCATTCCCCTGTACCCCTTTCAAAGGTTTCTCTTACAAGATTTAGTGTACAGGGTTTATTTTCTTTTTTTGAGGAGGTAAACTTCCGATTTATGGTGGAAATACTTACGAACTCAAGATCAGCTTAAATAAATATTTCATACAGACCTATACCTACTAATAACAATCCACCGATAAGATCAGAATGTTTGCCTAGCCAGGTTTTGGACATTCGATTCCCGATTTGCATTCCGGCAGCAACAGTGATAAACGAAAAGGCACCCACTGAGATCGCTGTGAAGGTTGCGTTCACACCGCTGATCCCTGCTCCAAAGCCTGTAGCAATACAATTGATAGCCAGCGCTACACCCAGCCACACCGATTCTTGCCATCTTAAAACATGACGATAGCCAGTATCTGTAGAAGCTGTGCTGAGGACATTGGCCTCTATATCCATGCTAACACTTGAAGTTGGTTTCTTATACACCGCTCTAATACTCCAGAGTCCCATAAACAGAATCAAGCAGCCACCAATGGCATTGCCAAGTGCCTCCGAGAAATATTCTGAGACATATTCTCCTGAGGTAATTGAAAGGAAGGTAGCCAGCATTGAAAGAACAGCAATGATCAGATTAGAGAGAGGTGTAATTCTTGTGGACCGTGCGCCAAAGGAAACGCCTATTCCTAAGTTATCCAAATTTGAAGCCAGACCAATAATAATGATGGAAAGCCAGTGCATATTTAAACCCCCTTAGTACATTCATAACTATGTTATGTCTGAAGTGGGCGCATAGAATTTTGTCCAAACAGGTTCCTCATAAAATGTTCGTCAGCTACTCTTATATTGGATTTTTCATGCTTCCGCAGGTATACTATTTTTATTTCTACCTTCATTAAATGATCAAAAGGAGTTTAATATCTATGCCGATTAACCGCCCGCTGTTTACAGACAGTGATTTCCAAGAAGCCGTTGACCGAAAATTACCTGTCCGAGTCTTTCAGGACGATCATTTGGTGAATTCAGGAGCAACCGTTGTCCGCTTCACTGATTTCGATGTCGTTATTCAGTCCAGAGTTAGTGATCTGACTTACTACTCCCGCAAGAGCTGCCAATTCTTTGAGGTTAGACCCTAAAAAAAGCCGGAACACAGTGACCCTAAGATCACTGCATTCCGGCTTTTTTCAGCAGACGTATGTAGTAGCTTTTTACTTAATAACTCTGTATTTTCCATACACTTTCATTTTCTCATCCAACACTTCCTGAAAACTCTGCTTCTTCTTATTAGATCGCTCTTGCTTAGGATTGACCACGGGCTGAGGTCTAAAAAACTGATGATTGTAAGCCATAAGATGATGTACGATCACATTCATTGGATTTCAAACTCCTTCCGTGACGTTCCTGAAATTTGCAATTCTGCTAGACTGCTTATGGGTATTTACCCAGCTTCTCCAAAGTTTAAACCATTTTAACACATTCTTATTAAACAAAATGAATAATGATCCCTTTTTATAATTCTCTAAATAGATCTTTGTATATCACGTATATCTGTCCACGAAATAAGTGTAATCTGCTCATTGATAATCACTTGCTTAATTTCAATATCGTTTAGTAGAAGATATTCCAATTCTCTTTCTGCATAACATGTCGTTAGGGCTATTAACTGCTCCGTTATTTTAGCTGGATGTATCGTTAATTGGGTTATTCCAGGCTTTAAATTCTTTAATCGTTCAGTTAATCCCTTTTTCATTTCACTGTACGTAGCAGTGGGGTTAATACAATAAGGAAGAGAAACTATATCATCGATTAGTAGAATGCTCCTCTCTTTTGCTGAAGAAATTCTTTTTTTAAACCTTCTCAATTGATCCATATTAAAAAACGGTTGTTCTACTATCCTAGTAGGTAAATTGAAGGGTAGACGGTACTTTTCACATAGATCAAATGTTATTTCTAAAAAATCTCGGCCGGTAAATAATCCCATAATACTTCCCCCGTGACTATCCAGATGAGTTGGATCAATGCCATGTACAATTGCACTTTGGATCTGCGCTTCTATCTCTACTCTAACCTCATCATCAGCAGCGTTTCTTTCCAGAAGTGTGGCATCTATATGAAAATTCCCTTCCTCCGTAATTAAACTATTTAAATTCCTATTTTGGAATACGGGCCTGTACGGATGCTGCTCGCCACTTGTTAAAGTTAAATGAATACCCATATTCTTTATTCCTCTACAATTACTTATCTCCATTGCTTCATTCGAGTCTGGGCAAGGCATCATAATAGATGTGGATGTTATAGCTTTTTTTTCAAATAAATCAACAATAGCTTCATTAGTTCCTTTAGTGATTCCAAAATCGTCTGCATTAATAATTAACAAGCGCTCGTCAGCCGCAAAGCCTAATTTTTGAATCATGAACCTCCCCCCTATTAATGAATGATTTATTTAAAAATAAGGACGTAAACACCGTGAAGTGTTTGCGTCCTTACTGTGTAAAGCGTTCAATCGCTCCTTAGAGCCGTGGAAGCTTAAATCTAGCGCTGTGAAGGAAATCTAGCGTTCCCAAGACCTTTATTACTATGATCAACTTGACCTCTCATCAGTTCAAGCAAATATTCGGGATCAGCGTTCATATCTAACATTTTCATTGCATGTTTAGGAGCGAACCCTTCACTTACACTATGACTGATCATGGCTAGCAGTGGATTAAAATAGCCTCTTATATTCAGCAGCCCTATCGGTTTCTGATGAATCCCGATCTGCATCCAGCATAGGATTTCAAATAACTCATCAAAGGTTCCAAGACCTCCCGGCAGGGCAATAAACGCATCAGCCATACCGCTCATAATGGCCTTACGTTCATGCATACTAGAGACCTCAATCAGATTCGTTAACCCAGAATGCCTGATTTCATCTTTAAAAAGATCCACTGGCATGATCCCAACGACTTCTCCGCCATTGGATAACACTCCGTCGGCTACCTGTCCCATAAGGCCATTTCTTGAGCCTCCATAAACCAGCCTACACCCTTGTGCAGCTATATGATAACCCAATTCTCTAGCCATTTCCGTATATTCTGAGTTAAGACCTGGATTCGATCCGGCGAACACACATATTGTAAAAGCCATACCTATCACTCCAGACTGGTTATTATGGTTCAATTGAGATTAATTCACTAATTGTACCTTAGAATATTAAAATAAGTGTTAAATGAAAGTTATCTTTTTGTTGGAACCTCACTTTTCGCTTGCGGGAGGATCATTACAGCTATAAAAGTAGAACAAACAGCTAAACTAATCATCCGTAGTTTCCTTGTTAATAAGTTCGTCTTGATTTTCCCTTCTTATGATATTATTGTAATTATTATTCATCTTACACCAAGACGCTATTAAGCTGCTCAAAGTTGTATTATTTTTAAACCCCGGGATTCAGATTGCTTTGAATTATGGTATAATTAGCTGCCTTAGATCTACCTTTTCAATCGTAATACCGGAACCAAATGATTATGGAGGGAAGTTATGCTTAAATTTATAGGTGTTTTACTGCTCTTCAGATTAGTGGGCAACCCTTTTCTGGCTATTATTATCCTGCTTCTTATCTTGTATTTCTTGGATCGGCGATATGTGGGTATCTTCCCCAGCATTACAAAGCCCTTCAAAAGAATGCGTCAAATTTCCAAGCTACGTACAACCATTTCTTTAAATCCAAATGATGTTTCATCCAAATTTGATTTAGCGCGGAGTTTGGCAGAACGTAAAAAATACAGGGAAGCGAAGGATCTCCTACTTCAAATCGAGGATCGTTATGAACAATCTGCCGAATATTGGGTAGAACTTGGACATGTGAATCTAAAACTTGGTGCTTTGGAGGAAGGCGAGGCACAGACGCTTCGCGGTCTGGAGATCAACCGTAAGGCTCAATATGGACAGCCGTATCTTTGGTTAGCGGAAACCTTCCGCCATACGAATCATGATAAAGCATTACATTACGTTACTCAGTATCAAGAAATCCAGTCTTCTTCTTCTGAGGCGTATTATCTAGCTGGCTCGATGTATAAAGCGCTTGGCAGATCAGAGGATGCAAAACGAGCTTTCGAAGAATCCACCGCTGTTTATCGTTCACTCCCTAAATATAAAAAACGGCAGGAGCGCGGTTGGGCGTTGCGCAGCTTTTTCGCCAAGATGAAATAAACTTGACCATTCCTTAACCCAAAAATGGAGATCACTTCTGATTATCAGAAATGATCTCCATTTTTTATAATAAATTAGGGAAAACGATGTTATTAGTTCGTCACTAATTTCCAAAGCGATAATGCCGACTCCGGATTCCAGTTGGTATCACCGAAACTTCTAAATGTCACTCGAGCTTCATAAACGTTACCCTTGTATTCAACTTTTGTTCCTACAATGTACAACCCGGTGGCATTCCAAGCTGCTACATCTGGTAATACGGGTTTCACAAGGGTTGTGACTGTATACAAAGAGCTCTTGTCTGAAATATTACCAGCAGCGTCTACAGCTCTCACATGATAATTGTATGTAGTGGAAGCTTGCACCGTTAAATCCGTAAAGGAAGTTCCCTTAGTTTGGGTCAATTCAATACCATCTCGATACACAACATAATGATCAACACCTACATTATCTTGGGCGGCATTCCACATTAAATTAACACTATTGTGCTTCACTGACATGGTATGCAGCCCCTCAACCATCGAAGGCTTCACAGTATCTGGTGTTTCCACTGGAGGTATAACCACTTCCGGGTTTGGTGTGCTAACAACAATAATATTACCTCCGCCTGACGTGTTCCCTGCACGATCCACCGCAACAATATAATATGTATAAATTTTACCTGGTTCTACAGTAATGTCTTTAAAGCTCGTTGTTGAGGATGTTCCGATTCGTTTCGCTATACCGACGCTATCCCCGCGATAAATCATGTAATGATCTACGCCTAAGTTATCTGTTGCAGCATTCCACATAAGCTCTACACTGCCCGATTCTACATTCATCGTGTGTAACCCTGTTACCGTTGACGGCTTCTCCGTGTCTGGTTGAACCCCAGGTCCTGATTCACCGTTCTTTAGATTCACATCAATGACTTGGTAGAAGGCATTCGCCGTATCATCAATATCCCATACCGCCAAAATAACATGGTATCCACTGCGGTCAGTTGGGACATTTACTTTATGTGTCACAGAACGCTCTGGCTGTTTACCGCCATTCTCAAAAGTTCCAATAAGCTCTAAATCGGAACGTTTAATTGGCGCATTAGGATTCCAACCTTTTTTCGTAATGTAGTAATGCCATTTTGTTGTTCTATGTTGTGCTGTAAGATACCACGTGATGTCATTTACTCCGCCAACCATATCGTGCTTAATCCAGCGATCACTGGATTGCTGATCCAGAATTCCTCCGAACATGCCACCCGCAGATGCAATCTTCCCGTCTGCAGGACCCGCCAGTGGGAAGCCCTTTGGTGCCTCTAGACTCTGTGGCTCATATTGAACAGAACCCACATTATTCGCTGCACCAAGCTTCGCACGACTTGCTGGTTCGGATACATAACCGTGTCCTAACGCTTTATCGGTATCGATAAGTCCTACTCCGGCAATAACCCCCGCTGTGATAACAAATGGAGCGACCTTCTTTGCGATACTGCTGTTCTTCATGTTTACTTTCATCATTCATCATCTCGCTTTCTAGTTGTAATTTGAAGACATTGAAAACGAATCCAATGTTATTATAATTTTCAGAAAACATAATAACAATAACCTAAAGAACCAAACGACAATGGATAAAAGACCCATGACAATTGAACGGATTAGTAGTTCTCCCTGCTAATAATGCCCCATCGAAACGATTCATTCTACTCAAATAAAAAGCCAGCCACCGATAAATATATCGGTGGCTGGCTGCAAAAAAACAACTTGTTATGACTTCTGATTCATAAATGGGGTATAGTCCCATTTACATATTTAAATCCTGCTTGTTAGCTTCTCCACTCTGTTTAACCGAAAATGGCCACCAATTTCCTCGGCCGAAGATCCGTACCATTACAGGGACAAAGAACGGCAGGAAGATTAAAGCATACAAGGCCAATCCTACGAGCACCACTGTAGCAATCTGCATCATCGACAATACTCCAGAAGGATACATCGAAGCGAAGGTACCACCCAGAATAACTACAGCTGAAAGGATTACTGTACCCATATTGCGCATAGCGTGTAGAATCGCTTCTTTTACCTCCCATGTTTTATTTTCGTTAAACCGGGCCATTAAGAAAATGCTATAATCCACACCTAGTGCAATCAGCATAACAAAACTAAAGAATGGTGTCGTCCAGGTAATCCCTTCATAGTGCAGAAGATTAACGAAAATAGCCTCTGTAACGCCCAACGCTGAAAAGTAAGTGATCAAAAGTGAAATGATAAGGTAAATCGGCATTACGATTGAACGAAGCAGCAACACTAATATGATGAAAATACCGCTCAGCATCAAGATTACTGTACGCGTATAGTCTTCATTGGAAATGTTCCGCAAATCGCTTTGACTGCTTGTAACCCCGCTAATAGCTGTTTCAGCATTTTCAAGCTTCGTACCTTTAACTGCGCGATCTACTGCTTTTTGAATATCACCCACACTATCTATAGCCTCTGAGCTGTATGGATTCTCTGTGAATACCACGTCCAACGTCATCACCTTACGGTCATCAGACAAGTACGTATCAAATACCTGCTTTATACCTTCAGCTTTAAGTGCCTCAGCTGGTACGAAGAATCCGCTCAGTTCTTCATCCTTAGCCGCTTGAATCTGATTCAAGTATTCTTGTGCCGAGCCCAGACCGCTTGTAATTTGCTTCAATCCATCAGCACTATCGCTTAGTCCAGTGGTTAAGGCTCCAATCTGACCTGTCAATTCACCAAAACCATCTGCAAGCTGCTTCTGTCCGCCTTGCAATTGGTCAAGACCACTTGTGATAGATGGAATCTTATCTACGATCTGCCCTTGACCTGCTGCCGCCTGATCGAGTCCAGCTTGCAGCTGACCGATTCCAGCTACAAGCTTAGCTAAACCTTGCGCGAGCGCGGTTTGCCCAGCCGCTGCTTTGGCATAACCGGCATTCGCCTCATTTAAACCAGTAGCTGCACCTTTAAGCTGTTCTGAAACCTGACCAAGACCGGCTGCTAGTTGCGCTGCACCCGTACCACTTTGTGTTACTGTACCTTTGATCGTCAAATAATTTACATCCTGAACAATTTCCGGATAACTGCTCTCAAGGCCAGCAAAGGAACCGTCCAGTCCTTTTAATGCCTCTGCTACCCCTTGCAGCTGCTTCGGAAGCTGCCCGAGTCCTTCACCCAGCTGGGTTAAGCCACCACCGATTTTTTTATAGCCCTCAAGTAACTTCGCATTTGCATCTGCTAATTGTTTAGCACTTGTTGCTGCCTGCTGAAGACCGGCTTTGATCTCTCCCGCACCCGCTGAGCCACTCTTAATCCCGCTCTCAATCTGGGTGAGCCCAGCACCTAAAGCAACGATTCCATCTTTGAGATCAGCTGTGCCCTCTGTCAGCTTAGCACTTCCTGCAACAGCCTCTGTAAGTTTCGGAGCATTATCGCTAAGCTGTTTACTGGCTTCAGACAAGCCGGTTTGAATCTTGGTCAGTCCTTCATTACTCTGGTCCAGTCCAGCAGAAAGAGTACCCACCTGATTCGGAATCAAGAAATCACTAATCAGCTCACCTGTTGGACGTGACATACTCCGAACAGATTTTACGCTATCCACTTTTTCCAATTCACGGCTGATTTTCTCTGCAAGTCCCAGATATTCTGAATTGTCCATACGATCATCATTCTTGATTACGATCTTGCCAGGCATCGATTCACCTGGTCCGAAGCTCTCTGAAATAATATTAAAACCTTTTACCGAAGCATATTCTGAACCAATTTCCTCCAGGCTGTTAAAGGACAGCTTACCGCTATAGGTAACTAAGAAAGGGGCTACGATTACTGCAACAATTAGAAGAGCGGCCCACGGTCTTTTTAAAGAAAAAGAACCTGCCCATCCCCAAATACGGCTCTCACTATGCTCCAGCTTGCCTCGGGAAGGCCAGAATAGCTTTTTGCCTAGAACAGCCATAAAGAATGGAACAATCGTCACAAGTGCCAATAGCATAACTGCAATACCAACTGCAACAGCTACTGCTGAACGATAAAGAATAAATTTCGATAACCCAATCGCTACAAAACCTACAAACACTGCTAAGCCCGAATAGAACACCGTTCCTCCAGCTTTTCGATAAGTTGCAATGATTGCACTTTTAGTATCTTCTGCGGTCATCAATTCTTCTTTAAAGCGACTGATCAGCAAAATACAGTAATCCGTACCAATTCCGAACATGACTGCAACCATAAAGATTTGAGTAAAGGTAGATAAAGGAAAATCATAACGGTCCACCAAAAAAGCCACGACAGATTGGGATACAATATAGCTGATACCCACTGTCAGCAGCGGTACAAAAGGCGCTACGAACGAACGAAACACGACGAATAGAATAAGTAGGATAAAGACAACTGTAATATACTCCGACTTCTTTAGCCCTGCTTCTGAGCTAGCAATCATATCCTCTGTAATCAGACCTTCACTCGTCAAATAATGATCTGCTTTAACACCTGAGAGCATCTCATCCACTTTATCTGGCAGCGCAGTAACAGCCTCTCCTTCACCTTTTACGGACAACGCCACCATAATGGTCTTGCCATCTTTGGCAATCAGTGTATCTTTAAGCTCACTTTGTGAAAAAGGATCGGTGATGGAATCTAACTGCAGAGATTCCTTATTCGCAGCCAGCTTCTCAACGCCTTGTTGAATACTTTCTGTTTCTTCCACTCCGATTCCCTTCGGGTTATTGAACACAAGGGCTACTTGATGGAGCGATTCGCCTCCCTTGTCGCTTGACGCTTCCTTCATGATTTCTGCTGCTCTAGATGAAGGGTATCCCTCTGGAACGGTAACCTGCCCCTTCTCACGGACAAGATCAGAGAAAGACGGGGCCGTCATCACTAGCACCACCGCTACAGCGAGCCAGATTGCGATAACCGCCCATCTTGCTTTTAGAATCGTCTTCATTGGCTCTTCCCTCCATTATCATTCTGAATTAGACTTGCCAGTTTCTCAAACATCATGATGAACGTCTCAATATCCTTCTTTTCAAAATGAAACAAATACGGGGCCACTACTTCATGTACTTGCGACTCAGCTGCTTCAAATACTTTTTTACCATGCTCTGACATCGATAAATACACCTGACGACGATCATTCTCATCACGGGTTCGCTCGATAATGCCCGCTTGCACCAGTCTGTTGATTATTGCTGTAATGGAGCTTTTACCCACGCAAAAAGTTTCTGCCAGATATGTAGACGTACATTGTTCCTGAGCATTAATCAGACGCAGAATTTGATACTGATCATTCGTTGTATCTGCAGCAATGCTATCTTTAATTCTTGCGGCTACTTGTCGAGTCACCATCATATAAGCATCCATATAACGGTTAATCCAATGCTGAACTTCATCTTCCAAAGCTTCCTACCTCCAAATATAGTTCAACTGTAGAACAGTTTCATTGTCAAACTATAATCCCATTTATTTCAAAAGTCAACTTTACAATTCTAAGGAATAATTTAAAATGTATCCCACAAAAAAACAGGCCGAGAGTTCATCTCGACCTGCCATTGTATGTCTTCTAACAACTGTTTATTCCTCATCCTCGATCTCTTCTACTTCATAAACACATCTCAGCGTTTCAATGCCTGCTGCATTTTCGCCGAGGCTGTACACCATGAACCCAAGACTACGGTAGAAATCTGCAGCAATCTCATCCTCTGTTTCAGCTACCAGATAACGCGGCTGACGCGTAGTAAGCAGCTCCAGAATCATTCCCCGTGCATAACCTTTTCCTCTGTTCTCTGGCAATACAGCAATATGCCGAATATCCAAAGAACCATCTTCTGTTTCTTCAAAGCCTACAAGACCAAGCAGTAATTCTTCCTCTTCCCAGCCATATAAATTTAGCGCGGCTTGTTCGCTATACTCAGACGAAGTCTGCTGTAGAGCATTCGGATCATCTATGACCGCATAAGTCAGCAGCTCATTCACCTCAGGTGTACCAATAAGGGGTTTAAGATCAATCAACATTCTTCACATTTCTCCTTCTTTGTTCCTTCTACAGCTAATCACTCGAAACAATCCGTAGCCTGTCCACACACCCAGCATGTTTAAAAGTAAATCATCGATATCAAAGCTTCCCACATGCAGCAGCATTTGCAAGCACTCCAAAAGCAGTATACAAGGGACAGCATAGAGCGAAATCCTAAGCCAAGAAACCGGACGTACCTTTACTAATGGCGATAGAAAACCAAATGGAATAAAAACTACAACATTTCCTAGCAAATTTACTAGCCGATTGATAAGTGATAAACCGTTATCCAAGTTGAAATAAAGTGACACCGTGCGAAATGGAACCAGATTATACTGAAGAGGACCTCCGGTATGTACCTCACGTCCAAATCCGATAAACATCCAATAGATAACAGTAGCACTATACAGAGTTAGCACTACCCGTGTCAATCCTTTTAGCGGCCATGAACGGTAAGTTTCCTTATGTCTACGGTTAATCAATTCTTAGGCTGAGCTTCAATAATTTCGATACTTCCATCAAGTTTACCTACGATCGCCATCGCTGCAATTCCAATAAATAGGCCATGATCTACAACACCCGGGATGTTTTGGATGGTCAGCGCAAGCTTTGGTGCAGCTTCTATCGCTTCAAATCGGCAGTCTGCAATGTAATTGCCATTATCCGTCTTGTACAACTCTTCTCCGCTGCGACGCAATTCAGGTTGGCAACCCAGTTTGGCAAGCTCTGCCACAGTCCATTCCCACGCGAAAGGAACGATTTCCACCGGCAACGGAAATTTTCCTAGCGTGTTTACAACTTTACCTTCATCGGCAATCACAATCATTCGGGTACTATTACTAGCTACAATCTTCTCACGAAGCAAAGCGCCGCCGCCGCCTTTAATTAGTTGCAGACTGCTGTCTAGCTCGTCCGCTCCGTCAATGGTTAGGTCCAGACTATCAATATCACCAAAAGCAACAAGTGGAATCCCTAGCTCTCGTGCTTGCTCTTCGGAAGCGTGTGAAGTAGCTACTGCGGTAATTTTCAAGCCTTCACTGACTCGTTCACCGAGCTTGCGGATTGCCCAGTAGGCAGTTGATCCCGTACCCAGACCTACCTTCATTCCATCTTCTACATATTCCACTGCTTTTTCAGCTGCTAGTTGTTTAACGTTGATACTCATTTTAATACCCCCATGTTATCCATTATAAAGTTCTATAGTATTTTGCCGTAACAAAGACTATCCGGATCACCTATGTAGGGTCCAAATAAATCAATCGGTTGGTAGCCATGCTTGATGTAAAGCGCAATCGCTTCTGGCTGCTTGATTCCTGTCTCCAAGCGGATCTCCTTGAACCCCGCCGCTATTGCTTGTTCTTCAAGGAATAACAGCATATTTGTAGCTAAGCCCATTTTACGATAACTAGAATCTACATAAAAGCGCTTCAACTCCATCGTTGCAATCTCTATTCCGATATAATCCAGTGGACGAAGCCCGCCACAGCCCACTGGTGTTCCGTTTAAGTAGGCTACTACGAAAGTCATTTCTTTTACTTTGGGATCCTCGAAATCAACAACATAGATCATCTCATGTGGATAACGCATCTTCAGTTCCTCATCCAGAAACGTAATTAGCGCTCTTAAATCAGCGTTCTCTGGATCAACCACTTCAAATTTCACTTCCGTTACGGGTGGCACTCTATTTCCTCTTTTCTTGTATCCAATTTCGTATTATCCTTCTTGCAGCCGAAAAAATCAATATTCTTCATTCTGTCTTATGTATATTTCAATTTCACTACATCCTCTAAATTTAGGATCATCTCTTTTTCAGCGTGGTTAGCAGCCCTATGTAAGTAAGCTTTATGCTCAATGAAAGCATCTGAGGGGGCTGTCAATTTAATGTACTCCAGCAGACTACGTTCGACATCAGCGAGAACTAGATTGCCTCTACCCGCACTTACTCTACATAAATTAATGATTGCTAAAGGCTTATTCACAACGGCCTGCCCGCTGGACTCCACAAAAACTGTGTATTGAACTAAAGGAATTACGTCTGGATCTTCCACACTAGCAGTGCAAGATTGGTCAAAGATAGAATACATTAGTGAAGGATTGCGTGATAAAGCTCCTAATTTTTTCTGATTAGATACCAATTTGCTGTTCTGGTAGGCCAAGAATCCGGCAACTGACAACACGAGCACAAGCAAAATAACTAATATCGAGTACATTTCATCACGTCCCACCCAATACTCCATAATAACAATACCGATTATATATTATCATGGATAACTGCATAGACCAATCCTATATTATCAACACTTTAACAAGTGTAAGCGATATTCAATCTATAAAGTTATTTTGAAATATTCAAAATAACAGTTGAAACTTCGTTTGACATGTCTCATAATGAAAATATGAATATTGTTTGTCAATCCATATGGAAATCAAGGGAGGAAACTTAAAATGAAGTTTTTCTTGGACACCGGAAATATTGAAGAGATCAAACGTATTACTCGCCTCGGACTAGTGGATGGCGTAACGACTAACCCGTCACTCATCGCTAAAGAAGGAAGATTGTTTAAAGATGTTATCAAAGAAATCGTAGCCATCGTTCCAGGTCCAGTAAGCGCAGAAGTAATCGGACTTACAGCAGGAGAAATGCTTAAAGAAGCATATGAAATTGCTGAGTGGGCTCCAAACGTTGTCATTAAACTCCCTATGACTGAAGATGGCTTGGAAGCTTGTTATGAGCTTACAAAAAAAGGTATCAAAACTAACGTAACGCTTGTCTTCTCAGCGGCTCAAGGCTTGATGGCTGCAAAAGCAGGCGCAACTTATATTTCTCCTTTCGTAGGACGTCTGGATGATATCGGTGTTGACGGAATGAAGCTGATCAAGGATCTGAAGACCATCCTAACTAACTACGGTATGACTTCCGAAATTATTGCAGCATCCATCCGTAACATTGCGCATGTTGAGCAAGCCGCTCTTGCTGGTGCTCACATTGCTACCATCCCAGGATCGCTCCTGCCTACCCTCTGGAAGCATCCGCTGACAGATAACGGTATCGAACGCTTCCTGAAGGATTGGGAATCCGTACCACAAGCTTAAGATTGTCTTTCATTCTTTTATCAAAGGGCTATCCTGCAAGCTACGGCAACGTAGCTTAAGGATAGCTCTTTTTTCCATCTAAATTCCTTGCAGAAGTCTGACGAACACGATTTGACAAAAGGCGCGGATTGTCCGGCTCCTTTTCTTTCACGCCAGATTCTCCCTTGCTCCCCTTGCTTGGCGTTACTGCAAATAAGGTCAGCAAACCACCAATTGCGCCGACTGTTGCCATCAATGCGAATAATACCCAATGGCCACTGCTTAACAGCAGCGATACCACTGGCGGTCCTGCGGCTACCCCTATAAACCTCATACTGCTGTAGAGAGCGGTTATCGTACCGCTGTTCTCTTTTTCAATTCCCTCCGTGATTAAAGCATCCATACAAGGAAGCACAATCCCGATTCCGACACAACCTAAGCCCATAAACCCGACTAAGAAGTAAATACCTTTATTGAACCCCGCAAAGATCATTGCTGCAGTTAGTAATACCATACCTCCAAAGCCCAGCCATTTCATTAGCGTTTTGTTCTGACCAATGATCTTTCCTGTTCCATATGAAGACAGACATAACAAGGCTAATGGTATTGCCAGCACAAATCCCTTCATTGCGCCATGCATATTAAATTTAGATTCCAGCATTTCCGATAAATAGAATTGAACGCCAAAGGTTACAAACATACAGATACCGCCTATGGCAAAAATAGCATACAACCATCGTCCTTTTTCACGCAAAATGCTCATAATTCCGGATAAAAATTCTCTTATCCCCTGTTTCTCAGGTTGTTCCTTCGCTTCCGGCTTTCGAACTAGAAACAGAACTAAAGCAAATGAAATTAGACATAGAACAGGAATAGCGATAAAAGGTGCAAACCAGAGCCATATTCCAAGATAAGCACCAAGGATCGGACTGAGTACTTTACCAAAGGTATTAGAGGTTTCAATAATTCCCAGACTTTTGCTTACATCCTCTTCTTCCTTGAATAAATCACCAACGAAGGGCAGCACAATAGGAAAAGCACCAGCTGCACCTATCCCTTGTAACAAACGTCCGGCCAGAATGACCCAATAGGCGCTAACGCCTTTCATAAACCAAGCCGCCACCACGCAGACGACTCCACCAATAGCAGCAATGATTAGACTCGGAAGAATCACCTTTTTTCGTCCATAAGCGTCAGACAGGTACCCTGCAATAGGAATCATCACGATAGCCATCAATCCATAAACAGTAATCAGCATACTCACCTGAAAAGAACTAATGCCTAGTTCTTTAGATATCTGCGGCAAAATAGGGAGCAGCATGGAGTTACCGAGGGTCATAATTAGTGGAATGGATGCCAGTGCAAGCAGATCCCATTTTCTTTCCTTCATGAACTGACCACCTTTGTCATTGTTTGCGACGACTCTCTATATTGTGGTTTGTTCATCCCTCTTTATTCATACATATAAAAAGACCGTCCTCCGCCAATGCGAAAGGACGATCTTATGATCAGAAAATTGGGCTTTACAGCGAATTTGTTATCATGGTCTTTGCTTTTACAGATGGAAGAAACCGGTTTGGTTCTCCTAGACTAAAAATATGCAGCAAGTGCATTGCTCGAGTGCAAGCTGTATAGAACAGTTTACGCTCACTTTCTCTGCCATATCGTTCAGCTGAACCATCGTAGATGATGACAGCATCAAACTCCACACCTTTAGCTAAGTAAGCAGGTAACACCAATGTTCCCTTCTGGAAATTCGGCGTTTCTTTCGTAACGAGCCTTACGGGTAGCCTACTATGTAGTTCATCATGAACTCTTGCGCTTTCTTCTGCTGTTTTACAGATGACAGCCACGTAATGGTACCCCTTGGATTGCAAATTCCGGATATCCATTTCAACTGCATTCAGAAGCTCATCCTCACTAGACACCACACTTAGCTGAGGCTCTTCTCCTCTTCGATTAAACGGCACAATTCTTTCCCCTCCAGGAATCATTGAACGCGTAAATTCTACAATCTCAAAAGTGGAGCGATAGCTTCGGGTTAACGAGATCACTTCTGTGTTTTCTTCCCCATAAATGCTTACCAAACTAGACAAATCACCGAGCACCTCACCTTGTGCATAGATCGCCTGATTCAGATCACCCAATACGGTCATTTTTGCCCTTGGAAATAAACGGCGCATGAATTCTAATTGGAAAGGTGAGTAGTCTTGTACTTCATCCACAATCACATGACGAATCAGCGTATTGGTACGGAAGCCTTGGCTTAACTCCTTCAAATAAAGGAATGGTGTAGCATCTTCGTAGGCAAGCTCGTTTACTGCGATTGATTTTAGTGTTTGCTCACAGATCTCATCCCAGATTTCCGGCAGAGAATTAACACCATTTAGACGTTCCATAAGCTCACGATCCGTAAACAGCGCACTGTACAACCCCTTAACATCCACAAAACGGCCTCGTTTAGTCCATCCGCGCAGTGGTTTTAAGCGTTGGCTGACTACATACCGGGATAACACTTCTTTTTCAGTATCAAAATCATCAAAACTATCCTGCGTGGCTTTCTTCTTACGTCGTAACATCTGATATGCACGATGGTAATCACTGGAGTCCAATAGCTCAATTTGATCTTCAACCCATGAAGCGTTTCTTTCCTCATGACTAAAATCAGCAATCTTTTTCAGTAACCAGCGTGTCATTAAGTCTACGCGGTTCGCAAGCTTAATGGTGGGATCATAGGCATAGAAATGACGTTCCATTTCTTCTTTACTGACTACCGCTCTACCTTGAAACATTAAAGGCTTGAACAGCATGCCCTCATGTTCCAGCATCGTAGCATACCGACGAATCACATCGAGAAAAGGTACGGATGATTTATAAGCGATGCCTTCTCTGCGTATACCCACTTCAGGACCATCAGGGGCATTCAATAGGTTTTCTGTCTGACTAAAGACATCTTCCAGCTGGAATTCATGTCCTAAACGATGCTCAAGATACATTTGAAAAGTGGTTTGTTGCATATTTTCTTCACCTAGCTCTGGAAGCACGGTTGAAACATAGCTATTAAACAGCGGGTTCGGTGAGAACAACAACATCTGGTCAGCTTGCAGAACTTCACGGTATTTATACAAAAGATAAGCTACCCGCTGCAATGCTGCAGAGGTTTTCCCGCTCCCTGCGGCACCCTGAACAACCAGCATTCGGCTTTTGTCGTTGCGGATAATCGCATTTTGCTCTTTCTGGATGGTAGCTACAATACTCTTCATTCGATCATCGGCACTATGGCTAAGCACTTGCTGTAAAAGCTCGTCACCGATCGTTACCCCAGTATCAAACATAACTTCAATGACACCATCAGAAATCACAAACTGACGTTTAAGATTCATTGTACCGGAAACAAGTCCACCGGGTGTTTCATAAGCTGCTGGGCCAGGAGCACCATCATAATATAAGCTCGAAATAGGCGCACGCCAGTCATAGATCAAGAAGGTGCCATCATCCTCCATCAAGGATCCAATCCCTAGATAAATCTTTTCCGTTTCTCCATTTGGTGCTTCTGTAAAGTCAATACGCCCAAAGTAAGGAGAAACGAGCAGCTTTTTATATTTTTTTAAAGCCTTGCTCGACTGTAAATGATGGCGTTCACGTTCATTCAAGATTTGGGATTGTTGGCGCAGACTTGTTGAAGTTTCCCCTAAATCATCTGGACTACTGAAGTTTACCGTTACCTCTTCCCAGAAATCTTTTCGCATATCCACCACATCACTGCGATGGAGTCCAAGCTCCTCAGATAATCGCCGGATATGGGCAGACAAAAGCTTAGTCACTCCGTCAACCCGCTGCTGTTCCTCTTTCCATTCAATTTCATGATTCTCCACTACATTTCATCCCCTTTGGAGTTTCACCCTGAACATAACCCTTAAGCTTATATGTTGCACATCACAAGGTTATGTTTTAAGCTTCGTGATCCGTTTCTTTTTCCTCAGTAGCTATACGATTCATCTGATCTGCCACTTTATCAAGCCGTTCTAATTGATATCCGTAATCGTAAATAGCTGCGGCTACAACATACAATCGTAGTTGACCTATTTTCTCCGCATTATACCTCAGGATCGTAGAATTCAAAAATCCATCATTCTCTTCTCCCAAGGGTTCCGATTCATTAGTGTTTGGTTTTAGTTTATCTTCAAATTTCAGCAAGATCAGTTGATGATATTTGATTAGCTGCTCCAAATGACTGTCAAACAATGCATCTGTCTCTTCACTTCGATCCGCTTGAAAATAATGCCGATCCACAGCCTCAAGAACATCGAAGCCTTTTTGCAAAGAAGATAACAGGTTCTTATAGACAACCATTTGTCTAGTCTGACTGTACTTCGCCCTCTTTAGCTGTTTCTGCTCCTCCTCAAACAAAGCGTATTTATCGGCTAAAGATTTAATAGATGACTCTAGCGCAAGTTTTTCATCACGAAACACACTTTCCTTCATCTCATGAGATACAGCCGTTCTAAGCAGCAAGGAAAGACTGGCAAAGACGTTCTCGATTTGCTTGATGTACTGTTTCCGTGGTTTCGGAGGAACTACTATAATATTGATTAGAAAGGCAGAAACAATCCCTGTCAATGTTAATAAGAAACGATTCAGCGCGAACTGCCACTCTCCAGAAGCCTCCATCACTGTTATAACAGTGACGAGTGTCAGGCTAATAGTATCCGCTCGGTTAATTTTCATACTGATCATAATGACAAGAATGCAGACCAACCCAACCGCAATTGGACTATTGGATAACAGCATTCCCCCCAGAAGAGCGAGTACCGCACCCATTGTAGTCGTTGTCAGCTGATCAAGAAAATAACGCCAAGAGCGATAAATAGATGGCTGCATAGCGAAAATTGCTGCAATCGCAGCGCCCACAGAAGATGGAAAATGTAGCAGTTCGGCTAAATACAAGGCAAGCGTGACTGCCATTCCTGTTTTAAATATGCGAGCTCCAAAAGCCAAAAATATCCCCCCTAAAAATTGGCCCACTCTGCAATATGGACATCTACGAATTCCTCATTCCTCTAATTACCCAAGCCTAGAGTTGATGAATTTTATGATTATTTAAGCTCTCGCTTATGATTCTTTCAGCTTTCAGGGAATACTAATTCAGGTAAGTACCTATCACATAACATACGAGGTGAGTGAATGAATAACAACATCAAAAAATTAGTGACCATCACAGCTGTTCTTGTCCTCAGTCTGTCTCCGGCACTTGCTCCTACTCGGAGCGTGTCAGCTGAGAATGTAGCCTCCACTGCACCTGATTCTGGGCCTTCGGAAAACGGTCATAGACCCCCACCAGGGAAAGACGGGAAATTCAGAGCCGGCGGACATTTCATTATTTTCGAAACAGCCAAGCTGCTTGAGATGGATCGTACGGAGCTAATCAATAGCCTTAAAACAGGCAAAACGCTCCCCGAGCTTGCTCTTGAGAAGAAAGGCTGGACCGAAGATCAATATATTCAAAAGCTCAGCGAATCCGCAAGTAAGCGGCTGGATCAAGCCCTCAGCGAGGGACGTCTAACAAAAGACGAAGCTCAAAAGCTAAAGGCTGGACTTCCGTCTATGCTGAAGAAAAAAATAAGCAAAATGGGTCATTTCCAAGATCATAAATCTTCGGAACATCATGTGATGAAGCCTCAAGCAAAAACGCCTTCGGCGTCCTATTTAGGACGGTAAGTGTTTATGCGAGAAATATAAGGATAATGTATAGCGTGACACATATATATTCTTATATTTTAAAATATCCCCACAAAGACGGGTATCTTCATTTCTTATGAGGATATCCGTTTTTTATAGGCTTCAAATAGACTGATGGATAACATCAGCCACGCGCCACTTGCAGCAAAACCACCAATTACGTCGCTAGGATAATGAACTCCCAGGTAAATACGACTCCAGCCAATGCCCACAGTCATAAATACCGCAAACATTATTAACAGGATTCTTTCACTTCTTCGCGGCAAATGACGCCACAGTAAATAGGCAATTACCCCATACAGGGAGAAGGCTGCCATGGAATGTCCACTTGGGAAACTATAACCGAGCTCTTGGACAATACGATGGAAATTTGGACGCTCCCTTTGAAACCATAATTTCATAAGTGTATTCAACAGCAGTGAGCCTAGTCCAACCCATAGGAACAGAATTAGCTCAAGCCGATGTTTCAACAGATAATACAGCAGTACCATCGTGCCGATAGATATGCCAATCGCTACCTTGGAGGAACCTATCAGAGATAGTCCTTTGGCGAATGTGGTCAGTCCAGGTGATTCAGCGGATTGAACAAAATGAATTATATAGTTATCAAATGATGATACCTTATTCATATGAACTAGAATCGCAATAACGACGAAACAAGCAGCAAACCCTATAAAATAACGAAAACCTCTAGACCAGTTCTGATAATAAAGCATAAATACCTCCGTGTCTATTTTTGTGCCAGTCGATCACATTTCCAGAGAAGCTATAACCCGTGCTATAATTATAGAGAAATAAATATACAAAAAGATGGAGTGCTGCCAAAGTGGAGAGTCTAAAATTGCAGGAACGTTTGTTGAACCAGTTTATTTCCACAAAGGTGCCCGTGACGATTTTTACAACAAATGGTGTAAAAATGCAAGGCGTCGTAACCTCGTATGATGCATTCACAATCACTTTACAGGGGCAAGGTGATGGCAGACAGAATGTGCTCTTCAAATCTGCAGTATCCACTATTGTACCTCTTAAGCCCGTCTCACTCAAATAGTTCACACATTTATTAAACTTCTTCATCCTATTTTCAATAATAAAGGGAACACCGGTCTACATCTCCGGTGTTCCCTTTATTATTTTCTTAAATTGTCTTATTCACTCTTCATAAACGAGTTTCTTTTAAACAGGGAAAATCACAGGCTTCACACACACCGGCTTGGATACCTCAGCAGTATTTCCAGTAAAGACGAGACGGCCACTGGTCTCTTCAATTGAGAACACAACCAGGTTATTACCGTCACGATTTGCAACAATAAGATAAGCCCCATCCGGAGTTAATGAGAAGTGTCGCGGATGCCCTCCACGAGTAGAGACATATTCAATTAGTGTAAGCTTGGCAGTAGCGTTATCCACTGCAAACACTGCGATGTTATCCGCTCCACGGTTAGAAGCGTAAAGATATTTCCCATCTACTGAAGTAGCAATTTCAGCGCAAGTATTCTCTTCCTTAAAATCCTCAGGCAAAGTTGAAACTGTATCTACCGTGTGAAACTTCCCTGTAGCACTGTCATATGTAAACGATGTTATCGTGGAATCCACCTCGTTTATAACATAAGCAGACTTTCCATCTGGATGAAAAGTAAAATGACGAGGTCCCGCCCCTGGGTGAAGCGCAGTATCTCCGTGAACTTCTAGTTTGTTCAAGTCCCTATTGATTCTATAGGACCGAATAATATCAAGCCCAAGATCAGAAACAAAAAGATACTGTCCGTCCGGACTGAAAATAGCCGAATGGGGATGCGGGCGATCCTGACGTTCAGGATGGTGACCATGACCGGAATGAATCGCGACATCTGCCAGTTGATTTGCAACTTTTTCTTCATCTAATGTGATCAAGCCTACACTGCCACCATGATAACTACATACAACAATGTATTCATCGCTTAGATCTCTAGAAATATGGCATGTAGTCGTTTGACCATTGCCTGAGGCAGGCATTGAGGTCATACGGTTCAATTCGCTCAATTTCCCACGCTTAGCATCGATAGCAAAGGTAACGACTTCTCCCTCTTTTCCACCCTCACCATTTGGCTTTTCTCCTATGGCATATAAACGTTGGGCTGAAGCATCTACATTAACAAAGGTGGGGTTAGTTAGACCCTGAACCGAGTCGATTAATTTTAACGTACCTCCTGCTTCGCCATCGAATTCAAATACCTGCACACCGCTTTCCGTGGCACTTGCATAGGAACCCGTAAACAGCAATAACTTAGTCTGCTTTTTCATCTCTACATCCTCCTCCAAAGTATTGCTATTATATAATTTACAATTTTTAAACGTTAAAGACAAACTATAAAGTAAAAAGTGTGACAAATAGTTCAAAAATAAGGCTTTCCAATGATTAGGGATTGTGCTATAATGAAAGCGCTAACATTAGTCTTTTATTAAGTACAAAGGGGGAACATGAATGAGTAACATCCTGCTGGAAGCCAGAAATGTATACGAGGACTTCGAGGTGGAAACAGACATTCTGTTCTTTAAGGTCGGGGACCATGATTTGGTCATTTTTCACGGCAGAAACTACAACATAAAAAAGAGAATGACTGCCGAGCAATTAAAACGATTGTTATCCAATTCTACTTACTATCATGTGTATGGTGGCTGTTATGTCAATCTGAACAAGATCAGTTCTATCGAAGACGACTGCATTTATTTCGGAGAAAAAGGCCTATTCGCTAAAAACGTACGGGTCCCAAGACGGAAACAAGAAAGTATTCGTCATCTATTGAAAGGACTGAAGTAAACATCTTATTCCCATAAGCCGGAAGGGCATGTTACCGATGCCATTTCCGGCTTTTTGCTTTTTATTAATAGAAACTTAAAAAGATCCTATCTTTTTTTATACTTTCTTAAGGTTTAGGATCAGGATTTCTGTTAAAGTTGTAAATAGACAAGCAACACCTATATTGAAGGGAGTCATTACTAATAATGGACAAAAAAGATCTGAATGGAAATGAGAACTTAGAAAACAACGGTACTCCGGAAGAAGAATTGAACACTACCGAGAATACCAATGAAGTAAAAGAAGTGGAGGTCGTAGCTGCTGAAGAACCTGTGAATACAACAAAAGAGGAAGGTATTCCAGTAATGAACAAAGTCAGCAGTAATAATAATACGACACCACCTGCTCCACCAGTTTCTCCTAAAGGTAACAAGGGCTGGATGATTGCCTCTGTGGTTCTGGCTGCGGCACTCATCATTGTATTGATAAAGCCTCCATTCCAAAGTGGCGGCGACAACACAGCTGTTGCAAGCGTTAACGGAACTAACATTACTAAAGAACAACTTTATGATAAATTGATCGAAGCAGGCGGAGAAAGCACGCTGCAAGCTATGATTACTACTGAACTCGTTGATCAAGAAGCTAAAAAAGCCAACGTAACCGTTACTGATGAAGACATCAATGCTGAATTAGAAGACCTTAAAACACAATTCGGCGGAGAAGCTGCATTTAATGCTGCATTGCAACAAAGCTCAATGACTGTTGATGACTTGAAGAAGCAAATGCCATTGCAAGTAAAACTACGTAAGATTCTTGAGCCGCAAGTAACGGTAACGGATCAAGAAATCAAAGACTACTATGAAGCAAATAAAGCTACTTTCAATGAAGAAGAACAAGTTCGTGCTTCCCACATTCTCGTTGAGACTAAAGAAGAAGCAGATGCAATTCTGAAGCAATTGAAAGATGGAGCAGATTTCGCTGAACTAGCTAAAGAAAAATCTTCGGATACTGGTTCCAAGGCTAATGGTGGAGATCTAGATTTCTTCAAACGTGGAGATATGGTAGCTGAATTCTCCGATGTAGCCTTTAAACTTAAAGTTGGGGAAACAAGTGGTGCTGTGAAATCCGATTACGGTTATCACATCATTAAAGTAACCGACCACAAAGACGCTAAAAACTACACTATGGAAGAAAAGAAAGATGAAATCAAAAAGACTCTTGTGTCTCAAAAGGTTTCCACTCTTTCCAACACTTGGTTGACAGATACAACTGCAAAAGCAAAAATCACAAATTCACTTACGGATGCCAAAAAAGATGCAACAGCTTCTCCTGAGCCATCTGCAAGTGCAGAAACTGAATCCGCTAAATAATAAGATAGTAAAAAGCAGGACAAGCGTTAATAAACGCTGTCCTGCTTTTTTTGTGCCTACTTTCGCACCTGTTAATTAATGTCCTTTTTTACGGACCTGCTTATCACGATTCTCTCCCCACTCTTTCGCTTGTGCGGTAGCAATAGAGATGGCTCTCCCCTCTTCATATCCATCTTCTAGCAATGCATTAGCAATATCAATCGCCTTATTACGAATAGGTGCAGTGAAGTTCTTGAGTGAATCTGGATAATCTTCTTTGTTCCACGGCATACAAAAAACCTCCTTAACCTGACTATATAATTAATTAGCCTGGTCTAGGAGGTTTTAAACACTCACTTAAGCTTATTTAAAGACTTTAACGCGATCTTCAACCGGTTGGAATTGTTTCTCACCTGCTGGAGTTACCGTCTTGCCAAATGGCAATTGAGCAATCAGTTTCCAGTCTTGCGGGATACCCCAAGCTTCTTTTACTTCGTCATCAATTAGTGGATTATAGTGCTGCAGCGACGCGCCTAAACCTGCTTCAGAAAGCGCAGTCCATACTACGAACTGCAGAATGCCTGAAGATTGGTTAGACCAAACTGGGAAGTTCTCAGCATACAATGCGAAGTTTTCTTGCAGGTTCTTCACTACAGCTTGGTCTTCAAAGAACAATACGGAACCGTATCCTGCTTTGAAAGATGCTAATTTTTGCGCTGTTCCTTCAAATTGTTCAGCTGGAACAATTTTGCGCAAAGTTTCTGTAGTGATATCCCATAATTTATCATGCTGTTCACCTAAAAGAACAACCGCTCTGGAGCTTTGGGAGTTGAATGAAGTTGGGCTATGCAAAACCGCTTGTTCAACGATTTCAATAATTTGAGCATCGGCTACAGTGGATTCTTTACTGATGGCATAGATAGAACGTCTTCCTTTAACTGCTTCAAGAAAATTGTTAGACATAAAATAACTACCTCCATTTATTTAAGTAACTTACTTTTGTACATCTTATCACCTTTTTTCTGAAAACACAACATCTATTCACAACTTATTTTGTCGGATATACAATCAGCCTCGATTAGTAACATCTCCCCTTCACTTTTCCGATATACATTCCGGCTAAAAATAAGCTACAATAGTGCAGCAAAAGTACAGAAGGAAGGTTATATAAATGAATTTTTTAACAGGTAAAGTTCTTATTCCACATAAAAAAATGGTCATATTCTCTTGTGTAGTACTCTTTTTCCTTAGCTTGGCACTTACTGGCTGTAAAGACACAAAATCGTCTAATTTAAACGCTGGGGAACTTGATCAAGCTGAGCTAAAACCTCTCTCTTTCTGGGTCGCCACAGACACTCACTTTTTGGATAAGGCTCTTCAGGATGGTGGACAGGCTTTTCAAACTTATGTCACTGGAGGCGATGGAAAAATGCTGCCCTACAGTGATGAAATGGCTGAAGCTTTGGTCTATGACGCTGAACAGAAAAAACCTGCATTTATCATCCTCAGTGGCGATTTAACTAATAATGGAGAACGCAGCAGCCATCAAAAGCTAACCGAAAATCTAAAACGAATTGAACAACAAGGAACCTCTGTTTATGTCATTCCAGGCAATCACGACTTATTTAATCCTTGGGCTAGATCCTTCAGTGGCGATAAACAGCTCCTTACGGATTCAATTACAGATAAGGATTTCGTCAAAATGTATGCGGATTTCGGCTACAAAGAAGCTGCATCACGTGATAAGGAATCACTAAGCTATATCGTCAAGGCTGCCCCCAACTTATGGATTCTCATGATAGACAGTAGCCAATACCTTAATAATAAAAAATACGGTTTCCCTCAGACTGATGGGCGTATTGCTTCCTCTACGCTTTCATGGATGGATGAATCCGTTAAGCTCGCAGCCAAAGAGCACGCTTCTGTGATCACGGTGATGCATCATAATTTATTAAGTCACACTTCTATGTCCGTTTCAGGCTTCAAGCTTAATAACAGCCAGGAAGCTATAAAATCCTTACGGAAGAATGGACTTAATCTAGTTCTCTCAGGACATATTCATATGCAGGACATTCAAGTAGATCCAGCAGACGCGAATCAAGATACAGCATCCTCTGAACAATTGCCAATCTATGATATCGCTACGAGTGCGATGGCCGTCAATCCGCATCAATATGGAGCCATGACCTTCGATCCCGTCTCGCGAACCGTAAATTATATAACAGCGTCTTTGAACGTAGAAGGTTGGGCTGAAGCTAACCAGATTACAGATCACAATCTCTTAAACTTCAAGGCATATGCCGAAGAAACCTTTGCTACTAACTCCTATGACAAAGCTATGGATAGTCTTAAGGAAAGTCCTTTAACGGAGTCTGAAAAAGAATCCATGGCGAAGGTAATGTCCAAGCTGAATGTACAATACTTCGCCGGAACTGCAGGTACCTTTGCGAAGGATATTAAAGCGTTGCCGGGCTACAAGCTTTGGGAGGAACATCAGGACGGTTTCTTAGGAGGGTATGTCCAAAGTATGGCTGAAGAAAAATCGTTAAGTAATGTCGACCTAGAGGTGGTTTTAACGAAGCAATAAAAAGCTGCCCTATTTCATATAAAAACCCAGCTTCACCCGCATTTCTGCGAAGTTAGAAGCTGGGTTTGTTTCTGTTAATTAGCCAATGAGGATCGAACTAACTATTTACGTGTAATAGTAATCCAACCATCTTCATCTACATACACAGTAGCATGAAGTGCTTCAGCTAGCAGACGTAGCGATACATAGGCATCACCATATTCGTCAACAAATACAGGCTCTGCAAGCTTCACTTTGTTACCGTTAATCACTGCTTCGGAAGAACCGATTTTGAATACCAGTTTATCACCGTACACACCATCAGTTACGATAATAGCACGATTGACTGTATCCCATTCCACAGTAGCATCTAAATCTTCTGCAAAATACCGAAGAGGAATGTACGTCGTATTATTGTCAACGATCGGATAATAATATTCGTCGTCTGGTTCGATGACAATCGTTCTCTTGGTGATACCAAGATCGTCTTTCAAAATACGATAAACGTTAGAATTCGGATCAAAATTGTTCAAAGTCTCTCCAGGAGTCAGGTCACCGGAAGAAACATCAAGAGCTCCTTCTGTGCTGATTGGATCTGCCGTTACAGCCCCACCAATGTTCCAAATCTGACTGGAAGCCTTAAGAGAGAAGCTTTTTAATGGCATATCTTCTGTACCTGGAAGCGCCACTTTCAGATCAACATTCTGTTTACGAACATGTAGTCCACTGTCTACAAAAATATCGACAGCAAGCTTCGTATCCTTACTCAGGACCGTCTTAAGCTCAGGGGTTGATTTATAAAGACTGTCTAGTTGATTGTCATAAACCAGTAGTAAAGCATCCACAGCCAATTTTGCTGCATCATGCAGTACGGTTACAACAGCTTCTTTATCACCCAGAGGAATGACTCCAATACCTGGAATTTCATAATCACCGGAGCCTTTTTCGTCCATAGCTTTGATTACTGGATACAGATAGTCATATAGACCACCAACTAATTCTGTAAAGCCTTCCGTATCTTTAGAGATCGATTTCAGGAATCCTTTTAACAATGCCGGAAGCTCATCACCCGTCACTTCGGTATGTAACTTCGTCATATTCACCTGCTGGCCATAAACAGCCTCACTAACTGGTGTTACGCTAATTGCACTTGGATTAGGAAGATTCTTCACCACAAACTTCGTTAGCAGCTTACTAAGATCTTCAGCTTTAGTCAGATCCAATCCAACTTCAGCTAAGACCTCATCATAGCCTTGAACCGGGAAGTAAAATGGTTGTTTTGCTCCTTCAACCGTAAAGACTAAAGTTTGTTTGTCCATAAACAATGAGAATGGAATATTCAATTGTTTATAGCCGATCGTTCCATCGGCAGATACATTACCATTCTCTTGCAACTTTGCATGGCTAATACTCAGGGAAAAAGAATTTATGAGATCTACCATTTCCTTATCTTCTGCGCTCAGTCCTTCTGCAGGCTCAGCGTTCATAGAAAACGTCATGCTGGATTCTGATGATTTAACATCGACATCCCCGATCAATGCCTTATTAACATCGAAACCTCCAACCGATTGACATCCGGCCAGAACAAGCAGCAGCGCGACAAAAGGAATAAACCATTTTGTTCTAGCTATCATTTTCCTCATAGCAAGTCTCCTTTTTAAGAATTTTTTAAAATCAATCCATTATCTCAGCAAAGGTAACATTTGTAAATCAAAGGATGAGTTATTGTAAAAATACTATAAATTCAACAAACTTCGCCATTCGATAGAAACCCATTCATTGTAAATCAAGCCTTTTAATACTGCCAAAATCAGTAAATGCGCAGGATAAAAAGACCACCAAACCCAGCGTTTCACCCGGTGACGCTCTAAATATCCCCAAAGTGCAGGTATCAAAGCAATCAACAATGTCGGTAAAATACTAAGCATTTGGACCACCCAATAGTTATAGAACATGTAAAACAAGTTTAATGCCAGATGTGCCATAACAAGCCAGTATGACCTCGTATAACGGAATATCAATACTAGCAGCAGGCCGTACGCATTATAATCTATCGGGAAGTAATCCATTAACGCGATAGCTGCAATGACAACAGGTATACCAAGCCATAGAGTAGGAAGTTTATCTAAAACAACTACTACAATTCCAGATAATAAAAGCGTAAACACCACATTCCATCCACCAGGATTAATCGCTAAATTGTATGGGATCTGAGCAATAATAGCGATTATAAGCAGTCGGAATAAATATTTCGGTCTGGATGATGTATGGATATGCCCCTGCACAAGCCCGTAACAGTAGATTGGAAAGGCTATTCTTCCTACATATCTCCAAGCGATATCCTCTGGAAAAAAGATATAGCCAATATGATCGATTAGCATCGTCAGCATAGCGAGAATCTGCATATCAAACCTCCATAAAATAGGTTGATATCATACATTCGCCAAAGCCTACTTCATCTCCTTCGCTAATACACAAATGATGACCGCAATAAAAGAGATCTGAATTTCTGGCTTCTCGCCTCTTGACTTTATGGGGTGCAATTGAGTACTATGAACGAGCAACATCATATGGCAATGATCAAAGACAAGATTTCCTATACGAACTGTCCAGAGAGAGAGGTCTAGGCTGAAAGCTTCTCCAGTAAACGATTGTGGAGTTACCCCTTTGTAGCTGTGGCGCTGAATCCGTAGATCTAAATTTTACGGTAGTATGTGGCACCGACTTATCCACGTTAAAGGATACCAATGAGGTCCTATCCTTGTGATAGGTCGAATTAGGGTGGAACCACGAGCTGAACGCACTCGTCCCTTTCTGGGAGAGATGCGTTTTTTTGCGTTCACCACTAACAATTTTTGAGAACTGGAGGCTAACAATCATGGAGATCAAGGTAACACTGCAAAACGGAACAATTAGAGAGGTACTACAAGGAACGACGATTAAAGAAGCAGCAGGTGTCATAAGTACCAGTCTGAAAAAAAGTGCTGTAGCTGGAATAATCGATGGAAGATCCGTTGACCTAAACCAAACGATCGATCATGATTGCCAGCTCGAAATTGTTACGTTGGATAGCAAAGAAGGCCTGGAAATTTATAGACACAGTACAGCACATATCATGGCACAGGCCATAAAACGTATATATGGAGATAAGGGTGTCCAGCTTGGCATAGGTCCAGTAATCGAAGATGGCTTTTATTATGACATTGATATTGAAACACCTCTATCCACGGATGATCTTGTAGCAATCGAACAAGAGATGGCGAGAATTATTCAAGAGAATCACCCGATTGTCCGCCGTGTCGTTCCCCGCGCTGAAGCAATCAAGCTTTATGAAGCGATGAATGAGCCCTTAAAGCTGGAGCTTATCCGTGATCTACCTGAAGACACAGTATTATCTATTTATGAACAAGGTGAATTCTCGGATCTCTGTCGAGGCCCGCATCTTCCCTCAACTGGATTGGTCAAGGCCTTTAAGCTGTTGAATGTAGCAGGTGCCTACTGGCGTGGAGATTCCAATAATAAAATGCTGCAACGTATCTACGGAACTGCTTTTCCTAAGAAAGCTCAACTTGAAGAGCACCTACTCTTTCTTGAAGAAGCAAAGAAGCGTGATCACCGTAAGCTTGGCAAGGAACTGGAATTGTTCATGTTCTCTGAAGAAGCTCCAGGCATGCCCTTCTATCTTCCAAAGGGAATGACTATCCGTACAGAGCTTGAGAATTTCGCACGTGAACTACAAAGACAGAGAGATTACGATGAAGTTCGTACACCGCTGATGATGAATAATCGGCTTTGGGAGCAATCCGGGCACTGGGATCACTATAAAGACAATATGTATTTCACCAATGTAGACGAAACAAAATTTGCACTCAAGCCGATGAACTGCCCAGGTCATATGATGATCTATAAAAATAATCTACATTCTTACCGAGAGTTGCCTATCCGTATTGCCGAATTTGGTCAAGTACATCGCCATGAATTCTCTGGGGCACTTAACGGGATGATGCGTGTTCGTACTTTCTGTCAGGATGATGCCCATCTCTTCGTATTACCAGAGCAGATTGAGGATGAAATAAACCGGGTAATCTCACTGATTGACCATATTTATCAAGTGTTTGGCTTTGAGTATAAGATTGAATTATCTACTCGCCCGGCAGATTATATGGGATCAAAAGAACTATGGGATCTAGCTGAACAATCTTTACAAAGTGTATTAGACAATCTCGGGATCGAGTATCGTGTGAATGAAGGTGATGGCGCGTTCTACGGACCAAAAATTGATTTCCATATCTTAGATGCGCTAAAACGAAGCTGGCAATGTGGAACCATCCAACTAGATTGGCAAATGCCAGAGAAATTCGATCTTACTTATATCGGGGAAGATAACCTTAAGCATCGCCCGGTCGTAATCCATCGCGCCGTTTATGGGTCAATTGATCGTTTTATGGGGATTATTACGGAGCATTATGCCGGCGCATTCCCGCTATGGCTAGCACCCGTTCAAGCGAAGTTATTGCCCGTCTCTGAGAACTACGTTGCTTATGCATTTCAGGTGAAACAATCCTTAGAACAAGCTGGCATTCGTGTAGAGGTTGATATCCGAAATGAGAAGCTAGGATACAAAATTCGTGAAGCTCAGCTGGAAAAAGCACCCTATATGCTCGTTCTCGGTGAGAATGAGAAAAACTCTGGCAGTGTATCTGTAAGAAAACGTGGTGAGGGGGATCTTGGTTCAAAGAGTATCCAAGAGATTATTGAACAGATTAATAAAGAAATAGTTAGTAAAAAATAAAGTTCTGCTCCTAATTAAACGTTAAAGGGCTGTCTATTCGTAGAAATCTACGAACAAGACAGCCCTTTCTTTGATCACATATTATTATTCAAATGAACACTATTTCACGTACAGACGACTGCTTTCTTCCCAATATTCGCCTGGTTTGAGGCTGAACAAGCCAATCTCATCAGCCGGTAGATCCACCATTGGTGCGTTAACCAAGTTAATTTGCGGTTCAGGACAGAAGAACTGTTCTGTAGCACCATTGTTCCAGATCATCCATTGTTTGTACGAAGTCCCTACATCGTATACCAAGGTTATTCCAGCTTTACTGTCAGTAAGCTCCATCCGATTGCGTCCGTTCTGAGGTACAGCGGTGTAGTGATTATCCATCGATGCAAAATATGGACTCACACCTTCATCACGAAGCTGAACTTCTCCTGGCTCCAGCGCTTGGAATTTACCTGTTGGCAGCATGCGGTCATCCAGTTCCCAACGCTCGCCGATAGTTGCTTTTACACGGTAATCTTGTGGAGAACTTTCCGGTGCGAATGGTGCATTAATCGCGGTATGGAATGCCAACAAGCAAGGCATCACATCATCACCATCATTATGCACTTGCACCTGTTGAGATAAGCCACCTTCACCAAGGGTGTAACGTAGTTTCATCGTATATTTATGTGGCAAGTATTGATAAGAAGGATGATTCTCATCCACTTTAATGAATACGGTTACGAAGCTTTCTGTCTTACCGCTACCGAACTCTTCCACTTCCCAAGCTGCCGTATGTAAAAAACCATGCAAATGGTTGCCCGTAGCGACTTCATTTACTGGGAATTGATAAGTTTGACCATTCCATGGGAATTTGCCATCCTCATAACGATTCGGAGGAAATAATACAGGAATTCCATGGATGCCTGGACTTGCCTTGAAGGCTTCCATTTCCTCAGCTCCCGGTTCATGCAAGAAACGGTAACCGTTTTCGGTATCACGGAAACAGATCAAGTTGCCACCGATACCCGGTAGTATAGCTGCCTCATAACGGCCAGCTTTTAACCAGATGGCTGCTTCTCCTTCATATTGTCCTTCATAGGCTGTGATAGACATAATAATATGTTCTCCCTTCCAGTGTCTGATAATTGTCTCTACTTGATAGATTACCACATCTGGTCATGACGTGACATGCCCTTTTTTACAGCTGTTCCACTTCAACGCTCATGACATGATCAATTTTCTTCACATCATAATAGATTTCTGTTGCGTAATCTTTATCCGGTGCTGAAATCACCATATCGATCATTTGCCTTCCATCTTCCAAATCCTTAATTTTCATTCTGCGGATCGCTCGGGAGGGGCTTCTAGTACTTCGTTGGGTACTAACCTGAGGCCGCTCGATTTTTTGGATCACTTCAGTAAGTACAAAATTAGCTTCCATGATGATTCTCACCGAAACTTCATGCTTGTTAAGCACCTCAGGGCCAATCGAACGAATTAAATGAGGAACCAAATTCACCGCAAACATCAAAAGAATAACTGCATACGCAGCTTCAATATAGAATCCTGCACCCACAGCTATCCCAATTCCAGAAGCTGTCCAGATGAGTGCTGCTGAGGTCAAACCTGATATCGCATCTCCACCTCTACGCAATATAACCCCGGCGCCCAAGAATCCTATTCCACTGACAATTTGAGCAGCGAGGCGCATCGGATCCATATTCGGATGCTCTGGACCCGCAAACTTATCAAAGGCATGAATGGACACTACGGTTACAAGACACGAGGCAATGCTTATGACCATACTGGTCCGAATCCCCAGCGGTTTCTGCTTGATCTGTCGGTCAATCCCGATGAACAGCCCGAACAGCATGGCCACTAGCAGCTTAATTAATGATTCAATATGAAAATCCATCATTCATTCTCCTTTCTCCAAGATACTCCATTATAACGGAAAACAGAGATAAAGATTAGCTTTATTTTACAGCAAAAAACGGCACTCCTATCCTCAATGTATATGCGCTCTAGATCAATTAGATCCCGCATAACAAAGAGGATAGAATCCGTTTTAAAGGAAGTGATTATTTACGAATATTTAACCATGAAGCAACGATTCAGCACCGTCACAATAAATCTCAGTTCCTGTAATATGATCGGAATCCTCGGAGGCCAGAAAAAGTGCCAGCTTCGCAACTTGATCAGGACGCCCGGGACCTTCTTCTAGCGGTTGATCCCCTTCCGGAAATTCAACAGGGATCTTTACCTCTTTCAGATCCTCGGATGGAAAAGTGTTGTCATCTATATTGGTCTTAATAGCTCCAGGACAGATCGCATTTACGCGAATTTGAAATTGAGCCAGTTCTAATGCTGCCATTTTCATAAAAGCAACCTGACCTGCCTTTGTCGTACTGTAAGCAGAAAAACCGATGTTAGAAAATACACGATTTCCGTTAATGGAGCTGTTAATCAGGATGCTGCCGCCGCTTTCTTTTAGATGCGGTATCGCATATTTAACCGTCGCGAAGGTTCCACGAAGATTGATGTGAATCGTCTGGTCCCAAGACTCAATATCCATCGTTTCAATGGGGGTCATGGCTCCATTAATCCCTGCATTAGCAAAAACAACATCAAGACGCCCCCATTTTGCGGCCGCCTTGTTTATAGCAGCTTCCACTTGCGGGGGTTCAGCAACATCGCATTCAATTACAAGTGCTTCTCCGCCTTCTTTCTCCACTTGTTTTCTAACCTTTTCTGCGTTCTCAACAGTTCTATCCAGCAACACAACTTTGGCCCCGTTACGGGCAAACTCAAGCACAGTTGCTCGTCCAATGCCGGAACCACCTCCTGTTACAATCGCTACCTTACCTTCCAGCTTCTTATCTGCCATGTTTAAGTATCCTCCTTCTTGTCATGCAAGCCTTTCCAGTTAAGTTCTTTCCTTAACCTTAACCTCGCATACAGAAGTTGAATCGGTAGATCTTTACTTATCCTTATTCGCCTTGTCGAAGATGAATAATAAGATCATTTAATCCGGCCTCACGGATACCTTCTACGATTAAATCAGCAAGCAGACGCGCTCCTAAAATCTGAAAATGTGTATTGTCCTGTACACCGACTGGATGCAAGATATATTCTCCAGGATAACTCCACATGAACAGATCCTTCGTTCCTTCCACACCGTATGCTTCAAATAGCTTACGACTCTTCTCCGCCAAATCGATCAGTGGGATTTGCTCATTCTCGGCCAGCTCCTTCATTGCCGTTAAATAATCACCATGGCTGTCTACTATAGCTTCTAGATGATCAAATCTTCGGCGATGTACAGGAGTTACAAGTACCGGATAGGCTCCCGCTTCCCTAGCGACTGTAATCATCTGTAGCAAATATTCTTTATATGTAGTGAAAGGTTCGGTATGTCTACCTTCATCCCCTTTCGAATCGTTATGTCCAAACTGTATGAAAATATAATCTTTTGGCCGAAGCGCAGTAGAAATATTGTCCAAATGCCCTTCCTCAATAAAGCTCTTGGAGCTTCGACCAGAAATGGCTCGATTGTCCACTACAAGACCTGCTTTGAAGCTGCGAGGCAGCAACTGGCCCCAGCCAGCATAGGGATAACCAGCTTCTCCTTGATCGGTCACCGTAGAATCACCAGCCAAATATAAGACGAGCGCTTCGTTGTCAGGCTCAATGTCGAGAGCATTTATTCGAGGCGCAATACCTGAGAAGGAGAGCTTTAGCTGACCATCCATGATTCGCATCGCAAATGATTCACGTACATACTGACCTGCCGGAACATTCAATATGTCTAAAACGTACTTCCCAGCGCCTGCTCGAATTACTGTACTCGTATCTGCTAAGGAATCACCAAGTACCAAAGAAATCCGGTAAATCCCATCAGGAATATCTAACAGGAAGACTGCCTTCTGCGGAATGCAGAAATCACTTCTTAATGTCTCTGATCCTCCCCTGGAACGCCCGAATACTGTCGAGTCTGAAGTAAAACCAAATCGCGTTTCCGGAGAGTATCGTGAGTCCGGCCGAATTTTGGTGTAGCCGGGCGCTGTATCTTTAATCCCAAAGTCAAAATGATAGCTATCCAAATTCAGTCGCACCTTTCTTCATTAGATATTTTATCCTTTCAAACCACTGGTGCTGATTCCTTCCACAATCTGCTTTTGAAAGAGAAAGAAAATAATCATGACAGGTGCCAAGCTAAGAACGGACATGGCGAACATGGGCCCCCAGTTGGACACGGACTCACTGTCGAGGAACATTTTCAGCCCCATAGAAACTGTATATTTAGATGGAGAGTTCAGGTACAACACTGGCCCAAGCAGATCTTCCCAGCGCCAATAGAAGGAAAAGATCGCTGCAGTAGCCATAGATGGACGGATGAGTGGGAGAATGATTCTGAAGTACAGACCAAATTTCCCGCACCCATCAATCGTAGCCGCTTCGTCAAGTTCAACAGGTATCGTCCGAATAAACTGCAGCATTAGGAAAATAAAGAACGGAACACCGAAGAACTGTGGAATCACGATCGGCTTGATACTATCGAGCCATTCCAATTTGGCATAGATAATATATTGCGGGACTAGTACTACATCTGAAGGAAGCATAAGCGTCATCATCATGATGCCGAACCATAAACCATGCCCTACAAACTTATTGCGTGCAAATCCGAAGGCCACTAGTGAAGAAGAGATCACTGCCCCAAGCGTTGCTACAACGACGATAATTAATGAATTCTTTATGAAGACACCAAAGGAATATCCGGCAATCCCTTCCCAGCCTTTAGCATAATTCCCCCACACCCATGGATCGGGAAGAAGCTGCTGAGCGGTAACAAATACAAGCCGGCTCTCTTTAAAAGAGCTCATGATCATCCACAAAATCGGATACAGCATAATGATAGCGAGGCCACCGATAAGAATGTGATACAGCGGCCATTTCAGTTTCATTTTCGCCATGGATTATTTTCCTCCTTCCGATTCGTAGAAGACCCACGATTTGGATGTCTTGAACAAAATTCCGGTCATGATGCCGACTAGCAATAACATCACCCACGCCATAGCTGAAGCATAACCCATATTATTAAACATAAAGGCCTGACGGAATAGATATAGAGAATACAACATCGTACCGTCCATTGGTCCGCCTTCACCTTTAGAGATAATATAAGCTGGAACAAAGGTCATAAATGCACTGATCGTCTGCATGACTAGATTGAATAGAATAACTGAGCTTAGGAGGGGCATTGTAATCTTAAAGAACTTTCTGAAAAAGCCTGCTCCATCTACACTAGCTGCCTCGTACATTTCACCAGGAATATTTTTTAGACCCGCCAGAAAGATCAACATGGATGAACCAAACTGCCACACGGATAAGGTGATCAACATTATAAGCGCAGCGCTCGGATTACCAAACCAACTTACTGGACCCAGGCCGAAAAAACCGAGCATGCCATTAATAATTCCAGTATCACTAAAAATATTACGCCACATGATGGATACCGCCACACTGCCACCTATAATAGAAGGTAAATAATAAGTTGTACGATAGGCTCCGATCATGCGCGATTTTGTATTTAGAATCATAGCTACAAATAATGCAAAGGTGAGACGTAAAGGCACACCAATAAATACGTAAAGCAGGGTCACCTTTAGTGAATGTAAATATTTCGGGTCATTCGAGAACATTTTGATGTAATTATCAAATCCGATCCATTTAGGGGGAGCGAACAAATTGTATTTGGTAAAAGAAAGATAAAGAGAAATGATCATCGGGATCAATGTGAAGCAAAGGAAACCAATGACGAATGGACTGATAAAGGCATATCCTGTAAGGTTGCTTCGTAAACTCCGGCCATATAGCTTTTTTTTCTTAAAAGCCAGCGGATTCGAAGGAAGGGGATTCGTGGATGCCAAGGGTCTCCAACTCCTTTTTATGTGAATAATAAGGGAAACGGACTGCCGCCTAACCAAATGGCATGCCGTTTCCCATGTTAGACGCAGTATAGTTATCTGTTACCTTCTATTACCGGCTGGAGAGAATAGCGTTCGCTTCTTTTCGGAACTGTGCAGCGGCGGCGGCGGGGTCAATTTTGCCGAAGTTCATTTGTTCAGCAAGGTCTGTAAGGAGTGCTACTACCTCTGGCGATCCAACTGGCGGACTCATTGGAGAAGTAGTTGGCTCCATGTCAGCTACGAATTTAAATACTTGCTTACCGGAATCCGTTAATTGTGAGGCTACAGATTCTTTGATTTTGCTTGAAATTGGCACACCACGTTCGCCTTTGATTAGGTTGTTGGCTTCGGGATCATTAATCCAGAAATCAACGAACTTCGCTGCTTCTTCCTTCACTTTTGAGTTAGAAGTAACCGACCAATACATACTTGGCTGCATGTAGAGTCCTTTTTCCATATCTGGGCCCGGCATTTGTGCCAGTGCCATAGGACGATTTACAGCAATTTGCAAAGCAACATATTGGTTCGACCATTGCCATACGCCGATACCTGTTCCTTTAACAATATCAGACTCTTCGATAACGCCTTTGTTTTGGCTCAGTTTGTCTTGGGATGGAACCGCTCCATCTTTAATTAAACCAGACAGCATTCCGAAAAAGTCAGCGAACAAGGCATCATCCTCATATCCAAGTGCTGAACCATCATTGTTATAAAGTGCCAGCCCTTTTGTACGCAGATAATAGTTGAAGAATACGTCAGCTGCCATAGAACCGTCGATATACAGTCCAGCCGATTTAGCTTTCGCAGCAAGTTCTTTGTACTGATCCCAAGTCCAGTTCTCAGGAATGGAATCCACCCCTGCCTTCTTTAGCAATTCTGGGTCATATTGAAAACCAAGTACGTTAACGCCTAGTGGAATTCCGAATTGCTTCTCATGAATTACCCCAGTACTAAGTACGTTCTCATTCACATCACCGACTTGTATCTGAGCGTTTAAATAAGGCTTCAAATCTTCGAGCTGTCCGTTAGATCCATATTGATTAATATAAGAAATATCCATTTGAACGATATCAGGAAGTCGATTCGCCGCTGCTTGAGGGGCAAGCTTCTTCCAGTAATCATCGAATGAAGCATATTCAGGCTCAATCGTTACATTCGGATATTTAGCTTCATACATATCAATTACTTGTTGTGTATAAGAATGTCGTGTGTCTCCACCCCACCAAGCAATACGCAGGGTTACCGGTTCTGCTGAGGTCGTAGCTGCAGGCTTCGTTTCCGAAGGAGCATTTGTAGCAGAATCCGTAGCGGCAGCACTGTTATTGTTGTTCCCTCCACCACAACCGGCTAACATGGATGACAGCAACAATGGTACGGCTAATAAAGCGAATCTCTTTTTCAAATTCATGTCCCCTTTTCCTATAATAGTGTAAAGGCTCTGATCCCTTCAGGTAGCGCTTTCATGTTTAAATCTTCTCAAATATTCAGTAATTGTTGAATACAAAAAACCGTCATGTTTGTTCAATAATCAGTTCGCTTGAGGAGGTTTCATGAAATCTGTGGGTGTCTGCCCAGTTACTTTTTTGAACACTTGACTAAAATACTGTGCATTCCCACCGAAGCCGAACATTTCAGCGAGTTCAAATACTCTTACATCACCACTATGCATAATATGTTCCGATGCTTTAGTAATCCGGTAGTTGGTAACGTAGTTAGAGAACTTCTCCCCTGTAATTTTCTTAAATATCTTCCCAAGATAATCAGGATTCATATATAACATTTCAGCAGCTACTGAGCTAAGTGACAGTTCTGCATTTTTATAATCGTCAGCAATAATCTTGAACATTTTATCTACGATTAACGATTGGCGACTCCGAAAATGACGATCATACATCGCTGTCAACCGAGCAGCAGCATCTTTTACATAGGTTTTAAGACCACTTAAAGTCCTGATCTCAGCCAGTTCCACCATACTTGAAGTAAAGTTATTTCTTTCATCAGGGACGGCTAGACGTATCATCGCAGAATACAATTGCAAAACATAAGAACGCGTTACATTAATATCCACACGCTGTTCAGCTAGCAGATTAAATAACCGTTCTAATTCAAATTCTACTGCACTTTGTTCGCCCGCCTTAATCAGCAGACAGAGTTGCTCTTCATCTAGTTCAATGTCATTTCTTCCGCTTAGTTCATCACTAGGAATATCACTTCCTGTGATTAGACCTCCCTCTTCCATATAAAAACAGTGGTTAAGACATTGCAGGGTCTGACGATACAATCTCCGTGAATGTATCATGAAGTCCGCGTCACTAATCGCAATGGTTACATCCACTTTATAAAATTTGTAGAACATTTTCCTTACATCAGAAATTCGCTCAAGCAGTGTACTATTCAGCGCAGTCTCTCCTTCGACCTCCATTAGTGTCAGAATAAATCCGCCTATCCTTGTACTAAGCAACGTTTCTTGTAGCATATCCTGTGCAATATTTTGCAAAGCAAATAGTTGCTCATATTCATAAGAACCTTCTAATCTGAACAAGATCATACGCACCACTTTGTCATTTAATTCGATGCCAAGCAGCTCCTGATAATACTCTAAATCTTGACTCCCGTATGTCTTGTTAGAGATCCATTCCTTCAAAAATTGTTCCTTCACATGCGGCAGAACTTTAGTAAAACGCTGCTTCATATCAATTACAAATTCCGTCCGGCCTTTTAGTTCATTCAGCTCTGCTACCAGTTCAACTAACGCATCATGAATTTGATTCTCGTTGCAAGGCTTAAGCAGATAATGCTTCACTCCATGCTGCATAGCGATACAGGCGTAGTCAAAATCCTTATACCCCGTCAACATAACGAACTTCACCTCAGGAAACCGTTCACTGCATTTCTGCACCAAGCCTAGTCCATCCAATCCGGGCATGGAAATATCAGTAATCACGATTTCAGGGCGAAGCTCCTCTATTTTCTCCAAGGCTTCTATCCCGTTTCGCGCAGTACCCACAAGTTCCGTTCCTGCCTGAGCCCAGTCCACTACCTGAGATATGCCTTCTAGTATCAACCGTTCATCGTCAACCAGCAGTAACTTAAACATTCTCTTGCACTCCTTTTAAATAAGGTATACGTACATGTATTGTCGTTCCTTGACCTGGCTCACTTTCAATCACTGTACCCCATGCTGGACCAAATACGATTTGAATACGCTCTGCGATGTTCGCTAACCCAATGCCTTCGCCACGTGTCTTAACTCTTCCCTGCTGTAAATCTTTGATGAACTCGGCACTCATCCCCGGCCCATTATCACTAACACGAATATCAAGGCCCTGTTCTTCCTCACTCACGGTTATAGAAATCGTGCAAGGCTCGATATTAGGCTCCAAAGCATATCGGATCGCATTCTCGATCAACGGCTGAAGCGTCAGCTTCGGGATTAAAGCGTCATGCAAATGTTCAGGAAACTCCATGCGGAAATCCAGTCTATCGTCAAATCGTGTCTTCTGGATAATGACATAATTACGTACAATGGTGAGCTCTTTTTCAATCGTAATCAAAGGGTCTTTAAGACCGATCGAACTCCGAAACAAGTAGCCGAGAGCTTCTACCATTTCTGAGATTTTAGCTTGTTTGTTCATCTTCGCTAACCAATTGATCGACTCAAGTGTATTGTACAAAAAATGCGGATTGATCTGTGCCTGCAGTGCTTTAAGCTCGGTCTCTCTAATAATGAGCTGCTTCGCATAATTCTCATCGATAAGTTCTCTGATTCTGCGGATCATCATTTTAAAGGTTCTGTTAAGCTGACTTACCTCGTCCTGCGCAGTCTGCGAAACGACACCAAGCGACTGTTCCTCCAAATTATCCAGATCTCCCTTTTCAATTTGTTTCATATTTTTGGTCAGCTTTGAAATCGGGCGTACAATACTTCGGGCTAATCGATAGCCTAAGAGTAATCCAATGAGTAAGATGAGCGCGAATATGATAACAACCAATTTTTTTACAAAAGTAATATGTTTGAACATCTCATTGAAGGGGGTCGCATTGATATACATCCATTCCATATAAGATGATTTAGTCTTCGTTATAAAGTATGTTCCTTCTTCATACTTAGCCGTACGATAAAGTTCGGAACGTTCTGTTTCCGCTTTAAGCTCATTTGGCAGCAACATCGGAGTTTGGGGATAAACCGCTAGCCCTGAAGTGGCATCTGCAACAATCAACTGATCGCCATCCGAAGTGTTACTAGTGCTATCTGCAATAATACGATCAATCCGAATTCGAATGACTAACGTCCCTAAATCGTCCAGCGTAAAGGTTGATCCGGTGTAAGATTTAATCTGCCGAACAGCCAGGAGTGAATTCTTATTACCTTGGGGATACCACACAATACTACCGCTAGCTTCCTTAGCCAGAGGCTTTAATTGATCCTGAAGATCCTGTGATACACCTTCCCGATTCCCCGCAGTCATGGCACCGCCATTCGTATCTAACAACATCATGGAATAGACGTATTTCTCTGCTCCTGCAAAGGCAACCAACCTGTTTATGATTTTATTATGTAGGACCTGCCGCTCATACGGTTGAGGATCATCCTGCAACTGGCGAAGACATTCCTGAATTTGCTCATCAGAGACCACTGTAAAAGAAAGTTGTTCCAGCTCTCTTAAAGTACTCTCTATACTGATAGATGACATCCCCAGCACTTCAGATGCCTTTTCATAGATTTGCTTGTCATAAATTCGATAAACATACTGCAGGACTGTTAAAGAGAACAGAAAGGACAGCAGCAGCAAAAATGAAATGATCAATATCATTTTATTAAAAATACCCGAACTCCTGTAAGCGCTACCATTCTTCCAAAACATAAGCATCCTCCAATTCACTCTAAATCCTTATTATGGTATTTAATATTTATCGTCACTATAACCTATCATAAATGATATTGAATCATTTGGGAAAACTTACAACAAAAAGGACTTAAAGTGAAATCCAGAGTCAGAATTCACTTTAAGCCCTTATCCTGAGCCTAAGACACTCCTATAGATGACTATCCAAGCATCATTCGATCATCCGCCAGTTTATGACCACTGATGGTCTCAAATTCTCCAAGCAGGCGTTCTACCGTAAGATCCTTTTTCCTTGTTTCATCAATATCTAGGATAATACGGCCCTTATCCATCATGATAAGACGATTGCCAAGACGTATAGCCTGTTCCATGTTATGGGTAACCATAAGCGTAGTCAGCTTCATCTCACGGACGATAGACTCTGTCAGTTTAGTAATCAGCTCCGCTCGTGAAGGATCAAGTGCCGCTGTATGTTCGTCTAATAACAAGATTTGCGGCTGGGTAAAGGTTGCCATTAGCAAACTCAGCGCTTGTCTCTCCCCACCAGATAATAATCCTACCTTAGCTCGCAGACGATTCTCAAGTCCGATCCCAAGACGGCTTAACTCCTCACGAAACATCGTCCGTCTCGCTGCATTTACACCAAACGATAATCCTCTACTCTTCCCTCTTTTAAAAGCCATCGCTAAATTTTCTTCAATCGTCATCCGTGGAGCCGTACCTGCCATCGGGTCCTGAAAAACCCGTCCGATCCAGCGACTGCGCTGATATTCTGCTAAATGGCTAATCGAATTCCCTTCAATACTCGCTGAACCAAGATCCGGCTTCATCACACCAGAAATAATGTTCATTAGTGTCGACTTACCAGCACCGTTACTTCCAATAATGGTGACAAAGTCACCGGGAAGAAGCTCCAAATCAATGCCAAGTAGCGCGATCTTCTCATCCGGTGTCCCAGGATTAAACAGCTTAGATACGTTATCCAGTTTAAGCATCGATGGTGCCTCCTCTCTTGCTGCTAAGCGCTTGTTCAGCTAATTCAAGCGAACGTTTACGCGCCATATTCTTCTGCTTCAAGAAACGCTGAATCGATGGGAATATAAGTGCGAAAATAACGATAATTGCCGTAATTAGCTTAAGATCCGAAGGTCTCAACCATGGTACATACAAGGCTAGTGCAACTACGATTCGGTAAACAATAGATCCCAGAACAACTGCCAACGTCGCACGGAATACATTTCCAGCACCGAAAATGGCTTCACCAATGATTACCGAAGCTAAGCCGATAACAATCATCCCTATACCCATGGAGGAATCCGCAAAAGTAGAATACTGAGTGATCAATGCACCTGAAAGTGCCACCATTCCGTTGGATAAGCTGACGCCGAGAATGGTCGTATTATCTGTGTTTACACCCAGACTACGGATCATTCTTGCATTATCTCCGGTAGCCCTTAAAGCAAGCCCAAGATCTGTACGTAAGAATAAATCCATTATAATTTTCACAAATAAAACAACAAAAGGAAGAACAAGAAGTGGATTGATGGACGAGAACAACGTGGTATCACCCATTAGTGACCAGTTAGGCTTGCCGCCAAAAATTCTCAGATTGATGGAGTAAAGTGCGATCATCATTAGAATACCGGATAACAATCCATTAATCTTGCCCTTCGTATGTAATAGACCCGTACACATTCCTGCCAGCATCCCACCTGCAATAGCAGCAAGCGTGGCTAACCAGGGAGCATAACCATTGGTAATCATAACGGCAGCAATTGCACCGCCAGTAGTAAAGCTTCCATCTACAGTCAAATCAGGAAAATCCAAAATGCGAAAAGTAATATACACCCCTAAAGCCATAAATGCATAGAGCAACCCCATCTCCACAGCCCCGAGCATAGAATCATACATAGAAGTCTTCTCCCTTCAAGCGTCAAGGGGCGCCCTCATGGAATCGCCCCTATATAATGTCTTATTGAATAATATTGTTAGCTTGATCGGCAACTTCTTTTTTCATCGCATCCGTCACTTCTATCCCTTGTGCGGCAGCGGCTTTAAGGTTAAGGATAAGATCGAGCTTTTCTTGCATCGTTACTTTCATATCTGCTGGCTTTTTACCATTCTTCAGAATGTCCACTGCCATTTGTCCAACTTGGTATCCATGATCGAAATATTTGAACCCAACGGTTGCAAATGCGCCTTTTTCAACGGTATCCCGGTCACTGGAGAAGAACGGAATTTTCTTATCATTAGCCGTTTGAATGATCGTATCCACAGCACTCACAACTGTGTTATCCAAAGTAATATAGAATGCATCTACACGACCAGCAAGTGATTCAGCAGCTTGCTTCACTTCAGAAGTATTCGTGATGGCTGCTTTCACAAGCTCAATGCCATGTTTATCCAGCTCTTTCTTAGCAATATCCGCCATAATTACAGCATTCGGTTCACCTTCATTGATAACAATGCCCAACTTCTTCACATTAGGAAATTGAGTAGCAATAAATTGCATTAATCGATTGATAGCTTCAGGATTCGTGTCAGATACACCAGAAACATTTCCCCCAGGATGCTCTAGATCAGTAACGATCTTTGCATCGATTGGATCAGTCACAGCTGCGAACAGAATCGGAGTATCCTTACTTGACTTACTAAGTGCTTGAACAACAGATTGAGCAGAAGGTGTCGCAATAGCTACTACCAAATCGTTGGTGTCTCCAGCAATCTTCTGAGCAATGGTCAAGTTATTCGCTGGGTCAGCTTGAGCATTCTCAAGGTCAACCTTCAGGTTTTCTCCTTCAACAAGCCCCGCATCCTTTAAAGCAGCAAGAATACCTTCGCGTGTAGCATCAAGTGATGGATGTTCTACGTATTGCGAAATTGCGATTCTGTACGTTTTGGAATCAGCAGTTCCAGCATTCGTTGGCGCATTACCAGTGTTTGTTGCGTTGCCTGAGTTTACAGCGGCGTTATTGTTGCCACAGCCAGCAGCTACTAACATGAAGCATAAGCTTAAACCCATTAAAATGTTTTTCTTTTTCATTAAAGTACCCCATTTCATTAGATTATTAACGCGTGCATCAAAGTGAGCGACTCAGCATTATCACTTTTATCGATAAAAGCATTAAAGCATAAGCTTACACGTACCTCACAATAATGATGGAAATCTATTAAACCTATATTATATGGAGGTTGTTTATCCGTCAATCACTTATCCTACTTCCATAGATTACAAATTTTATAGCGCATAACTCACCAATATAGGAAGGACTTGGTTATGTCTTACAGTGATTGCCTTGGTCCTCATTACATAAAAAAAAGCCCCCTGCACAAACTTAAACTACAGTTTGAACATGGAGCGTGTCATATGCCTAATAAACACAAAAAATTACTATCCACTGCTACTGTATTGCTCGCTGCCGTTTTATCAAGTACCGCATGCGGTTACTCTTCACAATCACAAAAACCCAAGGTAAACGCCGTAACTCCCGATGGCATGCAAGCCTCAAGTTATTATGAAAAGTCCGCCATCACCGATGCTCAAGGAAAGTACTGGATTCCACTCAAACCTGCGATCACTTCACTCGGCTATCGAATGAAAGATGATACTACTCATGGTGGATACACCAAAATTGGCTACAGTGATGTTATGTATATGCTGCGCCCTGGCTCTACTCAAGTCTTCTCCCTAGGTGAGAAAATCACACTACCGCAGGCACCTAGACGACAAGAAGGTCAAATCTATATCACACCGCTAGCTCTATCCAAATTTCTTCAAACAGAAGTGGGTTGGAATCCTCAGTCTGGTGAAATCAACATAGCCACACCGACCGACCATGAGGCTATTATAAAAACGCCATCTGCTAAATCACTAAATGAAGCTAAACCATTTCGCATTCAAAGTATTTCTGAAGCAGACAAGAAGGAATTAGTTACTTATGCCAAAAAATTCTTAGGCGTACCTTATGAATTCGGTACCGGGCCTTATGAAGAGACTAAGAAATTTGATTGTTCTTCTTTTACAAGGCATGTATTCAAACAATTCGGTGTAAACTTACCGCGTCTTGCCAAGGATCAAGATAATATAGGTTCTCGCGTACAACGCAATGCACTAGATGTCGGCGATCTTATATTCTTCACTGTCCCAGGTCGGTTTGAAAGTGATGCTATACCAGGGCATGTTGGTATTTACATTGGGGACGGCAAGTTCATTCACACCTGGGGTGATCCCGGCGTTCAGATCAGTGAACTCGACTCAGGGTATTGGAGCAACGTAATCCTGCATATGCAGCGCATTCTGTAACCACATTCACTGACTAAAGGCACCTCTAAAGAAAGCCTGAATCCTCCGCTTTGGAAGGGTTCAGGCTTCTTTGTTGCAGCATAAAGCGGTATTCTTAATCCCAGTTCTTGCCCTTGCCACTTAAACGTACAAACAGCTTTACAAACTCTACAATCACTATAATCGCCAGTGCTGCAGCAATTACAATTTCCCACTGTAACCCGCTTAAATGTGAGACACCAAACCAATCATTCAGTCCTGGGATGATGATCACCAGCACCAGCATAAGTGTTGAAATCAGTGATGCCCACAGCATATACCGATTGCTGAACCAGCCAATCTGGAACAACGATTTCGTATTGGATCTGACGTTAAACGCATGAGAAATTTGCAGTAATCCTAATGTGGCGAATGCCATCGTAACCGCAATTCCCTCATTGTAATGAGTATGTGCCCACTGGTATACAAACAGCGTAAGAGCAGCCTCTAATATACCCTGGTAGATGATCCCGATTCCCACGCCACCAGCAAAGATACTGCTACTGGCTTTGCGTGGTTTCTTGGACATCAAATCATCCCCCGCCTTCTCAAGCCCAAGAGCTAGTGCCGGTAGGGTATCGGTAACAAGATTAATCCATAGAATATGAATTGGCTCGAGGATACGCCAGCCGATCATGGTTGCAATGAATAGCGTGAGCACTTCCCCAAGATTGGCCGAGAGTAGGAACTGGATTGCTTTACGGATATTGCTGTAAACCTTCCGCCCTTCCTCAACAGCAACAACTATGGTCGTAAAGTTATCATCTGCTAGCACCATGTCTGAGACGCCCTTGGCTACATCCGTTCCTGTGATCCCCATCCCGACGCCGATATCTGATGATTTAAGCGCAGGAGCATCATTTACACCGTCACCCGTCATGGCAACAATTTTCCCTTTTTTCCTCCATGCCTTAACGATCCGAACTTTATGTTCAGGAGATACACGTGCATAAACCGAATAATTAGTGACTTTCTCAGCAAATTCCTCTTCACTGAATTTATCCAGCTCACTGCCGGTCAATACGCCCGTCTCATCTTCGATAATACCTAATCTTTTAGCAATGGCCGCTGCAGTATCTCGATGATCTCCTGTAATCATTACAGGTCTAATCCCCGCTTTACGACAGATAGCTACCGCATCTCTTACTTCCTCTCTTGGAGGATCAATCATACCAACTAAACCGATAAATACAAGTTCTTTCTCCGTAGCTTCCGGTGAAAGGTTAGTCGGTAGCTGCTGTTCATCTCTGAAAGCAAATGCCAACACTCGCAGTGCATCATTCGCAAGCATTGTATTACATTCCATGATATGTCGTGAATGTTCATCCTTAAAAGGAACAATCTCTCCATCCACGTAGATATGGCTGCATTTGGACAAAAGCACATCTGGTGCACCTTTCGTTAACACACGATAACGTCCGTTCTCAACTTCATGAATTGTCGTCATCAGCTTGCGGTCCGAGTCAAATGGCAGTTCATTTTTACGTGGGAATTTCTTTTCTAAATCCCTTTTGTCAGTACCTATACTGAGCGCGTAGTCCACTAACGCTGTTTCCGTAGGATCCCCGATAATCGCTTTACCACTCTTAGTTTGTGGGTCCTTAGCTCCTTCATTCCCTCCAGGTTCTTCAGAGGAATTCCCATCGTCAATGCTGGAATCATTACAAAGCGTCATAGCCTGAAGCAATAGTTCACCACCCGGTGTCCCTTCAAGACCTTCAGCAGCTTCTTTCGTAGTCCCATTGACATGCACTTTTTCGACAGTCATCTTGTTTAGAGTCAAAGTACCTGTCTTGTCAGAGCAAATAATTTCGGTGCTTCCGAGTGTCTCTACAGCGGGGAGTTTGCGAATAATCGCTTTTCGTTTAGCCATCCGCTGCACACCGAGTGCCAAGATAATCGTAACAATGGCTGGCAGCCCTTCAGGAATCGCTGCAACTGCAAGTGAGATCGAGGTGAGAAGCATATCCAGCAGCTCTCTACCCTCAAATATACCGACAGCAAAAATGACTACACAGACACCAAGAATAATAAAGGTGAAATATTTTCCTAGTTCATCCAGTTTCTTTTGCAGCGGTGTTACATCATTCTCTTCCTCCGAGATAAACCCAGCAATCCTGCCGACTTCAGTCTGCATTCCTGTAGCTGTGACTACACCAACCGCTCTACCGTAAGTTACATTGCTGCTCATATAAGCCATATTGGTGCGATCGCCGATAACAATATCGCTTCCCTCAAGCACACCTACCTTCTTTTCTGAAGGCAATGATTCTCCGGTTAATGCGGCTTCTTCCGTTTTCAATGAAGCAGCTTCTAATAGTCGAATATCCGCCGGAACTACATTTCCAGCTTCCAGCAATACGATATCCCCAGGTACAAGGTCTTCACTTTTAATTTCAGAGACCTGACCTCCACGTCGCACCCTGGCATGTGGAGAAGACATACTTTTCAGGGCATCTAGCGCCTGCTCTGCCTTATTTTCCTGAATAACGCCAAGTACCGCATTCAGGATGACTACCAACAAAATAATGACTGTATCTGTCCATTCTCCCAAAACCCCAGACAATACTGCCGCTACTAGCAAAATAAAGATCATTACATTTTTAAATTGTTCAATAAACTTTCCTAGCAGAGATTTGGTTTTTGCTTCTTGAAGTACGTTCTTCCCATACTGCTCCAGAAGTTTAGCGGCTTCACCGGAAGACAAACCATCTTTCCTTGTTTCCAGCCTTTTGAGCACTTCTTCCTCACTTAGTGTATGAAAAGGTACCTGCCCCTGCGATTTTGGATCCTTTGAGTTCAAGACAATAGCCTCCTTCCGGGATTGAGATTCTGGTAAAACCTCTCATATGAGTCTTACCCAAAAAAGGCATCGTGATTCTAGAACGTTATGTACAATTTTAGAAATTAAGCCGTTCAGTCTCCTTGACTCGATCAAAGCTCTTGAATCTAGTCCCTTGATAAAGGAGTTCTCCTCGATCCCCTTCTACAATCAGACCGTAATCCTGATCTCTAACCTGCAGTTCCAAACGTCCACCATCCTCAAACTCAAATGTCACATAATAGCTAGTATGTGCGCTCGATTCACCCGATCCACCCCATACCTCAGTCCTTTTCGTCACAGCTTTAGAGCTAGCTTTTATCAAGGGACTTGCGTTGTTGGACATCCAGCTTCTCACTGATTTATAAATTATAAAAACGAAAATACCTAGAATTAACAAAGCAAATAATTTAAAAAATAGGGGCATCTCATGAATGAAATTCCCGAAAAAGCTTCGTTCATCAAAACCGTTAAAATCCTGCCATTCGCTCAAATTTATTCCTCCTGACTGATAGAAGATAATAAAAGTCTTCTTTTCTACGAAATACGTCATTATTCCCGTTCGGTTTCATGTTTTCATCGTTTTCAAATGAATTTTTTTTCACAAAACCATTTGGAATCAAATGAAAAGGTATGGTATGCTTTTTATACTACATACGGTTGGGAGGTGTTATTTCGGTGCAATATATAGCGCGTTTGTCACTACATTGGTTTCTTCGTATAGTCCTAATTCTAGGAATGATGTTTTCTTTTCCGCCGGTTTGGTCTGGAGGATTACTCACTACGGAGCAAGAATCAACGACAACCGAAATTGAACGCTACGAGCGAAAGTTTATACCTCCCGTAAGGACGGCACCCCAAATAACTCCTCAAATAGGAGCCATCAAAATAACTGAACAGTGGGGAACTAAATCTATTACAGTAGCTGCAATACTCCCTGCACTTTCTTTAGTATTCCGTCCTGTGATCTATAAATTTTTGCTTCGACTGCGGCTGTACCTGCTAAAATTCACTTCTCACTTTCTAATATCAATACGCCATGCGAAGTTCATCTCTGCCTTAAATGAATGTTAGCTGAAAGGCATTTAGAACTTCCATTGATAAATATTCGAAGAAAGTGAAATGATTATAAGACACCTAAATGTAGGTAACGAAAATGAATAAAGTTGTTTCCCCTGCTAAAGGAGGAAAAACATTGCAGACTAAGACAACACAACATAAACAACTACGTAAAAATTCAGTATTCCGAGTTCTAACCGTTATTGCAGGAGCACTACTTGCCGCAGTAGGATTAGAGTTATTTCTCATACCACATGGGCTTGTAGTTGGTGGAATCACAGGTTTATCGGCATTATTCGCTCATACCACTGAAATGCGGCTGGGATTGTTTCTTTTCCTATTCAATCTGCCTTTTATATTCATGTCTCGAAAGCAAGTGAATCTTCGCTTTGCTCTGTATACCGTTCTAGGATTGACTTGCTTGACCATCGCTTCTCTTGCTCTACACCGTTTTCCTGCAGTGATTAGTGATCCTTTACCTGCTGCTATGGCAGGTGGCATCTGTTTAGGACTTGGTATCGGTATATCTGTCCGATTCGGTGGTGTGAACAAACATGCAAGTGATCAAGGATATTCACTTCTGAGTGGTGGACCGCCAAAGTCAACCGAAGTCGTCATCATGATTCTGAACTGTGCTATTTTGCTTATAGCAGGCACACTATTTGGCTGGGAGCAAGCCATGTACTCCATTATTGCTTACTTATTGGCCTTCGAAGGTGTGAGATTCTCACTCCGAGGCTTGTCCGATTCACGCGCTGCATGGATTACCAGCAATCGTTGTAAGGATGTCCAGGAAGCGCTCGAAAACTCACTACATCGAGAAGTCGGCCTTACTGAAGGCTCAGGGCAAAACGGAGAGCTTAGCACATTGTTTTGTCTCATCAACAAAATGGAGGAACATCAACTGCGGACCATCGTCCTTGATTGTGATCCCAACAGCCAAATTGTGCTCAAATCAGCTGCCAGTGATCAAAGATTGAGTAACCTGCCATCATAACTGACAATCAAGTGATGACCCCTCTTATTTACCCATTTCTTTCACTAGAACAGAGAATTTCTGCAAAAGTACAGGAATATCCTCAATTATCGCTCGTAAGCTTCTTCTGAGGCAAGAATTCCTGCAGATTTGCATAAATCAAAAATAGAAGCTGTCCCAAGTAGCATTCACTACTTTGGAGACAGCTTCTATTTTTTTGAGCTAGCACACTTTCCTAACGGAACATTCCCCATAAACGGATCAAGTGGAAGGTGTTGTTCGGATCAATTTTCTGAGCGATAATAAATTTCACAATTTGGTCTTCCTGCGTCGAGGTCAATTTCTCGTTCAGTACACCTGACGCATTCCGTACCAGCCTGCGAACAACCGCAGTGTCCTGTAATTCTTGTTTCGAGACGCCGTTAATCATATTTTTAATACGATCTTTGACAGTCGCGTTTTTCATCTTCAGCTTGATGCGTTCCACGAGCTGAGGGCTAATTCCGAATTGTTGATAACCCAAGTGTAGCACCTCCCGTCATATCCAATCTTTCACAGTATATGAGGCTTAGGTGCTGGATGTGCCTACTTAGTCAATTAATTCCCCTTGGAAAATTTGCTCGCCTTGTAAATAATGCCGAAGAGGTGCATATTCAGGAGATGTCCAGAACTTCTCATCCTTGAGCAGCTCTGCCACATCATCACGCGCCTGCTCCAGCACTTCAAAATCAGCGGTCATATCCGCCAAGCGGAACTCCGGTAACCCACTCTGCTTAGTTCCAAAAAAGTCACCTGGACCACGCAGCTCCAAATCTCTCCGCGAAATCTCAAATCCATCATCGGTGTCCGTCATGGCAGTCATTCGTTCACGCCCGATTTCAGATTTTGGATCAGCCACTAGTACACAATAAGAGGCATGCTGACCTCTACCAACCCGTCCACGAAGCTGGTGCAGCTGTGATAATCCGAACCGGTCTGCATCCATAATAATCATCAACGTGGCATTAGGAACGTCTACACCTACCTCTACAACCGTTGTGGATACTAAGAGTTGCAGTTCATTGTTGTAAAATGCTCGCATCACTTCATCTTTTTCAGCTGGAGACATCTTTCCATGCAAAAGCCCAACTTTATAGTTAGGAAAAGCTTGGCTCATCTGAATATGTAAATCTATAGCATTCTGTACATCCAATTTCTCCGATTCTTCAATGAGCGGACAGATCAGATAAGCCTGACGTCCCAGCTCTATTTCACGCTTAATGAGATTCAGGACACGATCCATGAGATCATGCTTGACCCAATAACTGGTTATAGGCACTCGGCCTTTCGGTCTTTCCGACAGCGTGGATACATCCATGTCTCCAAAAACAGAGATCGCGAGTGTTCGTGGAATAGGCGTTGCAGTCATTGTAAGTACATCCGGATTGTATCCTTTACGCCGCAATACACCTCGTTGGTTGACACCAAACCGATGCTGCTCGTCCGTAACAACAAGACCCAGATCACGGAAAAATACATCCTCCTGAATCAATGCATGCGTCCCTACAACAATATCGAGCATCCCCATTTGTAGTGAAGCTAACAATTCTTTACGTTTCCGTCCAGTTACACTCCCTGTTAACAGACCAACCGTAATTCCAAACGGCTCAAACATCTTCGTAAGTGAACGCATATGCTGCTCTGCTAAAATCTCAGTGGGCACCATAAGCGCACCCTGAAAACCAGATCGCACGGTAGCAAAAAGCGCGACGGCAGCTAGTACCGTTTTGCCGGAACCGACATCACCTTGAAGCAGCCGATTCATGCAATAGGGCGATCGCAGGTCATGTAAAATCTCCAGTTCCACTCGTTTCTGAGCATCTGTAAGCTCAAAAGGCAAGCTGCGAACAAACTGGCGAACGGTTGCGTTATCCACAGTATGAACTACACCATCCATCCTACCGCGATTGAGCACCCGGAATGCCTGCATCTTCAGTTGGAACAGAAACAACTCCTCATACACCATCCTGCGGCGTCCCTGCTGCCCTTCACGCGTATCCTCTGGCCTATGAATGGTAGCAATCGCCCGTTTGCGTGGCATAAAATCATATTGCCGCATAATAGAATGTGGTAGTATCTCGGGAATTAAATCTCCATATTGTTGAAGTGCCTGATTAATACTTTTCCTGATCCACGACTGCGTGATCTTTCCACCGATGGAATAAACCGGCTGTAGAGTCCCTGTCTTTCCTTCCCCACGATCGGGAAATTCAAAATCCGTCACTGTAATTTGATTTCGCTTCTGATCCCATTTACCTGTGAGTACAATTTCTCTTCCCACAGTAAGCTGCTCACGCACGTAATGACGATTAAACCATGTAGCTGTGAACATCCAAGGCTCCGCAACCATTTTACAACTAAGTCGTGACTTTCCTCCAAAACGCTGCAGCACAGGGATACCGATCACTTTAGCCTCTGTAGTCACTTTATCCCCATGTTTGGTTTCACTCAGCGAGCGCGGGCGATAATCCTCATAACGAAACGGATAATATTCTAACAAATCCTTTACTGTAAAGACGCCAAAGGCGTGAAGCTCGCTTTGCTTTTGAGCACTCACGCCAGTTATGTTTTTTACTTCAATTTGATTTAATGACAGTGTCATATTGATCCCTCATTTTGCAGGCCAAATGAATACAGCTAATGTACCGTTTCCGACATGACTGCCCACGACAGGGCCGACGTTCGTCAGCACTTTCTCTTCCAGTGTAAAATGTCCTGACAGCTCTTTCAGGAACTCTTCACCAGAAGACGGTTCAGCCGTATGACCCACGGCCACATTGATTTTGTCTACACCTTGAATATCCTTCTTAAATAATTCAATCATACGGGCAATAGCCTTCTTACGGCCTCTAACTTTCTCGACCGCATATATTATTCCTTCTGCATCAATAGAAAGGATCGGCTTAATATTAAGAAGCGTTCCCAGAATGGCCGAGGCCTTTCCGATTCTCCCGCCTTTTTGTAAATATTCAAGTGTATCTACCAAGAAGTAAAGCTTACGAGATTGGCGCAGACTTTCTACAGCTTCAAGAATCGCTTCGGGACTCTTATCTTCAGCAGCCAACCTGGCGGCTTCAACCACCATAAATCCAAAACCGTAAGAAGCGGAGAGAGAATCTACTACAGTGATCCCTTCTCCCTCTTCCTCCAACATCGATTTAGCCAATAGTGCTGATTGGTACGTACCGCTTAGTCCAGAAGAAATATGAAACGAAAGGATAGGACTTCCCGGGGAACGTTCCAGAATATCTCGATACACATTCATGTATTCAACCGGTGAAGGTTGAGAAGTAGTCGGCAACTGTGACGAGCGGGGAAGTCGCTCATAGAACTGCTCCGGCGTCATATCCAGATTGTCCCGGAAAGCCTCTTCGCCGAACATCAAGGTCAAAGGGACGACCTCAATGCCATACGTTTCCGCCATTGCTGGCGGGATATCAGATGTGCTGTCGGTGACGATAATGGTACGATTCATGGATTATCTCCCCCATACTATAATTTTGCCAACTACGTAATTAGCAAGTTGCTTCTGAACTGTTATAGAACCCTCAGCATCTATCTATGGCTCTACGGAGAAAAGATAATAATAAAGGGGTTGGCCACCCTCATGAATCTCTACTTCCACATTCGGGTAAGTCTCTTCCAGCCAATCTCTTAAGGAATCTGTGACCTCAGAATCAGTTTCTGCTCCAATAAGGATCGTAACGATTTCATCGCCATTCTCAAGCATGTTGGACAGCAGAGCCTGACTTGCAGCTAACAGATCATCTGCGGCAGCGACAATTTTGGAATTTGAAATTCCGATAAATTGCCCGGATTTAATCTCCAGATCATCAAAGCTTGTATCACGGACAGCATTTGTTACTTGTCCTGACTTGACCTGTGAGATTGCTTCTAGCATGTTCCCAGAATTAATTTCCACGGAATCCTCTTCTTGGAACGCAAAGGCTGCAGCGATTCCTTGAGGAATGCTTTTACTTGGAATAACCGTAATCTCACGTTCGCCCTCCAAGAGATCTTTAGCTTGCTGAGCGGCAAGAACAATATTGGAGTTATTCGGCAGAATATATACATGCTTCGCAGATATAGAAGAAATCGCGTTCACGAAATCCTCTGTACTAGGGTTCATAGTCTGACCTCCAGCTAGGACAACATCCACACCGAGACTTTTGAATATATCTGCAATCCCAGCCCCTGATGATACTGCGATGAATCCGTAAGGTGCCAAATCATCTGCTGGTGGTTCGGCTGGAGCTGATTGTACCCGGCTCTGTTCATCCGGCATATCAGCGAAAACATCTGGCATAGGTGCAATATCCATTCCTGCTGTTAGCAAGTCACGGTGTTGCTCACGCATATTGAGAATATGAATCTGCGTAATTTCCCCATAGAGGAGTGCCAGATTCAAAACTTCACCTGGAGCCTTGGAATGCACATGTACTTTAATGGTTTCATCATCCGAAATTACAATAATGGAATCTCCATTTACTGACAACGCTTTCCTAAAGGCTTCCTCATCAAAATCCGTTCTCACGTTACCGCCTAACTGGCGATTAATGAAGAACTCCATATCATATAGAAATTCTATGTCTTCTGTAGAAAGCTGTGATTGTGCAGAAGACTGTACAGAAGACAGTTCGCTTTCAGGTTTCTTTAACACCGGTACCGGTGTTGGCACGACTGGTGCCTGAGGTTGTCCTTTTACAGTTTCAGACACACCGGAGCTTCCGCTCGTCAGATGCTGGTGAAACCCTTCATAAATATAGACCAACCCTTGACCTCCAGAATCTACGACACCGACTTGCTTCAAGACAGGCAATTGTTCCGGTGTATAGGCTAAGGCTTCCTTTGCTTTGGCCAATACCTCTGTCATGAGCTCTGTAACATCTGTAGTTCGGCGAGCATAGTAGACAGCATGTCTCGCAGCCTCTTTAGCCACTGTAAGAATAGTTCCTTCTACAGGCTTCACAACTGCTTTATAGGCTGCGTCCACTCCGCTTTGCAGTGCAGCAGCAAATTGCTGTGTGTTTAGCTCATCATGCTGAGCTGCAGATCTGCTAAATCCTCTGAACAATTGAGATAAAATAACACCGGAGTTCCCCCGCGCGCCCATTAACAAGCCCTTAGAGAGTACACCTGCACATTGACCGACAGACATTGTATTATTTTTCTTCAATTCATTCGCACCTGCGGTCATCGTCAAATTCATGTTAGTTCCGGTATCTCCGTCTGGAACCGGAAAAACATTTAGGGAATTGACGTGTTCTGCATGCTGTTGCAGCTTATCCGCTCCAGCCAATACCATAGCGGTAAAATCTGTTCCGTTTATAGAACGCTTACTCAATTGAGAATTCCCCTTCCTAACTTCATGCCTAATCATTCTATGATTAACAGGACATAATGCACTAATTTACATTGTACTATAAGTATTAAAAGAAATAAATGTTTTTGAATCGGTTGACGTAGCAAAATTTGCTGTGATATTATAGATAAGTATTGTTTTATGCAGGTGTTAGGAATAAGGAGGTGTAATCTATGTCCCGCAAATGTGCAGTAACAGGCAAGAAACCGAGCAGCGGTAACAACGTGTCTCACGCCAATAACCGCAACCGTCGTACTTGGGGAGTTAACGTTCAGAAGGTCCGTATCCTCGTGAACGGTAAACCAAAACGCGTGTACGTCAGCACCCGTGCTTTGAAAGCCGGTAAAGTTGAACGCGTTTAGTCTTTTGCAATTTTAAAGACCGAGCGATCACTCATATGAAGCAAAAAGCACCCTTTACATTTGTAAGGTGCTTTTTTTCATGTTTTCTTTTCTGTTCCAAGCCCAAGATCAACTCTTCTGAAATGTGTTCAAAATCGCTTTAACAAAACCTCCCAAAAACCTTGGCAGCTTAAACGTGTAAAATTTCATGGTTTACCCTCCCATCAATTCATGCCGTACGCAGGAGACTTTCTTCTTGTTCTAACGGTAACGTACTGCAGTCCTCCCTGCCAAAACAAAAAAGGCTACATGAGATTTCTGCTCATGTAACCATATTTATGCGTCAAGGACTTGGCCTATACCTTTAGTCGTAATAGCCTATTTTTTTAACGAAGTGCCGCTTCCGCTGCTTCTCGAATTTCAAGGATCGCTGCAGCACGGTCACTCCGGCCAAAAACTGCATTTCCTGCAACCAAAACATCTGCCCCTGCACTAACAACCAATGACGCAGTGGCTTCCGAAACACCACCATCGACTTCAATAAGTAAATCGGGATTAACTTCATTCGCCCATTCTCTAATTTGAGTAATTTTACGCAAAGTGTTAGGAATGAATGCTTGACCTCCAAAGCCAGGATTAACAGTCATCACGAGAACCATATCCACATCCTCAAGCACCTCACGCACCGCTGATGCCGGAGTGCCCGGATTAATAGCTACTCCTGCCTTAAGACCCAATTCCTTGATCTGATGCACCACACGGTGTAAATGAACGCAAGCCTCAGCGTGAACAGTAATCACACTAGCGCCTGCAGCAGCAAAATCAGAAATATAACGTTCTGGAGACTCAATCATTAAGTGAACGTCTAGTGGAAGTTTGGTATGTAACGAGACTGCTTTTACGATTGGTGGACCAAGCGTTATATTCGGCACAAAATGCCCGTCCATTACATCCACATGGATCCAATCTCCACCACTGACCTCAGCTTCTGCAACTTCTGAACCTAAACTCGCGAAATCGGCAGACAATATAGATGGTGCTATTCGTATCATAACTTAGTACCTCCGCTTTTTATCTTTCATTTCATTAAAAAATAATTTGTAATGTTCATACCGGCTATCAGCAATAGTTCCGGCCTTCCATGCCTCGATAACTCGGCAGCCTGGTTCATGCTGATGACTACAACCACGGAATTTACAATCCCCAGCATAGTTTGCAAATTCACGGAAACAAGTAGAGAGCTCTTCAACCCCAAGCTCAAGAAAATCAAGCTGACTAAAACCAGGGGTATCCGCTACAAATCCCCCCCCGCCAATATCCATCAATTCTACATGGCGAGTAGTATGACGACCACGGCCCAGACGTAAGCTGATCTCACCTGTCTCCAGTTTAAGTCCTGGCACAATACGATTCAATAAGGTCGACTTTCCTACCCCAGATTGTCCGGCAAATACACTGATGCCACCCGTAAGCCGCTCTCTTAGTTCATCACTGCCAGCTCCTGTAATTGAGCTTGTAACCATCACTTCATAACCAATATCTTCATAGAGCTCTTTAACATACTTAGTGGCTTCACCGTTATCATTAGCCAAATCCTGTTTGGTCAGAACTATTAAGGGTTCCAGTCCCGAGTGTTCAATATGAACCAGGAACTTGTCCAATAGATTCAGGTTCATATCAGGTTCCCGCACAGAAAATAGTAGAACGGCAAGGCTTACATTCGCTACAGGTGGACGAATTAACTCAGATTCTCTAGGGAGAAGCTCATCCACCATCCCTTCACCATGCTCAGTCAGCATATACATCACACGGTCTCCTACAAGAGGAGCGATCCCCTTTTTCTTAAGTATGCCTCGGCCTCTGCATTGAACTGAATCTTCCTCTGTTGCAATTAATCCTTCACGAAGCGGTTTTACGTAATAATATCCGCTTAACGCCTTTACTATTATTCCTTCAGGCATACATAGTGAGCCTTCCTCTCCTGATTTTGCGAAAATGACCCAAGTTTGAAAATCCCCCGGGTCACTTCGCTGACACAACTATTCATGTACTTCTACCCTGATTAGTTATCGCTTTTATCTTTAGATTTGTCTTTGTTTTTATTATTATGCTTGTCATCATTTTTATTACTGTTCTTGTTGTTACCACTATTGCTCGATTCATTATTCACCGAATTGTTAGTAAGGAATCCCGTCTGATTGACTGATCCAGTATTAGTAGACCCATCGTTGTCTGAACTTGGAGGCAGAATCTCAGGTTCAATGGTCGGTTCAGCAGTAGGTGTAGGATCTGTCGGTGTCTGAGTCGGCTGCGGAGTCGGAACCGTCGGTGGTTCAGGTTCTTGCACCGTGCCATTCTTCGCATCAATATATGGGATCACATAAGTGTCTAACAGCACACCATCTCGGGTAACAATAACAGAGCCATCTTTATTCGGAGCAAGCACTAGATTAACGGACAGCACTTGGCTCTTTCCAATGGTACGCGTTCCCCAATCTTGTTTCTCACCATTATTGCGCGCATCAACGAACTCAATTCGAATCTTGCTCTTCTTTCCATCCTGTGCAGGAGCTACTGGTACATTAAAGGTATAATTCAGGGCTTCAGGTGGATAACCTGTACTTAAGTAAATCGTAATCGCTGTTCCAGGTGGAACAGAGGTACCTTTCTCAAAAGCCCAAGTTTTCGTTACCTTACCTTCATCAACTGTGAAGCTGGATTCTTCCTTTACATCTCCTAGCACCAGCTTGTATTGTTCCAAAAGCGCCTTAGCTTCACTCTCCGTCTTACCGATGAGGTCTGGCATCGTGACACTTTCTTCCCCTTTGCTAACGTAGAGGGTGACTGAAACCGTCTCAGGATCAAACTCGCTTTCAAAGGCCGGATCTGATTTTATAACCTTGCCCACCGCCGTATTTTCATCGAAGAGAGGATCATTCTTAATTTGATTCTGGGGTACACCCTTTGCCATCAGCGCTTTAACTGCTTCATCAAAGCTTAAATTTGTAACATCTGGCATCTTAGTTAATGGTTTTGCCGTATTCACAGTTAGAATTAGGGAGGCTCCCTTTTTCACTTTGGCGTCCTTTTCCCTACTTTGCTTCATAACCACATTCTCTTCGAAATTCGGACTGTAGTCATACAGTATAGGATCAGCAACCTCAAGTCCCAAATCCTCTAGTTCAGTCTTGGCTTGTTCCAGCTGTTTACCGACCACGTATGGCACCGATACCTCCGGAACAACTAATTGGGATTTAACGTACCACACGAGACTGGCCATGGCCAGCAATAACACTAAAGTTAGGCCAATCCATATCGCAGGCTTAGTCCATTGTTTTTTACCTTTTTTCACAGGTACCGGATCGTCATCGTCGTCTTCATCAGTATCCATCCGGTCGTGGCGATGATTACGATTGCCATTACTTCTTTGGATCGGTTTAATCGCTGGTATTACCCGCGTTCGATCCTCGTCTTCCTCATCGTTAAAAAGAACTTTTGCTTCACTACGCCGCTCAGGCAGCAAGCAGGTTTCTAAATCCTGCAGCATTTGCTTTGCAGACTGATAGCGCTCTTCCGGATTTTTACGCATCGATCTTAGAATTACATTCTCAACGCTTTGCGGAATAAGTGGGTTCAAGAGCCTTGGTTCTTCAAACTCTTCTTGCAGATGTTTTAGAGCTACGCTAATCGGACTCTCCCCTAAGAATGGAAGACTTCCGGTAAGCATTTGATAGAGTACAATCCCTAATGAATACAGGTCGGATTTCTCTCCTGTTGAGACACCTTTAGCATGCTCTGGTGAGAAATAATGAACGGAACCTACTACAGAGCCTGTCTGAGTAATGGTAGTAGATGTTACCGCACGAGCAATACCGAAATCCGTCACCTTCACCCGGCCATTGCGCCCGATCAATATATTATGTGGTTTAATATCCCGATGAATAATTTGATTCTGATGAGCGTGATCAAGTGCATCACAGATTTGTGAAGCGATCCTTACGGACTCGTCAACCTGTAATGGCGCTCGTTCTTTTATAATTTCATTAAGATTCTTGCCTTCAATATATTCCATAACAATATAATGAATTTCGTCTTCTTGCCCTACATCGTAAATACTAACCACATTCGGATGAGACAAAGATGCAGCTGATTGCGCCTCACGCCTAAAACGGCGGATAAATTCCTCGTCATGAACAAATTGATTACGCAATACTTTTATGGCGACGTTTCGGTTTAAAAGAATGTCATGTGCTCTATAGACGAGCGCCATTCCACCTCCGCCGATCCGTTCGATGACTTGGTAACGGCCGCCCAGTTCGTGACCGATCATCAATCCCACTCCTTTGTTTCGGGCACAGCGGCCTCTCCATGATGTTCTAACAAAGCGACGCTAATATTATCGCCGCCGCCAGCAAGCAGTGCCAACTGAAGTAAGCGGTCCGCTCTTTCCTCTAACGGTATCTCATGTATTCCCGCTACCTTGCCCAAATGCTCATTGTTAACAAAATTACTTAAACCATCACTGCACAGAAGCAAAAGTTCCCCAGGTAGCAGGGTAACAGGGGCTAAATCAACCAGCACCTCAGCATCTGTTCCAAGTGCTCTCGTCAGCACATTCCGTCTAGGATGATTATCTAATTCCTCCACACTGATCTGACCGTTCTTGAACAGCTCATTGACTAGCGTGTGATCTTCGGTTAATTGAACTGCTGCACTGTCCTTTATTAAATAGGCTCTGCTGTCTCCGATATGGCCAATATATCCGTTTGAACCATTCATCAGGGCAGCAACGACTGTAGTACCCATATTGTGGTACTTATCGTCGCTGGAAGCCTCCTTGAAGACAGTGCTGTTAGCTTCCAAAATAGCAGCTGATAACGCATCACGCAGTGCTTCGTCCTGAAGCTCAGGCAGGAGCCCGTCCAGGGTATTCCTCATCGTCTCCAAAGCAAGCCTGCTCGCGGTTTCACCAGCCTGATGTCCACCCATCCCATCGGCAATTATGCCGAGTGTATAACCGTGGCGCGTCGCGCCGATCCAGACCGAATCCTCATTGACAGAGCGCACTCGGCCAATATCGCTGGCATGAACTGTTCTGATCAAATATCCTCACCCCAACTCCATATGTTTGGCACGCAGCTGTCCGCATGCGGCCGCGATATCATGGCCTTGCTCACGGCGAATGGTAACATTCACGCCGTTGTCAGCCAAAATACGTTGAAACTCAAAGATATCATTGCGTGAAGTACGTACATATTTCCGCTCTGGCACGTGGTTTACTGGAATTAAATTGACGTGGCACAGCATGTTCTTAAGCACGCCTGCTAATTCCTCAGCATGCTCCGGCTGATCATTCACCCCGCCGATGAGTGCATACTCAAAGCTGACCCGTCGACCCGTCTTAGCTTGATAATAACGTAAAGATTCAATCACATCATCAAACGGAAAGCGGCGGTTAACTGGCATTAGCTTCGAACGCAGTTTGTCGTTAGGTGCATGAATCGAAATCGCTAAATTTATTTGTGTATCTTCTTCTGCAAATTTATAAATGCTCGGCACAATCCCGCTAGTGGAAACAGTAATATGCCGTTGTCCGATATTTAGACCTTTCTCATGAATCATAAGACGTAAGAATCTCATAGTTGCATCATAGTTCTCAAACGGCTCACCAGTACCCATGATAACAATACTGCTGACACGTTCACCCCGCTCATCCAAGATCTGTTGAGAGCGTACAACCTGAGCTACAATTTCACCTGCGGTCAAATCACGTTTTAATCCACCAAGCGTGGAGGCGCAGAAAGTACAGCCGATTCGGCAGCCTACTTGAGTAGTTACACAAACGCTATTTCCATAATTATGTTTCATGATAACTGTCTCGATCGCATGATCATCATGCAATCCAAACAGAAATTTTACTGTTCCATCTTTGGATTCCATTTTAGTAATCTCAGTAAGTGCTGCAATGGAGAATTGCTCGTTCAGCTTCTGACGAAGTCCTTTAGACAAATTGCTCATGGATTCGAAGTCACTTACACGTTTTACATACAACCAATCAAAAATCTGTCCACCACGAAAAGCAGGCTCACCGTTATCTTTCGCCCACTGCTGTAACTCTTCTAAAGAAAAATCATATATTAAAGGTTTCATTATTATTAGCACCTGTTCTTTCATAAGGATATGCGTATTATTTCTCATTCTTCCTATTTTAACACAAATTTCAGAGACGGTAAAAGAAATAGCCCGCCGTACGTTAGCCCGGCGGGCGGAAGATACAACAATTGTCAGTAGATCTGCTATATTACAAGACTCTTTGAAGTTTGGAGATATAGAACCCGTCACTGCCATAATGGTGCGGTAATATCTGAATTCCCTCACCTTCAGCCAGCGCAGTACCTTCCAATCTGTCCCACAACGGGGAAGCAAATGTTATAGAAGTGAACTCAGGATTTTGTTTCAAAAAGGAAGCTACTACTTCACTATTTTCCGCTTGTTCAGTCGTACAGGTACTATAAACCAGAACACCACCTGGTTTCAACAGTTTAGAGACTGATTGCAGTAATTGACCCTGCAGTGACGCTACACTGACAACATCCTCAGGCTGCTTACGCCATTTGAGATCTGGCTTACGGCGGATGACGCCAAGCCCTGAGCAAGGCGCGTCCAATAGAATTCTGTCGAAGGAATAATGCTCAAGTGTATGCTCCAGCTCCAGTGCATCTGCACTGCCTGTTACTACGCTTTCGAGACCTAACCGTGCAGCTTGATCCGAGATAAGCTTAGCTTTATGCGGATGCAAATCGTTAGCGAGAACAGATCCTTCATCTTTCATCAGCTCGCCTATATGGGCCGTTTTGCCCCCAGGCGCGGCGCAGCAATCAAGCACTCTCATTCCAGGCTCAGGTGCAACAGCTTCAGCTACAAGCATGGAGCTCTCATCCTGAATAGATAAATATCCATCCCGATACCAGGATGAAAGAGCAAGATTCCCGCCGCCTTTTACAACAATACCATAAGGACTTACATCAGAAGCAGAAGCTTGCAGACCTTGTTCAATCATCTGACTCAACAGCGCTTCACGGCTGATCATCGTAGTATTTACGCGTACACTGACAGCGGGTGGCTCATTGTTAGCAGCGCAAATAGCTTCCGCAGCGTCAACACCATACTCGGTAATCCAGCGCTTCACTAACCATATAGGATGGGAATACTGAATAGATATCCGCTTCGCAGGACTCAATCCATCAGGTATTACCGGCAGATCTCCAGCACGCAGCACACTACGAAGCACGCCATTAACCATACCCGAAATTCCTTGATGGCCCTTTTTCTTAGCTATATTAACAGCCTCGTTTACAGCTGCATGAGAGGGTATGCGATCCAGGTACAAAATTTGATATAAACTTAGACGCAGTAAGTTACGCACCCAGGACTGCAATTTAGCGGTCCCTTTGCTAACAAATTCCTCGAGCACATAATCAAGTGTATTCATCCGAGAGATGGTACCATAGACAAGCTCTGTAACTAATCCAGCATCTTCCCTGCTGAGTGCAGACTTCTGCAGACTGCTGTTCAGCAATAAGTTACTGTAAGCCCCTTGCTGTTCGACCTTAACCAGGATATCGAGAGCGATATCGCGGGCAGAAGCTGTAACAGCTTTACCTTTATTTCCCGTGCCGCCCTTATTACCACCCGCGCTCAACCTAGCACCGTCCCTGGTTTCATGACACCGCCACGGCTAAAGTCCGCAGCGCTCATCGCTTTTTTACCAGCAGGTTGAACCGTAGTTAGCAGCAGACTTCCGTCTCCAGTCTTAACCTCGACACCCTGCTCAGAGACCGAAAGTACCGTTCCTGGCACAGTATCCGTTGATTTCTGCTCAGCACGAATTTTTGAAGCCCATACTTTGAAGGTCTCTCCATTCCAAAGAGTAAACGCACCGGAAAAAGGTACTAATCCACGAATTCGATTATAGTTATCACGTGAGCCAGCGTTCCAATCCAAACGCTCATCCTCACGATTCAGGTTAGGAGCAAAGGTCGCTTGACTGTCGTCTTGCGGAGTCGCGTGAACAAGGCCGTTTACTAATCGCGGCATTTCAGACTTCAAGAGATCACGTCCAGCAAGGCTAAGCTTCTCGAACATCGTGCCGGAAGTATCCTCATCCTCGATAGCCACCTCGACGCGCGAGATCATATCTCCAGTGTCAAGTCCTTCAGCCATATACATCAAGGTAACACCGGTAACTTTCTCACCGTTAATGATGCTGCGTTGAATCGGTGCGCCACCCCGGTATTTAGGAAGCAGTGAACCATGAACATTCACACAACCATTACGCGGCAAATCCAATACAGCTTTTGGCAAAATCTGACCATATGCAGCGGTCACAATTAAATCAGGCTCATATGCAGCTAGCTCTGCGACAGCCTCAGGCTTGCGCATCCGTTCAGGCTGGAGCACAGGTAAACCGAGAGATAATGCGGCTTCCTTAACTGGTGAAGGAGCCAATATCTTTTTACGTCCTTGCGGTCGATCTGGTTGGGTGACGACGGCTACAACTTCATAGCCCTCATCCATCAGCATTTGCAAGCTTGGCACCGCAAAGGCTGGGGTTCCCATGAATACAATCTTCATATTCTCACTCCTCAGTCTCGCTCAGTTCAGCTGTCATCTCATATACTTTTTCTGCGATATCCGTGAACAATACTCCGTTCAGATGGTCAATCTCATGTTGAAAAGCCCGAGCAAGTAAACCACTGCCGGTAATGGTAATTTCTTTTCCTTCACGGTTAAGACCACGTACGGTAACTGTCTCTGCACGGCGTACATCACCATTCAATCCAGGAATACTAAGACATCCTTCAGGTCCAAGCTGTTCGCCTTCTGTACCGATGATTTCCGGATTAATCATTTTGATCAGCCCGTGCTCTTCATCTGCATCCACCACAATTAGGCGCTTCAAAATACCAACTTGCGGAGCCGCCAGCCCTACACCTTCAGCGTCATACATCGTATCAGCCATATCATCTAACAATTTCTTCACATTAGGTGTAACTACAGTTACTTCTTTTGCTATTTTGTGCAACACTTCATCCGGTTCCTTAACGATCATACGAATCGCCATTACAAACACCTTCCCGTTCTGTACATCTCTATATTTAGAGTTTATTGATCTAGCTCTTTTTTTACATTGTAACATGATAACGATTTACATCAACATTTGCGGATCAACATCAATGCTGATCTGGAGCCCTGTATCCCGTACAGAATCCTCCAACTCCTCAGCCACTTGCCGAACAAGCCCTATCACATCGATGGCGCCGCGCCATTTTATCATACATTGGAATCTATATCTACCCTTTAAGCGAGGGATTGGAGAAGCTACAGGACCTAACAGATCTAGTACATCCGTAGTTAGCTTATCTAGACTCCCGTACCATCTTAGATTTCTAGCCTTCCCCTGCAGATTCATAGCGTAATTCTCTGCCATCCGGAGGAGTAGCGGTAACTGCTCATGAGATAATGTAACGAGTATTAGTCTGCAATAAGGCGGATAATGCAGCCCTCTGCGATGCTTCAACTCTTCCCTTACAAAAGAGAGATAGTCATGCCCGCTAGCATGAATAATAGAATAATGCTCCGGTGTATAAGACTGAACAACTACCTCACCCGGTAGCTGATGCCGACCCGCTCTTCCCGCAACTTGTGTAAGCAATTGGAATGTCTTCTCCGCTGCTCGAAAATCGGGCAAGTTCAACGCGGAGTCTGCTGTAATTACACCTACTAGAGTTACGTCAGGAAAATCCAACCCCTTCGCTACCATCTGAGTGCCCAGCAGAACATCGGCTTTTTTGTCTCTGAATTGATTCAGCAGCTTCTCATGCGAACCCTTTTCAGTCGTTGTATCCACATCCATACGAATCACCCGTATTCCCGGGAACAACTTACCAAGCTCTTCTTCCACTCGCTGCGTCCCCGTTCCGAAGAAGCGGATATGCTCACTTCCACACTCTGGACAAAGTTTCGGTGCTGGCTCTGCATGACCACAATAATGACAACGCAAATTGTCACTACGGCTGTGGTACGTCAACGAAATATCACACTCTGGGCAGCCTGCTACATAACCACAACTCCGGCACATGACAAACGTTGAGAAACCTCTACGGTTAAGCAATAACACTGTCTGTTCTCCACGTTCCAGCCTTTCAGCCAATGCAGAATGAAGCTTCCGACTGAACATGGAGCGGTTCCCTTCTTTGAGCTCTTCCCGCATATCCACAACATTTACCTTGGGCAGCTCGTTGCCAAGCGCGCGCGTAGGCATCTCAAGAAGTACTGGTGAAAAATGAATATCACTCTGCGCTCTAGCAGCATGATAGCTTTCTAACGAAGGCGTGGCGGAGCCTAAAATCACGGCTGCCCCACACTGTTCGGCTCTGCGAATCGCAGCGTCACGAGCATGATATTTCGGATTTTCTTCCTGCTTATAGGAGGTCTCATGCTCCTCATCCATAATAATCAAACCTAGATTAGAGAACGGTGCAAACACCGCCGACCGGGCGCCAACGGCAACCGTAGCTTTTCCTTCACGGATTTTCCGCCACTCATCATAACGCTCACCGGCAGATAATCGGCTATGCATTACCGCCACACCACTCCCGAACCGCCCTTTAAAACGCTCCACCATCTGTGGTGTTAATGCGATTTCCGGGACAAGAACGACGGCCTGTCTCCCCTGATCCATACAACGTTTGATACATTGCAAATAGATCTCAGTTTTACCGCTCCCTGTAACGCCATGTAACAGAAATACTTCATGCATCTGGTCTTCTAGCGTTCGTGAAATACGATTGTATACAACCTCTTGCTCTGCTGTAAGTGGCAGAGGGGTAGTAGGCTTAAAATCACGTCCTTGATAAGGGTCGCGATAGACTTCAATTTCACTGATTTCGATAAAGCCTTTTTCCTCTAACCCCTTCACGGTACTTGCCGTGACTTGAAGCGCTGATAAGACTTCCTTAAGCGCCATGGGGAGTGTGGCTTCCCTTTCGATCAGAAAGCTTAGTACTTCCTTCTGTCGCGCCGATTTTTTCGGGAATTTGTGCAACGCTTCACGAGCAGCCGTAATTCCTATTGCAAGATCTACCGCTTTCAGTTTCTTCTTGCCCATCTTATCTTTGATCGATTGGCTCTCTACAAGCACTCCACGCCTTAGCATGAACTTCACCGTCTCCGCAGCCTCTGGAAATGCACGGGTAAGCTGCTTCATGGATACTTCGCCATTACGTCCAATAAATTCAGTAATTAGTCGTTCCTCATTCCCTGTATCGGCAAACATAGGGAATAATTCATCATCCGGAAAGGCTGTCTCTTCCTCCACATCTCCCAGCGAGATCAGTCGTTCTGCCTTCCCCTTTAGAGCGGTAGGCAGCATCGCCTGCAGGGCTGATATTCGTCTGCATGCATATCTTTTACTCATCCAGTCTGCTAGCTCAACTAATTCAGGAGATAAAGGCGGAAGCAAATCCAGCACTTCTTGAATAGGCTTAAGACCCGGATTCACTAGTGTTTCTCCTGACTCCAGTGAAACGACGAAACCTTGCACTGTGCGGTGTCCGAACGGGACCGCTACCCGGCTGCCCACTTCAATCCATAACTTTAGTGATTCAGGAATACTATAATCAAATGGCCGGTCAGTGCTGCGTACAGGCACATCCACAATGACCTTGGCAATATCCATTATAATGAAGCTCCAGTAATTCGCTCTGCCACGAGTGTCAGCAAACGACGAGCAACCTCATCCTTCGATAATTGAGGCAATTCGAGCACCAATCCATCTACATCGTATATCGATACAATATTCGTATCCGATCCGAATCCGGCTCCTGCAGCCGCTACATTGTTCGCAACAATGAGATCGCAGTTTTTACGGACCAGCTTGTCCTTTGCATAAAATTCTGTATTTCCTGTCTCCGCAGCAAAGCCGATCAAGAACTGCTTATCCTTGCTCTTACCTAACGTTTCCAAGATATCTGTTGTTTTTATAAGCTCAAGAGTTAGCGTATCTCCATTTTTTTTAATTTTGGATGTTTCACTATGCTTAGGTCGATAATCTGATACAGCCGCCGCCTTGATCATAATGTCGCAGTTGTCCCACAGCGCAGTAACCGCATCATACATTTCTTGTGCGGATTGAACACGAATAACGGAAAGATCCGGGTCTTGAGGAGGTTCTTCATCTGTTCGAGCAGCAATTAAAGTAACCTCAGCACCCATAGCACGTGCAGCACGCGCCAAAGCAAAACCCATTTTACCGGAGGAATCATTGGAGATATAGCGTACCGGATCAATCCGTTCTACTGTACCTCCTGCTGTGATGACGATCTTTTTACCCTTAAGCGGTTTAGACTTCACACTTTCTTGCAGCGCAAAAAACTCCTCAACATGACTTACAATCGTCTCCGGCTCCTCTAAACGACCTTTACCCACGTAACCACATGCCAGCAAACCTTCCCCTGGCTCAATAAACTGAATTCCTCGTTTAGCAAGGGTATCCAAATTGCTTAGTACAGCGGGATGCTGATACATATGGACATTCATAGCCGGTGCCACCATTATAGGTGCAGTAGTAGCGAGTAACGTAGTGGATAACATATCATCCGCAATGCCATGCGCCATTTTAGCAATAATATTCGCAGTTGCAGGTGCTACTATTACAAGATCGGCTGAATCAGCCAAATCAATATGTGAGATAGAGGATGGATCCCGTTCCTGGAATGTATCGCTGTATACTCGTTGCTTCGACAGTGACTGTAGAGTTAATTCTGTAATGAACTGCTTTGCCGAAGCTGTCATAATGACATGAACTTCAGCTCCTTTTTGGACAAGCTTACTGGTCAGGGCCGCTGCTTTGTAAGCAGCAATTCCTCCTGTAATCCCAAGTAAAATAGTCTTCCCCTTCAAGCTCTTCAACATGATCTCCCCCCTGTTCCCTACTCTTACAACGAATGATCTATTTCTTTACTACTTATATTTTATATTTTGAGAAAAAAATAACAACCTTCCGGTTGTCAGAAACAGCCCGGTCTTGGGCTATCATCATTCATTAAAGACCCATAAATGCTCCATAACCCAAGAAGAAACGGCATCGCCTAATTACAAATAGGCGGTATCCGTTTCTACAAAGGGTCTTATTTAAATAGGCTTGAGACTACTCTTCACCGCGGGTAAGAGTAATGCGATCTTCGTAAATTTCTTCAAGAGCAACACCGACAAATTTATGCGATTTAGGGTTCTTCACATCTGTCTTGCCACCTTCACGCAATTGTCTAGCACGACGTGCTGCCGCTACAACGAGTGAATACTTACTGTCAACCTTGGTCATCATTTCATCAATGGATGGATATAGCACAGGGACACCTCTTCATAGTTTACTGGTAATACAATTTGGCCTTCAGCATACATTATCTAACTTTACAATGTTCGGCGATAATAATGCTTTCTATTCTCTTACAGGCCAGATCAATCTCATCATTCACAACAGCATAGTCGTAATGCTGCATTAGATTAATCTCATCCTCCGCTACAGTCATGCGGTGATCGATTACATCTGGATGTTCCGTACCCCGTCCGCGTATGCGATCCTTCAACTCATCCATAGAAGGTGGAAGAAGGAACACAAAAATACCTTCAGGGAATTTTTCTTTGACTTTGAGAGCTCCCTGAACCTCAATTTCGAGAATAATATCTTTGCCGCTATTGAGAGTTCTCTCTACAAAATCACGTGGAGTACCGTAAAAATTACCTACGTACTCCGCATATTCAAGCAGTTGGTCAGCTTCTATCATTGCCGCAAACTGCTCTTTACTTTTGAAAAAATAATTCACACCGTCTTCTTCACCCGCACGCGGACTGCGGGTAGTAGCAGAAACTGAGTAGACAAGCCCGGGCATCTTCGGTCGCAGTGCAGTACATACAGTACCTTTACCAACGCCGGAAGGTCCGGATAATATGATGAGCAATCCTTTTGACATAATACACTCCATTTAGTTGTTATTCGTCGTTGTCGTCATCTTTACTGGATAAGCGATGTGCCACAGTCTCCGGCTGTACAGCCGACAGAATGACATGATCACTATCTGTAATGATTACGGCACGAGTCCGTCGGCCATAGGTGGCGTCGATCAGCATATGCCGATCTCGAGCCTCCTGGATAATACGTTTGATTGGTGCAGATTCCGGACTGACGATGGAAATAATGCGGTTGGCAGACACAATATTCCCAAAGCCAATGTTAATAAGTTTGATTGCCATGTTCCGGTAGTTCCCCCCATAAAGTTCTATGCTATTACCTGTTCCCGGTTACTCTATGTTTGCCGCTTGTTCACGAATCTTCTCCAGCTCCGCTTTCATGTCTAGCACAAGACCCACGAGAGTTAGATGATTACATTTCGATCCGATTGTATTCGTCTCCCGGTTCATCTCCTGAATGAGAAAATCCAGCTTGCGACCTACCGGTCCTTTCCCCTTCAGGAGGGTTCTGCATTGTTCGAAATGACTATACAACCGGGTCAATTCTTCATCAATATTACAGCGATCAGCAAAAATAGCGATTTCCATCCCGAATTTATGCTCATCAAAAGCGAACGTCCCATCATTTAACTCATTTAATCGATGACGAAGCTTGTCACGATATTCAATGATTACAACAGGTGCAAGTTCAACCATTTCAGCATGCATGGTCTCGAGATGATTGAGGCGCTGTACAAGATCTGCGGCTAGAAAACTGCCTTCACGGGCGCGCATCTCCAGCAGAGACTGCAAACTCTGCTCAAGTCCCGTCTCCAACATTTCAGAGTAGTCTTCTAAGGCCGCGGACACGGCACCCGCAGCCTCATCTTTGCTTTCCATAATACCGGGTATAGAAAGTATATCACGTAGAGTCAACTCACCGGACAAACCATACTCGTTCTTAAGCTGATCTGCCGCCTTAAGATAAGACATGACAGCAGAGCGATTCAGAACCGGTCCGGAAGACGACTCATCGTGCTCTCTATTGATGGTAACATCTATCCTTCCCCGTTTGACGTGCTGCTGAACCTTTCTTCTCAGCACATCCTCATAACCCGTCCAATCCCGGGGCATCCGCAGTACAACTTCGCAGTACCGGTGATTCACCGATTTCACTTCGAACATAATCTTGTAGCCGCCGAATTGCAGGGACGATTGACCGTATCCGGTCATGCTAAATGACAACGGAATCACATCCATTACACTATTGTAATTGATTATTACTAGCGAAACAAGGGGGACAATTTACGTCCTGATTTCTCCCATACATACTCCATCAGCTGTGCGCTCATATCATAGAACATGAACGGTGTCATCAAATAGATCCCATTGAAATGGGCTGTAGCAACATCTAGCAGCTCCTTAGCGATGGCAACCCCTTCAGCTCTTCCTGCTTCCCCTTCAAGTCCCTTCATGCGGTTCCGGACTTCATCCGTAAGCTGGATGCCTGGAACCTCATTATGAAGGAACTCTGCATTACGTCCACTAGCCAGTGGCATCACACCAATAAACACGGGGATTTCCAGATGTGCTGTGGCTTCAGCGATCTTCACGATCAGTTCCTGATCATAGACAGGCTGAGTCATAATATAATCTGCACCAGAGGCAATTTTCTTCTCTAGCCGCTGTACTGCCTTATCTAAATGTTTGACATTCGGGTTAAAAGCAGCACCAATTACAAAGTTTGCTTTCTGCTTCAAAGGTTTACCAGAGAAGGAGATGCCATCATTCAACTGCTTAATCATCCGAATAATCTCAAAGGAAGTTAAATCGTAAACCGAGCTTGAGCCAGGAAGATCCCCGAATTTTGCTGGGTCTCCAGTAACCGCCAGTACATGATCAATTCCAAGCGCATCAAAACCCATCAAATGCGATTGCGTACCGATCAAATTTCGGTCACGACAAGCAATATGTACCAGCGGGCGGAGTCCCGTTTTTGCGTACACCAAATGGCCCAAGGCCATATTGCTCATCCGTGTAACAGCTAGAGAGTTATCGGCGAGCGTAAGCGCATCTGCGCCTGCTCTTCTCAACGCTTCTGCACCCTTCATGAACTTACCAATATCCAAATCACGAGGCGGATCAAGCTCAACGATAACCGTATGACGTTCCTTTACTAGATCAACCAGATTCGGCTCTCTGCCATCGCTTCCCTCGTCTTCGCCAAAATGCTCCTGCAAAGATACACGCTCCACAGTCAGAAGCGTCGGTTCTGGAAGTGGCTGAGGTACGTAACCTTTCAATGCAGAGGAAATTTCAGCAATATGCTCCGGAGTCGTACCACAGCAGCCACCGATAATTCTGCAACCCATGTCAGCAAAAGTCACTGCCATCTGTCCAAAATATTCAGGTGAAGCCCCATACCGGTATTCACCGTCTACATAGTCCGCTACACCTGCATTTGGATAGACCGAGGTAGGTAAAACCAGATTACCCTGTACAGCTTTTAGCGCTCTCTTAATTCCATTTGGACCCGTATTACAGTTAAATCCGATGATATCGGCTCCGTCAGCTTCTAAAATGCGAAAAGCGTCTGGCAACGTCAATCCATCTAATGTACGTGCCGATTCATCCATAGCAAATTGACAAATGACGGGGAGAGTACTATGTTTACGGACTATTCTAAGCGCAAGATGCAATTCCTCGACATCGTAGAAGGTTTCTAGCATAATGCCGTCTACTTCTTCTTCTAACAATGCTGTAATCTGCTGTGTAAAATACTTCTTCAACTCTGTGGATGAGAGATTTGCACGCTTACCGGCGCGAATAGAGCCTACAGCACCTAATACATATCCAGTATCTCCAGCGGCTTTACGAGCGATGCTTACGCCGGCGCGATTAATTTCTTTAACCTTGGACTCCAAACCATATTTGGACAGCCTGTCAAAATTCGCAGAGAACGTGTTACTTTCTAGAAGCACTGCCCCTGCATCGATATAGCTGCGATGGACATCTTCAATAACCCCTGGAGAAGTCAAATTTAATTCTTCGTAGGAAATGCCGACAGGGAAGCCTTTCTGATATAAATAGGTACCCATCGCTCCGTCTCCGACCAATACGTTGTTTCCCCATGCGGAACGTAAATCCGGCTTCACTGCAAGATCCTCCCCTGACACAATAGTTTCATACTAATGTATCATAAATCGGTAGGGATGATAAGCTTTCACTATAAAAGAAAAGAACAACATTTATGCGCATTGCATGGTCACGGATTAAATACTACATACTAATAATAAATCTGTTATTTACGTAAAAAAGAAGGGATGAATCAGATGAAGAAAAAAAACAGGAAAGTGTTACTGCAAAAATATCTGATCTTAGTATTTCTGACCACGCTCTCTTTGCTTTATCTTTTTTTGGTGGACTGGATGTTCGGTTATGGCTTTGGGAACATTGGATATATTCTAAATTACTTACTGTATACTGCATCTGAAAAGACAACAGCCGTCTTCTTATTGCTCTGTCTGCTTGTTCCTGACATCATTTCTTGGATTCGAGGAAGTCAACCCGGTCGTGAAGCTGAAAAGTGACTTTTTATTGCGGCAATAATCACAAGTATAACCGGTATCAACACCATGAACAAAGGATAAACCGTGTATAATAATCTCCCCCCCTCATTAAGATGTTCAATAAAACTGCGAGCATTCAGCATAGAACTAAACAAAATAATTAAAGCTGTCGGATAGATCATTCTCCGATAAGGAATCTTAAATAACTCCGATATGCCTATAAGCGCTGCCGCGAAAAAAACAGACATTTTGAAAAACACACCTATAATTAATACCATGACAACTAGAATGTCAACGCGTTGGATGAAATCTGATATGGAGATTTTGCTGATTGTCGGCATCAGCGGCAGTGGTGAACGTTTAATAATATCTGACCCCAGTACCGATATATTCAAAACCATAGTAAGGCTGAGAAGTAACCCAGAAACGAAAATTGCCGCGGCAATCACCCAAGGTCCTTTTTTCGTATGGTTCAAATAAGGCATAAGCATAGTAAAACAGATCATTTCACCAAATGGAAACATATAACTCTGTTTGACTACAGAAGTTAATACAGGCTTAACACCATTCTCAAAAACGGGCTGCAGCTGTTGTAAATGAATAGACCCTGAAAACATCAGCATCATCGAGCAAAAGATACCGATCAAAATCACCAGAGCTGCAAAAACCAAAGAGGTTCTGGAGAGGACTTCTACACCTTTATGAAGCACATATGCACTGGATAATATCATCAGGGAAGAGACGATAAACAACGGCGTATGATGCATAGTAGCCATTACCAGCATAGAGCTTCCGTCCCTTAAATCACGACCCGCCAAATTGATAAACAGAATAATGTAAAGCACAGAGATCACCGAACCCAAATATTTTCCAACTAGTTTTCGGGTATACGCAGTTAGCGGCAGCTTCGGGAACTTTCTATATAAATAGGCATATCCAGCAAAAACTACAAGACCTATTACATTTCCAATCAATATTGAAATCCATGCATCTTTCCCCGCTTCCATTCCCAGATTCACCACTAACGCTGTCCCCATTTCGAACAATAATGTTAAGGTGAAGAATTGGAGCAAACCAATTTTTATACTGCCACTATGCATATACGCCCCTCCTTTTAGCTTCATTATTACTTATTGATCTGAAAAGAATCGCTACGCATGTCGGTGTGTCTGATTACAACATCCTCTTCCACTTTAATCTCGCATGTTGCAAATATATTCTCCCAATGATCTTTGACTTTTTTCCACCCTTGCGGATTTTCACGTTCTACTATTTCCCCGAAACCTATATAATCACTCTTTAATGCTCGGGACTTGGCTATTGCTTTCCATACTTGATCACGAATGTTTTTTTCCAGAAGCTCCGTAAGATCATTTACCACATCAGGCTTCGTCAACTCCAAAGGATTGGGCGATTCTTTTAACCCTGCTTGCTGTGTAATTTTTATCGTAAAGACTGGATGTTCAGTATCCTTAGCATCAACAACGATACGAGCCTGAGAAAGATAAATATTAAAAGACAAATACTTATTCTCTCCGATAGATACGAATGCGGGCATTTGTGTAATTTTATTTTTTAAAAGCGAGGTACCGATCGCATCTTCTCCTTGAAGCCAACCCACCAGCTTGTCCTCTTTAAAAACTGCGATTCCTGTTACCCTCAAAGTAGCTTTCGGTTTTATCGCTTTTAAATTATCGTTCGAGTCTCTCTGCTCGACATCTCCTATGACTTCAACGCCATTAATCATCGGTCCCCCGCTTGGCATCTGAATCCCACGGACTACATCATCCACCTCCATTCGATAATTGTAACCAAACTGTTTAGAGGTAGTTTCCAGCTTTTCCACCAGATCGTTAGCTGGGATCCTTCCGAACACGGTCATAGTCGTCATACTGTCACTTGCCGGTTGCCCTTTGGAAATAAAGAGAAGGCTCGTCAGACGAGTCTCACTTTCTCTTTCCAGCACATCCATAATATCCTTAATCCCCTCCCGGGCGAATTTCTCTGAAATCACTATTACTCGAATATGCCCTAATGACAAAAATCGCGCGGTTTGACGCGAAGCATCAGCTAAGGCTTCAAACATAGTGCGACCAGTCCCTTTATATATAGCAACAGGAGAAGTCCCCCTAGCGTTCTCACCTGAAATTTCGTCTGCAACAATAATTTGGAACGATAAAATATATTTATCTGCTTCCGCTGCCCCCCTATCAATCGCCACACCCGAGACAATCGCTCTTCTGTTTAGTTCAACACTATCCCAGCAGCCAGTAAGCATAAGGATCATCACTAAGGTTAAACCGCTTCTTATATACAATGATTGTTTATCCTTCATCAAGAGCTCCTTTCTTTTGCCTTCCTGTATCATCAGCCTTATCTCCGATGACAGGAGCAAGATTCTCTGGATGACTTGCGTTTATCTTCTCACCTTCCGGCGAATTTCTGCGCTTACCTTGAGTTGATGATTGATCCACACTGTGTGTCCACATAGGTAATCTTAAAAAGGTATCTTTTTGCCGCTTCACAGATAAAGGCACTATAGGTGACAAATAAGGAATACCAAATGAACGCAAGCTGTTCATATGCGCAACGAGTATAATAAGACCCAGTGTAATTCCATAAAATCCAAACATCCCGGCAAATATTAAAAAAGCAAAACGAATAAGCCTGCCCGCAATCGCCATGTTATACGAAGGAATAGCAAAGCTTGCGATGCCGGTCAGCGCTACCACAATAACCATAACCGGGGTGATAATTCCGGCCTCTACGACAGCCTGACCTAGAATCAGAGCACCTACAACAGATACGGTTTGCCCCACTGCGCGAGGCATCCGTACCCCAGCCTCTCTAATGATTTCGAACGCACCTTCCATCACTATTGCCTCCACGAAAGCAGGAAAGGGGACATTCTCACGTTGCGACAATAAATTAATCAGTAAGGTTGTCGGGATCATCTCATAGTGGAACGTAGTCAGTGCTATATAAACGGAAGGTCCAAGAATCAGAATAATAAAGCTGATATACCGGATGAACAGCATTAATATAGAAATATCAAACCTTTCAGCATAATCCGATGAAGACTGAAAGAATTGTGTGAATACCGCCGGCAAAATCAAGATAAAAGGGGTTCCGTCTATAACCAGCACTACTCTACCCTCTAACAGATTAGAAGCAGCGACATCTGGGCGCTCACTGTTATTAATGGTCGGAAAAGGAGTGAAGGTTTTATCCTGTATCAATTCTTCAATATACCCAGATTCCAAGATCGCATCGATTTGGATTCCATTCAGCCGTTCTCTAACCTCATTGACCAGCTTTTCATCAACGATGCCTTTAATGAACAGCATAGCCACATAGGTATGAGATACCTCACCAATTTTCATATACTCCAGTCTTAAATTCGGGGTCTTTAATCTCCGCCGGATTAAGGAAATATTCGTGGCTAGGGATTCTACAAAACTGTCTTTCGGACCACGGACAACAAGCTGAGAGGACGGTTCAGTGACTGAACGTGTTTCGCCACCTTGGGTGCCACACACAATGGCACTGGCATACCCGTCAATTAAAATCACTGTTTCTCCAGAAAGAATCGCAAGCAGAACCTCTTTCCACTCCTCTTGTATCTCCGCATCACCAATTTCTAAAGTGCGATTCAAAATAAATTCTATTAAACTTCCTGATGCAGGGACTTTTTCATTTATCATTTCGCTCGTCACCCCGACTAATGAACCCACGATGAATTCATCAACAGCGTCTGTCTGCACTAGACCACTGAGGTAAAGAGCCGCTACCGATACAGAAGAATCTCCCCCAACTTTTAAATGGCGTATTTTTAGATCGGGACTATCTCCTAGCTCGTTTATTATATGTTCTAACGTTTGTGTGAGATTGATCGATAATCTACCCAGCGATGGCGGAGAATCTTGTTGGCTTTTACCGGATTTATATCTTCTATTTAATCCTTTGATGTTCAACAAGATCCCTCCCTTTTGTTCTCAAGCTTGGAAGTATTATTCTCGGTTATGTCTTCCATTATTCCAATTCCAGTTCCAGCTCCAGTGTTTTCATTTATACAAAACAAAAAACGGCAATCCAAGAACGATCTCTTAGACTGCCGTTTATTCCAATGATATGATTCGAAAATAGAAATATTTAAAGAGCCACACTGCCTGTGAATACAACTTCAGCCGGTCCCGTCATATACACATGGTTATCCTCTTCATTCCATTCAATGTAGAGATCACCACCCTTTAGACTAATCCAAGCCGCTCGGTCTGTCAGACCGTTCAGCACAGAAGACACTAGAGTTGCGCAGGCTCCAGTCCCACAGGCTAAGGTTGGTCCAGCTCCACGTTCCCATACCCGCATATCTACTCTGCCTCGATCCAGAACCGTCGCGAACTCAACGTTAACCTTTCTCGGGAACATTGGATGCACTTCTAGCTTTGGCCCCCATGTCGCAAGATCAAAGGATACAGCATCCTCGACATAAATAACGCAATGAGGGTTACCCATAGACACTGCAGTAAACTTAAATTCGGTTCCGTCTGATTCAATCGGCTCTGAGAGCACTGGTTCTGCATCAATCGCTACCGGAATTTGAAGGCCAGACAATACAGGCTCACCCATATCCACCGTTACTGTCTCCACTACACCATCTTTCACATTCAAGGTAACCTTTTGTTCTCCGGCACCAATCGTTTCTATAACAATCTGCTCGGAGTTCACCAAGCCATGCTCGTAGACATATTTGGAGACACATCGGATGGCGTTTCCGCACTGCTCCGCTTCCGAACCATCAGAGTTCATAATGCGCATCATAAAATCGCCACGTTCAGACGGCAGGATGTAGACAAGTCCGTCCGCACCAATTCCGAAGAACCGATTGCATAGTGTTATAGCAAGTTCCGCTGCGTTTCTCGGAAGTTCTTGCTCACCAAAAACTACGATGAAGTCATTACCAAGGCCGTGCATTTTTGTGAATTCCATTAAACGTCCACTCCTAAAGGTTATGTTAAGTTAGCATTCGCTTAAGCTTAATGATCTGTGTAATGTAGCTCAGCGCACGTATACGAGCTGTTAACTGCAACAAGTATACCTTTAGGAATGGAGCATTAGTATTGACTTTATGCTGAAATTTTTGTACTTTTTATCATCGAATTACTCCCGCTACGTCCTTTGTTACGTTTACCACCCCAAACACTTCCGGCACCCATCAAGAAGGTCGGGATCCCCGCTGTCACAAATACTAGACACCATTCGCGGAAATTAAGCGGCACCGTTTTGAAGACAGGCTGGAGAAAGGGTACGTACATCACAGCCAGCATCAGAATTACGGATGACAATACTGCAAGCACCAGGTACTTATTCTGGAACGGATTTCGATGGAACACCGAACGGGAACTGCGGCAATCAAAGACGTGAATCAACTGAGCCATAACGAGTGTCGCAAAAGCTACGGACTGTGCTCGAATCAGCTGCGCTGGATTCTCTGGTGCCACCCGTAAGGTTAGCCAAAATGCACCTAACGTACATAAACCGATTAAAAAACCACGGCTTATGATCTTCCAGCCTAAACGGCGGGCAAAAATATTTTCCTTCGCACCACGCGGTTTATGCTCCATCAAATCCTTCTCGGGCTGGTCAACACCAAGCGCCATCGCTGGAAGTCCGTCTGTCACCAGATTGACCCATAAAATTTGAATAGGCACTAACGGCAGAGGCAGACCGAGCATCATCGCAAAGAACATGGTCAAGATCTCTCCTACATTCGATGCGAGCAGGTAACGAATGAACTTACGAATGTTCTCATAGATGTTTCTACCTTCTTCAATAGCGGCAACAATGGTTGAAAAGTTATCATCCCCTAGAACAAGTGAAGATGCTTCCTTGGTCACATCTGTACCGGTGATCCCCATAGAAATACCTATATCTGCTGCTTTAATCGCTGGCGCATCATTGACACCGTCTCCGGTCATAGCCACAACATGACCCCGGCGCTGCAAAGACTTCACGATACGAAGCTTATGCTCAGGAGATACGCGGGCGAATACAAACACATTATCCGATACTTTATCCAGCTCATCATCATCCATCCGAGTCAGTTGAGCCCCTGTCAGTACCGTGCCCCCACGTTGTAAAATTCCTAATTGATGCGCAATGGCCTCTGCAGTTGTTCCGTGGTCCCCGGTAATCATTACAGTCTTAATCCCTGCTCGGCGTGTGATGCTAATGGCATCACGAACTTCACGCCGCGGTGGATCAATCATTCCAGCCAATCCGATAAAGACGAGTTGGCTTTCTGCATCTTTTTCACTATTTACATGTTCACTTGGGCGCATATCACGATAAGCCATACCTAGTACACGAAGCGCGCCCGAGGCCATTTGCTCATTCGCTTCAAGCACCTTCTGCCGTAAAGTTGGCGTTAAAGGCACCACACCGCCCTCCCAGAGCATATAAGAACAGCGATTAAGCAGTACATCAGGCGCGCCTTTCGTACATACCATTCGTCCTCCGGGATGACCAATAATCACTGACATTAACTTCCGCTCGGAATCAAAAGGAAATTCCTTCTCCCGGGAGTAAGTGACGGCTAACGTCTGGGCGGTTAAACCCATCTTCCCTGAAAGTGCCACAAGCGCTCCTTCGGTTGGATCTCCCTTGAGTTCCCAGATGGACGAGATGTCAGATGACTTATCAACGACAATATCCTTATCCTTTCCTTTACGCTTACCCCTTACTTCGGCAGGAAAGGTCTCGATAATCTCCGCATTACTGCACAAAGCACCAACCTGTAGCATCCGTCGTAAACTTTGATCATTTTTGAGATCTACAGGCTTCCCTTTCTCCAGAACCTGTCCGTTCGGAGCATAACCTTCACCTGTTACATCAAGCCCACGTCCACCCGTCCACAATCGGGTCACCGTCATTTTGTTCTGAGTCAATGTTCCCGTCTTGTCCGAACAGATTACGGATGCACAGCCCAAGGTTTCGACCGAAGGCAATTTACGAACGATGGCCTTACGTTTTATCATCCTTTGAACGCCCAGCGCAAGTGCAATAGTTACAATGGCTGGAAGCCCTTCGGGAATCGCAGCGACTGCCAAGCTTACCCCAGCCAAGAACATAGCTGTGGCAGGCTGTCCATGTAAAATACCGGCGGCTACAACCACAATCGTTAAACCTAGTGATACATAGATCAAAATTTTCCCTAACTGTTCGAGCCGATGCTGAAGCGGGGTCTCCTGAGATTCCGTATTTTGGATCAGATCTGCAATCTTACCCATCTCTGTGTTCATGCCCGTTCGAACCACGATAGCTTTACCAGTCCCCCTGGTTACCATTGTGCCCATGAACCCGAGATTCTTTTGATCGCCAAGCGGAATCTCTTCTGCGTGGATCACATCCGAATGCTTCGAGACAGGCAATGATTCCCCAGTAAGCGCGGATTCCTCCACATATAAAGAACTGCAATCCAGCCATCGTATGTCCGCAGGAATTCGATCACCGCTCTCCAGCAAGACAATATCACCAGGGACTAACATCTTGGCTGGAATTACCTCGCTATTCCCCCCGCGCAGCACTTTGGCAGAAGGTGCGGAGAGCTGTTTTAAAGCTCTTAGCGAACGTTCGGCGCGAAACTCCTGGACAAACCCAAGGGCTCCGTTGAGAAGGATAATTGCGATGATCGTGATGGCATCCAAATATTCGCCAAGCAAGCCGGACACGAGCGTCGCACCCATGAGCACAAGCACCATGAAATCCTTAAACTGGTTCAACAGCAGGGTAAACGGGGATACCGTCTTTCCTTCGGACAGCTCGTTAAACCCATTTTGCTTCCGTCGCTCCGCGGCATCCTCTCCACTGAGGCCCGTCCTCGGATGGACATTGAACATTTTCTGCAGCTCTTCTGCACCGAGCCGGTGCCAACTGTTTTGTTCCATGACTTTTCTTTCCCTCCCGGTCGTTTCTTGACTTCCGGCGGCGCACAGCTTTTCCACCTGTTCATGACCAAGTGTATTCAAGGTCGTCCAATAATATCACCGCTTAACCAATTCCCCTTTTGCACGAATGTCCCAAAGTATGGCATCATAGAGAGGTAAGCTTTAACGACCTCGTCGTTCTTATAAGGACGATAAGGGTTTAAGCGAGAAATATAAGGGATAAAGTAATGTATGAAACTTATACTTTCTTATATTTCCAGAAATTCATTTCACGTCGACAGGAGAACTTTATCATGGCATTAGACGGCATTGTTACCCGAGCTATCGTGCACGAACTGCAATCATTCATCGGTGCGCGCATAGGCAAAATATATCAACCGAATAATCACGATCTAATCTTCAACCTGCGGGGTGCAGGCGGCGGTGGCAAGCTATTGCTCTCTGCTAATCCGACATATCCTCGTCTGCATCTTACAGAAAGAAGCAGCATAAACCCATCAGAAGCCCCTATGTTCTGCATGCTCATGCGTAAGCATTGTGAAGGTGGGGCTATCGAGAGTATCACTCAGGTAGGCATGGAACGAATTATTCACATAAACGTTAAGACTAGAGATGAGCTTGGAGACGTCTCCGCCAAAAAGATCATCATAGAGCTCATGGGACGTCACAGTAATATCATCCTTACAGATCTTAGCACTAGTACGATCATAGACGGCATTCATCATGTTACTCCATCGATCAGCAGCTACCGGATTGTAATGCCCGGCGTCGCTTACACAGAGCCTCCCCAGCAGCATAAGCTGAACCCTCTGGAAATTGACAAAGAGCAATTTCTCAATTTAATCTCGGCTGCTGAAGAAGCCGCTTTACTGGAAGATGATGCGAAGGAGAGCGAACCGGAAGAAATCATAGAAGGCGAACTGGCTAATCTGATTACAAAAGAAGAAGTTGAGCAAAAACCAGACGGCTCAGGTGGTCCCTCCCCATCGGCTGACCCTGTAGGCTGGATGGTGCACGCCTTCAGCGGAATGAGCCCACTTGTTGCCGGAGAGATTGCTCTGCGCCTCAGAAATGACCTGGCGGCAGGCGGTACACAGGGATCTACAGCAGAATTTCCAACAAAATTATGGGACAGCTTCCAATCTGTTATGGGACCCGTACATCGTTGCGAATTCTCTCCAGTTTCAGGTGCGAATGCGAAAGGAAAAATGATATTCTCCGCGATTCCTTTAACTCTATTGGGTGAAAATGCGAAGACATACAACTCGATCAGTGAGTGCATGGAGGACTATTACGGGGATAAAGCCGAACGTGATACGGTGAAACAACGGGTCAGTGATTTGATCCGATTCCTGAGCAACGAAAGAAGTAAAAATGTTAAGAAGCTTGCCAATCTGCAGAAGGATCTAGACGAAGCGCAGGACGCAGATCGCTATCGCATTTGGGGTGAGCTGCTGTTCGCGTCATTACATGTCGTGTCCAAAGGAGATAAAGAAGCCTCATTGGTCAATTATTATGACGAAAATCAGGCTGAAATGGTCATTCCACTCGATCCTTTATTAAGCCCATCGGATAACGCACAACGTTATTTTAAAAAGTACAACAAATATAAGAACAGCCTTCTAGTCATTAATGAGCAGTTGATTAAGACCCATGAGGAAATCACCTACATGGAAAGTTTACTTCAGCAGCTTGCTCATGCCTCATTGAATGATATTGAGGAGATCCGCGACGAGCTTGTAAGTCAAGGATATTTACGCGACAGAAGCAAAAAAGGAAAGAAGAAGAAAAAAGCAACCAGACCTACATTGCAAGTCTTCACCTCGTCTGAAGGCATCGACATTTATGTCGGAAAAAACAATTTACAGAACGAATACGTCACCAACCGACTGGCTTCACCCAATGACACTTGGCTGCATACCAAGGATATCCCTGGCTCTCATGTGGTCATCCGAAGTGAAGAGTTTGGGGATGCCACCCTGGAAGAAGCAGCCCAGATTGCGGCTTATTTCAGCCAGGCGAAGCAGTCAAGCAGTGTACCTGTAGACTGCACGCTGATCCGCCATGTCCGTAAACCAAGTGGCTCCAAACCCGGATTTGTGATCTATGATCATCAGAAGACGTTGTTTGTCACACCGGATGAGGATCGAATTAAGCAACTTCCCAATACTTTGAGAAGCTAAACAACAAAAAGAACCGGTTGTCGTCCTGGTGATATGCTCCCATCATAGTAGACAGTAGAAAAAACGAAAACTTCTACTGCTACAATGATGGGAGTTTTTCTAATGTCTAAAAGAAGTCCAGCAT